>CAYWRG010000046.1:16459-35559 GCA_964460715.1 uncultured Opitutus sp. | reverse complement strand
TCTCTGCTCAAATCAAATCAATCCAACTTTCCCCTTGATTGACCGCATACCTGTTCTTTGTGGCCAAACTCCGAATCCGACATCGGTGAATTCGTAGGCTTGGATTCCGATCCGTTCAAGGCGCCAGCGCGCGGATCTCGGGATGGTTGAGCAGGTAGGCGCGGCGCTGGTCGGCAAATGTCTTCAAGCCAATCAGGTAGCTGCCGCCGCGCATGCCCTGCGAGAGCACATCCTCGGTCAGGCCGCGCGTGAAATTCTCGTGCGTGTCGAGCTTGCGCGTGTCGATCTCGACCTCGTGATCGATCAGCGCCTGGTAGCGGGTCGCGATCGGGCCGAGCTTGTTCCAATCAAGCCAGTCACGCGCGATGTCGCGGACGTAGCCCAGGTAACGCGTCCGCAGCGCCGGGACCGCGAGCAGCTTGCCGAGGAGCGGCTTGCTCAGGTCACCCAGGCCGACCAGCGGATCGAGTTCCAGACCCTCGCCGCCGGAACCGGGTCCCTGCGGCGCACTCATGGTTTCATTGGCATCATGGGGGATCAGGTGGAACCGCCCGTCCTTGGCCTGGTAGAGATTGTAGTCGCTCGCGCGCACCCAATAGCCGTCCGAGTTGATCAGCACGTTCTCGATCGCAAGAAACTTCAGGGCGCCGTCGATATCGAGCAGCGGGGAGAGCGCCGCCTCGAGTTGCTCGGGCTTCGTCTGATTGAGGACGCGGCAAAGCTTGATCAGCGCAGCCCACGCCTCGGGTGTGTCCTTTGACTTGATCTCGTAGATCGAACGGTAGGCCGCGGCGTCGTCGCCGAGGTAATTGAGGCCGCCACGTCCACGCGGACTGCCCGGGACCTTCCAGCGCGCCCCTTTGTCGTCATCGAAAAACTCCTCGGTGAAGTCCTTGTTGAACTGCTGGACATTGACGTACACCCCCCAGTTCTCGCCGTTGATCACGACGCGCGCATGATTGGCCTGATAGGCCGGGATGTAGGCGCGGGCGACCTGGTAGTAGAGCACCGAGCGCAGAAATGTCGGATCAAGATGGGCATTGAGCAGGTTCAGCGTGCGGTAGCCGCGGACGTCCTGCTTGCCGTGGACAAGGTCCACCGAAACGTTGAGCGAACGTTTGCGGCCCGCGGGGACGGTCATGAAGGAGGAAGCACCGCGGAAGCTGACTCCGACATCATTGTAGACCTTGCCGTCGATCGTCAGACGGGCCGGGATCTCGACGTCGGTGTTCTTGAACACCTCCATCTCCGATTCCCAGTCGCTGGTGTCAAAGTCGATGAAGTAGGTCCGCAGCACGGTTGGATCATAGAGCGACACGTCGCCCGCCGGTTTCACGTCGTTCGGACTGAGCCTGATCCCGGGCTCGGCCGGCGCCGCCATGCCGCCGCGCGGTCCCCGCCGACGGCCGCCACCGCCCATGGCGCCGAGTGACGCGCGGGCCTCCTTGCGTTCTTCGGCGTTGAGCACCTTGTCGCCGGCGCGGTCAAACTTGTCGACGAGCGCGATTTCCGGCTCCTGCATGCCACCGCCGCGACCACCAAAACCACCGCCGCCCCGGGGCGGGCCAAAGTCACCGGGCGGAGGAAACCCCTGAGCCAGGCCGGACGGAGTCACCGCGGTAAAGCCCGTGAGCAGGAAGGCTCCGGCGAGGGTTCGAATGAGGGGGATTTTCATGGCGCGAAAGGGCTGAGCTGAACGGACAGGAAAGGACGGCAAAGGAAACGGAAAGAGCGGCTATTTCTCGAAGCCGCGACGCTCGATCTCCACCTGCTGCACGCCGGGAACGCCGCGCAAGGCCTTGACCACTTCGCCCGGGCAGGTGGCGGGCTGCAGCCGGACGTCGTAGGTGAAGTCGACGGCCTCGATGTCACGCGAGCTCTCGATCGAGAGCAGTTCGCGCTGACGCAGATGCGTGGACATGACCGCAGCAGCAAGTGTCTCGACGTCCTGGCCCGGAGCGAGTCGGAGATTGAGTCGGAACGAAGGGACCGAGGAGCCGGTTTGCTCGGCGCGAAACCGAATGAAAACCGCGGCCGCACCGACCACGGCGATGCCGATCACCGCGACCCACACATGGTTGGCCCCAATCGCCATGCCGACAATGACGGCAAAGATCACGTAGGCCGTGTCCTGGGTGTCCCGCACCACGGTGCGAAAGCGCACGATCGACAGCGCGCCCACGAGGCTGAACGCCCGGGCCACATTGTCGCCGATCACCTGCGTCACCATCGCAATGAGGACCGGCAGCAGCACCAGCGTGGCCGGGAACGAACTCACCGGGTCACCGACCGTTCGTGTCTTGCGATAGACCCAGGCCACCACGAAGCCGAGAACCAGGGCGGCCACCAGGTGCAACATGACAGGAAACGGCAGCACCACTCGGTCGCTGGCAAAGGGCTCGGTCAGAAAATCGAACATAGGGGAATAGAACGGGGACGCAGCGAATCAGACGACGAGGTGACAATCGGGTTACACGTCGTGCCTTTCATTCGTGTCATCCCTCACTTTTAACGTCGTCCGCCCGCCTCATGGCCCCTGGAGCTGTAACCGTCCGCCTTCGCCCCGCGTCTGCAGAGCAACCCTCGCGCCGCGCCGGGATCGTGCCCGCATCCCTGCCGCTCGTCTGACGACCCCACCCGCCCCCTTTCACCGCCTTGAACACTGAACTCCGCCCGCCGGCCCGGTCCCTGATCAGCCGACTCGCCAAGGTCGAACCGGGTGAGGGGCCGGCCGTCGTGGCCGCCTTCCTGCTCTATTTCTGCCTGCTCGGGGGCTACTTTGCGGTGCGTCCGGTTCGCGAGACCGTGGGCACGCTACTGGGGTCAGACCGGGTCAGCGATCTCTTCGTCGCCACGTGGATCTTCTCGATCCTGATCGTGCCGGCCTACGGCGCGGTCTGCGCCCGGCTGCAACGCCGGGTTTTCCTGCCCTGGGTCTATGGCTTCGTGGCCCTGGCGCTGGTGGCCTGCGGCGCCGCGTTCTCGCGGAATGAATCCAACGTCCTCGTGGGTCAGCTGTTTTACGTGATGATCAGCGTCATCAACCTGTTCGTCGTATCGGTACTCTGGAGCTTTCTCCTCGAGCTGTTCGATTCGGGGCAGGTGAAACGCCTGTTCGGCGTGATCGCCGCCGGCGGGACCGCCGGGGCGCTCGCCGGGCCCCTGATGACCGATCTCCTCGTCGGTCGAATCGGCAACTCCGGTATTCTCTTCGTTGGCGCCGGCATGTTTGGCCTCGCGATCGTCTGCCAGCGTGTGCTGCTCCACATCTGGGCCCGGCGGGGCTGGGCCACGGCGGCGGCCCCTGTCGAGGATCGTCCGATGGGCGGCAATCCCCTCGCCGGTTTCACGCTCGTGCTGAAATCGCCCTACCTGCTCGGCATCGCGCTCTTCGTGACCCTGTTGGCCTCGGTCAACACGTTCCTGTACTTCGAGCAACTCGAACTTGTGCGCGCGACCTTCGCGAGCAGCGCAGAGCGCACCCAGGTCTTCAGCCGGATCGACTACGTGGTGCAAAGCCTGACGATCCTGTCGCAGCTTTTCCTCACCGGCCGCATCGCCTCGCGCTTCGGCGTCGGTGCGCTCCTGACATTTGTGCCTCTGGTGATGGTGGGCGGCATGCTGCTGCTCGCGAGCTTCCACACCTTCGCCGTGCTCGCCGTGGTGTTCGTCATCCGCCGCTGGGGTGAGTATGCCTTCGTGCGTCCGGGCCGCGAGATGCTCTTCAGCCGCGTCGACAACGAGACCAAGTACAAGGCCAAGAATTTCATCGACGTCACGGTCTACCGCGGCGCCGACGCACTTGGCGCGAAGATCTCAAACCTGATCCGGGATGGCGGCGGCTCCCCGGCCCTGATGGGCGCGATGTTCGCCGTCGCCTGGGCCGTCAACGGCTGGTGGCTGGGCCGCCGCCGCGAGCACGGACATGATGGGCGGAAAACTTAAGTAGTGCGGATTGCGGAGTTCGGATTGCGGAATGGATCGCCGCGCGAACAGGCAAGTGCCCAGTTAACAAGCCTGCACCCCCGGGCCAAACATTGGGCACGCGGATCGGAAACAATCCGCAATCCACAATCCGAAGTCCGCAATTGAGCGCGGCCTCAGGCCGCGCTCACATGCCCTTCTTGATGAAGCCGACGGCGGAGTCCGTTTCCTTGAGCTTCACGGTCTGCTTCTCGCCCGAGTCCTTGCCGATGTAGTCGACCGAGGCGGACGCGAGGATCGGCAGGTACTTGCGGAGGTCGTCGCTCTTGTCCTCGCTGCTGACATTGACGCTCCAGATCTCCGGTGGTGGGCGGCCCTCTTCCATCTGCTTGTTTTCGCGGGCGGAGATACGGAGATATTTTTCATACATGGCGACCGGGGTCACCACGTCCTGATAGCCGATGACCTCGGTGCGGGGCGGCTCGTAGACCGCCACGGTGCGCACAATCGGATTACCGCGGCTGTCGGTGCCGACGACGACGGATTCGTAGCGGACGCCACCGCCGACCTGAGCATAGATAGGGGTGCTGGTGCGTTCCATCACCACGCGGGGCGGCTCCACGCCGTAGTCGACCTCGACCACCATGTCGGCCGGCTGACCCTCGGGCGCCTCATACAGGCCCTTGCCGGAGAGCGCGGTCTTGACGTAGGCCGCGGCCTCCTTGTGGCGAAGGCTGGCCTCGTCGGCGGTCGGGTTCTTGGTGACGATGCGGTAGGACGTCGCTTCCGTCGTTTGCGGCTGGCTGATCGAATCGACCTCGACCTCGTAGGTGGTCGCGCAGCCGCCGAGAAGAAGGGAAAAACCGAGGACGAGGCTCGGGCAAGCAGGCAACCGGCGGCGGGATCGCGGGGTGATCATGGTCCGGTGAGTGATGAGGAGGGCGAGAGCAGAAAGGTGCCTTGGACTGACCGGTCAGGTACGCGGCGCATCGGCGAGTGGAAGGGCCTCCGTCGTGACGGGGTCGCCGGTCGGCGCAGAGCCCACCAGCGGGGTGTCGCTCTTGAGGCGCGCGAGCTCCTCCTCAAGCCGGGCAATCTCCGCCTCGGTCGTGAGGAGGCGTTCATTGGCCTCGTCGAGCGCCTTCTTCTTGGCGATCGCCGCCGAGCGCTCGTCCTGCAGGCGCTTGAGACGCTCGGAAGCGTTTTCGACCCGGCCCTGGGCCTCGGCCAGTTCCATGTCGGAGATGCGGAAGCCCTGCGCGGCGGCGAGTTCCTCGTCCATGGCCGCCTTGATCTTGGCTTCCTCGGCTCGCTTGCGGGAAAGTTCCTGCTGGTAGGCGCGCTCCTGCGCGAGGCGGTCCTGCTCCTTGCGCTCCTTGATTTCCTGGGTGAGACCGACGATACCGCCGACAATCGCGCCGGCGGCCGCGCCGCCGAGCACACCGGTCGTGGTGCCCATGCTGCTGTTACTACCGACCACGGCACCAACCGCACCGCCACCCAGCGCGCCCACGCCGGCGCCGGTGGTCGTCTTGGAAGGAGCAACGCCGCTCGCACAGCCGGAAAGGAAGATCGCCGAACCCGCGCTCAGGCAGGCAAGCAAGTGAACGAGGCGACAGGACCGGCGGGAAAAGGCGACCATGGGGAAAATGGCTAAAGGCTTATTGCGCTTACTCGAACTCACACTACGCTAGCAGTGTTCGCTGAATTCTCAAACGCTTATGTTGCTTTCGTGGATGCCCCTTCCTGCGAGTCAAAAATCAGCTGAACGACATCATGGCAGGCGGGTATCCGTGCGTTCTTTCGACGGAGGCCAAAACTAGACCCATGATCTCAAGAAACAAGGGAATTTTCTCTTCCCGGTTCCTCGTTCCCAACCTCAGTCTGGTCATAGCGGTGGTGTCAGTGATGGCTTTCTACGCCCTGGTGGTGACACCCAAGGCGAACGAGCAGCTTCTCACCGGCCGGCTCATGGCCGCTCAGGCAACGGGAGAGGCCTACGTACCTCCGCGCTCGGTCTACATCATCATGAAGGACCCGGAGCAACAGGTGGAGTGCATTCTCTTCGTCTGGGCCAGCCTGATCCTCCTCTACAAGCTGCGTAACGCGGGCCAGGAGCAGAAGCTGCTCAAGCACGACTTCATCCGCATCAACCAGGGCGAGCGCATCATCCCTGACGACGCCCTCGACCGCTACAAGGACCTGCGCGCCGCAGTGGAGCGCAACCCGGCCTGGCACAACCGCCTGCTCCCGGAGTTCGTTCTCGCCGCCTTGCATCGTTTTCATTCGACCGGCTCAGTCCAGGACGCCGCCGCCGCGGTCAAGGACCACGCCGAGCTCGCGGCGGACACGCTCGATTCGGATCTCTCGCTGACCCGCTACATCGCCTGGGCCATTCCCGCGGTGGGCTTCATCGGCACGGTGCGCGGCATTGGCGATGCACTTGGCATGGCGGATCAGGCGATCAAGGGCGATCTCAGCGGCGTCACCAGTTCGCTCGGGCTCGCCTTCAATTCCACCCTCGTGGCGCTCGTGCTGAGCATGATCCAGATGTACATGATGCACATGCTCCAGCTCAGACAGGAGAGCCTCATCATCGAGTTGCAAAAGTACTGCCGCGACAAGCTGATCGATGTGATGAAGGTGCCGACGCAAGAAGAGCCGAGCGCCGTCGTCTGATCCTCCGCCACCCCATGAGCATCATTGGATTGGAATTTTGTGCCGCGGCCCTCCATGTGCCCCGCGAGACGGAGAACGGCCCGGAGGTCATCGACCTCGGCGGTGGCGAAACCGGCTGGCCCGCCGTGGCCTGCCTGGATGGTGACACCTTTCGCTACGGCTCCGAGGCCGAGGGCATGTGGTTCACCCACCCGCGTGCGGTCAGTCACCTCTTCCTCGAAAAACTTTCCCACGAAGGCTCGGAGCTCACGGGCAAGAACGGAGCGGCCCTCTCCTTCTCGCAGCTGGCCTTCTATTTTTTCCGCGACTACGCGAAGCGCATCGGCGCCCGGTCAGGCCCGTCGGAGAAAATCGTGCTCGCCGTGCCGGGTCGCTTCCTGCGCGACAACACCGCCGAGGAACAGACGATCGGCCTGCTGCTCGGCATGGCCAGCGAACTCAAGCTGCCGCTCGTGCGCATCATTGACATGGGCTGCGCCGCGCTCGGTGGCGCAGCCGCGCGCGAGCTGCCCCGCGGCAGTCCCGTCCTGCACGTCGACGTCCATCTCCATGCGGCCGAGATCTCCGTCTACCGGCAGGAAACCCAGCTCGTCCGCCGTCACTATCATCACGTGCCCCAGACCGGCTACGCGCCGATCCTGCGTCATCTGAAGAACGCCATGGGCAACCGCTTCCTGCGGCACACGGCCTTCGACATCCATGAGGACCGCCGGCTCGAGCAGGCCTTCTATCAGCAGACGAAGGATTTTCTCCTCGGCCCCGGCCGGCTGGAGAAGGAATTCCTCTACCAGATCAACACCGGCCGTCGCTCCTACCAGATGCCCGTCACCCGCGCCCAGCTGGCCGCGGACATGCAGGGGTTTGACCAGACACTGGTCACCCACGTGACGAGCGTTGCTCACGAGCAGGGACTCAGTCCGGCCCGCTGCGTCGTCTCCCTGACCGATCGCGCGGCCCGCCTTGAGGGCCTTGAGGCCAAGCTGCGCTCGGCCGGCTTCAACCGCATCCTGCGCCTGCGCCCCGGCGCCGCCGCCATGGGTGCGGCCGCGTTCGGCAATGACTGGCCCCTCGTGAGCGACCTGTCCGATGTGCCGGTCGAGGCCAGCGTGCCGCTCACCCTCGCCTCCGCGCACGAGCTGCCCGTCGAGGCGAACCTCGTCCGGCCTTCGTCGCTCGATGGCCGCCCGGCCCCTTCCCATGTGATCGTCGACGGCATCGGCCGGCCGATCGGGGAAAACGGTCTCCTCATTGGCACCCGTCACACCCACAGCCAGGTCGACGTGTCCCTCCCGGATTCCTTCGACGCCGTGGGCGATTACGCGGTGCGCGTCTTGCGCGACGGTTCCCGCATCCGCTTCGAGCTCCCGGCCGGCGGCACCGCGCTGGCGCCGGTGGATCTCGTCGCCGGCGACCGCCTGTGCCTGATTGGCGCCGGCCAGGCCACCGAGATCCTCCTCGCCTCCTGCCCCGCCTCCGTCAACGGAAGCAGCGCCGCCTGACCTGATTTCCCGCCATGCTCCGGCAGAAGCGCAAAGACGTCGAGGTCTTCAGCCTGTCCTTCATGGACTGCATCTGCTGCGGCTTTGGTGCGGTCATGCTGCTGTTCATCCTGACCACCGGGCAGAAGACCAACTTCACCGAGACCGACCTGACCGAGCTACGTGACCGCATCGCGGCAATGGAAAAGGAAATCAGCACCGAGCAGGCCGAGATCGAGCGGCTGGCCAAGGCTCTCGCCATCACGGATGTGAACCTCGACGGCATGCGCGAGAACTCAACGGACACGGAGACGAAGATTTCCCAGCGCAAGAACGAGCTCCAACTCCTGCTGCAGCAGGTCTCCACCCTCAAGGACGCCCTCGCCAAGCTCCTGGAGGAGCAGCAGGCCATCCCCACCCAAGAGGAGCCGCCCGCCATCTCGATTCCCAATGTCGACCGGCGCCAGTACCTCACCGGCATCCGCATGGAGGGCGAGCATGTGCTGTTCATCGTCCGCGCGTCCGGCAGCATGCTCGACGAAACCATCGAGGGCGCGTCCGCACGCCTCGGTGATCCCGATTTCAAGAAACGCGAGGCGCCCAAGTGGCAGCGTACCCTGCGTTCGCTCGAGTGGCTGCTCGCGAGCCTCGAGCCGGAAACCAAGTTCCAGATCCTCCTCTTCAACGACGAGGTCACGCCCCTGCTCCAGTCCCGGCCCGATGACTGGATCAGCCCCGGCGACCAGCAGTCGATCACCGAGGTCCTGACCCGCCTGCGCCAGGTGGTGCCGAAGGGCGCGGCCAACATGGAACGCGTCTTCTCCACCGTGCGCTACATGCCGCAGCTGCCCGACAGCATTGTGCTCATCACCGACGGCCTGCCGACCCGCAGCGACTCGATGCTGAGCGAGGGCGAGGTCGGCGAGACCCAGCGCATCCGGTTCTTCGAAATCGCCATCCGCCAACTGCCCCCGCGCATCCCGGTCAGCACGATCCTGCTGCCCTTCAGTGGCGACCCGGCCGGCCCCGCCCTCTTCTGGGAACTGGCGAACACCACCCGTGGCGCCCTCGTCAGCCCGGCCAAATCATGGCCTGACACATGATTCACCGCCGTTCCGTCACCCTTTTTTCCCTCTCGTTCCTCGACTGCATCTGCTGCGGTTTCGGCGCGATCATCCTGCTCTTCGTGCTGACCATCGGCTCGAACGACAAGGCCATGATCGAGATCCGCGACACGCTGCAGCGCATCCTGATGGCCCGACTGGCCACGGTGGCCGAGTACCGCACCACCCGCGAGGATCTGCAGGCCAAAGCCAGCGCCCGAGCCGAGATCACCGCGCAGATCACGCGCGAGGACACGCTGCAGAAGATGCTCGACGACCTCGACCAGCAGATCTCCTACCAGGAGGCGGGCAAGCAGGCGCTCCTCGTGGAGATCGACGCGATGAAGAAGAATATCGCCGCCCTGCAGAAGAAGCCGGAGCTCAAGCTCAAGGACGTCCCGCCCACCCCGGTCGGCATCCCGGTGGGCAGCAACTACCTCGTCTTCGTTATCGACACCTCGGGCAGCATGCGTGACCCGAACACGGGGGAATTCTGGCCAGTGATCATTCCCAAGATCGACCAGGTCATGAGTTCCTATCCGCAGATCGAGGGTATCCAGATTCTCGATGCCGACGGCCGCTTCGTGCTCAGCCGCACCCGCGGCGAGTGGCTACCGGACAGCCCGGAGGTCCGCGCCGGCCTGCTGCAGGCCCTCCAGCGCTACGACATCTTCAGCAACAGCAATCCCGTGCCCGGCATCTACCAGGCCATCACCCGCCTCTACCAGGCGGACAATCCCTCAATGAAGATGGGCATCTACATCATGGGTGACGAGTTCACGGGCACGGCTGACGCGGTGATCCGCCGGCTCGACGAACTCAACCCCGCGGACGAGAAGGGCGAGCGCAAGATCGTGATCAATGCGATCGGCTTTCCCACCGCGGTGCGCTACCAGCTTTCCTCCGGCAACACCGGTCTCAAGTACGCCAATCTCATGCGCGAGATCACGTACCAGCACGGCGGCGCCTTCGTGGCGGTGAGCGAGCTGTGACCGCGCGGAGCGCGGTCCTCTTTTCGATTCTCGAATTTCGATTTTCGATTGATGAGCAGCTGATCCAAACGCTCGCGCAACAGGCGGTTTGCTGTAGCTGGGGTCGCTGACCCCGGTACGGAAAATCGAATGAATCAGTTCCTGCTGCCGCCCCAACCACCGCGTTGAGGGCAAGGCGTTCCATCTTTCGAGCAACGGACCGGGCTCAGCGAGCCCGTCTACACCCGAGCGGAAATCATGTTCGCTCTGTTCCTGACTGAACTCGCGAATCGAAAATCCTCAGAGCCCCAACAGCCCGCGAAGCAGGCCGACAATCATCTGGATGGGGTCGGCGGAAGGTGAACCAGGCTGGCCCTGCTGCTGCTGTTGCGAGGGCTGACCCGGCTGGCCGGGTTGACCACCCTTACCCGACTGGCCGCCCTGGCTCTGCTGCTGGCTCGGTTGTCCCTGCTGGCCTTGCTGCTGTCCCTGTTGTTGTGCGGAACGCTGACCTTGCTGGCCTTGCTGACCGGACTGCTGACCGGCCTGTGAAACCTGTTGGCCCTGACCATCGCTGCCCTGTTGGCCGCCGGGGTTGCCGTTCGGATTGGAGTCCTGACCGTTGGGAATCCCATCACCATCCGCGTCGCCATCCTGCGCATTCGGCGTTCCGTCGCCATCCATATCACCGTCCTGCGCATTGGGAATCCCATCGCCGTCCATGTCGCCGTTTGGACCGTTGAGCCCATCACTTTGCGAGCCGCCGCCGGCCTTCATCGGCTCGGGATCCTGGCCGTTGGGAATGCCATCGCCATCGATGTCGCCGTCCTCGCTGTTCGCGATGCCGTCGCCATCCATGTCACCGTTCGGCGCCATCGCGGGATCGCCGGGGCTGCCGCCAAATTGATTGTCGTCCGCACCGTTCGGAATCCCGTCGCCGTCGGCATCGCCGTCCTGCGCGTTCGGGATCCCATCACCGTCCATGTCATCGTCCTGCGCATTCGTGATGCCATCGCCATCCAGGTCGCCGCCAGGACCGTTGCGCGCATCCGACTCGGCCCCACCAAAGGGCGTATTGCCGCCCTGCCCGTAGATGCCGGAGTAATCGAAGCGCACCATGTCAACCTGGCTGTCCGCGAGCGTGGGCCGTTTCGCGACGACCTCGTCGCGAACGCGCTCCAGCTCCCACATGTTTTTGCGCGCTTCCTCGCGATCCGCGATCGGGCCAAAAAAGTAGGCGAGATTGGCGTGCCGATAGCGCACGTACCAACCCTCGTCGCCCACGCCCATCCCGGTCACGTTGATGCCGGCGTACTTCTCACGGAACCCATCCGCATCGAGTCTGGACAGGTCAGGAATGGCCTCAACCGGGTAGATCAGGGTCTTGGCCGCCGCCGTGAGAGCGGTCGCCAGCAGCACAACCGTGAGACGAAGCGAAAAGCGCGGATTCACAGGATAATCAAAGCCCCTCGGGAATGGCGCGGCCCTTTTCCAGGCCCTTGTTCTGGTTGTTGCCGGAGGATCTTCCGGCCGCGGCACCCTTCTCATACTGCTGGGAATTCGAGGCGTTTTGCTGGCCGGCTCCCGCCTGTTGCTGGGAACCGATCACGCTTTGCTGCGCCACCGCGACGGGAATCTTCATCGACTGGTCGCCCATCGAAACCTCGCGCGGCTTGGGAGGCGGAGCGGCCTGCTGCGCCGCGGAATTCTCGTCCACCTTCAACTCCGCCACCGCAATGCCCTCGGCCTTGGCGTTGGGATCGTTGGCACCATCCGGGGGCTTGCCCCCCGCGCCGCCCGTGCCGGTGCCCTGCTGCTCGCCTTGTGGTCCCTCCCCGCCGGCACCGCCGCCCTGCTGCTGGTCCTGGGACTGTTCCATCGTCTCCGGGCGCTGCTCAGAGCCGGGCAGTTCAAATTCAGCCAGCATACCCTTGTCCGGACGGGCCTCGGCCGGCTGATCCGAACCGTCTACCAGATTCGGTTCGGGTATCTCCGCCTGGGCGGCAGCCGCGCGCGCGGCGGTCGGACGCGGGTTGGCGGCGGCGGCGTTCGCGGGCGCGGCCGCGGAAGAGTTGGTGGCACCCGCCCCGGACGACGGTGTGGACGCGGACTGGGCCAGCAGGCCGTGGCCCGCCAGCGCAAGCACGCCGGCGGCCAGCGACGGGAGGAAGCGGCGGGGCGTCATGACGCGACGGGCCGGCTCACTTGTCAGCCTTGAGGTTGCACGTCACGGCCACCGTCGGCGGCTGCGAACCATTGCGCACCTGCAGGAGCAGCAGCACATCCTGGTAACCCTTGCGGCGACCGATGATCTCGTAGTCGCCCGGCAGGATCTTGACGCTCGTGTTGGAGAACTGGCCGAGCATCCGGTAGTTTGAAATCGAGACCCAGGTCTTGCCGTCGGACGTGAAGTTGACGTCGACCGGCTGGCTCTGCGCCATGAGCGTGGCGCGCAGCTGCTCGACCTCGGGCGAGTTCACCAGGTAGTCGGGCTTGATCGCCATCGCCTCGTTGAAGGAGCGGATGCCGGCCTGGAATTCGGCGCGATCGGCGCGTTCACGCGCCTCGTCGATGGAGCGCTCGTACTGGAGGAGCGCGCGGATGACCTTGCCGGCGCGGGCGTAGCCCTCCTTGGCATCGGCATGGTCGGGCGAGAGTTTCATCGTCTGGTCATAGGCCTCGCGGGCCGCAACCCATTCAAACTTGTTCTCGTGCTCGTAGGCCTTGGCCAGTGCGCTGGCCACGGCATCCTGATGGGAGTTCTCCCGGGCGGACTTCACCATGTCGGCAACGTCCTTTTTGTCTGGATACACCTTGAGCGCGTTCTGGCCCTCGGTGATGGCCCGCGCCCAATCCCGACGGTTGAAGGCTTCCTGCGCGGCCGTGAAAGCGGCGTTGAACTGGGTCTCCTTTTCCAGCCGCGCGGCCCGGGACTGGCCCTGCTGGGCGGTGGCGGAGAAGGCATCGAGCGCGAAGGCCTCGCCGTAGGCTGCGGCAGCCTCGGCGTAGCGCTTCTGGTCCTCAAGCCCCTTGGCCTTGCCCAGCAGCGCGTACACCCGGTCAATCGTGCGCGAGCGGTTCAGGCCCTGCAGCGCGAGCTCGTTGCCCGGTGATTTCTCCAGCGCGGCCTGGAACGCTCTGGCGGCCCCGTCGCGATCGCCGCGGCTGAGGGCCTCCTGGCCTTCGCGCAGGTTCGAGGCGATGAAGTCGCCAAGGACCGTCTCGGCCCGCTTCAGCTCGGCGAAGGCGTCGTCGAAGGTTTTCTTGGCAGCGTCGAAGCTGCCCTCGGAAAGAAACTGGCGGCCCACGCCGGCGGCGGCAAAGGCGGCGTCGAGCGCCTCGGGTGCGAGCGAGCGCGCGCGATCGAGTTCCTTGATCTTCAGCAGCACCGCATCGTAGGCCTGCTGGGCCTCCTGCTTGACCTTCACCAAGCGACCAAACTCGTCGATCTCCTTGCCGAGCGCATCAAAGTGATTGAAGGCACGCGCATAGTCACCGGAGTCGATCAGCGATTCACCACCGATGTAGGCCTTCTCGATCAGGATAAGCTTCTGCAGCTGCTGCGGATGGTCCTGCGGCAGGCGGCGCATCTCGGCAAGCGCCTTGGAGACATTTTCCCGGGCGAGCTCGGCCTTCGAGCGGCTGACGAAAACCGAACCCGGGTCGCTGGCCGCAACGGGGCCGGCTTCGGACACCGCGGCCGATTTGAAGACATCCGGCCCGAAAACGAGTTTGGACGTCTCAACGATGATGCGACCGGCAACAATCAAGCCGACAAATCCACCCAAGGCGAAAGCGGCGATGCGGAGCGGGGTCCAGCGGCGTTTCTCGGGCTGGTTGCCGACATCGGGGTTCCAATGGATGATACGATGCTTCTTACCGGATGTGGGATCTTGTTCCTCGGCCATGGGAGTAGACAGGCGGGATGAGGTTGGACAGTGAGGGGAAAGCGGGTCCAGCAAAGGGCCCTCGAACGGATCCCTTTACCGTGGTGAACATGGGATAAATTGCAAATGACACAAACTCATTCGCGAATGCAGGATCCGGGCCCATTTCCGAGGGATCACTTGCCAACTCCGCGGTGTCAGGATTACCTGCACCCGTTCCCGAACCCTGACTGTCGCCTGCCACGCCCTTCCCTCCCGCGTATGAACAAGGTCGTATTCGCCCCGATTGCCGCGCTGCTGCTGGCCAGCCTCACGAGTTGCCATCAAGTCCCGGTCACCGGTCGTCGTGCCGTCAACATGGTCGACGACAAGTCGGTGTCGAAGATGAGCATCGCGGAGTTCGACAAGATGAAGGCCAGCTACCCGCGTTCGCGTAACCGTGAGCACATCGCTGCGCTCAACCGGGTCGGCGACCGCCTCTCCAAGGTGGTGTTCTGGGACATGCCCGATGCCGAGTGGGAATTCGTCGTCTTCGAGGTGCCCAACCAAATCAATGCGTTCGCCATGGCCGGCGGCAAGGTGGGCGTCTTTTCGGGCCTCTTCAAAATCGTGAAGAATGACGATCAGCTCGCCTCCGTCATCGCCCACGAAATTGCCCACGTGACCGCCAAGCACGTCCACGAGCGCCTCTCCCAGCAGATGCTGATCTCCGGCGGCGGGATCGCCACCGGTGTCGCCATGATGGGCACGGGCGTCGGCAGCCTCGGCACGGTCGCCATCATGCAGGCCTACGGCATCTCGACCGGCGCGGGCGCGCTGGCCTTTGACCGGGGCAAGGAAAAGGAAGCCGACTACATCGGCGTCATGTACATGGCCCGCGCCGGCTACGATCCGCAGGCCGCCATCCAGGTCATTGAGGCACTCGACGCCGAATCCGCCGGCAAACCCCTGCCACCCGCCATCCTCTCAACCCACCCGTCGAACCCGGAGCGCATCCTCCAATTGATGGATGCCATGCCCAAGGCGTTGGAGACCCGCGCCAAAGCAACCATCCAGGCCAAGCCCGTGCTGGTGAAGTGAAGCGAATTTCGATTCTCGATTTTCGTGTTTCGATTCCCCGAATCGCCAACCCTTTCAATTGCAGCCACTTGATCTGGATTTAAATCGAAACTCGAAAATCCAAAATCGAAAATTCCGTTGGACATCCGTCCACCGATTCTCCTCCTTACCACCCATGTCCCAGCCCGAAGCCAAGCTCGTCAAGCCGGTTGATTTCGCCATCGATGTGGTCGTCACCGGCGGGTTTTTTGCTTTCATGTTCATCCTTTTCCGGTCGCACGTTCCCTCGAACGACCCGAAGATGATCACGCTCTGGGCCGCCCTCTCCTCTGCCTGCATCAGCGGCGTGTTTTGGCTCGCTTGCTGGATGCTGCGGATGGTGTACCGTCACCAGAAGCTGCTTGCCGCCGGCAAGTAATCCGCGGGCCTGCGCCCCGGGGCTTTGGCTTTGACTGCTGCGTCCCCGCAGCTTCTTTCCCTTCGTGGCCGAGCAACCCACCACGCCATCGCCGCGCACGACCGCGGCCGTTGAGGACTACCTTGAGCGGATCAGTGAACTGATCAGGACCAAGGGTTATGCCCGCGTGGTCGACATCGCCGCCGAGCTGAAGATTTCCCAGGCCAGCGTGACGACCATGGTCCAGCGGCTCGATGCCGAAGGCCTGGTGAAGTACGAAAAGTACCGCGGCATGGTCCTGACCGGCGCCGGCGAGGAAGTCGCCCAGCGCATCGCCCACCGCCATGAGCTCCTGACGAATTTCCTGCGCCACCTCGGACTCGACGAATCCGTGATCGCTCACGACGTCGAGGGCATGGAGCACCACGTCAGCACCCAGACCTTCGCCGCCCTCGAAAAGCTGAACCGCTACCTCGAGGAACACCCCGAGGTTGCGGATCGATTGAAGTCAGGCAACTAGGGTATTTTTCTGGAAACGGTAGCCGGGCTCGCTGAGCCCGGGGATCGCGTTTTGCCTCCATGCGATTACGGACCGGGGTCAGCGACCCCGGCTACCCAAATCCGGAACCACTCCAGCCTGCTCCAGCAGAGGAGTCGCCCGCGGAATTTGGATTCCGGATCGATCCAAACCTTGGGCCGCAAAGAGGCGCAGAAGGCGCAAAAACAACCACGGATCGTCTCTCATTTTTTGCGCCTTCCGCGCCTTCTTGCGGTAATCGGCCCGATCAATCCACACTCAATCAGACCGTCTTCCGCTTCTCGACGCGCGAGGCGACGAGGATTGCGATCCAGTACAGGGCGTAGAGCGGGATCGCCAGCATCGACTGGGTCACGGGATCCGGCGTGGGCGTCACGACCGCGGAGATGATGAAAATCGCGACCAGCGCATGACGCCACCAGCTGCGGAGCTTCGCCACCGTCACCATGCCCATGTAAACGAGCAGCACGATCAGCATCGGAAACTCGAAGGCCGCCCCCACACCCACCGTGAGCCAGGTGAGCAGGCTGTAGTAGTTGCCCGGCGTCCATCGCGTGGTGAAGCCCAGCAGCTCGTTGAGTTCGAGCGACACGCGGATCGTGCTCGGCACGAGGAGAAAAAAGCTGAAGGCGGCACCCATCAGAAAGAGCACGAACGCCGTCAGCGCGCCGGGCACCACGAGTTTCAGCTCCTTTTCGTTGAGCGCGGGCGAGACGAACTGGCCGATGAAAAACAGAATGAAAGGCGCCGCGAGCACGAGGCCACCCATCAGACACATCTGGATGATGACCGTGAACCCCTCCATGATCGAGGTCGTGCCCAGATCGAGGTTAAAGCTATTGGGGGGCATCTGCGCCTGCACATGATGCAGGGGCCAGAGCAGCGCGTCGTTGAACTCCTTGAGGAAAATACCGATCAGGCTCGCGAAGACCGCAAAAGCGATGGCGCTCTTGACCAAGGTCCAGCGCAACTCCTCGAGATGATCGAGAAACCCCATCGGACGCTCGCGCGGCGCAATCCCCTCCGCGGGCGAGGCGGTTTGGTCAAAGTCATCCGGAAGATCTGAGGGGAGGCCCATGAGGTCGCGGCGTAAAAGCCCGCCATGTTGGAGGTTTTGCGCCCGAGGGGAAGACGGAATGCGGATTGCGGAGTTCCGCGTTCAGAAGGGTGCACCCGCCAGATCCGTCGCACCGCCTTCCAATATTTATTAATTGATGGTCAATTGCTTACACCAACCTACAGATGGACGCTGCGGCCGCACGGGGTTGGCGCCTGCTCCGCTCGGGGCATTCCGCCCTCGGAAATCCGTGATCCGCCTGCGCTCGCGCCGTTGACAGCCCCGGGGCGTCACGCTTTGCCTTTCTCTTTGCGTTTCCTGCAAACGCCTCGGTTTTTTTTAACCCTACCCATCCATAAAACATGGCCGCTAAATCCAAAGCCAAGAAACCCGCCGCGAAGGCCAAGCCTTCTGCGAAGAAATCCGCCGCCAAGGGCGTCAAGACCGCCAAATCGGTCAAGTACGTCTACACGTGGGGCGCCGGCAAAGCCGACGGCCACGGAGGCATGAAGGCCCTCCTCGGTGGCAAGGGCGCGAACCTCGCCGAGATGACCCGCATCGGCCTTCCGGTGCCTCCCGGCTTCACGATCACGACCGAGGTCTGCACCTATTTCTACCAGAACAAGAAGACCTACCCGGCCTCGCTGCAGGCCCAGATGGAGGCTGGTGTCGCCAACATGGAGAAGATCATGGGCACGAAGTTCGGTGCGACCAGCGGCATGCCGCTGCTCGTCGCCGTCCGCTCGGGCGCCCGCGACTCCATGCCCGGCATGATGGACACGATCCTCAATCTCGGCCTGAACGACCAGTCCGTGCTGGCCCTCGCCGCCGCCACCGGCAACGAGCGCTTCGCGTGGGACTGCTACCGCCGCTTCATCCAGATGTACGGCGACGTCGTCCTCGGCGTGCAGAAGCGCGAGGGTGAGGACCATGAGCCGTTCGAGACCGTGATCGAAGGCTTCAAGCACGAGACCTACCACAAGGACATCGTCGACTCCGAGCTCACCGCGCAGGACCAGCAGGAGCTCGTCAAGCGCTTCAAGGCCCTCGTGAAGGAGCGCACCGGCAAGGTGTTCCCGAACAATCCGTGGGACCAGCTGCGCGGCGCCGCCGGCGCCGTCTTCGGCTCCTGGATGAACGACCGCGCGATCGTGTATCGCCGCAAGTACAACATCCCCGCCGAGTGGGGCACCGCCGTCAACGTCCAGGCCATGGTCTTCGGCAACACCGGAGAGACCTCCGGCTCCGGCGTCGCGTTCACCCGCAACCCGGCCAACGGCACCAACGAGTTCTACGGCGAGTTCCTCGTCAACGCCCAGGGTGAGGACGTCGTCGCCGGCGTCCGCACGCCCGAGCCCGTGCTCAAGCTCAAGGACGTCATGCCCAAGTCCTACGCCGAGCTCCTCAAGGTCCGCGCGACGCTCGAGAAGCACTTCAAGGACGTCCAGGACATCGAGTTCACGATCCAGGAAGGCAAGCTGTTCATGCTCCAGACGCGCAACGGCAAGCGCACCGCCGCCGCCGCGCTCAAGTTCGCCGCCGACATGGTGAAGGAGAAGCTCATCGACTGGGAGACCGCGATCCTGCGCAACCCGGCCGACCAGCTCGAGCAGCTCCTCGCCCCGATCTTCGACCTCTCCGAGGTCAAGAAGGCCAAGGTCATCGCCACCGGCCTCCCCGCCGGCCCCGGCGCCGCCACCGGCAAGGTCTACTTCAACGCCGACCGCGCCGTGCAGGCCGCGGAAAAGGGCGAGAAGGTCCTCCTTGTCCGCGTCGAGACCTCCCCTGAGGATCTCCGCGGCATGATCGCAGCCGAGGGCATCCTCACCGCCCGCGGTGGTGTCTCCTCCCACGCCGCGCTCGTCGCCCGTCAGATGGGCAAGGTCTGCGTCTGCGGCGCCGCCGGCGTCGTGATCGACTACGACAAGAAGACCGCCACGATCGACGGCCAGACCTTCCACGAAGGTGACTTCCTCTCGATCGACGGCACGTCCGGTCTCGTTTACG
>CAYWRG010000046.1:5085-16449 GCA_964460715.1 uncultured Opitutus sp. | reverse complement strand
ACCAACGGCACGGTTTACGCCGGCCAGATTCCAACCGCGCCTTCCGAGATCATCACCGGCCTCCTCTCCAGCGACAAGGCCGCGCAGGCGACCGAGAAGTTCAAGAACTACGTGCAGCTCATGGCCTGGTGCTCGAAGGCGACCCGCCTCTCAGTCCGCACCAACGCCGACACGCCCGAGCAGACCGCCCAGGCGATCGCGTTCGGCGCGGTCGGCATCGGCCTGACCCGCACGGAGCACATGTTCTTCGAGGGCGACCGTATCGACGCCATGCGCGAGATGATCCTCGCCGACAACCTCGAGGCCCGTGAGGCCGCCCTCGCGAAGCTCCTCCCCTACCAGCGCGAGGACTTCTACGGGATCTTCAAGGCCCTCAAGGGTTATCCCGCGACGATCCGCTTCCTCGACCCGCCGCTGCACGAGTTCCTCCCGCACTCCAAGGAGCAGCAGATGGATCTCGCCCGTAAGCTCGGCCTGCCGGTCGAGAAGATCATGGCCCGCGTCCATGAGCTCCACGAGTTCAACCCGATGCTCGGTTTCCGCGGCTGCCGCCTCGGCATCAAGTTCCCCGAGATCACCCGTATGCAGGCCCGCGCCGTCCTCGAGGCCGCCGCCGATGCGACCAAGCAAGGCTACAAGGCCAAGCCCGAGATCATGATCCCGCTGGTCGGCTTCAAGAAGGAGCTCGATCTGCAGGTCGCGATCGTCCACGAGGTCGCCAAGGCCGTCCAGGCCGAGAAGAAGGTGAAGATCGCCTACAGCGTCGGCACGATGATCGAGATCCCGCGCGGTGCCCTCACCGCCGACGAGATCGCGCAGACCGCCGAGTTCTTCAGCTTCGGCACGAACGACCTCACGCAGACCTGCCTCGGCATGTCGCGTGACGACTCCGGCTCCTTCCTCGGTGCCTACACCGAGAACGAGATCGTGAAGAAGAACCCGTTCGCCTCGATCGACCAGACCGGCGTGGGCCAGCTGATCAAGATCGCCGCGGAGAAGGGCAATGCGACCCGCCCTGGCATCAAGCTCGGCATCTGCGGCGAGCACGGCGGCGATCCGGACTCCGTGAAGTTCTGCCACAAGGCAGGCCTCACGTACGTGTCCTGCTCGCCCTACCGTGTGCCGGTCGCCCGCCTCGCCGCCGCTCAGGCCGCGGTCGAGGAGAAGCGCGCCGCCGCGAAGAAGTAAGACCCGACAGCATCCTCGCTCACACTCGCCCCGCGCCTTCACCGGCGCGGGGCTTTTTCTTGCCCGCCCGCAATGATGGCCCGACGGTCCACTCCGGCCCCCACAATGGCGGTCCGGACGGACGTAAGCTCCGCGTCGCTCAGGCGGCCGGTCTACCGGCGAAGCTTCTCAGCATCGGGCACCGCCTGGCGGACCCCATTGGCCTCGCCATTGCCAGCGCTTGGCTGGTCTGCGCCAGCCGGGTCGCCGCCAAAGGCCTCTGCCTGATCCCTGCGCAATTGCTCATCCGCGGTCAGTCTCCCTCCCGCGGTTCCATCCCCTGCCGCCCCGCCTTGGGCGACATAAGCCTCGATGGCGGCCTCAGACACGCCCATGGCCCGCATGTCTGCCAGGCTCCGTTCCACCGACGCTGAATCCAGACCCATTTCCTTGTCGCTGACACCGGACATCGCTTCGATTTCGGCCACATAGCTCATCGACAGCCGCATCGAGGCTAGGGCGTGGCCTGACTGCGCGGCCGCCTCAAGGAGCCGACGGACCTCAGGGTCCTTGATGATCCTCGTTCCCTCAGGCATCATTTCCAATGCAGCCATGTAGCTTCCCTGGGCCGCCCCTTCTTCGATCAGAAAATCCACCAGCTGATTGCGGTCATTGGGCAGTGCGAAGTTGCCCGCCTTGATCGCCGATGCGATCTCCACAAAAAAGTAGAGCAGGTTGCGGTCCGTCGCGACCCCGCGCCCGTTGAAATACTCCAGTCCGAGGTCAACCGCGGCCCCGGCCTGACCCTCCAGCAGGCGTACGCGAACGTGATCGAGGAAGAGGTTTTGTTCCTCGCGCCGCGGCTCCTTGCGCCGCGCCTGCGCCGGCCACTCGCGAAGCACGTCGGCGGGGATCGCTGCCCCGGGCTGCGCCAGCACCCGGTTGACGTACTGCTCATGGTGGGCAAGCACATAGGCCGACGCCAGCGGCACGAGCTCGGGAGGGAGTGCACGCCGGTAGGCCATGTAACCCTCCACTCCTGCGTGCAGGGTCACGAACTGCGTGACACCCATCAGCCAGTGGTCGAAGGACTCCCGCGGAAGCACGCCCTGCAAGGTTGAGATCAGCCGTGCCGCGGGTGTCCCCACCTCCGACAACGAGTCGGCGTCGACAAATTCACGCTCGAACTGCGCCAGCGCCGCCTCCGCTGGCGCCAGCGCCGGTGGTATCTTCCACGTGTACTCAAACCGCCGGGGCTCGGCGACTGCCCCGCCTGTCCCCTTGCTCCATTCTGACTCATATTCCGCCAGAAACTGATCGCGCTGCCTGAAGCCTCGCTCCGCTGCTTCGTCGAGCAACGCGCGCACCTCCGCCGCCACCTCTCCGCCGCGGGCGTCGGACAGACGTTGCGCACGCCAGAGACGGCCAAAGGCGGATCCCTTGGCCATCGCGGTTTCGTAGAAGCGATCATCGTTCTCCAGCACCGCATTGAGTTCCGGCATCAGGTGTAAACCGAGCCGCGACCAGAACAGGGCCAGCGCGGGATCGGCGGGAACGCTCTGTCCTTCGGAATAGGCCATCTCCAGATCGACCGCCGCGCCTGCGGTGCCGGACATCAGCGCGCCGCGGATTCGGCTCAGATCCCAGAGGTCCGTGCGCGCCTGGGTGGCCGCCTCGCGCTCGGAGGGCGGCCAGGCACTCGTGTCCACCGGAGTGATCGGTCGGTTGTACAAACGGTCAAGGGTTTGTCCGCTCAGGGCTCGGATGATCTCACGGTGCTTCGGTGTGCCTTGCTCGCGGAGGAAAGTCATCAGCGCACCCAGTCGCGAATCGGGAATGCTCATCGAAAACGCGTGCACGCCAAGCGCACCCCCTCGCGAGGCCATGACATCCCGTGCCGCCGTATAGATCGCGTTGGCCAGCGCTGGGTCCACCTTGCCCTCCACGGCCTTCACCAATTCTCCGAGAGGCTTCCCCATCGCATCGTAGGTGCGGGCCGCGAGCATCTCAGATTCAAACTGCTGCAAGGCCGCGACCAAGGGTCGCACCGCCTCGTCCCTCGCCCGCTGCTCGGCCAGCCGCTTCTCGCGTTCCGCCCGCTCCGTCGCGCGCGCCTGCTCCTCCGCAGCCCGGCGCTCGTCCGCAGCCTTTTCGTCGGCTAGGCGTTTTCCCTCGGCCACCTTCGCAGCGACCGCCGCGATTTCCTTGGCGTTCGGCTCGGGAACCCGGGCGTACTCCGTCAGGGCGGCAACGCCGAGGGTCCGTCCTTCCTTTCTCCGGCCAACCGCCTGCACAATGCCATCCTTGATCAGCAGTGCCGCCCGCTTGGCTCCTTCCGCCAGCGGTTGGAGCTCCCAAGTCTGGGCATCAACCGTCCGGAAAAGTTTGCCCGTCTCGTCACCATTTCCCTCCTGCAACCAGAATGCTCCGCCCAAGGCCCGGAGGATCGGGGCATTCCCCTCCGCCTCGAAATCCGCGGGAATCGACCGGAGCGTCCAGGTCAAACCATCCAGTGAGTAACAGGCCTCACCCGCCTCACTGATCGCAAGGAAACCCTGCGGACCGCCCGCCACGGCCACCAGTGCTGCTGAACCGCCATCGTCCTGACCGGGGAGCGGCGCCAGCGTCCAGGTTCGGCCATCCGTCGACGTCCATACCTGGGCCGCCGGGTACCACGTGGCCGGAGGCTGGGCATCCTCAGAGTCCTCGTCGAGGTCCTCAGGCACGGCCCAGACTGTGCTGCCCACCGCCACCCATCGTCCGCGGGAAAACGCGACTTCGTTCACCATGCCGGTGATCCCGCTGGGATGCGACGCCCAACGGCCATCGGCGCCGAGGATCCACACGGTTGAGGTTCCCGTGAACGCCACGGCGGTCGACGCACTCGCGGCCAGCGCGGTGATGGTCCGGCCGGTCTCAGTCTTGACGCCTGTCCACGATCCCGGCGTGAGCGTGTACAGGGCCTCAAAGGTGCCCAGGGCCAGCCTTGGGCCCGCCTGGGCGGCATAGACGATACCCTCGTCGGCCGACCAGACCGTCTTCGGGTCGCCGTCACCGCTGACGAAAACCACGTCCGGCTCGCCGCCGCCCGCCCAGGTGACCCCGCCGGCCACCGCAAAGGCGTAGCGGGGGTCCGACTGCGCCCCGAGCCTCGCAACGAGACCAACGAAAATGAGGAACGCGAGAACCGGGGAAGAGAGACGGAACGATGCGGGCATGGTGGCGTTGGGAGAAAGGGCGGAAACGGACCGGACTATCCGGGCGCTTTTGCACCGGGCAAAGGCGGCGGGCCGGCCATGGCGGGGACAACGGGGAGCACATCTGGCGGGATGGACTCCGGCTCGTACTCGCGGGGGCGGTTGCGGTGCACCCAGTGCACGAGCGCCGGCATGTAGAATAGGAGGAGCGCGATCTTGATCGCGATCATCCACGTGAGGTTCACCCGCGAAAGGAACCAGGAGATCGCCGCGAAGCACAGGGCAATCCAAACGGTCACGAGCAGGTTGAGCACGTAGGAGCCCCAGCCCGCACCGGCGTGGTAGCGGCAACGCGGCGCATGGGCGATCAGCGCCGCATGGAGGGCGCGGACGAAGGCAACGTACTCCGGGCTGGTGTCATTGAAAACGAACGGGGCCTTGTAGGTCCGGTTATAGAACTCGAGTCCAAAAAATCCCGTGGCCAGCAAGGTGCACCGGTACCGGTTACGCTCGGGCCGGGAAGGCGCATAATCGAGCCGCAAGGATCGGATGGACGACAGCGGGACAACCCGCGGGGAGCCACCGGTCAGATTTTCCACCCGTAGCGACGCTCCGTCCAACACCCAGGTCTGCGACGAGGTGAGTGCGTTGTTCTTGGTCGTGTACCGCAGTGGGGTCATGAACCTTGACCGGCTTCTCGGACAGAATGCCGTCACCTCCGGCCTTTGCAGCATGCAAAGTAGCCGATTTCAAAGGGACCAGCCATACGTAAGCTAACGTACGTGGCGCGAAACCCGCGAAGGGGCGCAGAATCGGAAGGTGCTTGCTGAGCAAGACGAGCCCCAAAGGCGGGGTTGCGGAGGGATCCGTCAGGCAGGCTCGGCGCGAAGGTCTCGCGACGCCAGCGGTGCCCGAAGGTCCGCAATCAATCGACAAATTCAGCGACAGGACCGGCCAAGCGCATCTCCTCGGGCCGCAGCCGGCGGTCCTCCCCGTGAATTGCCGCGGCCGAACCAGCGAGGATGGTCGCCCGCCTCGCCGCCGCGAAGAGGTGAGCCGCGCTACGCGGCAGCGATAACCGGTAAGCTTCAAGCTCCCAAGCAAAGACCAAGCCCCGCGCCGATCACGGCGCGGGGCTTTTTTGTTTCCGCAGGCTTCCGCGTGTTTCGCGGGTCAACGGTTCGAACGCTTCAGGCAAACTCGTTGGCCAGCTCGGTCAGCCGCTCCTCTTCCGGGCGAAGGCGGCGGGCCTGCCAGTAAACGCCGAGCGCTGACAGGACCAGGACGACGGCCATGACGGTCGTGAGCGACGCTTCCTCGTGGGGACGGGCTTTCCCCCCCTGCTGCAGTTGCCAGATGCTCACCGCCAGCAACGGCGCCGTGAGGGCGAATAGCCCGAGGAGCATTCGCGAGCGCTGCTGCGCTGCGCGATTCGCGTCGAGCAGGGCACGTACACTGTGCGCGACGGATTGATCGTAGTCAGGATGGGCGCGTCGATGCTGGAGATGGCCGCGAAGAAAAGCGAATGCCCCCACCCAAGGCAGGGCAAGCAGCAGCAGCACGGCCCACTCGCCCTTCACGTCAAAGGAACCTTTGCTCGCCACGGAGACCCCAAAGCCAATCGTGATCACGGTCAGCAGTGAGAATGCGCGGATCACCCAGAAACGAAAGGAACGGTGCTCGCGCTGGAGCAGCAGGACAAACGCCGCACGCTCGCGGGCGGAAGCTTCGGGGGACGGACGGTTGGCAGGGGATTTCCACGCGCGGTGGAGGTCATCGGTGCTCATGGTTGTGAGTGGGTCTTGGTTTGGAGGGTGGCGACCAGGCGTTGCTTGGTCCGGGTAAGACGCGCGCCGACATTGGTCTCGGTCAGCCCGAGAACGTCGGCGATTTCGGCATACGGCACTTCGTCGAAGTGCAGGAGCAAGAGGGAACGATCCAGGGGCGGGAGCTGTCGGATCTCGGCGTAGAGCAGAGCCAGGACCTCACGGTCACGCCCGTCCGAGCCGGCCGCGGCCGGCTCGTCAGGCACGTGCAGCGCCTCGAAACGATCCACGTGACGCCGGTAGGTCGAATGTCCGCGCTTCCACGTCAGGGCCGCATTGTGCGCCACCCGATAGATGAAGGTGGACGCCTTGCTCCCTCCCTTGAAGGCCGGCACGGCCTTCCAGACCGCGAGCATCAGCTCCTGGAGCAGATCGCTCCGATCCGCCCCTTCCGCAAAGGCGTTGGCCACCCGATGCAGAATCCCCGGATGGTCAGCCATCCAGCGGTCAAACAAAGCGTGGTGCTCGGCGGAAGTCATGAGGTGGGTTCAGGGAGTTAGGAACCGCCCGCCGCCATTCCTTACACGCCGAACCAGCCAAGCGACGCATTTCCGACCTGAGCGGATCGAGATGTAGCCGGGGTCGCTGACCCCGGAGTTCGAGCGCAAAGCCCACGGACCCGCTCATTCTCTTTGTCCGAGCTCGGTGTCCGCCGTGGCCAAACTCCGCATCCAATCCGTGGCCGTGTCCTTCCGCGCGGTCCGGGCGCCTAGCCAAATTGGCTCCGCAGGCGCGCAGCCATCGCGTCACAAACTTCTGCCAGATCCGCCGCCGGCGCCTGCGTGTGGGGCCAGGTCCAGAGATACGGTGGTGGTCCATACTCCGGCGTGAGCGTCGACACCGCCAGTCCGCGTTCACGTTGGCGCGTCCAAATGCGCGCCCACCAAGCTTCGTGCGCCGCAACCTGCCGCGCCCACTCGGGCGCCCGTGGATCCGGCACTTGCGGGCCATGCTCAAATCCCACCCGCGCGTGGACATGCCATGTCTGCCGCGCGACCTGATTAATCAGATCTTCAAAATCCTCCAGCAGTCGCTCAGTCACGCACACCCAGTGGCTGAGGTCGGCCGTCAGTTTGAGCGTCGGATACCGCGCGAGCACGGCCTGCGTCGCCCAAGGCGTGCCGAGGCAGCGCCGGCGATGCGTTTCGTGCGCGAGGGGAAGACCGAACTCACGCTCGATCGCCAACGCGCCACCGAAAAAATCCTCCATCTCGGCCGGAGTCCACCGGTCGAGTCCGCAGTGGGCGTTGATCAGCAGCGGGGGCGAATCCGCACACTCGGCCACCTGCTCGCGCAGCGAACGGAGATGCGCCTGCACGTTGCCGTTGAGGCGGAAGTCGTCCGAATAGACTCCCGCAATCCAGGCCCAACGCTCACGCTTGAGCCATGACCGAAAGGCGACCGGATCCGGCACGTGACGGATCGAGGTTTCGATGGCCTCGTATCCGGCCGCACGCCAGCCGACCGCAGCCGCGTCCAGTCCCGCGGAAAGATCGCCCCCCCACAGGTGCCGGGCGAGCAGGAGACGCATGAGATCAATCTGTCAGGGACCGCGGCGATCAGTGCAGTCCGCCGCCCTTGCCGTCGCCGCACGGGCCGCCTCCGGTATCGACCGCGACCGTGGAGACGACCTCGCCGTCACGATTGAGCACCGGATGATAGAATTTCGAAAGCGACGTGGTGCTCTCGTCGACGTAGTGCCCAATGAAGGTGCGACGCGAGGTGGTCTGGGTGCGATTGGGTCCCGATCCATGGATCAGCTGTCCGCCGAAAAACATCGTCGAGCCGCGCGGAACGATGACCGGGATCGGTTTCGCCTCCCGCGGGAACGGATTGATGTGCGAATCGCCGTAGTTGTTCCAGTTCTCGCCGGGCACCGCATCCGGGCAGTGAATCGCATGCCGGTGGGAGCCAGGCACGACCCAGAGACAACCGTTGTCGAGGCCCGCGGCATCGATCGCCGTCCAAGCCGCGATACAGGTGGCCGGAGCGGCGAGGAGATAAAAATTATCCTGATGCATGCCCTGCCCCTTCGCCCCGGGCGGTTTGAAGTAGTACATCGTCTGTGCCAGCAGCGCGGGACGTCCCAAGAGGACGCCCAACACGTCCAGCACCCGCGGCTGCAGCGCCCATTGCCGGGCGCGCTCGCTGTGCCGGTGCGGATGCATCGCGCGGAGCTGCCGCTTGGCCGGATCGATGTCCTCGAACTTCATGCCATCGTCGTAGATCGCGGCACCGTTATGCTTGAAGTCCTCAAAAAACGCTTCGATCGCAGCGATCTCGTTCGCAGAGAAAAGGCTGTCGACCACACACCAGCCATCGCGGTGGAAGTGTTCGATCTGGGCAGGCGTGATCAGGGAGGAAACGGTGGAAACAGGGGCAACCATGGGTAAAGTGATCATCGAAAGGCGGCGATCTTACGGAAAATCCCGTCGCCTGAGAATGGATTGCTGCGTCAAAGATATGGATTATCCTGTCGCCCATGGAAGCCACTCGATCCGTCACTCCGCACGCCCACGCTGATCCGATCGTCTGCGGTGAGTTTCGGAAAGGGCGCGGATACGACAACTGGCGGCCACAGGGCAGCGGCGATTGGCTGCTGATCGTCACCACGGGCGGAGCCGGGCGGGTGCGCCTGCGTGATCAGGTCATCCGGCTCGAAGCGGGCGATGCGCTCCTCTACACACCCGCCGCGATGCAGGATTACGCCACCGACGAGGCCACCGGACGCTGGCACCTGCGCTGGGCCCATTTTCAACCCCGCCCCCACTGGCGCCCCTGGCTCCCCTGGCCGCGCGCCGTTGGCGGGACATCCCGCGTGCACTTGCGTGGCTCCGCCGCCAGTGCCGTGCAGGGGGCGATGCAGCGAATGGTTACAAGCCACCGCGTTGGCGGAGCAGCAAGGGACGAGTTCGCCCTGAATGCGTTGGAAGAAGCCTTGCTCTGGATCCACCGCTTCAACGGCAACGGCCACGCCAGCCGGACCGATGAGCGTGCCCAACGGGCTGCGGAGTACCTTGCCGCGCACCCCGACCAGCCCTTCGATCTCGGACGCCTCGCCGCGCACTGCGGCCTTTCGGCGTCACGCCTGAGCCACCTCTTCAAGGCGGAGATCGGCACGACGCCCCAGCGCTTCAGCGAGGATCTCCGCCTCATGATCGCGCGCCAACTCGTGACCCAGACCAACCTCCCGATTGGTGCCATCGCCGCCGAGGTCGGTTTCGAGGATCCGCTCTACTTCTCCCGCCGCTTCCGCCAGAAGTTCAAGCAGGCACCGAAGGCGCTGAGGGGGTGAAACCGACCCGTTCACTCCGGATCTCATCGGACGCGGCGTCCCTAAAGTCGCGTTCTGCGATCAACCCAAGGTCTCAGATTTCCTCAGGGCTGATTCAGTGCTACCGGCCTCTACGGCGTCACGAGCTATCATGTCAGCCAGCGCACCCGCGAAATCGGCATCCGGCTCGCCCTGGGTGCCGGTCCTGGTGAAATCATCCGGCTGGTCGCACGCGAAGGCATGCGCCCCGTCGTCGTCGGTCTGATCGCCGGTCTGCTCGGCGCCGCCGCCTCCTCTCAACTGCTGCGCAGTCAGCTGTATGGCGTGAGCCCGTTTGACTTCGTGACGTTCGCCACCATCGCCGCCCTGTGCGCCACCCGCGTCGATCCGATGATCGCGCTGCGGTCTGAATGACTTTGGACACACCGCATCAGAATTTTGACCGCGGATGGACATGGCTTCACACGGATGGAAGACCAACGGAAGCGCCATCACTCAAAGGGTCGATCCAACCTTGGAACTTCTCGTCGGGGCAAACCGCGGTCTTCCCGGCGAATCCGAATCCGTGGTGATCTGTGTCCATCCGTGGTTGAAAGATCTGATTCAGGACATTTCCCGGTCGAAATGCCTCCGGCTGGCCCGTCTTCGCTGTGAGCACGGCCCCCTCCGGGCCGTGGTCGATTCGATTCCAGCCGACCAAGTGACAACACATAAGCCCTACAGGGTGGTGCGGGCTCACCACGGATCCGGCCGTGCGCGCCTACCTCGTCGGTCGCAGCTTCAATAAGGACCGCGAATGTGGGCCGTGACTTCCTTGCGGTAGAAATCCGCCAAGGCCGCGTGTTCGGCCGCACTGAGCGGCGGGCGGGTGGAGGCGGTCACGTTGCCGCGGGCCTGCTCCGGATTGCGCGCGCCCGGGATGATCACCGATACGGCGGGATAATCGAGGCACCAGCGGATTGCCCACTCCGCCATCGTCCAACCGGCCGGAACGCGCGGCTTGAGCGCATCCGCCAAGGCCACGCCCTTCGCAAACGGGAGACCGGCAAACGTCTCGCCCACATTGAACTGCTGGCCGTCACGGTTGAACGTACGATGGTCGTCCGCCGGGAACGTGGATGCCGCCGAGAACTTGCCCGCGAGCAGCCCGCTCGCGAGCGGCAGTCGCACGATCAGCGCCACATTGGCCTTACGCGCGGCGTCAAACAGGGTCGTGATCGGCTTCTGGCGGAAAAGATTGAAGATGATCTGGAGCGAAACACAGCGGCCATCGCGCACACAGATGTCCGCCTCCTCCATCGACTCGACGCTCGCGCCGTAGGCCTTGAGCTTGCCTTGCTTCACCAACTCGTCGAGGTGGCCAAACATCGCGCCATCCCGCATCACTTCGAGCGGGACGCAGTGGGTCTGCGTGAGATCGAGGCAATCCACGCCGAGGTGACGCAGCGAATCGTCAACAAACTGCGTGACCTTCGCACGCGTAAAGCCATGCGGCCAATCCCGCCGCCCGAGCTTGGTCGCGACATACACCCGCTCGCGCGCGCCCGGGGTTTCGCGGAGAAATTTCCTGATCAGGGTCTCGCTTCTCCCCATGCCGTAGACATCGGCCGTATCGAAAAAGGTGACACCGCTGTCATAGGCCGCCTGCAAGGTGCGGATCGCGTCGGCATCGGATACGTCGCCCCAGTTTGCACCGAGCTGCCAGGTGCCAAGGCCGATTTCGCTGACGATGCGGCCAGTGCGGCCAAAGGGGCGGAGGTTCATGAAGAGGAAAAGACGTGCGCGCGGAAACGTCACTGTCCCGGCGCTACGCTTCCCATTGGTCGACAAATCACGAAAGTGGTCAATCTCCCAGCACGCTGTCCGGCGAAGGAGCGTCGCTTCGCGCCCGTGAACCGGG
>CAYWRG010000046.1:0-5075 GCA_964460715.1 uncultured Opitutus sp. | reverse complement strand
CGGCGCGCGGGTTCCGGGGGCCGGGCCCCTCACCCGCTCTCCCGGGGGGGGGGGGGCTCCACGCCCCCCGCCACCACTTCCGCGAGCGACGCGGGCGTCAGGGGTTTTTGCACCAGTGCGCTGATCCCGAGCGCGCGGAGGTTTTCCGCCGTCCAGGATCCGCTGTAGCCGGTGGCCATGATCACCGGAATGCCCGGGCGCAGCTCCAATGCCCGCCGGGCCACCTCGACGCCGGTGATCCCCGGCATGGTCAGATCCGTGAACACGAGGTCGAATGCCCCCGGATCCGCCGCCAGCGCCGCAAGCCCGGCCTCGGGATCAGTGAACGTCGACGGCTTATAGCCCATCCGGGAGAGCAGGCGTCCCACCACATCGGTGATCATCTTCTCATCATCAATGAACAGTACTCGCTGTCCGCCTCCCTTCGGCGCCACGATCGCAGCCATCGTCGGCTCAGCCTCCTCGGTCACATGCTCGGGGAAATAGAGCCGAAAGGTTGTCCCATCGCCGACGCGGCTATCGACCGTGATCGCGCCGTCGTGGTCCTCCACGATGCCGTGCACGACCGAAAGACCGAGGCCGGTTCCTTCACCGGGGGCCTTCGTCGTGAAGAATGGCTCGAAGATGCGGGCCCGCACCGATTCGTCCATGCCATGCCCCGTGTCGCTAATGGCGATCAGCGCGTGCCGGCCCGGCCGAAGCCCGGTCGGGCCGCCGTCGCCACCCGCCTCAAATGTGACGGTCTCAAGCGTCACCTTGAGTCGTCCAGCCTTGCCGCGCATGGCATGCGCCGCGTTCGTGCACAGATTGAGCATGACCTGGTGGATCTGCGTGAGGTCGGCCAGCACCACCGGCGCATTCGACTCGATGTCCGACTCGATCCCGATCGTCTTCGGAAGCGTCGAGCGCAGCAGCTTCACCGCTTCGCGCATCGTCGTGTGTAGGCGCACCGGCTTGCGCTCCTGCTGTTGCTGGCGGCTGAAGGCGAGGATCTGCCGCACCAGATCCTTGGCCCGCTCACCGGCCTTGCGCACCTCCGTCAGGTGCTTCTTCACCTCGGCCGGTCGGTGCGCCTCCATCAGCGCCAGCTCCGTGTACGCCATCACGCCGGTCAGGATGTTGTTGAAATCATGCGCGATGCCGCCGGCAAGTTGTCCGAGTGCATCCAGTCGCTGGGCCTGGCGGAGCTGGTTTTCCAACTCCAGCCGCGACCGGTCAGCCTCGCGCTGGGCGGTAACGTCCTCGGTGACCGTGACCATGCATGCCCTCCCGCCCAGCTCAATTTGCTCACAGCTGCAGCGGCAATGGATCACCCGTTCGTCGCGCCGCCAGAAGGCGATCTCCATCGCGCGGACTTCGCCGTCGCGCTTGAGCGCTGCGAGCAGTCGGTCACGAACCGCGGGGTCGTTCCACATCCCGAGTTCATGCGAAGTCCGGCCGATCGCCTCGGTCCGGCTGCAGCCGAAGATTTCCTCGAAGCCATCGTTCACCTCCAGGTAGCGGCCGGTTTCAAGGTCCGAAATGGTCAGCGCATACGGGCCGGCGCGGAAGGCCTTGGCGAACTTCTCCTCCGACTCGCGCAAAGCCCGCTCCGCATGCACCCGCGCCGTGACATCGCGCGCCACCGTGATCACGCAGGGATTGCCCCCGATGGTCGCCGGATGGATCGAAAGCTGGCACTCGATGCGACGGCCATCCTTGGTCCGCGCACTCGTCTCGAAATCCCGTACAAAGCCCACCGTGCGCACCAGCTTCGACACCTGCTCGCGGGCGCTGATGTCGACCCACAGGCCGATCTCGGCCGAACTGCGCCCAACCACCTCATCCCGCGCGTAGCCAAACATCCGCTCGAAGCCTTCGTTGCAGTCCACGATCTGGTGATTCGTCAGATCCGAAATCGTGATGGAATCAGGACTGGCGTGAAACGCCTTGGCAAAGCGCTCCTCCGAATCCCGTAGGGCGCGTTCCGCCCGGAGCCGGGCGGTCACATCACGCGCGACCCCGATCACGCAAGGCCGTCCCGCAATCGTCGTCGGATGAACCGAGAGCAGACACTCGATCCGGCTGCCGTCACGATGCACGCCCGTCGCCTGAAAGTCCCGCACCGGGCCGTTGGTCACCAACTCGGCCATCCGGTCGCGGTCACCGCCATCGGCCCACAACCCAAGTTCAGAGGGGATCCGTCCGATCGCCTCCACCCGAGCGTAGCCGAACAGGCGCTCGAATCCCTCGTTGCAATCCACAATCCGGTGCGTTTCCCGATCAGTGATCGCAATCGCGTCCGGGCTGGCGTGGAACGCCTTGGCGAAACGTTCCTCCGAGTCACGCAGCGCCTGCTCCGCCCGAACCTGCTCCGTGATGTCGCGCGCCACGAGGATCAGATGCGGGACCCCGCCAATCTCGGAGATATCCAGTGACACCAGCGCCTCGCAGCGTTCGCCGTTCCTTCTCCGACCGACCGCGCGTTGATCGCGCACGGTTTCGCCTGCCTTCACCTGCCGCGTGAGCTGCTCACGCTGCGTCGGGTCATCCCAGAGGCCGAGTTCGTAGGTGGTGCGCCCGAGCGCCTCCTCGCGCTTCCAGCCAAACACGCGCTCAAAGCCCTTGTTGCAGTCCACGATGCGGCCCGTGGCGAGGTCGGTCAGCGTGATCGAGTCGGGACTCGCGTTGAAGGCCTTGGCAAAACGCTCCTCCGAGTCGCGCAGCGCCCGCTCCGCCCGGACCTGCTCCGTGATGTCGTGCGTCACGACCACGTGGTGCGGAACCCCGCCGATCCTGGCCGTCTCAATCGCGAGCAGCACGTCGCGCTGCTCGCCGCTGCGGTGACGGCCCACTCCCCGGAAGCCCCGAACCTTGCCGGTCGCCAGTGCCTCCGCCAGGACGGTGAGCCGGTCCTGCTCATTGTCCCACAAGCCGAGTTCCAGCGAGGTTCGCCCGATGGTCTCGTCCCGCGTCCAGCCGAAGATGCGCTCAAAGCCTTCGTTGCAGTCCACGATCCGGTTCGTGTCCACTCGCATGAGGATGACCGCATCGGGACTCGCGTGAAAGGCGGACGAAAATTTCTCCTCCGAGGCCTTGAGGGCCTCCTCGGCCCGCTTGTGATCGGTCACATCCCGTCCTTCGGCCACCACCCCCACCACGCGGCCGCCCGCGTCGCTGATCGGCTTCAGGGAGAAATCGACATGGATGATCCGACCGTCCGCCAGCGGATGCGTCGTCTCGTAACGGATGAATTCGCCCTGCGCCACCCGGGCCACCGACTCGCGGAGCCGAGCTTGCTCCGTGGATGAGTGCGACCACCAGGGTGTGTCCCAGAAAGGCCGGCCCGCGACCGCCTCCATCCGGATGCCCGCCGCGTCCAGCGCGGTCTGGTTGGCCTTCACAATCCGCCCCTCCACATCCAGCAGGCCAATGAACTGGAACGTCTGGTCGATGATCGCACCGTTGATGCGATCGCTCTCGGCCAGGCGCTCCTCCTTTTCGCGCCGAGCCGTCACGTCGGAGATGCAGCCTTCAAGGACAAAGCCTCCGCTCTCCGACAAAGCCCGGCGGCCGTGTTCCGAAACCCAGCGCACCGCCCCCGCAGCGGTGCGGATGCGATAGGTGAGCTCAAAGGTCTCGCCCGCCTGAAGCTCGCCCTGCACCTCATTCCAGATCCGAGCGCGATCCAACGGGTCGATCAAGGAGCCAAAACTGACCCGGCGGTTTTCCACGAGATCCTCCGGCGCGTACCCGGTGAGCGAACGGCAGCCCTCGCTGACAAGCAGCATCGTCCAATCCCTGTCATTGCGACACCGATACACCATCCCGGGGACGCTGGCCAGCAGAGCGGCGAGCGAGCCTTGATTTCCGGACAACATCGACGGCTGCGCTGACGGCGTTCCCTCGCTGGACTGGGGTCCGGGCATGAACGAACCATAGATGGCAACGCGACGGTTGCAACTCCGGTTGCCGGTCGGCCCCGACCCAATCCGGGCTTTGGCTTGCGCCCTGCCACCGGCTGGACGAGGTTGCCCGTACCCGCTATGCCGCTCAAACGCCTCCTTTTCTCATCGTTCGCCGCCCTGACCCTGCTCCTCGCCAGCAGCCAGGCCCAATCCGCCGCGCCGACCGCCGATCCGCTCGCGGGTCTGCGTACGCTGGTCGCCGAAGTCCAGACCCGCCTTGAGGCCGGCGCCGTGACCGCCGAAGCCCTCGCTCCCGAGATCAAGAAATTTGACGCGCTGATCGAGGCATCGAGCCAGGACAACCCCGAGTTGGCGGCCCTCGCCCTCATGACCAAGGTGTCCCTCTACGTGCAGGTGTTCCAGGACGCCGATACCGCGCGCGGCTTTATCAAGCAATTGGCGGAAAAGTTTCCCAACACGGACGCAGGCCGGGACGCCAATCGCGTTCTCGCGCAACTCGACGCGCAGGACAAGGCCGCCGCCCTCCAGTCCGCCCTGATCGGCAAGCCGGCGCCGGCCCTCGATTTCACCTGGTCCAATCGCGAAGGCGGCCTCCCTTCCCTCAATGCGCTCAAGGGCAAGGTGATCGTCCTCGATTTCTGGGCCACCTGGTGCGGGCCCTGCCTCAGCTCGTTTCCTCAAGTCGGCGAACTCGTCACCCACTACAAGGATTCTCCGGTCGAGATCATCGGCGTCACCAGCCTGCAGGGCCGCGTCCTGAACCTCGAGGCCCAGCCGATCGACACCCGCGGCAATCCCGCCAAGGAATTTGAGCTGATGCCCGCGTTCGCGAAGAAGCACAACGTCACCTGGACCGTCGCCTTCAGCGAGCAGCCGGTCTTCAATCCCGACTACGGCATCCAAGGCATCCCGTACATGGCGATCATCGCCCCTGACGGCACCATTCGCCATGCCGGCCTGCATCCCGCGATGCCCCACGAGGAGAAAGTCGCCATGATCGACGCCATCCTTGAGGAATTCGGAATGAAGGTTCCGCCGAAGGCATGATCCGCGGGAGGCGGAGATAAGAAACCTGAAACTTGAGACCTGAAACCTGAGTTCCTGACTGGCATGCGGGTGCGGTCAGGACAAGGGTAACAGTTTGTATTCAGGACATAGGTAACAGGT
>CAYWRG010000045.1:0-36149 GCA_964460715.1 uncultured Opitutus sp. | reverse complement strand
GCCGCGCCCCGTGCCACCGGCCTGGGCCGGGCTGCAGCAGCGTTACCAGACCATTGGCGTGCGCGTCGACGACCCGTGGGACCTCTCCTTTCCCTCCGGCCAGCGTTTCGCCGCCTATGACCCGGCGTCCGGCCGGGTCGACCTGCTCGAGGACTCGCCGACCGCGCGCGCCGCGCACGCGGCCTGGCGCCATGCGCGGGAGGAGGGCTGGCGCACGCTTTTCCCGGATCCCTTTGGCCGTCTGGCCGTGGGCACGGGCGAGGACCTGCTCGCCTCGGTGGTCCGCTTCTTCCACGCCCGCCGCCAGGCCCTGGGCTGATCTCCGCGCGCCATGACGACCTACGTCTTCCGCGATCCGTGGTGGCTGCTCGGGCTGGGGCTCATCCTCGCCGCGGTTGCCCTGCGCCGGCGCGGGCTCGTGACCGTGCTCTTCGTGCCCTTCGTCAGCGCGTGGCGCGGCGAGACCCGGCTCCGCGGGCTGCCGTGGAATGTGCTCTTTGCCTACGCCGCGCTCGCCTGCCTCGTGCTTGCCCTCGCGCGGCCCCAGCGCGTCGAACAGCGGCGCGAGGTCCAATCGCGTGGCTATGACCTCATGCTGGCGATCGACCTGTCCACCTCCATGCTCGCCGAGGACTACGAACGCGGGACCGAGCGTCTGAACCGGCTGCAGGCGATCCGGCCCATCATCCAGGCCTTCATCACGCGCCGCCCCGCCGACCGCATCGGTGTCATCGTGTTCTCGGGCCGGGCCTACACGCTGGCCCCGCTGACCTCGGACCACGCCTGGCTGGAGACGCAGATCGACCGGCTGAAGCTGGGTCTGATCGAGGATGGCACGGCGATCGGGGACGGCCTCGGGCTCGCGCTGACGCGGCTGGAGCAGAGCGGCCGCTCTGAGGGCGGGCGGCGGGTGGGGGCCTTTGTCATCCTGCTGACCGACGGTGCCAGCAACCGGGGCGCGCTCAACCCGGAGCAGGCCACGGCGATCGCGCGCGACCGCGGCATCCCGGTCTACACGATCGGCGCCGGTCGCGCCGGCCTCGTTCCGTTTCCGGTCTTCGACAAGCTGGGCAATCGCGTCGGCACCCGCCAGCGGCCCTCGGACCTCGACGAGGAGACCCTCAAGCTCATGTCGGCTGAGACCGGGGGCGGCTACTTCCGCGCCGACGATGCCGCGGCCGTCGAGAATGCCTTCGCCGCGATTGATCAGGCGCAGAAGATCGAGTTCGAGCCCCGCTACTCCTTCATCACGACCGAGCTCTTCCGCTGGCCCGCGCTGGCCGGGCTGTTCTGCCTCCTAGCCTCCGCCTTCACCTTCCGCGCCCCGCTGCTGGCGCCCGCGGCCCGGAGGGTCCCCGCCGCATGAACCTGGGCGCACCGGCCTTCCTCCTGCTCGCCCTCGTGCCGCTCGGGCTCTGGCTCTGGCTGCGCCGCCGCGCGGCGCGGCCCGCGGACGCGGCCGAGACGCCGGCGCAGCTGCGGCGCCTCGCCGTCACGCATGATCGGATTGATCCGCGCGGCCTCGCCGCCTTGCCCGCCCGCGTCCCCTGGCGCTTCGGCCTGGCCCTGGGTCTCGTCCTCGTGGCGCTGGCCGGCCCGCAGTGGGGCCGGGTGGAGGAATCGGTCATCGACCAGTCCCGCGAGATCCTCATCGCGCTCGATCTTTCCCGCAGCATGCTGGCGGAGGATGTGCGGCCCACACGGCTGGAACGGGCCCGTCTGCTGATCGCCTCGCTGCTCGGACAACTCCGCGGCGAACGGGTCGGTTTGGTGGTGTTCTCCGGTACGGCCTTCGTGCAGCTGCCCCTGAGCAGCGACTACGAGATCCTGCGCGACTTCCTGCCCGCGCTCGGGCCGGGGTATCTGCCGGCCGAGGGCACCGACTTTGACGCGATGCTGGCCACCGCGCTGCCGACCTTCGGGCCGACGGCCACGGACCGCTTTCTCATCGTGATGAGCGACGGCGAGGCCGAGCCCAACGCCTGGCGCGACCGCCTGCCCGCGCTGGTGGCGGACGGGGTGCGGGTGATCAGCCTCGGCTTTGGCACGGCCGTGGGCGCCGGGGTGCCGGACGCCGACGGCCGCCCGATGGTCGATACCGCGGGCACCGTGGTCACCTCGCGCCTTGAACGCACCGCGCTTGAGGAGCTCGCGCGGGCCACGGGCGGGCTTTACCGCGATGCCAACCGCTGGGTGGACGTGGCCGCGCTGCTCGACCGGACCTTCGAGCGTGACGCGGCCGGGATTGTCCGCGCTGGCGGGACCCGCTTGGGCGAGCGTTACCAGTGGCTGCTCGCGCCCGCCATTCTGCTGCTCGCGTGGAGTTGCTGGCGCGAATTTGCGCTCCAGCCGCGGCCGCGCGCCTACCATGCCTCCGGCGGCACGGGATCCGCCCGCGCGGCCGTGGTGGCCGCGACGCTAATCGGTTTGCTGGCCCTCGGGCTGCCGCCGGGCGCGACCCGGGCGCAGGAGATCACGGCGACGGCGCGCGCGATGGAGTCATTGACGGAGGTGGTTCGCCGGGTCTCCGCCCGACCCGCGCTCGGTGCGCCGGACTACGCCGAGCTCGCCTTTGCCGTGGTCGCCAATGCGAGCCGCATCCGCATTTCCCAGGAGCCGGTTCCCCCCGCGATCATTCGCGACGGTCTCGCCGCGGTGGCGGCAGGGCGTGCGCTAGACGCCAGGGCGTTTGACTGGGACCGGATTCAGTCGGACCTGGTGCAGCTCTCGCGGCTGCCGCGGGCGCCGGACGTCGACCGCGATGCGTCCGAGCCGCCGACGGAGGCTCCCTCCGCCACCGACGACGCACCGCCGGAAGGCGCGACCCCGGGCGAGGGCGAGCAGGCGGATGCGGGCGCCGAGGGGGCTGACGACCAGGGTCCCGCCCCGGTCGAGGGCGATCCCCTGCCACAGGATGCCTTTGCGGACGCCGCGGCGGGGGGGATCGATCCCGAACCGGAGGGCGAGGGGACGAACGACCCGAACTCCCAGCAGGTTGGCGGCATGCGCCAGCGCGATTACGCGGCGTTGCGGGATCCCTCGCTGCTCGTGCCGCTGCACAAGCTCGACGACCTGAGGCGGGCCGACTCGCCCGGCGAACTTTACCAACTGATGCAGGACAGTCCGGCGGAAGACGCCCCAACCAAAACCCAACGCTGGTGATGACGCTACGTCGTATCCTTTTCCTTTCCGTGGTCATGGCCGCTGCCGGCGCCAGCCCGGCCCCGTTGCGGGCGGCCGAGGCGGGCTTCGTCCTGCCCGAGCGGCCGGTGTGGCAGGGGGAAGTCTTTCCTCTCGCCTACGAGGTCGCGGTGCCGCGCAGCGAATTCTACAACGTCGACGGGCTGCTGGAATGGGATCCCGCGCCGGTGGTGATCCAGGAATGGTCGCGTCCGCAACTGGTCGAGCGCTCGATCGAGGGCACGCCGCTGGCGGTGGTCACCTACACCACGCGGGCGATGGCCCGCGAGGCCGGCGCGATCACGCTGGCACCGGGCCGCCAGAAAGTCGTGGTGCGGACCGGGGAGGCGTCGCGTAGCGGCGCGGCCCAGGCGCCGGTGACCGAGCTGCGCTCGCTCGCCTCGCCGCCACAGCGCCTCACGGTGCGCCCGCTGCCGGTGCCCGCCCCGGCCGGTTTCACCGGCGGAGTCGGACGCTTCACCCTGACCGGTGCGGTCGAGCCGCTCACGGTCGAGGTGGGGGAACCGGTGCGTTGGACGCTCACGCTCGACGGCGAGGGCAGTTGGCCCTTCATCAGCGGCCTGCCCGCGCGCTCCGTTTCCCGGGACTTCCGGGCGCCGCTGCCCCCCGAGGTGCGCCGGACCTCGCGCGAGGGCACGCTCTTCGTCGCGACGCTGGCGGAGTCCGTGGTTCTCGTTCCGACCCGGCCCGGCCCGCAAGTGCTCGGTCCGGTGACGATGGCGTATTTCGACCCGGCCCGGGGGACCTACGAAACCCTCGAGGTGCCGGCGGTCACGATCAACGTGACAGGAACGGCGCTGCCCGAGGACGCCCCGCCGGCCGGGACGCCCGGGTCGCAGTCCGCCGCAGCCGTGGCGGCGGATCCAATCCGGCCTGAAGCCGTGCTGCCCGGTGACCCGGTACCGCCGGCCGGCGTCGTCGCCCTTCCCCTGTCGCCCGAGGCGTGGCGGCGGGGCCTGCTGCTGCCGTTGGCGCTCCCGGGCCTGGCCTGGCTCGCCTGGGCGTTTCAGCGGACCTGGCGCCGCGATCCGTGGAGACCCCAGCGCGAGGCGCGCGCACACCTGGCTTCCACCCTCCGCCGGCTGCGCTCCGCGTCCGATGCGGCGGCACGCCGGCCGCTCCTGCGGCGCTGGCAGCAGGAGGCAGCCCGGCTCTGGGGTCGCACAGAAGCGGCGCCGATCCCGGAGGCTTTCGGCCCGGAGGCCCCGTGGGGCGTCCTCTGGCGCGAGGCCGAGGAGGCGCTGTACGCGCCGACGCCGGCGCTGGCGGCGGACTGGGTCAGCCGGGCCGAGGCCGCGCTGGCGTCGAAACGCGTTCCCGCCTTCCCTTTTCATCGCGTCCTGCATCGGCAGAACCTCGCGCCCTTCCTCGCGCTTGTCCTCTTGCTCGGATGGCTGGGCAGTGTGCAGGCGCAGACCCCTGCCGCCGGCCCTGCGCCCTCCGATCCGATCGCGGCCTATCGCGCGGGAAATTTTGCGGCGGCCGAGGCGGCCTGGCGGACGGCGGTGCAGGCGAGCCCGACCGATGTGGCCGCGCGGCACAATCTCTCGCTGGCCCTCGCTCAGCGCGGCCGCTGGGGTGAGTCGGCCGCGCAGGCGATCGCAGCCTTTGTGCAGAACCCGCGTCAGCCCGGGGTGCGCGCCCAGCTCGATCTCGCGCTCGATCGCGCCGGCTACCTGCCGCCCGAGGTCGTGGCGTTGCAGCAGGCGAACCAGCTCGAGGCCGTGATCCTGTGGGCCTCACCGGCGCAGTGGCAGCGCTTCGTGATGGTCTGTGCGTTGCTCGCGGCGGTCGGGCTCACCTTCCTGCTCGGGCATGGCTTCCACCCGAACCGTCGCCGGTTCCGGATCGCGCTGGGGCTGCTCGGCCTCAGCCTGCTGGGGGCGGCGGTGGGCATGGCCTCGCTGCGCGTCTACGGACCCTTTGCGAATCGCGACCTTCACATTGTCTGGCAGGACACGCTGCTCCGCTCCGTTCCCATCGAGGGTGAGGTGGCGCAGGAAACCAGCGCGCTCCCGGCCGGGGCGCTGGCGACGGTTGACCGGCGCTTCCTCGGATGGTCGCGCCTGACCTTTGCCGAGGGCACGACGGGCTGGGTGCGAGGGGAGATGCTGGTTCCGATCTGGCAGGCCCCGGAGGCGCCGGTTCCGAATGCCCTTCCCCCCTCCGGCGCGCGTCCACCCTTGTCGGGACCGCCGCCGCCGGTAAAGTGAACCGCGAGGCGTCATGAAGATCGAGAACCTTCCCTTCAACACGGTCAACTGGGGCGCGCTCGTGCCCGAGCGCAAGTCCGGTGAGACCGGCTGGGCGGACTGGCGCACGTGCCAGTTCGGTCCGATCCGCGTGCGCATGCTGGAGTACTCCCCCGGCTACAAGGCGGACCACTGGTGCTCCAAGGGCCATGTCCTGCTCTGCCTGGAAGGGGAGTTGCACACCGAGTTGGAGGACGGCCGTATCTTCGTGCTCAAGCCCGGCATGAGCTACCAGGTGGCCGACGGGGCGGAGCCCCATCGCTCGTGGACTGCGACGGGAGCGAAACTCTTCGTGGTCGATTGACGGTGAGGCCCGGCGGGCGGGCCCGCCTCACGCGTAGGTCACCAGAGTTGAGGGTGCGGTCCGGGGTGACGACAGCGTGAAGACCAGGACCTTGGCTGGTTGCGGCGCGGTGTTGCGAAGGTGCGCGCTTTTCCCTGCGGGGAGGACCTGGGCCTCCTCGGTGGAGAGGATGAAGTGCGTGGCGCCGAGCGCGAGCGTGACCCAGCCGCTGGTGACGAAGATCACGCGGGTGCGGGCGGCGTCCGCCGCGGTTTCGGAGAGTTCGGCGCCGGGCCCGAGCTGGTGAAGCCGGCCGTCGACGCCGGCATCGTGGAGGATGGTTTTCTGCAGCAGCCAGGGCGTGGGATCGAGGGCGGGGGTGGAGGAGGGAAAAGTCATGATGGGTGCGGTTGTTCGTGGGCTTGGTCGGAGGAAAAGGGTCGGTCGGCGTGGTGGACGCGGGCCTGAATTCAAGATCTGGGATTTCAGGTTTGGCATGAGCCGTGCGGCCGTGGCTAGGTGACGGAGAGGATGCGCAGGCGGCGGTTGCCCCCTGGCATGGTCCATTCGAATTCATCACCGGCGGCGTAGCCGAGAACCGCGAGGCCCAGCGGTGCGAGGACGGAGATCCGCCCGTGCGCCGGGTCGGCCTGCTCGGGCAGGGTCACGGCATAGGATTCGATCTCGCCGGAGTTCAGGTCCTGAACGCGGACCCCGGAGCCGATGCGAACAACGTTCGGCGGGATTTCCGCGTCGGGCACGATGACGGCGCGGTTGAGCTCCGTCCGCAGTTCGGTGAGGACGCCGTGCGGGCGGGTCGGGGAACCGGCGAGGGCAAGTCGCAGGCGAAGCTGCTCGTGATCGGACGAGCAGAGAAGGATGGAGGAAGTGCGGAGCATGAGGAGGGAAGGGTGGAGCGAGTGGGTCGAAAGGAAATCCGAAGGCCGAAGCGCGAAGGACGTCGAGGCATTGGCCAGGTGTCCGAAGATCTGAGTCGGAGTGGGGCGGCGCGTGCCGATGCGCTCACACGCAGGGGAGGCGAGAACGGTGGTTTCGTCGCGTGCGGTCGTTGACCGGAGGGTTGCGATCTGAAGTTTCAGATCTGAAACCGGTCCTACGCCGCTTGCGAGCGGCTCAAGGGGTCTGCCGGGAACCGGATTCCGCAGTCGGCGGAACAGTCTCGTCAGGCCCCTACACCCGGCAGGTCCCGACAGACCATGAGCATCAGGCTGCCGAAACGGCACGCGGAGAGATGATCGAGGGTGGTCATGACAGGTTGGCTTTGGGGAGTAGGTGCTCCGTTTGGCCTCGAAGTCAAGCGACCTGCCCCCATGGCTCTACACAGCATCGAAAGCGAGCGAGGGGCACAAAGACCCGGTTCCGGCGTCAGGCATGACCTTGGATCGGTGCCCGGCGGGTTTCGTACATGCCTTGAGCACGAGCGTTGGTGCTACGCCAAATTCCTTGGCGATGTGCGTGCCAGGTTTACTCCAGACCAGATCGAAGAATTCCTGCCGCGTAAGGATTGTTGTGGGGTTGGCCATCCCGGTCAGTTTACCCGATCGTCAGGCGCCTCAAGCCCCGATAGGGCGTCGGGTTCAGGGGCCGCCAATTTATGACTAAATAGCGGCCGTCGAAAACTCGCATAATTCACACTAAGTCATTCATATGTAGTTTTATGTGTAAAATACAGCGTACTTCTTCAATCGTTCGAATATCACAATAACAATCGTAGCGGTGGCTCCCCAAGAAGGAATTCTTGCAAATAAAATGCCATCTGCTGAGTTCACTCTATGGGAAGCGCCGGTTCCTCAAAATTTACCGATTATCCGGAACAGGCAGCTAAGAAGGTAACTTCAGGCGGTGGCCGTGGCGGAGTATCGGGAGGATCTAGCGGCCAGAATCCATGCGACTTGGCCTTTTCTGCGGTGCTAGAAGACTTCGAGCGCTCCGAATTTCACGCCAATCACGAAGGCACTCTTCCAAAGGTCGGAACGGAGGTCACAATCGAAAAAGGAAAGCGGATCGTAGCGCGCGCCTCGTCCGGGGAAACAATCGGCAATCTCCCTACGGATAGGAACTACTTAGCCGGATGTATCGCTTCTGGCCGGACCTATGTTGGTAGAATCACCAAAGTGACGGGTGGCGCAGTTGCGAAGATAACGATTGACGCGGCGCCTCAATGACCGGGCGAAAGTTGCTCCTAGTTGGCGAGATGATGGTGGACGTGACCACCCAGACCGCGAGGGAAACAACGAAAGTTCGACTGGGTGGGGTATTTCACGCAGCCCGCGCGGCATGGGCCTGTGGAGCAGACTACGAAATCGCCTATTTTTCTCCTCAGTACCTAGATAAGGAGATCGGTGTCATGGCGAAGTCGCACGGTGCGTCGCGTGCAACGAAGGTGGGAAATGTCATCGGATGCCCGAATGTCATGCTGATCGCGGAAGCTACAGAGGCCGGGTCTCAGGGATACGAACATCTTCTGATTGATCATATCGAATACTCTTTTGATGCCAGCGTCTTAGCCGCAGTTGTAGACTCTAACACCGACGCCGTGGTATTGAGCGGAAATTACCCGCTGTCACCGGTGCTGGATTGCTTGGCCCAAGCGGGCGCTTCGATCCACCTCGATATCGGCAACGGGCCGTCCCAGCTCGGCGCCTTAAGTTCCCGCGCCCAACCGCTTGCGACCCTGTTTCTTTCGACCTCCGCTAGTGGCTTTCAGGATCTTGCGACGGATTTGCCGCGTAGCATCCAAACGCTTGCCGGGAAAGCGGCCGGGCGTGTTGTCCTCAAGGAAAACCGTGGTGGTGCGCGTCTATTTACATCCGCGAGCGAAGTGCGCGTTGGTGCACAACGCAGGCTGATCAGTCATTCGGTTGGGGTAGGCGATGCTTTTGATGCCGTGTTTGTCGCGTTGAGTGCCCGGTTCAGCGCAGAGATCGCTTTAACTTACGCGTCGTGGATTGCAGCAGACTACGCGGCCACCACGTTTCCCGCAGATTTTAAGCGCGACGCCGGAAGAAGCCTCCTGATTCCATCGGAAGAAATCACAGAATTGGGCGGGGTGAGCCTTCCATGGGAGCAACGTCCGGAGTGCCAGATTTACATAGCAGCCCCGGATTTCGACTACGTTGACCGCCGTCCGATCAACACGTTGGTGGAGTGCCTGAAGTACCACAATTTTTCGCCCCGTCTTCCCGTGAGGGAAAACGGACAGGCAAACGGAGAGATGAAGCAGGCAGAAAAGGCACTTTTGTTTGATGCAGACATGGCTCTGCTGGAAAAGTGTAGTTTGCTGATTGCGGTCAATCTCCATGACGACCCAGGTATGTTGATTGAGATCGGACTTGCGTACGCGAAAGGGATACCAGTTTTGATTTACGATCCGTTCGACCGTGCGCGCAATGTAATGCTGGTCAGCACCCCGGTTCTCGTAAGTAGCTCGTTGGACCAGGTGGTCACTGCTACCTTTGACGCGGTTGCGAAGTATAGGGACAGGCAATGAAGGGTAAATCCATTCTGCTGGCGTCGGGCGGGATGGATTCGACGACGCTCGCGTTTTGGCTGATGAGTCGGGACATCCCGTTCGAGCCGCTGTTCGTCAACTATGGCCAGCACTGTGCCAGAACGGAGCTTGAGACTCTCCAACGCTTGTTGCCGCGGTCGGCGCTCAGGCATCTCAGCATCGTCGACGTTTCTAGCGTATACGCTGGGTCGGATTCCAGGCTTATCCGGGAAACGGACCTGTGGGAGGAGCGGATCCATAAGGACGACCTCTACCTTCCTTACCGGAACATCCTACTGCTGAGTATTGCGGCGGCACGTGTGCAGGCCGCGGGCGGAGGAGATGTCTATGCGGCGTTCATTAATTCCAACCATGCGGAGGAGATCGATTGTTCGTCCCAGTTTTTTTCCCAGCTCGGGAAGTTGATGCGCGCCTTTGGTGGGGTGCGGGTGAAAATGCCGTTCCGGTATAAATCCAAGCTGCAGGTTGCAAAGATCGGTATCCGCTTACGCGCTCCGATCGGCGCTACCTTTTCCTGCCAGGTGAATAGCGACGTGCCATGCGGCGCTTGCCCGAACTGTGTGGACCGGATAGAAGCTCTCCGTAAATTGAAGGCCTGATATGGACATCCTGATTAAGGCAAGAAAGGTAGCTGATTACGTCCTCTCCCGGTGGACTCTTCCAGCGCGTCCTATCCGTGGACCTCTGCCCGTGTCGGAGAATATTGCAGCTATTCTAGTCGATGCGGTTTTCCAGGCCGGCCTCAACTACCGGAATATCGTTCTACCCCGGGTCTGGTCGGTTGCCCTCGCGTATCCCAGAATGACCTCCCTGCGCGCGTTGGAGGCGGTCGTGGGAACGCAGCAATTCACATCTGCTCTCCGCTGGAATCACCCGGAGAAACCTCGTCGCCTGCTCGTACTAGTCGCGTTTCTCCGCACCAAAGGAATCGACAGTATCAGTGATCTCCAAACATGGCTCGGCTCGGTCGCTAATCGCAACGAGCTCCTCGGGGTGCGAGGGATTGGCCTGAAGACCGTGGACTATCTTTCGAAGCTGGTTGGGCTTTCTACGATCGCGGTTGATCGGCACGCGCACCGGCTACTGCGGGAAGCAGGAATCGTGAGCCGGGGCTATGCCGAGGCGAAGCGTATTCTGGAATTCGCGGCTGATCTCCTTTGCATGAGCCGGTACGCATTTGATCGCTTGATGTGGGAAACGTTGAGCCCCGTGAAAACGTAGAAACTAGACCCCGTTAAGGCCGAACACCGAATAAACCAATGGCCCAAAAGCGATTCATCTGGATCTATTTTCTACTAGGTATCGCTTCTGCGATTTCCTCCTATTCCCAAGGGCCATCGGCTCGCCCGTTACGGGTCGAATCCGGGATGGTATTCCTGGACGAAATATTACGCTTCCCCGGTGATTCGGAATGGAAAGTAATTTCCGCCACAGACATCGGTCCAGTGCTTCCCTCGTTGCCCGGCGTCCGGGGACGGCGGACCGAAGGGCGGTTCGTTGCCGTCGTTTACGCGGTCAAGAATATGAGTAGGAGTTCCGATGCCATATGGCGATTGGCTTGGCACGGGACTGCTCGCCAATCATCAGCTCGACGTCATGCCCTTTCGTGAGGCCTGTGCGTTTGTTTCCGGCTTAAAACTTAGGAACAAGGCAGACTGGCAGGCCTATTGCCGCGGCGAAAGCTCGGAACTCCCGCCGAAGCCGCAATCGATCCCCGCCAGCCCGGATAAGGTGTACTCGCCCGACGAGTTCTCGTGGCGGGCCTGGTTTGGAAAGTCTGCTCCTCGCGCATTGCGTCCTCGCGAAAACAAGGATCCGAGCCCAGCTAGGTAGCTAGGTTCGCCGCCACCTATTGCTTACCTTACTGGTGACGCGCAAATCCAGAGAGCCACCGACGATAGTCGTCTTCAGATCGGAAAACATGGCAGTTCCGCTGGTCGCCTCCGGCCAATTGAATCCGCGACCACTGATCGTTCCTGGCGCGCATCGGCGCCACCCATTCGGCAAAAACAGGCACGCCGGCGCGGGTGAAGATGTTGCTCACTAAGAACTGACCCTCGCTGAGCGAGATTAGGTGCTTTTGGGTTAGTTTTTGCGGAGGGGAATTTAGGCTCTGCGCGACCGCCTTTAGCTCCCCGGACAGCTTGCTGGCATCCACTTCCTTGATCGAAACCACCATGTCCGGAAATGTCTGCGAAGTCTTCGCTAGATAGGCGGTCAATAGCGGCTCCACGAACTGTCGGGGCGCCCCATCCACTTCCAGCGTTATAACTGAACTCGTGGAAACGCCGTAGCACGGCCCGAGTCGCTCCTTTTCCAAAAGTTTCGTCAGGGCAACGATCAGAGAACGTCCGGACGCCTCAAAAGCGGCGGACGGGGTCTTCGTAGAAACTAAAACATGTATAACGGACATGGTGGACGCTGGCAGTGGGGCGGGTTAGACAGGATTGGTCTGGCCAGGTTTAGAATTGGTGTAAGTTCCAGTAGCCGCAATCAGAACGCAGCTACCAAGCGATCCTGAAACGCGAGCGTGATGCAGCTTCCCCGGTGGCTCGTGACTGATCTCCCGCCCATGTCGAGCCACCCCTGTTCGCGTTTCACCGCGTGGAGCCTGCCGCTCCTCATTGTGCTGCTGGCTGCACCTTTTGCCTCGGCCCAAAAGAAACCTAAGGAGAATGCTGAGGTCCTGGTCGGCATCCGCGTGGCCGGCATGGATGTACCGACCACTGGCATTCTCTATTTCAAGCTCTGGGAGGTAGGGCAGCCGCCCATCGTGGATCACGCTTGGGCCAGCAATGCTGGCGTCGGGAATCTGACGAAAAAGGTCGTCGATCCGGTGCTGATGAAGCCCAATCGCCACTATCAAGCGACCTTGGCCGCCGATCCTTGGAGCTACGGGGAGGTCAAGTTTAGCGCGCCTCCTGGGTACTCGATCTGGATCAATGATGCTCCCGTTTCGACCTTCCGCGTGCTCGGCAACCCCTTTCTCATCTACAAGATTGAGCTCCGCTCGGATCAGGACGCGCACAGCCTACGTGCCGGTGACGCTCTTCCCCCACAGGTTGGTAACCTGCTGTGGTCAATCAGTGCGGGCCGCTATTCAAACGGCCTTTCGGCCGGAGCTGTCCAGTGGCGGGCGGCGGGTCTAAGTGCCGATCTACTTGATCCTCTCAGCCTGAGTTATCTTGAGCCCTCCACACTTGAGGTCGAGGTGCAGCGGCACAGCGATGGTGCCCTGCTGGAGATTGCGACCTACCAGATGGTGTTGTACGTGCGCCGCAATTCCACGCCTGGAACCGGCTACGATATCGAGATCTATGAGCCCTACGTGACCCGCAGCGGCTCGGGTGACGGACCGTATACCTATAGCGAGGCACCTTACCGAACCTACCGTATTTCTGATCCTGACGGCGGCGCTTGGAACAACACGATTCGAATCGAAAAGATTGATACTAATATTACCGAATCGTGGACATTGGCCCAGTCGGGTAGCAATTGGTCTCTGGTTCAGACCAATGGTCTTCGCACGATCGAGCTGACCTCAACCGGTTCCACACCACGTGTTGAGACCGTCACCGTCATGGTCAATGCAAGTTCTATTGCGAGCAAGCTCCAGCGTTCCTATCAGTGGTTCAGTGAATGGAACCAAGAGGAGTTGGTCCAAGAGATCGCAAATCCGGACGCAACGAATGGACCGGCCCTGACGACGACTTACGACTACCACACTGCATCCGGTGGGAATTTGGGCCGCCTAAAATCGATGAAGCGTTCCGATGGCTATTGGGAAACCTACAAATACGACGATACATTTGAGGGCTTCGGCAACTTAACGACTATTCGCCGTCCTTGGGGACCTTACGATGAGGCACCGGGTAATACTCCTACCGAGCCGGCATCTGCGTCGGACGGCAACTCCCAATCCACGGTCTTTAGCTATGTGGGAGAGCGCAATGTCTTCAAGGAACTCATCGAGCGGACCGAGTCCAAGGTCCTGACGACCAAAACGGGCGAAACCAAGCTGACCTATGGTTTCACCACCGCCCCCAATGGGCAGCCGGTCCGCATTGAGACGATTGAGAATTTTACCGGGTCGGGCGCTCCGCTGACCACTGCTCGACACATCTACAACCCCTCCTCCGCTTCGCCATATTTCATTGGACGCACCCGGTGGCAGCGCAATCCCGACGGCACCAAAGTTTCCCACCTGCGCTACAAGGGCTATTTTTTCAACTATGGGGATAACAACGCCACGCTCTTGGTGAAGTGGGATCCCCCGGTCAATAACACGTGGGGTGAGTACCGATTCTCCGGTTTTGATGATCCAGCCGTTGAGAACGCGCAGCTCGTCAACCTCTGGGACAACGAGCCGATTGATCCCGTATATATGGTGCCCAGGCGATCTACGATTCAGCTCGATATCTACGATGCCGAGGGCCGGGTGGGCTATCGGGTCGACTATGTTTTCGTCAGCGCCTCGGGCGGAGTGCCGACCTTCGAATTTGTTGGCATGGAGTCGATCGGATATCAGCAGGGCATCGAGTCGTCCCGTGCGTTGGAGACCGGCCGGATCGAGACCAAGGCCATCGCCAACGGACGCGTGATCTATGACGTTCCTTTCGATGGCGCTTCGATTTATTTCGACTACAACGCCATTGGGCAGGTCACCAGTGCGCAGCGCACGTCCATGGATGCAGCCGGTGAGTATCCGCTTCAAAACCAGATCTACACATCCTACGCCTATGACGCTGCGGGACGAGTAATCATGCAAAAGCTGACGACGGATCCTAATCCAGGGAACAATCCTTCAGAGGCGGTGACGACGCGACGGGTATATAATCCGGCGGGTTTGCTTTTCACCGAGACGGAAGAATCCGACGGTAGTGGAGGAGCCTACGTTACGACCTACACCTACACGAATGGCGGTCGCACTGTTGAGGCGACCAAGCCGGCAAACGTGACTAAGATCGTTACGAGGTGGTCCGACGGCTCGCTCAAGTCCGTACTAGGCACGGCTGAGGTGCAAAAGCACCGGCAGGTCGCGGTCAATGGCGACGGCACCCTCACGACGACGACCTACCTGTTGCGCTCTACCGATGTTGCTACGCCCACGGCGGCGCCCCGTTGGTCGAGCGTCACCACCGATTGGATTGGGCGGACGATCAAGGAAGAGCGTCCCGCGCCCACAGGCACATTTGTTCGCACATTTGACTACAATTCTAAGGGTCAATTGATCAGTATCAGCGAGCCGGATATCGCTCCGACCCTCACTGTCTACAATGACAGAGGGGAGCCTTATCGCACTGGCCTTGATGTGACTCCAGGAGGCGGGCTTGACCCGTCATCAATGGACCGGATTACGGAGACGGATGTCATTTACGAGAAGGACAGCAATTCAGCGTGGTGGCTTGTCACCACAACCAAGGTCTACAATAAGGATAGCAATGGCTCAGCGATCCCACATGGAATCGTCAAGCAGCGGCTCAACAAGTATGCTCCGCTCAGTAGTGACCTGCGGTCGGAGACCATTATTATCGATGCTTTTGGGAACCAGACCAGGAAGACGGTCCGCATCGACCGTCCCAACAGGTTGCTGACGGAGACGACTGATTATCCGGATTCGTCCGTCGACGAAGTCGTTGTCACACGCAACAGCCTCCCGCAGAAGCGTCAGACTAAAGAAGGTCTGGTTTACCGCAACTATTACGACGGCCGCGGCCGCCCAATCAAGACCACGGATCCACGCACCGATACCTCGTCCACGCCGCGCATTGCTTATCGCGACAATTCGGATCGGGTGCAGTGGCGACAGGACACGGCCGGCAACCAAACCAGTTACGTCTACGGCACGTCTACTGGGCGGCTCTATTCTGAGAAGAACGCTTTGGGTAAGTTCAGCTATTTCGAATACAACGAGCGCGGTCAGATCAAACGCCAGTGGGGCCATGTGCCCAACCCGGTGGAGTATGGCTTTAACGACTATGGCGAGCAGGATTCGCTCAGCACCTTCAGAGCGGATGCTGGCTGGACGGGCGGAACCTGGCCTCAAAGCCCCGGTACGGCCGACACGACCACGTTCGTTTATGCCCCGGCCACCGGCCTGCTGACGTCTAAGACCGCAGGTGGCAAGACCGTGAGCTACACGTACACAGCGCGCGGTCAAATCGACCGGAGGACATGGACGCGTGGGGTTGTCACGGACTATGACTACGATTCGCGGACCGGAGAGTTGGTGAAGGTGGATTACCAGAACGATGGGGGCCTGACGCCCGATTTGGACTACACCTACGACCGTTTGGGCCAGCTCAAAAGCGTAGCTGATCCCGTTACTGGCATGCGTACGTTCGTATACAACCCCGACACGGCCCTGCTCGCAACGGAAACGCTACCTGGTTATTTTGACGGTCGTGTGATTACCCGGCAGTACGAAACGGCCGGGATCAAAGGTCGTAATCTCGGCTACACACTCAACGCAGGCGGCACCACCGAGCAGGACATCGACTATGGCTACGACACCTTGGGCCGCTTCGGCTCCGTCACCAACGCATCCTATACGTTCGCCTTCAACTACGCCTACATGGCGAATGCGAATTTGATCGATACCGTTACCCACGGTGGGTTTGTCCAAGATTTCGGTTATGAGTTGAACCGCGACCACGTTTCCGTGCTCGAAACCCGCTCTGGTGCGACGACTATCGCGCGCATGGCCTATCAGGTCGACGCACTGGGCCGCCGTTCGGACGTCGCGAAGACTGGCGAACTCTATTCCCGCTATGGCTCGGCGGGTTTGGACACATCGTGGGGCTACAACGATCGGTCTGAAGTCACCGCCGAAAGCACCAAGCTGGGCGGCACGTCGACAGCCTTGGTCGGGCGTGATGGCACCTATTTCTACGATTCCATTGGCAACCGAACGACTACCACACAGAGCGGCCATCCGACCTCGACCACTTACACGGTCAACAGTCTCAACCAGTACACCCAAATCGAGCGCTATCCTGGGCTGCATGTCACTGGGTTTGCCCCTGCGTCTGCGACCGTCGCGATCAATGGGACGACTGCCGCTACGCGTCAGGGCGATTACTATGCTCATTGGCTTGGCCTTGGCAGTGCATCTTCCTCGGCGTGGCAAAGCATAACAGTGACGAGCACATTGGGCGGGAGCGTGCCCCGCTCCGTCTGGTTACCGGGTATCCCTCAGATCAACGCTTATGACGATGACGGCAATCTGACGGACGACTCGCGCTGGAAATACACGTGGGATGCCGAGAACCGTCTGGCTTCGATGGAGACTCAGCTTTCGGCTTATAGCTCGCCGAATCTGGTTCCTCGGCAGAAGATCACTTTCCGCTACGACTACCTTGGACGCCGCGTAGAAAAGGCAGTCATGGCGTGGAATGGTTCAATCTATGAACCTGTTTCCATTTTGCGTTTCGTCTACGACGGCTGGAACCTCATCGCTGAATACACCTACAATGGAAGTAGCCTGAGCCTTGCCCGAAGCTACACTTGGGGGCTGGATATTTCGCGGACACTGGCCGATGCGGGTGGTGTCCACGGTCTTCTTCTTATTACGCAAGCAGGGCCCGTCACGCACTACCTCCCAGCCTACGATGGAAATGGCAACCTCCAGGCGCTCGTGAACCGGGGGACGGGCAGGATCGATGCCGCTTACGAGTACGACGCATTTGGCAACACGCTCCGGGCGACTGGCCCCTATGCCTCGACGAACCCCTTTCGATTTTCGACCAAGTACACTGATTCCGAGACGGGCTTAGTCTACTACGGCCTAAGATATTACAGTCCCTCCCTCGGGCGCTTCGTAACCCGTGATCCGATCGGGGAGCAGGGCGGGCTCAACCTGTATGGGTTCGTGCGCAATAACCCGGTGAACCGTTGGGACTACCTCGGCATGGAGGAGAAGAAGAGCGGCATCAGTCTGATGTTCGGCCGCATCTTTACGGGAATCGGAAATCTGTTCCGTGGCCTGTGGGAATTTGAGGAGGAGGAGATGGCGATCTCGATGCAGAACGACTCCCCGCAAGGTCGGCTCCCGTTGGATCCAGGAGTCGAGACAGCTGCTGAAGTGGTGGTGCGAGAAAATCGCGTTGGGAAACAATTTGGAGAGTCTGTACTTTTGAATCCAAATCAGAATACCTTCGATCAGAGTATGGGGCGTCCATCCGACAGCGATAACTCAAACAATGCTCCGGGCGATTTACCGTCTAAAGTCACTATCGTTCCTGCAGGAAGCGAAGGTGTTATCATAAATACGTCGAATACAGATGATCCTATTAAATCAGACGCTGAAACAAAAAAGACCCTCGAATTTCTTCAGAGTCATTCACCGACTTTTAATAATGCACTTAAAACGATCACGGCCAATGAGGGCTACGTAGGCATCGTGCCGGTGGCAGCATCATTCGGGGGCAAGGCGCGTAGCAATAACGCGATTTACGGGGTAGGGCTTGTTCTTGTGCAATCTAATGGCAATGTGGTGTACCCGGCGTATAATCTTGCTCACGAGATCGGACACCTTTACGATTTCACTACTCTTGCGGCTAGCAGTGGAGCCAATCGAGATTGGGATAGGCGAATCGCTGCGGATCCACTTGAATATTATGCTTATAGATTTGCGGAGCAAGTATCGCGCGAGGTATTGGGTAGTAGTGGATTGAGTATTGGTAGTCAATCTACGTATAGCGGTGATCGTAATTCAATTCTCCAACCTGGGCCTCAGATCCCACTTCGTTACTAAGTCATGAAAAGGTGCCAACTTGTGTTAGGATTACTTCTGGTTCAGTTTCTTGTTGTGGGCTTAGATGCGCAAACTCCACCCCGTGTCCGGAATGCATTCACGTTAATGGAAGTGAGAGTTGGGCAGCCAATATCGAATTTGCGCATTCAGATTATGCGGATTCCTGCGGAAGTATCAATTAATCCTGCTCCGGCGGCAGAATCCTTTGAGAAAGATTCAATATTTGTGATTATGCTGGATCCCGCTTACTTTGAGGGGCATATAAAAAAAATTTCTATGCTAGCGCGAGAATCAAGATGGGCAGAGCTGGGTTATGATGGATATCCTAGATGGCGATTTAAAATCTTAGGTAGTTGGAATGAGTCTGTTGGAGATTTCCTTATTGATGAAACTAATGATGGAATTTTCTTTGATGGTACTTGGTATAAGGTAGATAAAGATCTTGTTGGCGCGCTTACTGGGGATCTGCTCAAGCTTATATTCGAAAAAGAACTTGGAGGGAATGAACCTCACAAGCCAACCAAAGCACGATGAGGGGCAACGCCCCAAAGAGTAAGGTGAGAAGGAGGTATCGCCGCTGCTTGAGCCGTAACTATTGCGGCGAGCCGGAAGGGGCCGGGGCGTTAAAACGTTAATTCCCGTTCTCGAAAGCGATCCTTCAAATTAACGCCCCAACCTCCGCTATGAGGCCACTTCCGGTGAAATTTGCTGATTCCAAGGTTCTTTACCGTGGTATGACCTGCTGCACGAAACTGGCGGTCGTCATCGCCCTCTTGCTTTTTTGTGAGCTGAGAGCCGCTGCCCCCGAGGGATCGCTTGTGGGAACATGGAGGCACGAAGACGAGGGTGGATTTACTGTTATCCAATTTTATGGGACCGGTAAGTTTGAGGGAGAGATGAGACGCAACGAGTTGGGTAACATAATTTTCAACGGTAGATGGCGACTGGAAAAGGACAAGCTGGTCTACGAATACGCTTCTCCGTGGCCCGGAGGCGTTGATGTTGATCTGATACTTAAGTTAGACGCGGCGTATTACGAAATTCGTGCTCAAGATGGCTCGGTACGTCGATACGTGCGAATTAATGCCGACAATGGAAACCCGAGCCAACCAAAGTACGGAGACGCTCAGCGTGCCAGTAAATGAGGAGTAACGCTCTCAAGCGTCGATCCCGATCCGTTTCCCTTAACAGAGATTCCGAAACACCCACTTCCTCGTGAGCGCGTCCGGGGCAACCTACATGACGTGACCGTAGGCGACGCCGCGGACAAAGCCGAGGACTTCCTTTACTCCTTCGGGGGTGCTTGCGACCTCTACTGGCGTGCGCTCTCCCAATGGGCCGGCGGGGGATGTAAGAAATCTGCCAACTGCTTCTGGCGATGCAAAGATCGTTGATGCCTCTCGGATGATTTCTGCGTCAATCGTCCGCAAGTGCTCAACAAGTCTTTGCTGGTCTGCTAGCCAAGCCTCCATCGCGGCAAAAACTCGGGCATTCTCGGATGCTCCATTCATGGTTGCAGCTTATCGTGTGAGCCGGATCTCTGGCAAGAATAGTGTGACTATCTCACATTGCCTCGCGGGCCGAACCGTTAGATGTCAGGCCTTTGACTCATGACAAATCTATCCCGGGCTGTGGATGTTCACCGGGGAACGGTGCGCTACCTAGCCAAAATCATCTTTCTGCATAGTTGTGTGGTCGCCGATTGGGCCTGGCAGTAATTCGCGTAGCAGATCCTCTAGCGGTCGATTCTTGTCCTCAGGCCACGGCAGTACCGCGGAGGCAGCGTCAGCGATTCGATGGATGTGGAAGTCACACGTCCCCTCATGGACCGCCAGACGTGCCCGTTCCATTCCTGCCTTCGCTGACCTGATCTTCTGGATGGTTGCTCGCTTGGGAAGGAGCTTCCTTTTTGCGGTGTTCAGCCATCCACGAATGGTCTTCGCCGAGTGCATGTAACCGTGACTGTCCAAGATCAGCTTTAAGTAGGTGGGGTTGTAGAACTGAGCCGACGGCAGTTACATTGATCCGGCATCCACCTGGCTGATAGAGGCTGTGGGCAAGGGCCAGTATTGCATGCCTTGGCGCTTACCGGAGCGGCGGTGAAGCTAGCTCTCTTCGTCAACGGGAAGGCCGGAGAGACCAACCGCCTGGCAAAAGGCACCTTGATGCAGGGCGTCGCTTCCAAATATTGCGCCTAGGCGCCGACTACAGTCGGCCCTTCATGAATCCTATTTCCACTGCGGCGTGGGGAGTATTCGTGAATATCGCACCCACGTTTAGACCTTGGGCGGCACATCATCCCGGACGTTTGCCCTTACCACGCTGAGAAGCGGAGCGCACGCCTCCACCTGGGCGTACAACCGGATGAGCTTTTCGCAGAATTGCACGTAGTTGATCGAAAACCGCTCGATCGTGGTGCCGCTCTGGTTCTGGTAGTAGATGTCGTCCAATTCCGCGCGGTAGTACGCGGAATGATGCCCGATGCCGTTGCGCAGCTTGGCATCGAGAAAGGAAATGAACAGAGAGCCGATCTCGAGTTTCTCTAGGACCGTGGGCTTGGCGCCATTCGCCATGCCCTCAAATTCCGCGAGTGGCATTTCACGTTTCGCAAGTGGAATGGCGAGCTTACCATGTTTGACGACGCACTCGATACCGGCAGCGAGCACAGCCAGACGGCCCAATGTCTCGAAGGCATCGACAAAGCAGGGCCGCAATTCCTCGAAGCGCTTTTGGGAAAGCGTGTATTGGGCAAGTGTTGCTTTGGCCGGGTCCCAATCAAGCGAGCGGTAGACCGGCAACACAATCGGCCCCACCTGGGTCGCCCAAACGCGCCGCAGGCTCATCAATTGGTTCCAGAGTTGAACCCAGCGATATTCGGCCTCGTAGAAAGCGATGAGTTCCGTTTTGCCGCGGGGCGCTACGCGCAAGTCGCCTAGCAAGTTGGCAATTCGTTTACGCGCCGCGCCCTCGTCGCAGGATAGGATCGACCCGTATGCGTCGAAGGCATGCAGCATGGTCATGAGTGCCTCCTTGTCGTTTTTCACGGGCTCGTCGTAACCCAATCCCGCGGCTACCTTCGCTAGGAGCGGCCGGTTTCGGTTCTGCTGGTGGACGGCGAATTTTTCTAGTTCAGGCCAGAAAATCGTGAGCGCGTGATACCGCTCGCCCTGCCGCTGCATGGCTGCACCCACATCCTTCGCGAGGAATGGCGCCTGCAGAAAGGGCATCATCGGTTCGTCCGGATTGATGGAAATGAGAGTCTCGGTGTCGAATTTCCGTTCGAGCGGCGTATCGTGCAGGTCGTCGCGCCAGGTTCCATTCTTGAGGAGCGTGTATTTCACCTCGGGGTTCTCTTGGTCGAGCGCCATGCCAAAGCGCAATTCGATGCGGCATTTCGGACAGGCAAAGGCGAATTCTTGGTAGTGCGCATGGCCGATGGCGGTGCGAGTCATCACCCGCTCATGGCATTCATTGCATTCGAGGACGCGCCGGACGGTCATGCATCGAAGGAAGGTCACTCCCCGACAGTGGCGACAGCAAACTGCCCGGCCCTAAAACGGGCATTTGCCGCAACCGCCCGGGATTGGCGCACGAGGAGGCTGGGGTTTAGATTGATCCCGGTTCGTACCGCTCGCGCCGGACGCAGCGCGCTCTGTGGCAAAGCGCCACCAGCCGGCGCGCGGAGTCGGCCGACTCTCCATCGCATCAGCCTCTCCCGATGACATCTCTCAACCCTCCCGTAGAGTCTCCTCCGGCATCGTCATTTTGAATCTGTTCACGGTAGTGCCGAAATCTGCTCAAGAATCTGTTCATGGATTTTCACGCATCTTGTCGGTGGGCTAAGTATTTGTGCATTCCAGTAAAAAATAAACTGCTAGCCTCTTGAAATCAGGAAGTTATTGATGATAATATGCCAATCTAATCTGCTCACTATGCCTCGAGACCGCAACGAACTCCTTAACAAGCTGCGCGCTTTCCTAACCGCTCGCGGCGAGGCGACCGCCTTGGAAATCGCCCAAGAAATCGGAGTTAGCCGCCCAACCGCGGCCCGTATCATCGCCAGTTTGGGTGATGAAGTGACTATGATCGGAGCCGCGCGCCAAGCCCGTTACTCGCTACGCCGGGATGTCGGCAATATCGGTCGGGAGTGGCCTCTCTTTCGCGTCGATGAACTCGGCGCCGTCAACCCCGTCGGTACCCTGCACGCAGTCCAACATGGGTTTCGGCTTAGCCCGGTACCCGCGATTCTCAAGAAGGACTACGGCGATGGGTTCTTCAGTGACTTCCCTTTCATGTTCGCCGATGTCCGGCCGCAGGGCTTCTTGGGCCGCGTCCAATCGCGCCAAGTCGCCGCTTCACTCGGCGTGCCGGTCGATCCCCGCGAATGGACCTCTGCGCACATCCTCGCCTATTTAGTTACCTACGGCCACGACCTGCCTGGCAATCTGGTGGTCGGCGCGGAAATGGCTGAGCGGATCCAGAACGCGGAGAACGGCTTCATCATCGACGACCTCCACACGGTGATCGCCCACCACGAGCGTGACACACGCTACCCGGAATTGGCAGACCGCATTATCCGCGGTGAGACCTTCGGCTCCTCCGCCGGTGGCGAACAGCCCAAGTTCGCAGGCTGGGTGATGGATGAAGGCAATCTGCCTCGGGCAGTCATCGTGAAGTTTTCTTCTGACGTGCGCTCTGCGGCGGGGGCGGGCGAGCGCTGGGCGGATTTGCTGCTGGCGGAGTTTCACGCGCTCGAAGTTCTGCGGGCGAACGGCATCGTCACGCCCGCCGTGCGTATCATTGACGCCGACTTCCGGCGGTTTCTGGAAATCACGCGCTATGACCGAATTGGTGGGCGCGGCCGGCGCGGCTTAATTTCATTGGCTAGTATCGAAGCGGGCCTTCTCGAAGGAAGGATCAACACGTGGGCGGACGCCGCCCGCCAGATGGAGGCGCAGAGGCTCCTCGATGCGACGGATGCCCAGACCATCCGTCGGCTGTGGTGCTTTGGCACGCTGATCGGCAATAGCGACATGCACTTCGGCAACCTGTCGCTGTGGTGGCGCGACGAGGCTCCGCTCACCCTCGCCCCCATCTACGACATGCTGCCGATGGTCTTCGCGCCATCGTCGCAGGGCGACATTGTGGAGCGGCCTTTTCCCATCCCTAACCGCGAGTCAGCCCCGGCGGAGGATTGGGCGGTGGCCACGCGCTGGGCGCTGGCGTTCTGGAACGCGGTCGTGGGCGACTCGCGCTTCAGCGAAGCCTTCCGCGGCTTGGCGGCTAACGTGCGCGAGCGGTTGGCGGTATCGGCGGAGCCGGTGGGCGAAGGAAGGGGCGAGATGGGGAATGGGAGCGGCGCTTTCACTGCGTTCGCCCAACGCTTTCCCCATGTTGCACAGGCGCTGACCGACCAAAAGGAGAGAACGCCTCTCCGGCGGCAACCGGACCCAGAGGGACGCGCTGAATTGAAGCGCGAGTTGCAACGGATCACCGGCGCCGGTCTGGATCTTGCTCCTATCATACGCGACTTACTTGACGGCCGCTTGGAGCCGGCAGAGTTCGCGGACTTCGGTTTGCGCAGCTACTTCTATCTCGGGACGGGGGAAGCCCCACGCAGTTTCATCGCCCAAATGTGGGCGGATGTCATCGCTCAATGGGATGAAGCGAAGCGGACCGATTTTTTGAAGGTGATCATTGGCCAGAAGCGGGACATCTTCGAGGCGCTCGACTTCGTGGCCGAAGCATTCCGCCGTGTGCCATTCACCGCCGAGGTGATGCGACCGTGGCTCACTCACGCCCGCGAACGGCTCGGCAACGATCTTTATCAGCGGGGATTCTGGCGCTCTGTGGAGAACTTCGTCACCCGCTCGCCTGAGGAAGCGGTGCGCGTCGTCGCACAATGGCTGGATGCGAATCCCGGCAATCTTGAACTGGGCATCCTCTCGCGAGTCCTTGCATGGCTCCGCGCGAGTGCCTCCACCGGCGATGCAATCGAAGCCGCTGTGGCCGCTCTCGACCAGCGTGTGCGTTCGAAAGGCCGGGCCGAGTGGCGTGCCCTTTATTTGGATTCCTTCGCCCTCCTTTCGAGTGCACCTGCACTCACGGAAAAGCGCGCCCTCGAACTGCGCGATGAGATCGCGGGCGAGGGACCTGCGGAATTCACGGCATGGTGCCACGTCCTTTGCTCGATCGCGCTTGCCGACCGCTTTAGCTGGCCTTGGGTCCACCGCGAAATGCTCGCGGCTGCCCGAACCGCAATTCCGGAAGGCAAATATTGGTTAGTGGTGGCGAGTACCTCGGTGTGGGAACAGGCGACAGACACGAGCGAGGTCACCCGTGACGATTGGGAGCAGGTACTCATAGCCACGCTGCCCTTCACGTCCGAACACAAGGGCTTGTGGAACCGGCTGGAGTCGTTTCTTCGTGACGTCTCGGAGCGGGCGCCGGCGCGCATCACTCCGCTGGTCGACGCCATCGTAGCCAAAGCGGGTCCCGCTTGGCTCTCCGTAATGAGGGAGACCGAGTCGGAAAGCTTCCTCGCCAATCTCCAGACCCGCGATCTCCACGAGTCGCTCGCGACCCATCTCCTACTCAAGGCGGACACGACAGCGCGGCAAATCGGGCTGTTTATTTTCGCGCGCACCCACGTTCCGCGCCTCGCGCCTGAGGCCTTGGCGGCCGCTAGTCCCGCCAAGCAGGAAATCATCTTCCGGGAAGCGCAGGGGACGCTCGTCGACGCCACGGCCTTGGGCCGGCTGCACATCAGCCTCGCCGCCGTGGTGCCAAGCTGGGAGTCCGAGCAGCGGGCGGACTTCCAAGCAGAGATTGCCCAGCAAGCCCTCAGCACCGCGGCCTATCGGGATACGATCGCAGGCGCGGTCGCTGTGTGGGTCGGCTTCAAGGAAGTGCTGACCGAAGTCGAGGAGCTCTGGAAGAAACTGGGCGCCGCGGCTCAGTCTTCCGCCCTGCAGATGCGTGTGCCGGGTTATGAGCGCGCGGAACGAACCTTCCGCCAACGCTTCGCGCGGGAAGTGTCGCGGCAGGCGGACAAGCACTCGATCTTCGCACACGTGGTCAAGCATGTGCACCTGATGTACGGCCAGCGGTGGCGCGTGATGCGTGAAGGCGGACTCTCCGAGGCGAGCCCCTTGCAAACGACCTCGCATAATTTCGAGGTGCCGCGGATGGAGTTTCTCGATCCGGAGGGCCTCAATTGGAATCGGCTGCGCGCTCGGCACCGACTGTCGGAACTAGAAGGAGGCGAAGCATGAATCCAGAGCTGACCAAGACCTTCGTCCAGCACTACATTGAAAGCCTCCACGAGCGCACCCGGGACGAGAGGTCCGGCGCCAAGTGGGGCTTTGACTGGATCGTCTACAACTTGGGACTCGCTCTCCACGGCAAGCCCGTGCGTCTGCCGTTCCGCCGGGGTGAGGGTGAGGACTATGCGACGACGAAGTCCGAATCCGAGCAGGGTGTGGATCTCTCATTCTTGAGCGAAGATGAGCAGAAGCTCACTGTCTTTGTCCTGAAAAAGGTGCCGCTCACCAATCGGACTTGGACGGACGCGGATTTTGACCGCGATCTGCGCATGGCGATGAGCCCCGATCTAGCGGGTTGGAAGCTTACCAAAGTGCGTGAGGTGGAAGTGATCCTCGCTTACAACAAGGACGAGGACCAGAATGGGATTCGCGCGTATGACCTCCTAGTGCAGAACGCCCCGAAGGTCGTGGGTGGCGGCGCGACCCTAAGCTTCACGCGCTGGAACCTTTCTGACCTGGTTTCGCTGACCCTACAGCATCTGCTGAGCGCTGCACTCGTTCCGCAGAAATTCTTTGGCCAGCTCAACTACCTGTGTTCCCAAGCCGCGGAATTCCGCCACGGTTCGGACGAATGGGAGCAGCAACTTCTGCCCGCTTGGAAGCGCCTGCTCTCGGATCTGCTGGCAGAGGGGCAGATCGACCGAGCTATCGCCTTGGTGCCGGTGGTGCTACTGATCATTCGGCAACAGGCCCGGGAAAATCGCTCGGTCCGCACCGGCATGCTAGACCTCACCGAATGGGCGGCGATCGCTCTGTGGCGGGCCGCTGGCAAGGACAAGGCGATCGACGCCTCGGTCGTGCGGTTCTGGAATCGCTTTTATCTGCTGGAGATGCACACATTCTATACGGAGCAGATGCCCTTCTTGAGCACGCCGCAGTCCATCGACCAGATGGTCCAGGGCAGCTTTGTCGGAACGGTTGCCGCCTCCTATTTGGGCTACTGGCACGCCGGGCGGCTGGGGCTTTTGGCCTTGGGCCTTGCTGAGATGATGCCGGATTCAAACCCCGAGGAGCAAAACCTGAAGGAGGCCTCACTCAAGGAGATCTCCGGCTGGCTAGAGCAGCTGATCCAGGCGAATACCTGTCTCTACCGCCCCTTCCTCGACATCCAGCACATCGAAGTATTTCTCATTTTCCTCACGTTTTTTCAGACTTACCGCCTGCCTTCGCTCGAGAAGTTCGTGCTGGAACTAGTGAACCGGCTCTACCTTCGCCGTGTGGGCAACCGCGATCTGCCCTTCATCGATGCGCGCAATTCGCTGGAAAACGTGTTCGAGCAGGTAGCAACCAAGCCCGACGAGCCGGTGGTGACCACTTCGAGTTCTTTTTTTGTCCTCATGCTAATGGAGCTTGTGTGTGCCCTCCCCAATGCGGAGGAGCTCCTCAAATTGATCCATCGGCGCCTGGTGTTGGGAGCTTTCGACGAAGGCGATCCCGGCCGCAATGCGCCGCTGGATCTGATTTCGTGGATCGCCCCCGCGGACTGGGATCCACGCATTTTCAGCGGCCGGCTCGATGAGGACGGCGAATCCGTCTCCACGCGTCCGTTCTCGAATTCGCGCGACGCAAGCGGCAAGGAACTCCTCGAAGCTGTCCGAAACTTTGTCCAGCTTAGCCGGCAGCATTCGAAGGTGAAGTTCGTCCGCAATACACCGGTGGCGGCCTTAATGCTGGCGAGTCTTCGCTATGGTTCGCCGGTCCCGCCGGAATTGTGGCGCACAATCGTCTTTCCTGAGACAACGCCGTCTCCGGCTCAGTAAGCCTGCGGTTCTCATCTACGCGAAGGTTCCCGAAACAGTGAATCGGGAAGTTGCGCGCAAAGGCTGGTTCGATTCGGTAGAAGTGAAATGTTACTGGCCTAAAGGCTTCGCGCTATGGGGATAACTATATCAGCTCGCAATTGGAACCGGGACTGCATAGACGACAATTGCCGTATGAGTACATTGGGGATTTTGGCCTTTGGCTCCTTGATTGACAGCCCAGGGTCGGAGCTATCCGCGGTTACGAAAGAGCGTTTGGACGTTTTGACTCCGTTCTGCGTGGAGTTTGCGCATTACAGCGGCGCACGCGGCGGAGCCGCGACGCTGTGCGCCGTCCATAAGGGTGGAAGCCGGGTGGCGGCGAAGCTATTGTTACTCAAGGATGGCTGCTCGTTGGAGGAGGCTCGGAATATTCTCTACCGACGAGAAATTCATGCCGTCGGATCCAGCCGTGTTTATCCCAGCACCGTTAAAAACCGAAAAAAAGCCGTTCGCATTCGTGCGGTCTTTGGCGTTGCTGGCATTGATACAGTCCTCTTCACGGATTTCTATGCCGAAGGAAAAGTTCGTTGTCCCACTGCCGCGACTCTGGCTCGGCGCGCTATCGCCAGCGTGGCGCAGGCAGGGGATGTTTCGAAGAACGGAATCGCTTATCTCATGGCGGTCAAAAGCTCCGGCATAGCCACCGCCATCATGCCTGCCTTCGAAGCAGAGATCCTTCGCCGGACGCAATCGGTAGACTTGGCAGAAGCGCTGAAAAAGCAAATAGCGCTACGTCCACTGTATGTATGAAAACGGCGCAATTTGAGGAAAAGGAATACGAGCATGCTCTCGCTGCCGAGCTGGCTCACGCGAGTATACTTTGGGCGCCGGGACAGGTCTTGGAGCAATATCTGGGTTTTGATTTCGGCGTCTTCACCGCACACGAATACTTGTGGAATATACATGGGTTTCCTCAGCATCACCCTGGACTGTCGCCCTTCGGCGACTTGCCATCCTTGATGCGGCTCCGTCCGAGTGAGCGCGACCGGCTGCCCAGTTTTGATCTCAACTGTTTTATCCAGGCCAAACGTCCAAGCGTGGGTCGACGGCTACCTCGCCGGTTGGCGGGCAACGGCTTGGGCAAGCCGTTCTTCGTATTTGCCACGGAGCGAGAACAGCAATCGTGCCTCGAGTCTGCTGCCATGCATCTCTCGGACCGTGCCCTTTTTGCCTACGCCGCCCCGGTCTTTGGCACCTCGGCCGAGCTATTCGGCTACATGAGCACTGGCGGCGTTGTGGAGCATTCAACCTTCCCGTTGGCCACCGCTCTCACCGGCCATGGGGCTTGGTACTATTCTCAACCGGGGGCGGTGGGGGTCCGTAATCCTGATTTCTCTCGTGTGGAGGGGCCGCCGCTCTTTGCCGCGATCGCGGCCTTGCGCGAACGGCGTGCGATCAGCCGAGACGAATCGCAGATCCAAAGCGTCAATCTGAAAACTCTGGCCAACCTCCTCTTCGACTCCATCCAAGATTCCGCTGGGCTGCAGCAGACGCCACGCGTTGCTTATCTCAGCCAAGAGTGGCGTAGGATAGAGTTCGCTGGTCGAGAGTCTGGCGCCCCGCCGGCCATAACTTCTTATCTACAAGTCCAAACCCTTGCGCGATTTTTCAATCTTCGTTGGTTGGTGGTCGACGACAGAGATAAGAAATGATCCTGAACCTAAAGCACTCCCTGCGGTCTCCTGGTTCTGAACCCGAAAAATCGCAGTTCCCGGGCGCCCGCAGTGCAATATCTGGCCTAAGATATTACAGTCCCTCCCTCGGACGCTTCGTAACCCGTGATCCCATCGAGGAGCAGGGAGGGCTGAACTTGTACGGGTTTGTTCGCAATAACGCGGTCAACAGGTGGGACTACCTTGGTATGAATGGGCAAGAATTTGCCGCAGGTGGCGCTGTTGTGAAACTACCCACGTTTACTACGAGTGTTAGTCCGGTTTCCCCCACTGTAACGCTGGCTGGGTATATGGCGTGGGCGCAGGCGACCGCTGACCAGGATCGGTATCGGAGCTCGTACACCTCCTACGGTGGGTATGGGAGCTACTATAACGACGGACGTGATAGCGACCTCGCGCGTGAGGGGCAGGCAGATGAAGACGCTAGGCAGCAGGCGAGGCTAGCCCTACTTGAACCTGTTCCTGAAGTGCGGTTTGAGGACGAATTAGTTAATATCCAGCGAGGTCCTGCTGGAGTTTACGGCACTGATCCTCGGACTGGAAAGGTCTACCAATTGGTGCCTCCAGCCAACCAGGGAATGTCGGATGCGACCCTCGATTTGCTTAATGTGGTCACCTTACCAGCGGTTGCCGTTCAGGCTACCCGCTTTGCGAGTGCTGCCATTGCGGGTGTGGTAAGAAGGATAGGACGCGAGACCACAGAGAACTTAGCTCCACGCGCGCTCACGCAAGCCGATTTAGGAATTAAGGGTACCTTGCAGGAATTGAAGGGTACCTTTTCAGTAACCGATCATGTCGCAACGGTGCGGATCGATATGATCCAGGGCCAAATCAAGAATGCATTCCAAGTTGTCGAAAATTTATCTACCACAGCCCGCGCAAGCGGAGCGAATAGCCTCAGAATCGAAGCTACCGTAGCAAACGAACGCCTGTTTAACATTCTAGCTAGGCGTTACGGAATGACCTCTGAAGGAGCGATGGACGTTATTGTTATTCCTCTAAAATGAACTCGAATGATAAACTCGCTGGGATTCTTTCCCGATCGCACCGAACGTTAAAAGCGTTGGCATCTTATCACGAGCTGACGAGTAGTGGCGGATGGGTGCCAAGGTTGCCTTCGATTCCTAATCTTCCCGATGGCGAAAAATGCTTCGGGGTTTACGTTAATGACCCCACCACATTGTCAGACTCGGTGGCGTTTAGCAGTGGTGGCATTCACGTATTCCGTTCTGGTCAATGGGACCAGATAGGATTTGATGACGTAATTCGGGCACTGGTACCTGACTCGAAGGAGAACGTGACCGGGTTCGATTTACTCCAACGTGATGGCCGCAGGTATAGAGTCCCAATTGCCGGCTCGAAAGGAGGGAGGTTTTTCGACGCATTTGAGGTTATTCGCTTCATCGATCGCGTTCTTGCAGATCGGGCGGCAGCAGCGAAAGACGTCAGGTCTTAGGGGGCAAAGGACGAAAACAGCGGCAACCAATAGCGGGGCGTGTGCCAGCGCTAGCATTGAATAAATCCGAACGAAGCTTCTCGGAACAGGGGTTGTCTGGACACGCTCCTTACGATCCACAACGCTGCAACTAAACGTCCCACCCCTCGATTAGCTGTCTGTCGGCAACCCTGCTTGTTCCGTCCGCATTCAGGGGATGGAATTAGCAAAGAACCGCATCAGCCGCGCGACTTGTCCGGCTCTAGCTCGACACCTTCAGGTGATCTTGTCTCATGCAAGCCAAGGCCGTTGAGATGACTTTTGGCGGCTGTGATCCTACAATAATGGTGAGCGTTCGCAGGGATGTCAGGCTAACGTTGCAGCCAATGGCCGCACCTCTAATGTAGGTACTTGGGATCAAGGCCAGTGCGCACCATCCATGAGCGCACACGCTGGCAACCAGGCTGGCAACAGGTCCGTTGTTTGCAGAAGCAACTGAAGTTTGGTTTCAGAGGCGAATCACGTAACTCATTTATCGATAATTGCCTATAAGTTCAACCGGGGTTCGAATCCCCGTGGGGACGCCATCTTGATAAAGGCCCGTAGCTCAAGCGAGTTACGGGCCTTTTGTTTTTCAGGGTACAGCAAACTGACAATGAGGCTGACAATGACGCCGATGCTCGCGGCGGCGCGGTCTGCGGGCTGAAAGGATGCGTGTCGGCTTTGTGCTAGGAGAGGATGCCATGAAAAACCAAGTCATCATCGAATCTTCTGCCGCTCCCGCGACGGTCACTCCAAGCTACGTTCGCCTGCCCAAGCCCGGGGCGCGCTGTCCTCACACCGGCCTCAGCCGTGCCACACTCTGCGAATTGACAGTGCCCAGCAAGGCCAACGGCTTTCGGCCGCCAGTCCCGTCCCACGTTGTTCGCGGACTCAGTGCGACGCGGGGCATTCGCCTCATTCCGCTTTCGGCGTTGCTCCGGTATTTGAGTTCGCTCGCGGCTTAAGGATCCCGCGACTGCAGGGAGGCGTATCTGGGAAAAGATCTTTCTACAACTTGAGGCCATGCCTCCGGAATCTCTGCCACCGAGACAATGGTCACCTGCGAGATGCTGGATAGTGGCAGAGATGAATGGCTCCAGATGAACGAATTTTCCGATTCGACTCGGTGGTGAACTGGGTCGGGCAGCCAACCTTCGCGCCCCGCAAAAAACGAAATGGAGGTTGTGCTATATGACTGTGCAAGGGTGCCGCGCACTCCGCGGGCACCCCTTCAATCCAAATACGTCATAAATATGAGCACCAATGGCCATCAGCCCGAGCACAACAACCAGCCTGATAACTTCGGTTACGAACAGCGCATCAAATCGTTGGAGGCGATGAAAGTGACGCTCGAGAGCATCAAGCACTTCGTTCGTACAAACGATCCCACCTCTCTGGTTGCTGCCGTCATTATCCGCAAGGACGTCTGCGCCTCAACTATTTACGAGACGCTGGGCTCTGGCACCGAGCATTACTGTCACGGCAAGATGATCGCGCAGCTGGACTCCGCTCGTAACGCATTCAAGGAGGAGTTGCGAATGGCGAAGAAAACGAAGCTTCCCAGGCCCGTGAAGAAGCTCATTCGCGAGGTGAACGGCCGTATCGATACCATCTTGGGCAAGTTGGCAGTGCGCACTAACGTTACGTTCGATGAGTTGGGTAAGGAGAACGAAGCGCTTCAAAAGATTGCCCAAGAGGGCAAGGCGGAGGTCATGCGTTGGGCCAACGGGAATCCCAAGACGCCTAGGGTAAAGACCCATGAAGAACACCTGAAGGAGGCTGGTCAGCTCTTGCGTCGCGCGCTCGGGAAACTCGAACTGACCGGCGATTACGCCGCGAAGGTCACGTCATTAGTGGAAGGCCCGGTGGACCAAGCCTCAAAGCTGATCGCGGATTTGCTTGCTGATCATGCGGCCAAGAATCCCACGACGAGCAATTCAACGGTGTCCAATCCCGCATCACCGGCCAAACCCATGGACCTGAATTTCGGTCCCGACCTGAACGCCGCTTAGGACCATGGCATGCGCCGGTCGCCTCCCAGTGAAAGCTTTCGTAGGAAACATTTCACTGGGCCGCCAATTGAGGGACTGAAAAGATCTTTTCGAAGGCCATCCGTATGGAAATTGGGCCGTCCGGGTCACGCCCGACCTAATTCAGCCTCTGGATCCAAGGAGGGGGGGCTGAATTCGTGTTCCGTCGCGATGGGTTTCCGCGGAGGTTTGATCGCAGTTGGGGTCCAAGGCAGACAGTGGAGCAGCGAGCTATCGAGCTAAATCCCTGACCTATGCAATGTTAAGATCGATATGCATGGAATTGTCAGGAGCGGTGCTTCGAGCGATTCGGAGCCGGTGTGGCGGTGAGAAGTGCTCCGCGAATGATGCTGCTAGCTAATCAGGCGGATACCGCGCAAGGCTCCGCGTTTCCGCAGCACCACACTTTTGACCGGCGGCGTCCCGTCGTTAGCCGGGCCGGGGATCGTCAGCTCATTGAGCGTGCTCCGGGACAGTCCTGTGAACCGGCACCGGCTACCGGGCGCCGGCAGACGGAGCCATTCCGGTTTCGAGGTTTCACCGGTCACGGCAGCGGTAGGAGAGGCAAGGGTTGCGTTCATGGTTCTTCGTTTCGGTTGAGATTGAGTTGGTTTCAGGCGTTCACGGTGAGGTTGGTCTCATGACGGAGTTCGATGCGCATGGCCTCGCGCGCCTGCAGCTCGCCCGCGAGTTGTTCGATCATCGCGTCATGAAACCGGTTCGCGCGGTGGTGCACGGGAAAACCGAAGTCGGTCTTCTCCGTGCGCCACTCCACCGACGCGACCATGCGCTGACCCGAATTCGATCTTCACCTCGCGGGCGATGTAAGCGACGCCGCGAGGCAGAGCGCCGGGATAAGCGAAGAAGATGACTGGGGAGCGGGCGGCCTCGTCGAAGCGATACGTCAACCAGCTGGCGCGATCGGTCGGCGCTCCGAGCACGGCCTGGACGGATTTTTCCAACTGGGGCTGCCATGTCGCCTCCACGGCAGCGGCACAGGTCGCCTCCAGCTCGGCCATGCGCTCCTCTGTCGCCTGCCACCGCCAACACCGACCTCAAGATTTTGCGCACCGCGTTTCGCCAAGCGGTGGTGGATGGGCTCCGGTTGGATAATCCGGCCTCGGCCGTCGCTATCCTAGATGAACGCCGCGAAGCCGGTGCCACCGGTCGTCGCCCGTTCGAGGAAAGCGAACTCAAGAAGCTGCTCGCACACGTCCAAGGTGAATGGCGCGGCCTCGTGTTGGGCGGGCTCTACACCGGTCAGCGCTTGGGCGACTTGGCTGGGTTGACGCGACGGCGTGTCGATTTCGAAGAGAATCTGATCAAGTTCCGGTCGCAGAAGACGGCTCGCGACATGGTCATCCCGATTGCGGCGCCGCTGCTCGATTATTTGATGCATCCGCTAATTGGATGCTTAAAGACGTTCTGTGCTCTCTCAAGGTCGCGTCGTGTGGGGATATCTATGGGTGGCGACTCAACAAGCGGAGGCTTGGTACTATTCAATCGCTGAGTGGCTTGTACGCGGCTGACGTTCTTGTTGCGAAAAAAGTGGGCGCGCATTGGGCTTGGCGGCTTGGGTTCGCTGGGCAACGTAAGAGGCGCGTCATGACCCGATTTCGTCCCTGCATTGATCTTCACCACGGCCAGGTGAAACAGATTGTTGGCGGCACCCTCCGTGATGACGGACCGGGGCCGAAGGAGAACTTTGTGGCCACGCAGCCGGCGGGGTGGTTTGCGGAGAAATTCCGCGCGGATGGGCTGACGGGCGGGCATGTGATCAAGCTGGGGCCGGGCAATGATGCGGCCGCGCGCGAGGCGCTGGCGGCCTGGCCGGGTGGGCTGCAGATCGGCGGCGGGATCGATGCCCGCAATGCCGGCACCTGGATCGAGGCCGGGGCGAGTCATGTCGTGGTGACGTCGGCGTTGTTTGATGCCACCGGACGCTTCCTGCCCGACGCCCTCGATGCGCTGGTCCGCGCGGTTGGGCGCGAGCGGCTCGTGATCGATCTTTCCTGCCGCCGTACGGCGAAGGGCTGGACTGTCGCCATGAACCGCTGGCAGACGCTGACCGAGCTGCACATCGATCATCCGACCCTCGATCGGCTCGCGTCGAGTTGTGCGGAATTCCTTATTCACGCCGCTGACGTCGAGGGGCTGTGCAAGGGCATTGACGCCGAGTTGGTCGCGCTGCTCGGTGCCTGGGGCCGCATTCCCATGACCTACGCTGGTGGCGCCGCCAGCATGGCGGATGTCGAACTCGTCCGCTCGGCCGGCCAGGATCGTGTCGACGTCACGGTCGGTAGCGCCCTCGATCTCTTCGGGGGCAAGGGCGTGGCCTACGATGCGCTCGTGGCTTGGAATCGGCGTCAGGCCTGAGGACGAGAGTCTGAATCTCAGATCTGAGATTCCCAATCTGGTGCCCGCGAATCGCGCGAATGGGCGCGGATCTTTGTAGCCGGCCTCGCTGAGGCCGGACCTTGAGGTTGGTCGATCGCCTCCCAAACCCCGGCCTCAGCGAGGCGGGCTACATTTCGGAGCGTGCGCTCGAATCAGCGAGCTACGACAGCAGGCAGCTCTTGCAGTACTCGAGGCACTTCAGGAGCTCCGGCGTGCGGTCCTGCGTGGGTGGCATGGGGATCTCGAATTCGATGATGGCCTGAATCGGCCAGCGGTTGTCACGGATTGCCTGGAGGATCTCCTTGATGGGCGTGTCGCCCTCGCCAAAGGCCACGTTGGGGCCGCCGTCCTTCAGGCGGTCTTTCACGTGCAGGTGCGTGATGCGCGCGTGATGCTTCTGGATGAAGGGCAGGGGTGAACCGTAGTTGCCGGCGACAAAGTGCCCGATGTCTAGGTTCATGCCCGCATACTTCCCATAGCTCATGGCCTCCTCGTAGATTGCCGGGCTGCCCGCGAGGTGGGCGTGGTGGGCCACGAGGAGCTGGTTGCGGTCGGCCGCCGCGCCGAGGCGCTTGGCCGCCGCCATCGACAGTTCGCCGGATACGCCGCGCGCGCCAAGGGCCTTCGCCAGCGTGAAGGCGTAATCGAGCTCGGCGTCGTCGAGGTCGGCGATGCCGTCGAACTTGACGATGCCGATGTCCACGCCCGCGGCCTCGAATTTGGCGCGGAGGTCCCGCGCCTTGCTCATCGGCACGGAGAGGCGCCAGGCACGCAGCTCAGCGGCCGTGGCCTTGTAGGCGGCGAGTTCTTCCGGCGTCTGCGGCATGCGACCGCCGGCCGTGCCGCGGCCCGCGCCGGAGGCGGGGGGCGGAGCGATGGGCGTGATGCCGGGAATGTCGCCGACGCGGGCGCGGGCACCCTGGTAGTCGGACGGCGCGGGCCCGAGCATGAGATTCTCCGGCAGGCCGAAGGATTTTTCGATGGCCTGCGCGCGCAGCTCCATGCCGCTCACGCCGAGTTCGATGCAGCGCGCGAGGATGTCCTCAGCCGTCATGGCCGTGCGCGTGCCGAAGCTGTAGGGCACGTTCAGGCCGACCTGCACGCCGGCCCATTTCGAGTTGGGTCGGGTCGTGGGTGTGGCGGCGCCGAAGAGCGCGGAGGGTTTGAGCAACAGGGCGGCGGCCGGAGCCCCCGCGAACGCCAGCTTGGCAAACTCACGTCGGGTATAGGTCATCGGGGTAAGGGGTGACTCGACAGAGGCTAGCCCGCGCAAAGCCGAAGGTAAGCTTATTCGGCCCTCCGCGAGCCGCTTGGCCGTCCGAACCCAGGAAATTCAGACGGAGAGCGGTTTAAACGGAGGTGTAGCTGGGGTCGCTGACCACAGGCATCCCATAGCCGGCCGGAACGGCGTTAAAACAGTAG
>CAYWRG010000044.1:0-36204 GCA_964460715.1 uncultured Opitutus sp. | reverse complement strand
TCCCGCCGTAGCGGAAGCCGCCGCAGTCGGTCGCCCGGATGATCTCAAGGGCCAGGCTCTCGTCGTCTTCGTGACGCTCAAGGCCGGCCAGGAACCCACGGATGCCCTGAAGGAGGCGCTCCGGGCCCACGTCGGCAAGGAGATCGGCTCCCTCGCCAAGCCGGACAGCGTTCGCTTTGCGGCGGGTCTGCCCAAGACCCGTTCGGGCAAGATCATGCGCCGCATCCTTAAGGACATCGCCGCCGGCGGCGCGATCAAGGGGGACACCACCACCTTGGAGGATTTCTCCGTCGTGGCTTCGCTGCAGGCCGAGGAATAAGCTTAAATAAGGCAATTGATTTGCATTGATATTGACGGGATCGGGGGTTTGGCTGCGGGGGTTCCCGATGCAGCCGAACCCCCGATTCCGTTTTGCCCGCGAGTCTGCGTTTACGCTGATTGAGGTTCTGGTCGTCCTCGCCGTTCTGGCTTCGCTCGCGGGCATCGGACTGGCGGCGGCGCAGGGCGCGCGCACCGTCGCCGAGCTCCAGCGTGCGCGCGCTGAACTCGCCCTGATCGCTGGCGCGCTGGAATCGGTGCAGGCGCATCTCGGGCGATATCCCCAGTCCGAGGACCCGGTCCTCTGGTATGCGACGCTGGCCGGACGACGCACCGCGAGTGGCCAACCCCTGAGCCCGCCGGGCCGGCGCTCGCTCGAACCGGCGGGATTGCGGCTCGCGCTACCGGATGAGGCCGATCCAGCCAATCACCTGATCGATCCCTGGGGTCGTGCGTACGTGTATCGCCTGCTCGCAGGCGTGCCCAGTGCACGCGGCACGCCGTTCCTGTTGTATTCCGTGGGACCCGACGGTGAGCCGGGCCGTCACTTCGAGGGTGAACCAGACCGGACGGACCCGGCCACGGCGGATAACCTCTACGCCTCCCCATGAAGTCTCCGGCGCCGTCTTCCCGAGAATTGTCGCGCATAGCCGCGTGCGCTGGCTTCACGCTGCTCGAACTCCTCACCGTGATCGCGATCCTGGCCATCCTGGCGGCGATCGCGATCCCGACGGTGACGAGCGCGCGGACATCGGCGGCGAAGGCCCGCACGCGTTCGCAATTTGCGCAGTGGACGCTCGCTTGCGCTCAGTTCCGTCAGGAATACGGCTATTATCCCACGCTCGGGCAGACGAATCGGCTGACCACCGTCGAGGACACGCAGGCCTTCATCCGTGCGCTCACCGGGCGCAACCCCGACGGCAGTGCGGTGACGGATCCCGCCGACCTCGGTGGCAATACGCGACGCATCGCGTTTCTGTCGCTGGCCCCGTCCGATCTGCGGGACGGCCGCCTCACCGATGCGTTCGGCAACAGCGAATTCGGCGTCCTCGTTGACCGGGATGCAGACGGTTTCATCCGGCCAGGAGTCGATGGCGAGGTCGTCGCGCTTGCCTCGTCCGACGGCGGATCGATTGCGCCCTCGTCGACGGATTTTCCCTCGACGGGAGTTCGGGCGGGCGTGGTCTTTTACTCCGCCGGCCGGGGCGATTCCATCGACGACCTGGTGCTCAGTTGGTGATGAAAGCACACCGACAGGCTTTCACCGTGATTGAGTTGATGGTCGTGCTGGCCCTGCTCGTCGTGATGGCGGGCGCGGCCGGACTCGCGCTGCAGCAAGGTAACGCTGCGATTGCGCTGCAGGGCGGTCAGACGGTCCTCGTTCAATCCCTGACGTTCGTTCGCACGCAAGCGGCTTTGACCGGACGCAACGCAGCCCTGGCCGTCGCACTTGATCCCGCGCGCCCCGACCAATCGCTGCAGACGTTGGCCGTGGTCGTGCGTGACCCCGCTGGTTCTGCTTGGGCCAGGGTGAGCGCATGGATGCCGCTCCCCGCGGGGATTGCGATGCTGCCGCCAGCAAGTCCGTCCGGTGAATGGATTGAGCCGGAGACCGACTGGACCGGACTGCTCTCGTCGGCGCTTACGACCCAGCCGACTCTGGTTGGCGCGGAGCAGGCGCTTGTGTTGGAGTTTACGCCGCGAGGGACCGTGGTGGGCGGGGGTGGTGACCTCATTCTCGCGACTTGCCGACGGCGGCCACCAGGGAGCGCGAGCCCGCTGGTCTTCGTCGAGCCCGACGCGGTGCGCGGAGTCGCGGTGAGCGCGTATGGCGTGGCGGAGTGGATTCATGAACGCGCGGGTTTCTGACGGGGTTTCTGGGCGTGGAGCAGGCTTTTCCCTGCTCGAGGTGGTGATCGCAACCGGTCTCTGTGCTGGCGCGATCGGTGCGGTGCTGGCCATGTTGCCGCCTTTACTCGCCGCCATGACCGACACTGGGCAACGGACCGCCGCGCTTCGCGTCGCTGCCGCGCTGGACGCTCGCTGGAGCTCGGTGCCGTGGAGTGAGGTGGGAGCGGCGTTGGATTCAGGTGAGGCGTGGTACGCGGATGCGTCAGGGGAATATCTGGGCACCGAGGACGATTCACTTTGGGAGCGCTTCGGATCGACTGCGGCCGAGCGCGATGGCGCGAAGCGATTCGAATTGGTCGCCACGCGAGACACGCGGCTATCCGGATCAGCGGTGCTCGTTTATGTGATGGTGATCCGCTGGCCCGCTTACACGGGCGATGGCCGCCGCATCACGGATCGGTCCCTGCAAAGCAGTCTGATCGTGCCTGCGTCACGCACCCGATGACCATGGAGCGGGATGAGAACCGAAAGCGGTTGGGCTTCACCTTGATCGAGCTGCTGCTCGCGGCATCGATCACGGCGGTGCTTTCAGGGATACTCGTGATCACCGTGGTGCAGATCCTCGGGCTCTGGTCGCGGTCGGGTGGGGCGGTGGCCACGACGGGCGAGGCCACGCGAATCCTCGATCAGCTCGCGCAGGATCTGGAGGCAGTTGTCCTGAGGCCCGATGCGAATGGCTGGCTCGTTGGGACCGTGCAGCGCGATCAGTCCGGGATTGGCGACGCAGGCATGACCGATGCCGACTGGACCGGGCGGCCTAAACCGCCGGGCGCGGCTTCGTTGCGTCTGGGGCCAACCGACCTGCCGATCGATCAGGTGCGTTTCGGACAAGCCGGCCTGTGGCTGCGCTTTTTCACGGTTGAGCCGGACGCCAACGACAGCGCGACGAACCGCTCGCTCCCGCGGGCGGTGGCGTACCAGATCGTGCGGCGGCGATCTGGCGCGCGTCATGCCTACCAGTTGTTCCGTTCGCAGGTACGGCCGGGCGGGACCAACTCCACGTTCTCGAGTGGCTACGATCTGCTGGCGTCGGCCTACGTCACACCCAACGGCAGCGAACAACATCCGGGAAACATCCGGCGTCCGAACGCCCGCTTCCTGCTGGGCAATCACGTGATCGATTTTGGCGCCCGGATCTTTGTCCAAGGCGCCGATGGCGTAGCGACCTTGGCTTTTCCGTTCTCGGCTGAAGCGGACCAATCCTTTGTGGGCAGCGCGGGGACGTCACCGATTCCGGGATATGACAGTCGGCCGGTCGTGCGCGGCTGGCCGGTGACGTTTCAGGTCATGGTAAGAATTCTCACGGAGGAAGGCGCGCGCCTTATTTCCAACTTGGAAACAGGTCGGGTCGCCGTGCCGGTCGGCCAGAGCTACGACAGCTACTGGTGGGAACTGGCCGAAGCTCATTCCCTGGTGAAGGTCCGAACCATCACTCCGCGTGCACGCGTCCCCTGATTCCTTTTCCGTTCGCCGACAGGGCTTCGCGCTGCTGCTGGTGATCGTTGTGCTCGGCTTCTTGGTTCTGATCGTGGTGACGCTGGCAACCCACCTCCGGATTGAGCAGGCGGTGGCGCTGCGTCGCTATCAGGTTGAACAAGCCCGGCGGCATGCCCTGACCGGACTCTCGCTGGCGGTCGGTCAACTCCAACGTGAATCCGGCCCCGACCGCCGGTCCATTGCCGGTGCGCCGATGCTTGGTGCGGTGGCAGCCAACAAGACGCATTGGGTCGGGGTGTGGGGACCCGATGGGAATACGCCTCGCTGGCTGGTGTCATCGAGTGACCCGGATCAACCGAATCCGCTTTCTCTCACTTATGCGCAACCAGTGACGCTGGTCGGGCCGGCAAGCGCAGAGGTGTCGGCGGGCGCGACGGGTGATCCCGATCAGGTGCGGGTTGATCTCATAGCCGTGACGGTGCCTGCGGCCCTCGTTCCCGGTTGGAGTGAGGCTGGTGATCCAGTGATCGGTCGAACCGCCTACTGGGTGGGCGACGAATCCGGAAAATTACCCGCCCTGCTTCGCGATGAGCGCTCAGCTCTCGTCGGCGAAGCGCCGCCGAACCCCTGGACCGCGCTGGATCTCTCTGCGCTGTGGGGCGGGTTCGACCTTCATGCGACCGGATTTCAAGGCGCGTTGGCAAAGGTTGTTACTTACGGACAACTGGGCTATGTGGATGGCACGGCGTTCTCCGCTGCCCGCCTGCGTCGCAATTTTCATCGTGTAACCGTGGTTTCCCGCAGTGTGCTGAGCGATCCTGCCGGTGGAGGGCTGAAGCAGGAAGGACAGCTCGACGGATCCCAGGCCTACGGAACCGCGGAAGCTCCACGCTACGACGAGCAGTTCTATATCCGTAATCCGCCGACGGGCACGGATCCCGACCACTTGCCCGTCGCACACTTCAGCGTGCATCGAGCGAACGGCGTGGCGCCACCCAGCGCTGAGCTATCCGGGCTGCGGGCCTCCGCGAGGCTTCTGATCTCGGGCGGGATCAACCTGAATACGGTCAGCGATGACGTGACGATCCAGCGCGAACGCTGGCGGGCGATCCTGTCGGTGGCGCGAACGGTGCGCTTTCCCGGCGGAGAACAGCGCACGCTGTCGTCAGGCGAACTGGACGCCTTGGCCTCGCAACTCACGGCGCTGCGCTTTCGCGCCGCTTATCCGGATGTCGGCAAGGTGGCCTTTGCGCCTTTCTACAGTGTGGCGCAGTTCGCCCGCTCCGGCCTTTTGCAGGCCGCGATTGACGCGACGATGATCAACCAGGGTCGGACGGCGTTGTCGCCTGACCGCATCGACCAGTCGGATCTTCTGGCGATGCTAGCGCCGATTCTCGTGGTGCGCTCCGACACCTTCCTCGTGCGGGCCTACGGGGAGGTGCGCGACCCCTTCCGCGCCGAATCGCTGGGCGAGGCCTGGTGTGAGGCGGTCGTCCAGCGCCTGCCGGACTATGTGGACGCAGCGGACAATCCTTGGGCAGCGCCGGCGAGTGCAGACAATGAGCTGCTTGGCCGGCGCTTCGTGGTGACGTCCTTTCGCTGGCTGACCGCGATGGATCTCTGACCATCCGAATTTGCCGGACTTTTCGCGCAGGGAGGCGGGGCGTTGGCTGCCAAGGTCCCGAGCCGGCCTGACCTTGCTCCCCGGAGCAGGGTCGGAAAGGCTGGTCGACGCGCCCTCATGACCACCCTCCATCACGGAACCTGCTATTACCCTGAGCTCTGGCCCGAGGCCGACATCGAGCGCGACGTCGCGGAGATGAAGCGCATCGGCCTCACGTTTGTGCGCATCGGGGATTTTGCCTGGTCGGCGATGGAGCCCGACGAGGGATGCATCTCGCTCGATTTCTTTTCGCGGGTCATGGATCGCCTGCACGCCGCGGGGATCGGGGTCGTATTCTGCACGCCGACCGCGTCGCCGCCGGTCTGGCTCACGCACGGGCACCCGGAGCGCTGCTTTGTCGACGCCGAAGGCCGGACGATGAGCCATGGCGCACGCCAGCATGTGAGCTACGAGCATCCCGCGGTGCGGGCGGCCTGCCTGCGTCTGGTCGAGGCGATTGGCGCGACCTTGGGACGTCACCCGGCCGTGATCGCCTGGCAAATCGACAATGAGTTCAAGTGCCATGTCGCCGAAGACTTCAGTGCGTCGGCGGTCGCCCGCTGGCACCGTTGGCTGGAGCAGCGTTTCGGTACGATCGATCGCCTGAATGAGTCCTGGGGCACGGGCGTGTGGAGTCATCGCTACCAGCGCTTCGATCAGGTACCCGCACCGGTGCGTACGCCCTTCCTGCACAGCGCGTCGCTGCAGACGGCGTGGCGGATGTTTTCGCGCGAGAGCATCGCCGAGTTCATGGATGCGCAGGCGGCGATCTTGAGGAAGCACTCGTCGCGGCCCATCACTCACAATGTCGCGCTGCCGTTCTCCGTGAACCACGAGCGCATGGTTCAGAATCTGGATTTCATCTCGTTCGACGACTATCCGGATCACGCGCACTGGAGCACGATCGTGCTCGATAATGACACGTACCGCGCGGCCAAGCCGGGTCGCGGGCACTGGTTCATGGAAACCAGCGTGGCCCACAACGGCTGGTTCGGCAGTCATGAGATCGCCCACCGTCCCGGTTTCCTCGCTGCCGAGGCGGTGGTGTCCTACGGCCTGGGCGCCGAGGCGCTCAACTACTGGCTCTGGCGCCAGCAGCGCACCGGCTGTGAATTGCCGCACAGCGCGATCATGAGCGCCTGGTTCAAACCGTCGATCGGCTACGTTGAGGTGCAGGCGGTCGAGGCGGCTCGACGGAAACTGGAGCCTCTGTTGACGGCGAGCCGGCCGGCTGTGGCGGAAGCCGCCGTAACCTGGTCGGATCTCGGGCGAGCGATGATCCAGACCGAACCGCTCGGGGCGAGCGCGACGCATGTCGTTGACTACATTCCGACGATTGCCGCGTGGCATCATCTGCTGATGGACGCCGGCATTCACCGCGATGTGCGCTTTGAGGGCGCGTCGCTCGAAGGTCTCAAGCTGCTCATTACGCCTCTCATGCCGTACGCGAGTCCGGACTTCCTCGCGCGAGTGGAAGCCTTTGTCCGCGCCGGCGGGGTGTGGATCTGCGCGCCCGTGACCGGCACGCGGGGCGCTGAGCACAGCGCGCCGACCGATGCCGGCCTGGGTGGAGTGGAAGCCTTGGGCGGCGTTGAGGCGGTATTCTCGTTTCCGATCACCGGAACCGGCTCAACGGGCGAGGCGTTTGGCGTGGAAGCCCCTCTCGCTGGCTGGTGTTCGGCGCTTCGCTTGCGCTCGCCTGAGACCAAAGTCGTGGGCGCGCTGCGTTGTTTGCAGGCGCCGGATACCGCGTTCGTGACCGAGCGCTCGCTCGGCCGCGGCAAAGTCGTCGTCGTTGCCGCCGACCCGATCGGTGAATCGGGTCAGGCCCTGCGCGAAAAACTCATCGCGCACTACGCCGCCATCGCCGGTGTGGCCCTGCGCTTTCAAGTCACGCCCGGCACTGTGGTGTGCCCGCGTACGCGGATGGGTGGTGCCTCGCTCTTGATCGTCGTCAACATGGACGGCGCTGGCGGCCGGCTGACGCTGGACACGGTGGCCACCGATGCACTCACGGGCGAGGCGATTGCCTCAGGCACGCTGGCGATTCCGTCCTACGGCTGGCGTGCGCTGAAGGTGTGAGCGCCCCTCTGCTGGGGTGCGGTGCGTGTCAGCGTCGGCTTAGCTTAACTCGTGCAGGGCGCGGGCTTCGGGCTTGAGCGGGACAAGGTCGGTGATGGTAACCGGCTGATTGCGGGCGATCGATTCGACGCCGGCAATGCCGACGAGGATCGAGGCTGCGCCCTGTTCCGCTCCGGCGAAACGGCCGAGTGGATCGACCGTCGGAGCCTCGGGCGAATAGAAATGCCGGCAGAGAATCTCGTCCGCACCGCCGTGGGCCGCGCCCGCCTGCATGGTCACGGGAACGAGGTAGCTCGGCTTGAAATGCGGGTACACGCGGATCCATTCGCCCTCGGCCTCGGCACCGGGTTTGCTGTCGAGCTTGAAGTCCTTGGGGCTGACGGCGCGGTTCATGTGCGTGCCGATGAACTCGTGGTATTCGATGCGTCCGCGGTCGCCGTTGAAGGAGACGCGCATGCCTTCGCGCGGACTGTAGCAGACAAGTGAGTACGTCAGCAGCTGCCCGGTGCGATAGCGCACGTTCAGCGACATCTGGTCATGGATGTCGATGCCCTCGCGAAATACGTTCTGGTCGCGGATATAGCCGGAGTCAGCCTCGCCGGCGCGATAGATTTTCCGAAACGGCTCGCTCTCATCGAGGTCGAGGGCAAACGGGTCGTCCTTGGCTTCCGGGTGACCGGTGTAGCGTGGGTAGGTCGTAAGCTTCTCGTCGCCGCGGGCGAGCGCGTTCTTGCGTCCGTAGAAGGCAAGGTCGCCGTACGCAAAGACCTGCTGGGGGATGGCGTCGAGCCACCAGTTCACCAGGTCGAAGTGATGCGTGCTCTTGTGCACCAGGAGCGTGCCAGACTCGGCCGCGTGGGCGTGCCACCGGCGGAAGTAGTCGGCGCCGTGGTTGGTATCGAGCATGTACTCGAGCGTGACGGAGTGCACCCGTCCGATCGTGCCGCTGCTGATCAGCTCCTTCACCTTGGTGCGGAAGGGAGCCCACCGGTAGTTGAACGCCACGCGGATGCGGCGGCCGGAGGTGTGGGCGGCATCGAGGATGGCGCGGCATTTGGCCGCATCGGTCGTGAGGGGCTTCTCCGTGATCACGTCGCAGCCGGCGTTGAGGGCGCGGATGATGTAGTCGTGGTGGGTCGAGTCCTTGGTGCAGACGAAGACCGTGTCCGGCTTTTCCGTGCGCAGCATCTCGTCGAAGCGATCCGCGCCGTAGGCGGGAACCCGATGTGACGCCCAGCTGCCGGCGAGCAGGCTGTTGTAGTATTCCATGCGGGCGGCGCTCAGGTCGCAGATCCCGACGAGCTCGTTGCTGTCACGGTATGTCGTGACCAGCGGTTCGATGAAGCTGATGGCCCGGCCGCCGGTGCCGACAAATGCGAAGCGATGCTTGCTCATGAAATCGGGAAAAACGTGGGGAGGGAGAAGGGCAGGTGCAAGGACGGGAGCGGTGGTGGCTCAGGTCGCGGTCATGGCGGTGAGGAGGGCAACGGCCATCTGGTTGCATGGGGTGGGAATGCCGTGCTTGCGTCCCAGCCGCACGATCACGCCGCTGCGCGCGTCGAGTTCCATCGGACGTCCCGCCAGCCGGTCGGTGTGCAGTGAGTTGATCGCGTCGGGCGGTGCAGCCCGCTGCCCCGCGATGATCTGCTCGGGCAGATCGTCAGCAAGCACGGCGCCCTCGGCGCGGCCGACGGCGACGCACTCGCGGATGATCTCCCGTGCGGTCGCGGCGATGGCATTGTCATGGAAGATGCGGACGGGCTGCAGGAGGAGAGCGTTGAGAACGCCGGCGCTGTTGAGGCAGAGTTTGCGCCACGCGGCGCTCCGGAAATCGTCGGTAAGGTTCACGGCCAGGGCGGTGCCGGAAAACAGGGCGGCAAACCGGCGTCCGAGTTCGCTGTTTTCCACCGTCATGACACCTGGCCCGCGCTGACGGATACGACCCGGCTCGCTCCGTTCGGCGGGCAGATCAATGATGACCGGCAGAAGTCGACCTGCATCCAGATAAGGGGCGAAACGCTCGCGGTGTTCGATCCCGTTCTGAAGGACGGCCACCGGTGCGCCGGTTGCGGTCAGCGCCGGCAGCCACTCCGCGGCCCCGGCCGCACTGTAAGTCTTGGTGGTGAGCAGCACCCAATCGGCCGGAGCGGCGGCGCCGGGTGAAGTCACCATCGGCGGACGGCTGGCGAGCGCGCCGTTGGGCGTCGTCAGCTGAAGTTCAGGGAAAGTCCGGCGAACGCAGAGACTGACCTCATGCTGACCCGAGGCGATGAGATGAGCGGCGACGGCTCCACCCATCGCGCCGGGACCGACAACAGAGATGCGTGCCATGAAGGAAGAGGGGATGGGGGATCAGAATCCGCGCGGAGCAAGTTCGGTGCGCTGAGGGCTGGCGGGAAGGGCGAAGGCGGAGGGATCGGCGGGGGCCGATGGATCGTAACCTGGGAAATCGTCGCTCACGAATTGAGCGAGGGGCAATCCGGATTGCTTGAAGGCCTGCGCCACCGCTTTCGCCAGCTCGTAGGCGCCGTAGCTGTTGTGATGGGTCGCATCGCGTCCGCCATTGCTGAACGCGAGCGGCGCGCGGGTCGGTCCCAGCGCCTCGTAGAGCGCAATGCTGGCTCGCTCCAGGTCGATGAGCGGCACGTTTTGCTCGCGTGCGACGGCGCGGACGGCATCCGGATAGCTACCGTGGGTGTTGCGGATGCGGCCTTGGGCATCGAAATCGCGGCGCTGGACCGAGGTGATCAGCACCGGATTTGCGCCCCGCAGCCGGGCTTCCGCGATGTAGGTGCGGAGGTAGCTGCGGTAGGTCGTGTCGGCGTCGGCATAGGTTTGCGGCCACTGTTTTTTCTGGTCGTTGTGGCCAAACTCGATGAACAACCAGTCGCCGGACTCGAGGGTTTCCAGCACCTTCGCGAGGCGCAGCCCGGTGAGGAAGGATTTCAGCGTCTCGCCGGACTCAGCGTGATTGGCGACGGCGACCTCCGGCCGCAGAAAACGGGTGATCATCTGACCCCAGCTCGCTCCCGTCTCGAACCGCTGATCGGTGACGGTTGAGTCACCCACGAGGTAGAGCACCGGAACATCGACCGGCTCGATCACGACGCTCTGCACCGCGGCGGTTTCGCCTGCAAACTCCAGCGTCAGGCGATCATCCCAGGTGTAGGAGCCGGTCTCGCGATCGTTGAGAATGACCGTGCTGCCACCCGGAGCATTTGCGTCCGGCGGACGCAGCGCTGCGTGGCGCGTGTTGACGATGAAGGTGTGGGTTGCGTGCTCACCGGCTTGGGTGACGACGCGTTCCAGCATCAGTCGCCGCGATTCGGCCTTCACGGTCGTTTCCGCCGCGCAGTCTCCCCCGAGCACCACGGTGACGCGATGATTGCCCGAGGGAACGTTGACCGAGAAGAGCGAGGCTGCGCTGTTCGCGGCAGGCGCCTGACCCGCCTCATAGCCAAAGCCCGGGTCGGCGCGGTAAAGGTCCGTCGAGGCGACGGACGTGAATCCGTCGCGGGCTGGCCCGCCTAGGGTGAATCGACGAACGCTCGTCTCGGCCGCGGGCAGGGCCGCGCCCAGCAGCAGCGCGAGGGCGAGCGAGCGAGCTGCGAAGACTGCGGTGGAATAGACGCGCATGGCGGGCTTAGGGGTTGGGTGCCGGACGGGCCGGTACGCGAATGTGCGGGGCCGGGGGCAGGGGAGCGGATTCGTCGAGGTAGAAGCTCGGATGCGGCGGCTGGTTGTAGGCGGTGTTCTGCCAAGCAATCGCGGCGCGGTATTGGGCATCATGCATCAGCGTGGTGAGCCGATGAGGGGTGGGTATCGTGCTGGTATAAATGCGGAGCTCCCGGTTGTCGGCGGAGCGCAGCACGATCTCCTCGCGCCAGTCGCCCCAGAGGTCGGCACTGATCGTGGGCGTGGCCTTGGTGCCGTTGTTGGAGAGGCTGCCTTGGGCAATGAGCAGGGTGTCGAGGGAAGAGGTCTCCCAGTTCCACTTGCGGACGGTGTTCTGGTCGAGGAGTTCGCGGAGCAGATCGCCGTCCCACCACACCGCGAAATTCACCGGAAACCCTCGCGGCCGTCGTTCGAGGAAACGCACGCCCTTGGCGGTGTAGAGGCCGTCCATGTTGGCGCCGGCCGCCCAGCTTTCCGCACCGGGGAAGCGCGGATCGATATTCACTGCGTTGCCGCGTCCCGGTCCTTCGCCACGGTCGCCGCCTTCGGTGGCGGCGCGCACGGAGGGAATGGTGAACAGGGGTTGCCCCGTGCGGCCATCGCGGAGGCTCATGCCCTGGGCATCAAAGCGTTCCTGGATGGTGAAGATCTCAAGGCCCGGGTTTTCGGGTGCGAGATCGCCCGCATGGAGGGCATCGCCGTGGCCCCAGCCGGTGGCGTGAAGACCCTTGCCATCGTCATCGATCACGGCGGCGCCGTAGATGATCTCCTGCCGTCCGTCTCCGTCCACGTCCGCCGCGGAGAGGTTGTGATTGCCTTCGCCGCGGTAGCGCTCGTTGCCCGGCGTGCCGTCATCGCTGTCGAACACCCAGCGGCGCGTCAGTTTTCCCTCGCGCCAGTCCCAGGCGGCAATGACGGCGCGGGTGTAGTAGCCGCGTGCCATGATGAGGGAGGGGAGTTCGCCATCGAGGTAGGCGACACCGGCGAGAAAGCGGTCCGATCGGTTGGCATAACCGTCACCCCAGATGGCATTCAGTTGTTCCGGCGTCGGGTTCTGGGTCTCGGGATGGCGTCCGGGTGTATAGTCGGCCGTGGCCAGGGCCGCGCCGGTGCGGCCGTCAAAGACCGTCAGGTACTCGGGGCCGCGCACGATGCGCCCTTCCATCTGGGCAACGCGGCCGCGCGGAGTCTCGGTCGAACCTGTGCGGTCGCGCGAGGGCACCGCGTTGCCGGCGGGTTCGCGCCAGTCAGCCTCGGGATTGCCGATGATCTTGCCGGCCCCGTCGATCGTGCCATCGGCGGTTCGCGAGGCAATCTCGGCGCGGCCGTCGCCATCGAGATCGATGACCATGAACATGGTGTAATGCGCGCCTTCCCGGATGTTGCGCCCGAGGTTGATCGTCCAGAGCAACGTTCCCTCCAGCGTGTAGGCCTGGAGGAGGGTTTCGCCCGTGACGCCGGCCTGGGAGTTGTCGCGCGGACGCTGTTCCTGTTTGAGAATGATTTCGTAGCGACCGTCACCATCCAGATCGCCGAGCGACGCGTCGTTCGGGGTGTAGCCTTCGGGCGTATGGATGGGCACCGCGTGATAGGGAAGCGGAGGCGCGCCGGCACGCAGGGTGAAACCCGCGCCGGATTCCTCCTGTTCGGTCCCGGCGACGACGGGCCGCACGGTGTAGGTGACGTCGCGGGCCAGGCTGGCCGCAGCATCGACCAGCCAGGTGGGGCCGGTGAGGGGCGCTGCGTTCAGGCGAACCGGAGTGGGCGCGGCTTCGGCAGGGCGGGTGCCGGGTGCTTCACCGAATGTGGCCTCGGTACGAGGCGCGGCGCTGCGGTAGACGTTGAAGGCAACGTCGCGCGGGTCGGTTCCCAGCAGACGCCACGATACAAAGATCTTTCCGTCCGGCTGGTGGATCGCGACCACGCCGCGATCGAGTCGCTCCAGCACCGGGCTCGGCTGCGCATTCGCCCAGTGGGCGCCCGTCAGCAGGCAGGCCAGAGAAAGCAAAAACCGAATGGGGAAGTGCATGGTCAGGAGGGTGGGATGAAAACCGGCTGCGGAGATGACGATCCGGGCGCTGAAAGCGAGAGCGAGACGAGTTCGACTTCGAAGCCGGCAGGCGGCCAACGTTTCCGCTTCGGACTGTCAGCGTCCCCTTCTCATGGCATCAGGCCGCTCGTGATCTAGAACCGCCGTCCGCCCATCTTTTCCCCTCCGGGCCACACCCTGCTTCGTCATTAATCATTGAATACCGACCGGATACGTTTCGCTTCCGCCGCCCTGGCGGCGACTCACGCAACGTCGCGATGCTTGACGGCTTCGCCGCCTGCAGGTCTTAAGCAACCTGTCGTTGCATGAACGCCACAGCCTCCAGACCCCGTGTCGCCCTGATTGGCGTTTCCGGCTATGGCAGGATTCACCTGCAGCTGGCGCGCGAGGGCCGCGATCGTGGTGACCTGAGCATGGTGGCGGCCGCGGTCATCAACCCCGCAGAGGAAGCCGAGAATGTGGCGGAACTTTCCGCGCACGGCTGCGCCATCTACAGTGATTACCGGGAGATGCTCCAGCGCCATGCCGGCCAGATCGACCTTTGCCTGATTCCGACCGGAATTCATCTCCATGCGCGCATGACGGTGGCGGCGCTTCGTGCCGGGGCCAACGTCCTGGTGGAAAAACCCCTGGCGGCGTCGATGGACGAGGTGCGCGCGATCCAGGCGGCGGAACGGGAAACCGGGCGCTTCGTGGCCGTCGGTTTTCAGGACTACTACGACGAGGGGACCGCATGGTTTGCCTCCCGCTTGCAGGCTGGCGCGATCGGCGAGATATCATCCGTGCGTTTTCTCGGGGTCTGGCCCCGTCCGCGTTCCTATTTCGCCCGCAACAACTGGGCGGGACGCCTGCGGCTGGGCAACGACCCGGTACTGGATTCCCCGCTGAACAATGCATTCGGGCATTTTGTGATGCTGAGTCTGCTCTTTGCCGGGGTGGACGAGACGCAGGTGCAGCCGGAATCGGTCGAGCTTTTCCGCGCGCATGCCATTGAGAGTTTTGACACCGGGGTCGTGACCTTGCGCACGGCCCGCGGCGTTCGTCTTTGGTTCGGGGCCAGCCATGCGAGCAATGTCGCGCTCGAACCTGAGATCCTGATCGAGGGCACCGCTGGCATGGGCTGCTGGCGCTATGAGAATGAGGCGTGGCTGCGTGACGCGCAGGGCGGGGTGCAGCGCAAGTCCATCGGTGACCAGACCGCGGCCCGCCGCGCGATGATGGCGGATGTGCTCAATCGTCTCCGCGATCCGTCCGCGCTGATCTGCACAACGTCCGAGGCCGCGCGGCACACGGCGCTGATCGAGGCGATTCATCGGGCCGCGGCGGTCACTGACTTTCCGGCCGGATCGATCACCTGGGCCGGCATCAACGGCGCCGCCAGCGCCGTGCCGGTGGTCGCCGGGCTTGATGCCTCCCTGCGGCAGGCGTTTGCCGAGCTTCGTCCGCTGCATGAATGCGGCTTTCCGGCCGCCGCCGCTCCGTTTGTATGACCGCCGTTTGTAAGTTAAGTACGGATACAGGAAGAGTCGCTTTCGTACTGTCTGACGACGTGCCATTTGCCTCGGTTGTATTCCGTCAACAAGGTGCGACCACGCTGCCCACCCCTGTTCGATCCACGGACAGCCCGCGCTTTCTGCCCATCTAGATTCACCCATTTCCGACGACATCGATTGGGGGTGTCGCCGGGGGACAAAACGCCGCGGCATCGGACGGCCTTCGCGGGCTGGCTGATGCCGCGGCACATTTTTTTGGTGCGGGTGCCTGACCGCTAAAAACGTTTGATCGGATCGTGGGTTCATTTCTCGTACTGTCCGATCCTGGGTCGGGTTGTGGAGTCCTGCATCCTGACTGACCGTGCGCGCGAGGCGTACCCCCTTTGATTCGAACGCTTCGTACTTACGCTTCGACTACATCCCCGCTTGCGACTGTTCGCGTCCGTCACCGTCCCAGACTGCTCACGAACTGATTTCACCACACCAAAACCACTGAGCAACCCATGACCCCGTCCACACCCTCGCTCCCTCGTGGAGCGTCCAAGTCTGCAGCACTCACGCTGCTCGCCGCGCTTCTGGCCCTTCCGGCCGTGGCGCAACAGACCGCTCCGGCCGCCGCGCCGGCCCCAACGCAGACCGAGGCCGAACGCGAGGCCGCGCGCAGGCAGGCCGAACTCGCGGCTAACATCGTCACCCTGTCGCCCTTCGAGGTCTCCGCCGACGCCAACAACGGCTATCAGGCAACCAACACGATGTCCGGCACCCGCCTGAATTCGAAGCTGGAGGACCTCGCCTCGTCGATCACGGTCGTGACGAAGGATCAGCTGATGGACACGGCGGCGATCGACATCAACGACATCTTCTCCACCGAGGGCAACACCGAGGGCATTTACCAGTACACCGACTTCACGATCGATCGCGGCTTCACGGTCGACAATGTTGCGCAGTCGCCCGAGACCGCGAACCGCGTCCGTGGTCTCGGTCAGGCCAACCTTGCCTCCAACAACTTCGCCCGCTCCAAGGCCATCCCGGTCGACACGTACAACGTCGATTCCGTGGAGATCAGCCGCGGTCCCAACTCCAACATCTTCGGCCTCGGAGAAGCTGCCGGCACGATCAATCTCATCCGCGGCAACGCCAACCTGAGCCGCGACACCTCCCAGGTGTCGATGCGTGTTGATGACCGCGGCAGCTATCGCGGCACGTTCGACTTCAACCGCGTGCTGATCGAGAACACGCTGGCCTTCCGCGTGGCCGGCGTGCACGACAACGTGGAGTACGTCCGCAAGCCCTCCCGCGACCGCACGAACCGCCTGACCGCCTCGCTGGCCTACCGCCCGTTCGCCAACACCACGATCCGCGGTTCCTACGAGGCTTACAGCAACTACGCGAGCCGGGCGAACTCGACCACGCCGCGTGACACGATCTCCGAGTGGCGCGCCGCCGGCAGCCCGGTTTGGGATCCGACCTTCAACAACAACACCGGCGGTTGGCGCCTGCTGAACGGCACCACGTACACCTCGGTCACCGCCGCGCAGGAAGCCACGCTGCTGCCCCAGGGCATCAACCCCAACTTCACGAATTTCTGGAATCGTCCGAGCCTGTACCTCAATCCGGACGGCTCGATTGCCCGCTACGAAGTCAACCGCACCTCGACGACCGCCTCGCCCGGCGGCGCGAACACCAATCTGCGCTACCAGCAGATCGGCACGGTGATCCAGCGCGGTGGCGGTGTGTTCGGCACGCCTCTGTTGCCGCTCTACCAGCAGCCCGGGGTGACCGACCAGTCGATCTACGATTGGGAGGAGATCAACTTCGCCGCAGCCAACTACTCGAAGAAGAAGGCCGACGTCTACCAGGTCGAACTCGAGCAGTGGCTCATCAAGGGCCAGACGCACCAGCTCGCCTTCCAGGGCGGCTACCTGCGTGAGGAGATCGATGCGCTCAGCCGCTCCTTCATCGGCGCCTCCGACGGCGCTCCGCCCGTCATCCAGGTCGACATCAACGAAAAGCTCCTCGACGGCACGCCGAATCCCTACTTCCTCCAGCCGTACTTCGGCGGCTCGGAAATGCAGACCTTCCGCCGCCCCGAGGAAAACGACAATGCGCGGGCCACGCTCGCCTACCAGCTTGATCTCACCCACGAGCAGGGTCTTCTCAAGTGGGCCGGCCGCCACAACTTCGCGGTTTACGGCGAGTATCGTCAGAACATCTACGCTCAGAATGCCAACGGTCTTCGCTATCGCGACCAGATCGTGGCGCCGGAGTCGTGGTGGACGCCCGCAAACATCGCCAACATCCCCGGCTCGGGCGCAGAGAATCGCTTCTACTCGCGCTACTACGTGGGCAACCCAATCAACCAGGCGGGCTCCGTCATCGACAGCGCCACGGCCTCGCCCAACGCGCTCTACGGCACCCAGACGCTCCGCTACTTCAACGGGGTCACCGGCCAGTGGGTGAACGAGCAGGTCCAGGTTGACGAAGCCTACTTCGCCCTTGGCATGCAGAAAAACCAGATCCGCACCCGCGGCCTGGTCTGGCAGGGTTTCCTGGCCGACGGTCGTATTGTGCCGACCCTTGGCTGGCGTCGCGACAAGAGCCGTTCCGTTAACAATGTGGCGGTTCCGCTGATGGCCAACGGGTTCCTTGACGAGAGCTATCTCGAGCGCTTCCCCGACACGTGGGTCGAGACCTCCGGTCCGACCACGACCAAGGGTGTTGTCGTGCGTCCCTTCTCCGGCTGGGCCGGGGTCGAGCGTCGCGCATCCGAGGGCAATGTCCTTGCCGACATCGCACGCAACCTGCGCTTCCACTACAATGAGTCGGACAGCTTCCAACCCGCTCCGGCGGCGTACAACCTGTTTGGCGAACTCCTGCCTGACCCGACCGGGACGGGTGAGGACTACGGCTTCTCGTTCAGCGCGCTCGACGACAAGTTCTATGTTCGGGTGAACTTCTACGACACCCGTCAGAACGCCGCCCGCAACGGCGCGACCGCGACCATCGGCACCCGTCCGATCCGCCTCGACTTCGACGCTTCCGGCGACTCCTCGGTGTTCAATCCGCTCGGTGGCAACAACGGCGGCGACAACTTCGACCTTGAGGACACGGTGTCTGGCTGGCTCATCGCGCTCAACCCGACCATGTCCTTGGCGCAGCTCCAGTCCGAGACCTACAAGATCATGGGCGTGACGCAGGAGTACGTCGACAGCCTCAAGAACAAGACGCTGTCTGACATCAACAATGTCGAGTCCAAGGGTACCGAGATCGAGATGTACTACAACCCGAGCCGGTTCTGGACCATCAAGGCCACGATCACCCAGCAGGAGGCGGTCGACTCGAGCATCTCGCCGAACATCCAGCGCTACATCAACGAGCGCATGCCGTACTGGACCACGATCCGCGTCCCCACGGGCATTTCGCCACTCACCGGCACGCAGCTGCCCAATGCGGGCCGTCTCTGGTGGGAAGTCGGCGGCGTGCTCAACGCCACCGGCACCAATATCCCGCAGAACTTCTACACGGTGAATGTCGACGCACCCTACAAGCTCGCCGTCACTAATGCCGGCAAGCCCCGTCCGCAGACCCGCGAGTGGCGCGCCAACCTCACGACGAACTACAAGCTCGCCGGGATGTTCGGCGACCACAAGTGGCTCAAGAACGTCTCCGTCGGCGGCACCGCCCGCTGGGAGGACGAGGCGATCGTTGGCTTCCTTGCCGGTCCGGCCGATGCCGATGGCGCCGTGCGCCAGCTCGATGGCAACAAGCCGATCTATGACAAGGCCCGCGCGTACGCCGACTTCATGGTCAACTACAACCTGAAGCTCTTCAACAACCGCGTGAATGCCCGCATCCAGCTCAACGTCCGCAACGTGTTCGAGAGCGGCCGCCTCCAGGCCGTCTCCTACAATCCGGACGGCACCGCCTGGAACTACCGCATCATCGATCCCCGGCAGTTCATCCTGACCGCGACGTTCGATCTCTGATCGCGTTGGATGCCTGAATCAAAGGCCCCCGGAGCATCGCTCCGGGGGCCTTTTCGCGTTGAACGTTGTCGTCGCGGACTGTCCGATACAGCGCCCGTTGCGACGGCTTCGGACCGTCCGCTTCTTGCTCTTTCCCGTCGGATCACTCCCTATGTCGGACCGGACGAACCCCGTTGCCCGGTCGTAAGCCCTCTCTCTTCGCCGCCCCATGAATCTTGGCAGTCTGCACGTTCTCGATCTGCTCGTCATCTCTGCTTACCTTGCTGCGGTGATCTGGATTGGTCGGCGCGGGGCGGCCAAGGCGTCGAAGGGGGGCGAGGGATTTTTCCTGGCTGATCGCAAGCTGGGCAAGCTCTACCAGTTCTTCCTCAATTTCGGGAACGCCACGGATGCGAATGGCGCGGTGAGCACATCGAGTCTCGTTTACCAGAAGGGGGCCTCGGGCGTCTGGCTCTCGCTGCAGACGCTCTTCATGAATCCCTATTACTGGTTCATGAACGCCTGGTTTCGCCGCGTCCGGCTCGTCACGGTGGCGGATCTTTTTGAGGACCGTTTTGGGAGTCGCGGCCTCGCGCGCTTCTACGCCGGTTTCCAGATCTTCGCGACCGTTGTCGTGATCATCGGATTCGGGAATCTGGTTGGCTACAAGGTCACGGCATCGCTTCTGGTGAAACCCGAGGCCCGCTGGACTTCGGAGGAGCGTACGTCGGTTGAATCCTACACCGAGTTCAAACGCCTCGAGGCTGCACGGGCGCTCGCGCCGCTGCCGGCCACGGATGCCGCGCGCTTCGACCAGCTCGACCAGCAGAACCGCCGCGGTGAGCTGCGCAGCTACATCTCGTGGCTCGATGGCGACACGGGCAAGTGGACCTATTACCTGATCTATACCGCCATTGTCGGCGGCTACATCGTGATGGGCGGCATGGCCGCAGCCGCCGTGAACGAGGCACTCCAGGGCATTTTGATCGTGCTGTTCTCCTTCATGCTCATCCCGTTCGGTTTGTCAGCGATCGGCGGATGGGACCAGCTGGCGGTCCGCGTGCCGCCCGAAATGTTCAATCTGCTGGGTGGAGGGGTGGGGGGCGTTGGAGGCTGGGAACTGGCCGGCATCTTTCTCATCTCGATCGTCCAGATCCACGGCATCATCGGCAACATGAGTGTGTCGGGCTCGGCCAAGGACGAATTTGCCGCCCGCTTCGGCGCCGTTTCCGGCACCTACGCCAAGCGCGTCATGATCATCCTCTGGGCGATCGTGGGCCTGATCGCGATCGCGATCTATCAGGGGGCGGGTCAGCTCTCGCATCCGGATTCCACCTGGGGCTCAATGGCCCTGCTGCTGCTGAAGCCCGGATTCCTTGGGCTGATGATGGCGGGCCTTCTCGCGGCGAACATGTCGACGGTTGCCGCGCAGACCATGGCGGTTTCCGCGCTTTTCGTCCGGAACCTCTATCACTACTTCAAGCCGTCCGCGACCGATGCCGATCAGGTCCGGGTCGGTCGTTACGCGATCGTCGTCATCCTCGCTGGCGGCGTTTACGCGGCGGTCGGGATGGATGATGTCTACGGAGTCGTCCAGCTGATGCTGACGGTGAACGTGCCGTTTGGCGCCTCGGTCATGCTGATCTATTTCTGGCGCAAGTTGACCGCGGCCGCGGTCTGGTCAGCGGTGATCGTTTCGGCGCTGCTCAACATCATCTTCCCGTCCTGGATTGCGCCCCGAATCGAAGCGATCGCCTCGAGCCCCGCGCTCACGCAGCAGGTGGAGCAGGGGGGGCGGCTGGTGCCGGTTTACTTCGAGAATGTCGTCCGGACGGATCCGGCGGATCCGGCCAGCGCGTTGCGCGGGGCGAAGCGTTTCCATATCGAACTCTGGGTGCTCGACCGCGCTGGTCTCGACGTCGCGTCGTTCACCGCCAGCGGCCGCAATGCGGCCCGGTTCATCTACGACGGACTGTTCCCGTTTGCCGTCCTGATTCTCGTCAGTCTGGTCACCCGTCCGCCGGACCGCCTGCGCACGGATCGCTTCTTCGGCAAGATGAAGACGCCAGTCGGGGCGACACCGGAGCTGGAATTGGCGACAATGGCGGAGACCCAGCGCAACCCGCGCCGGTTCGATGATCTGAAGATTTTCGGACGCGACTCGTCGTGGGAATTCACGCGATGGGACCGCGTTGATACGATCGGCTTCATCGTGTGCCTCGGCGTCTCCGGCGCCATTCTTGCCGGCTTCTGGATCGTGCTGCGCGCTGCGGCCGGTTGAGCCCGGCGGGCGGTGTCCCGAGCGAGTGAAAAATCGGTGTGTATCCGGGCGTTGAACGCGGTCCGGTGCTCGAACCACTGCCCGCAGCGAGGACGGCCACGCGAGGATGCGTGCGCGTCGCCTCAGCGTGCGGCGACAGCCGCTCGGCGCCGCGCGGGAGCCGGCTCGCGTGCGGGCGCCGTTGCGGCCAGACGAATCGTCGGACCCTCGACCCAGCGCGCTGGAATCGACGTCAGCGACGGCATGGTGGGCGGGCCGAATTCGTTCTGGATGACGTGGCCGATCACGAGTTCCGCGGCGCGCGCACCCAATTCCCGGGGCTGGTGATCAAGCGACGCGCAGGGGATGGTGGCGCGCAGCGAATTCAAGCACAGGAAGCCGTGCGTCTCGGGAATCTTCGCGCCGCATTCCTTCATCCAGTCGATGACCTCGGTCATGTGGCTGAGCACGACGTCGGGTTCGTTCTTCTTGTACCACGCGATGAAGCTGGCCTTGGTCAACTCGGTAAAGCGGAGGAGCGGGAGCTTCTTGATGTCCGGGAGCACATTCTGGATCGCGAGGTAGGCCCCCTCCCAGCGGCACTGAAGCCGTTCGTCGAAGGACGCGTCGATCACCATGCCAGGTCGGCGGAAGCCGCGGGCGTAGAGGGTCTGCATCGCTGCATAAAGCGACCGGTAGTGATCGGGACACACGCAGTGCAGGGCCGGCCGGTCGATAAAGTAATCGGCGTACACCGCCGTGAGGCGCGACCAGGTCAGACTCGAGAGATCGGGAAACCCTGAACTGGGGAGAACCACGAGGCCCCGGATGCCGCGGGCGTGGAGAATGCCGTCGATGCGAGGGAGGCGGAGATCGTCGCGCGTGGCGTCGAAGTGCTCGATCTTGAATCCCAGCTGGTCAGCGCGCTCCATCGCGCCCTGCAGCACGGCGGCGTTGTAGCGTTGCACGTGCACGCCGCGGGGATTGTCGATGATTTCGAGTGCGGCGAGGGTGCCGCGAACCATCTGACCGTTGGAGCGGCGGAGCTGCGACATGACTTCACCGGTGAGCGGGTTGCGCTGATAACCGGCGGCATCGGCGGCCGCGCGCACCCGGGCGAGCGTGTCGGCATTGACGCGTGGGGAACCGCGCAGGGCATCCGAAATCGTGGTGCGCGAAAGGCCCAGGGTCTTGGCCAGGGTGCGGAGGGTCGGGCGAGGCATAGAGGTAATCGGACAGTAGGAGTCGGACTGGCCGAATTCAATCTATAATTATTAGAAATTCTGGCGTTCTTTGACGGAATATGGCTCGAGCTGAGCGCGATTGCCGCCCTTGGCTGTGACCTGCGGAGGCTCGGACGAAGTGCGACGGATTGTGGATTGAAAACCAACCCATCTTGCGGAGGGGGGCCGCTTTTCGGGTCATGCCGGCCTGGGTGGGGATTCGCGGGCGAGGCTCGCCTCAGGCCGCTGGCCAGGTCAGCCGGAAGGTGGCCTGGATCGCGTCCCGCCAGCGGTGTGGAATCCGGGCGGCGCTGGCGAACTCGGGCCAGCGGCGAACCGCGGTGCAGACTTCCTCGAGCAGGGATTCGGCGCGTCCGCGCTTCAGGGAAGCGCTGGCGGCGCAGGCGCGCAGGTCCTCGCGGGTGAACGCGTCTCGCTTGCCGTTGACGCTCATCTGATGCCGCGCGGTCCATTCGCCGGTTGGATTGTAGCTGTAGGCGATGTCGAACGCCGGCGACAGCGACCAGCGGCCGGTCTTGTCCATCAGGAAGGCGATGTTCTTCACATGATCGTCCTGATTGCGCGCCACGAGATTGAAGACCATGCGGCGAAACTGCTCCTCTGCCGCGTCTGCAGGCAGGCCGAGTTGGCGGATCACCTGCAGGGCCTGCTCGTAACTGTGCGCACCCGCCTGATTGAAGTCGAAGTGGGCGAGGGCCCCGAGCGACTGCAGGTGGAGCTTGCCGCCGTCGGGCGTGCGATCGAATCGCCGGGTCATGAAGTGGCGGCGGCCGTTTTCCTCCAGCAGCCGGCACTCGCTCATGTGGATGCCGGCGGCCCGCGCCATCAGGAAGTAGGCATACTCGATCGCGCCGTAGCCTTGCGGGTCGTCGAGTTCGCGATCGCGATTCGCACTCACCCCATCGAATTTCAGCAGCCAGTGCTCAAAGCCCGAGCCGGCGGCGATCTGGCCCGAGCGCACCTCCTGGGTCACGGGATTCCAGGCAATGACCGCTTTTGCGCGGGCGCCACCCGCGGAGGTGCCGACGCGGAGGATGTCGCGGAGCGCGTGGTCCTGGTCGCCCTCGGCCAAAGTGCCGTGCAGGTCCTGCCGCCGGCTCAGCACGTCGGAGGCGAGGCGCACGAGGGCGTCGATCTCGATGACCCGGGACTGGGTGGGGCGGGGACCGCTCGCCGGGGCGAACTCCAGTGCGCCCATGCCCCGGGTGCCGGTGTAGACGTCGTAGTCGGGGATGAGCCGGTCGTACGGCTTATCCATCAAGGGCGAGGAGATGATGAAGTCGGCGGAGGCGCGATCGCAGGCGACGGGGATGTTCCAGACGACGGCCATGCGGAGGAGGGCCTTGATATCGGGGTCATGGGCCTGTTGCTCGAGCGGATCCCAGAAAAAGATGAGAAAATCGATCTCGTTATCGACGATCTTGGCGCCGATCTGCTGGTCGCCGCCGAGGGGGCCGCTTTGAAGTTTCTCGATGGGAAAGCCGAGTTCGCGCTCGAGGAGGGCGCCGGTGGTCCCGGTGGCGAAGACCTTGTGGTGGGCCAGCAGATCGCGGTTGAACATCGCCCATTCAACAAGGTCGCGCTTCTTGTTGTCGTGCGCCACGAGCGCGATCTTCTTGTCCGGAGCCATGGAGATTTTCTTGTGGGCCATGGGGTTGGATGGTGGCGGGTGGGACGTCGGGTGACAACGCAGGGCTGTTCCTGCCTGTTGAGCCCGCTCTTGCCATCGGCATGTGGCGAAGCTACTGGTCAGTTCCTCAACTCCTAAAGAAATTACCCACGGAACGGGTGAGGGGATGCCGAATTTGTCCTTGGCCGTGGGCTAGAGAGGGGGAGCAAGATTCTCGCACAAACGATTACCGAGATGGTTCTGAATCGCGCTCTGCGCGCGTTCGTTTAGCAAAATCGTGCGCGAGTTCACGCTGCGTCTTGCCCCTCACGTTTCAACCGGGCGCGGCGGGTGCGGAGGACCGCGACGGGCCTACTGTCCCACAGGCATCTTGGATTCTGAGAGCAAGGAGTTGTGAAAGACGGAAGTCCGATCTCGAACCCCAGCTCAACAAGGAGGCGGTCATGGGTTGCGAGGTAGGGAATCGTTTTGCGAATGCGGCTCCGTCGATGTCGGTCGGGATGTCAGCTCGGTTCATGCATTGAAGGTGCAGTTCCACACATTCGCTTACGGTCATAGTTCTCCCGGCTCACGCTAACTCAAAGCGTCTCCATAGATGTGTTCTGAGGCTATACTCCTCGAATCACCTAGACGGACGTGGCGGGTGATCGGTTGCGATTGGCTGCAAGCTCGCTTTGGATTGCTTCGACGCGTTGGCGGCTAAGAGGGTACCCGCGCAGTAGCAATAGACCTGTGAGTGTTCCAATTGCCGGAATCGCGCAAAAGCACATGCGCATCTTTAGAACGGTTGAGGGATCCTGCGTGGTGAGAGCGGCATCAAACCCCGTAACGTTCAAGACGAGTCCGGCAAAAATAAAGGAGAGTGAGACCCCCATCTTGGTGATCCACGAATTTGCCGCCGAGATCAGTGCTTCACGGCGTCGACCGTTCAGTGACTCATCGTAGTCGACGATATCGGCACTCATTGAGTTCACCAAGACCAGGTAAGCCGCTAGTCCTGGTGCGTGCAGCAATGCCGTCGTCAACTGCAAGTAGGGCATCGAGGGCGTATACAGAATCCACTTGGCCACAGCTGAAACGCACACCATGCCGAGCGAGAGCATGATCGTGCGGTGCTTGCCGATACGGTTGGAGACCCAGAGCACGCCGGGAATCGACACAAGCGCGAGCGCGTTAAAGCTTGTGCCCCAGATGCCCATCATCGTGGCAGCGGCTACTTTGTCTCCGGCGAAGACATGGTAAATGTTGATGTACAGACCAAGGCTCGAGACCGTGTACAGTGAAGTCATCGTCACTAAGCACGCGGCAGAAAAAATGAGCAGTGTACGGTTGCCCAACACCACCTTCATGGCCTTTAGAAAAGGCTCTGGCTTGCGGGCCTTTTCTGACTGCGTCAGTGCCGGCTCCTTGAGTATGATTGCCGGTATCAGGCAGACAATGATCACCAAAGTCCCACAAATGCATCCCACGACACGAACGCCTTCGATGACGTCCTGAAAGACGGCGAGTTGACACAGAGGATAGAGCCAGCCCGTGCCGAAACCAACGACCTTATGCGTGACGCCCGCGTAGGCGAAGAGCTTTGTTCGCTCGTGGTAGTCAGTTGCCAGCGAAATTCCTAGAGCATTCCACGGTACCATGAAAAACGTGATGCCCGTAAAGAACGCGAGAATCGTAAAAAGGAAGTATCCGAAATAAAATGTTTCTGATCCATCTCGCGGCAACCACCACATGGCAGCGAAACTAACTCCGGTCAGGATCGCGCCCAGAACCATGAATGGCTTTCGCCTACCCCATCGGGTGCGCAGGTTGTCAGAGATATTCCCGACGAGTGGGTCGGAGATGGCATCCCAAAGTCGTGCGATCGCAAGTACGATACCGATGAACACAGGGTTGAGGCCCAATCCCAAATTAAAGATGGGATTGGCGAGGTACTGAGGCGCTGTGTTGGCGAACTGTTGAAGTCCGCCGCCAACCGAAAAGGCTACCTTGTCGCGTGAACTAAGTGGTGGTGTGACTGGTGGAGAGGGAGGAGGCATTGGGGTAGGGGCAACTATTGGTGGCGCCGACTAGATTCGTCCCTCGTAGATTGCCAGCGCACGTGCTGCGTCGGCGCCGTCGTGGATCATCGCCATGAAGGCCGTGACAATCCGGGTGGGATTGGGGTGCTGGTAGATGTTGCGCCCGTAAACTAGGCCATGCGCTCCTTGCGCAAGGAACGCCGCGGCTTCTTTGAACACGGTTTCAATCGGCTTTTTGCCACCACCACGGACAAGAATCGGGCATCGCGCGGCCTGAACCACCTCATGGTAATCCTCAGGGTTATCGGTCGGGTCAGCTTTGATTACGTCGGCTCCAAGTTCGCGCGCCTGGCGAACGAGAGGAACGATGAGCTTCTTGTTGCCGTCGACCTGATAGCCGCCTTTGGCTTCATTGCCCTTGAGAACGAGGGGCTCGATCATGAGCGGCATACCATACTTTTCGCAGACCACTCGTAGCCGGCCAGCATTGAGGACAGTCTGCCGGTGGAGGTCGGGTTCCCCGGGCATCAACAAGAGGTTGCAGACGACACAGGCGGCATCGAGTTTGAGTGCACCGATGATCGGTTCGTCCCAGTGAACCAATTGGTCGAACATGACCTTATGGGTCGTCGGATTGTAGAGATTTCCCGCGTCCGTGCGGAGAACCAGGGCAGGTTTGCGCGGGCCGGGGATGGATTGGAGGATATCGGCTTGGCCGACGTTCATCTGGATCGCATCGGGCCCGGCGGAGACGAGGGACTTGACGACCGCGGGCATATCCTCGAGGCCATCCAGAAATGAATACTCGTTGAAGACGCCGTGGTCGATGGCGACGTCGAGGCAGCGACCATCGGAGCCGAGGAAACGGTTGAGGCGGGATTTGTGTGCGTTGAACATAGAAGTGGGGGGAGACTTACCCTTGTTTAGGTGCAGTGAATCGGACTCCGTGCCTTACGGAGAGAACCCGTTGGGCGCGGTCCTCCTCGGCTAGCGTGCGCGTCGAGTCCCACCCAAGCTCTGCGGCTGCGAGCCGCGCGAGGGCGGTCAGGCGCTCTGACGGCAAACGGCAGTAAAGGGCGAGGGGGGTTCGTCGCAAAAGCAGGTCGTCGAGGTGGACGACGGCCTCGTCACGCACGATTTTGCGAAGGGCCTCGTCATCCTCGCAGTCGGGCGTGCCTTCGCCGCCAATGGTACGTTCACCCGAGGTTGCGGTCCGGGTGCGCCCGAGATCGGCCAGCACCCGGTCGGCGACCTGCTCGGCAAAGGCGCGGAAGGTTGTCCATTTGCCGCCAATCATCGCGTAGACCGGCCACGGCCGATCTACGTCCGCAGGGAGTGCGCGACACGAATGATCGCGGCTGATCCGACCAGTGAAGCCGTCCTCGCTTGCGGGCAGAGGTCGAACGCCACAAAAATGCGACAGGATGTGCTCGCGCCCGAGTTTGAGACCCGGGAAAACGGTCCGCACACTCTCGAGCATGTAGTCGATCTCCTGGTCATCGCAGATGGCGTCATCCGGGTTGTCGATGCGGATGTCGGTCGATCCCACAAGAACGCGGCCGTTGACCGGGAAGAAGATGCAGACTCGGCCGTCTGGATTTTCGTAGAATATCTGCTCGCCGCGACATGCAGCCATCAGGGCCGGGTGATCGACGACCAGATGGGATCCCTTGGTTCCTCCGATCCAGCGCGTCGTTGTCCCGAGACTTGCGTTGGCGAAATCGATCCAACCGCCGGTCGCGTTCACCACCACCCGAGGGCGAACGGTGTACGTGCGGCCACCCTCGGTGTCGCGGAGTTCGATGCGGTCGCCTGCGCGCCCGTGCAATGTCGTGTAATTGATGGCCCGCGAACCCGTATGCAGGGCACAGCCGTCGGCGATCAGTTCCAAGCACAGTCGTTCGGGCAGGGCGACCTGCGCATCGTGGTAGGTTGCCGTGCAAACAATGCCGGGATGCAGTTCAGGACGGAGCTTAAGCGCTTCGTTCCGGCGCGTGAAGTGGTGGGGCGGCAACACGCGTCGGCGGGCCGTCAGTAGGTCGTAGAAGGTGAGCCCGATCTTCACGAGAACGGCGCCGCGCTTTGACGGCGGCGTTGTCAGGCCGAAAAAGCGCTTCACGGCGTTGCCGAACCCCGACCAACGGGAAAATATGGGAATCGTCGTCGGTAACGGGCGGACGGCGTGAGGCGCGAGTCGGAGCAAGCGGTCGCGTTCGCGGAGGGATTCACGGACCAGCCGAAATTCGCCGTTCTCGAGGTACCGCAGTCCGCCGTGGATCATGCGGGATGAGGCGGACGTGGCCCCGGACGAAAAGTCAGCCTGGTCAACCAGCAGGGCGTCCACCCCGTTCAGGGCGAGTTCGCGCAGCATGCCGGCTCCGTTGATCCCTCCGCCCACGATCAGAACATCAATCTCTGGCGACGTGCCAAGCCAACGGAGGGTGGAAGTCCGGTCAGGAAGTCGCATGTTTTAGGCGTCCTCGTCCTGCAAGTAGGCGTTCATCTCCGCTGAGCGTGGCCACGTGAGCTCAACGTGCTGCGATGAGAGGCTCGAGCGCAGGTGTGACGCGGGGAGCGAAGAAAATGACGTGATCCCCGCCTTCACTGCGAGTGCTGCGGCGGTACCGGCAGCTTGGCCAAGTTGCATCATGGTTCGGGAGAGACGGCAGCTCGATGCGGCAACGGACGAAAGGCTGGCACCGCGGCAGGCAACGGCGAGGTTGCTGATCTCGTTGGGCAGGAGGCATCGAAAGGGAACCCCGTAGGGCTGGGTAAGCTCACCGGTTCCAGCGCGGCCGGTGTCGGCGCCGTGCGTGTCGCGGGCGTGGTCTGCGATGGTGATGATGTCCTCGTGCTTCTGCCCGGACACACCGGCGAGGAGGTCGTGCTCGGTCAGGACATAGTTTCCGACGAGCCGCGGTCCCTCGCGCACGCCGAGTCCCGGGGCGATCCATGAAATGCGAAAGGCCTGGAACTCAGGAAACACGGTCTGCAGGTGGTGCCACTGGGCGTGAACGCGCCGATGGCATTCGGCATAAGCGCGCTCGAAGCCGAGATCGTGGGACTCGCGGCCGGCCATCACCGGCAGTGCGTTGATGTTGAAATCGCCATTCGGATACTGCGTACAGGCGGCCACCGGGAAGCTTTCTGCCCACCAGCAACGCGACGGTATGCCGAGCGGGAGGGGATCGATCGCCGGGGTGGATTTGCCGTTCCGGCTGACGCGGAAAATCAGGGTGGTGCCGTTGAGCCGGTCGGTCGGTGCGACGGGCGCACTGGGCTCGCCATAACGGCTCCGCGGCTCTTGTCCGAGCGAGCTGGCGCAACCGACGTGGCGCGCGACGTGAATGCTCGCCGTGGCGTCGATGTAGAAGGCCGCCGTGACGGTCCTGCCGTTGTCGAGGGTGATCGACGTGAGGTTTCCATCTGACCATGTCGCGCGGCTGAACGCCGTTTGCTTCCATATGGTGCAGCGTCCAGTCTCCGCCAGCATGGCTTCCATTTCGGCGGCGCAGGCATCCGGCTCGAAGGGCACTCCATGCCAGTGAGCGCGGCGAAATGCTTCGGCCTGCTGAAGGGGCGGCGCTCCGAACCGCCGCAACGTGTCCAGGTAGCGTCCGTCGGGATCGATCACGAGTTCACCGCCCGGATACTTGGGGCTGACTTCCGGCCCCTGCCACGCAAAGTGCCGGCCAAATTTATATATGCCAACGGCCCCCGGGATGCGTTTGAGGCGCTTGTACAGATCGAAGGGAATTCCCGTGCCGCCGACTCCCGGCTCCCAATTGTTCACTCCGCCTCGGGCGGCGTTGCCGCCGAGCGAGTCGTTCTGCTCGATCAGGAGCACGTTCACGCCTAGGCGGGCAGCGGCGAGAGCGGCGCCGAAGCCGCCGGAGCCGGCGCCGACGACAACGAGGTCGAAGTGCGGAGGTGACATGGGGTGGGGTAGCTAGACTGAAGCGGTACCGCTCAGAGCGGGGCGACTTCCTGAACCATGGGCCAGAGTATGGTCTCCTGCACGCACAGATGAGAGGGCAGCGCGCAATGCTCGGCGACCAAGCGACCCAGCTCCGAAGGTTTGATGCATTGGGCGAGTGTGGCGGCATCGCGCGGCCCGAGCCCGGCGGCGTCGGTGAACTCGGTCGCTCCCCATGAAGGCGAAACTGTGGTGACGCGAACGCCATGGGGACGCAGTTCGAGGTAGAGAGATTTTGCGAAATGGTTGAGCCCGGCCTTGGCTGCGCCATACACCCCCCACTCCGGCCAGGCATGGTGGCCGGCAACGCTGGAGATGTTTACGATCATGCCCGAGCGCTGCTTCACCATGAGGGCGGCCGCGCGACGGCATCCCTGGATGACTCCGGTGAGATTGAGCGCGATCACGGCCGCGATGCTCTCGTCGGTTTGGTCAACGGTGGCGCCAATCTTGACGCCTCCGCCGGCATTGTTGACGAGGATATCGATCCGCCCGGAAGACTTGGTTGCCTCCGCAAGCGCGCGATCCCAGTCGGCGGGTACCGTTGCATCGGCACGGATCCAAGCTACGCCGAGAGCCGAGGCCGTTTTGCGGAGGGCCGCTTCATCGCGACCGGTGATCCAGACTTGGGCTCCGGCTTGCTGGAGCGCTTGAGCGATGCCGGCGCCGTAACCTTTGGCGCCGCCGGTAACCAGGGCAGTTTTTCCTGAGAGCATGGAGGACATGATGGGTGGGGAGATTAAGCGGAAGCGGGAAGAAGTTTGTGGCCGAATCGCCGGGAAATGACTCGTGCGGCGGCGGCCACTTGGCATCCGAGTTGGTCGAGCCGTTCGACGGGAACGCGAAAGCTCGGGCCGGTCACCCACACAGCGGCGATCGGGTAGCCCTGGTCATTGAAGATCGGCGCACCGGCGCAGTGGAGACCATCCACCTGTTCCGCGCGATCCGTGCCATACCCAAGACGGACAACCTCCTTGAGTTCGGCCGCGAATCTTTCGCGCGTATCCAGCGTGCGTGCGTTGTAGCGAGTGAAGGGAATGCGGGCCAGGAGCGTATCCTGTTCGGCGGGCGGCAGGAACGCGACGAAGACTTTGCCGGGGGCTGAGGTGAAGAGCGGAAAGTGAGTTCCCGGATTAACGAGAAACTTCACCGGGTGCATGGTCGGCACCTGTTCCAACACTACGCCCTGGAGGTCGGCACGAATGCCTATGAGCACGGTCTCTTCTGTCTCGTCCCGCAACGACTGCATGACGTCCAAGGACTGCTCGAGCAACCGGTCTTCGCCGATGGCGGCATACCCCAGCGAGAGAAGCTTACGGGTCAACCGGTAACGCATGTCGTCGCCCTCACGGAGCAGATAGCCACGATCCTCCAACGTCCCCGTGAGTCGGAACACGCTATTGGGTGGCAACGACAATTTTTCAGCGATCTCACGCATTCGCATGCCCTCGCCGTGCAGTGCCAGTAGTTCAAGAATCGTTAGCGCCCGGTCGAGGGCCGGCACGTGGTAGGGATCGCTCTCGGTACTTTCTCCGCTGGGGACAGGCTGCTTCATTTGCGACTTGACTAATGGAACAGTGGTTTACTAAAAGAACAAGGATGAAGTTGGCCAATTTCCAACCGGGTACGATGTCGCCCCCTTCCCGGGACAAGCGCCTCCTGTCCGCTCTGGAAATTTCCCTGCGCCGCTGGGCATTGGCCATGCGTGGGCAACTGCGGTGAAACCGACTTCATGTCCCTGATCCTTGGCATCGATGTCGGCAGCACCTTGGTGAAGGCGGTGGTCTTTGACCGCCGAGGGCGTATCCGAGCGTCCGCTGCGGAGCCCGTCTTGGTTACGCAGTTGCGACCGGGCTGGGTGGAACGGGATGCGGAAGAAACGTGGCGAAAAACAGCGGCCGTGATCCGCCGAGTGGTCAGGGGGTGTTCACGCAAGATCACCGCCGTCGGGTTGACCGGCTGCGGTAATGGGGCGGTCTTTGTCGATCGCCGGGGCCGGCCGCTCCGCGCGGGTATTCTTTCCAGCGATACGCGGGCGCAGCCTTTTCTCCCCTCGTGCTCGATCGAGGGCGGACAGCGGCCTTATGCTGGCCAGTTGCCCTACCTGCTCGCATGGCTGCGGTCCGAGGCCCCAGCGCTTGCCCGTCGTCTGGGCCATGCGCTCTTCTGGAAGGACTTCATCCGGGCGAGACTCACGGGGGTTATCGCTGGTGATTTCACCGACGCCGGTGCAGCGGGGCTGCTTGCATTTCCACAGCGAACTTTGAGGCGGTCAGACCCCGCGATCCCGCGATTGAACGAGAGTCTGGCGCAAGCGGGTGAAATCACGCCTGAGGCGGCGCGGGTGACGGGGCTTCGCGGGGGCACTGCCGTGTTCACCGGATGTATAGACTGCGAGGCAGCGGCGATTGGTAGCGGCCTTGCTGACAAAGGCGATGTTTCGATCGTCGCCGGTACTTGGTCGATCAACCAGACTTACGTCAATCAACCGCCCCGCCGTGGGAAGCCATTTCTGGTCAACCCCTCAGTTCAACCGGGCCGCTGGCTAGTGCTCGAAGGCAGTCCTAGCTCCGCAGCAAATTTCGCTTGGGCGGTGAGCACGTTTGGCGCCGGACTGAGCTCTGCCCAGGCGTCAGCCGAAGCGGCCCGCGCCGTTCGTTCGGGGCTATGGTTCATCCCTCAAGTGCCGACGGGGCAGGGGGCATTCCTTGGCTTGTCATCTTCTCATGCACGCGGCGACCTCTTTCGTGCGGTGATGGAAGGTGTGGCGTTCGCCCATCGCGCGCACATAGAAGAACTCCAAAAAAGCACAGGCAGGTTGAGGCGAGTGGTCGTCTGCGGGGGGGCCGCTGCCAGCCCTTTCTGGTGTCAACTTTTTGCCGACGTGCTTGGCTGTAAGGTAGACGTGCCGTTGGGCCGGGAAATCGGTGCGCTGGGCGCGGCGATCATGGCCGGAGTCGGCGCCGCCGTCTGGCCCAGCCTGCCCGCCGCCCAAGCTGCCACGGTCAAAATCGCCGCGCACTACAAGCCGACGGTTAGTTATGATTGCCGTTTCGCCGCGTGGCGAGCGCTACGCGATCAGCTTTTCCGCTCATGAGGATCATCCCGCATTTGTGCCTATTCCTCGTCGCCGCCGTGCTCTCGGCTGCCGACAGGCCGAACATCATCTTCATTCTCGCTGATGACCTCGGCTGGGGGGATCTTGCGAGCTATGGTCACCCCCAAGTTAAGACCCCGCACCTAGACCGCTTGGCGGCGGAAGGTACGCGCTGGACGCAGTTCTACGTTACCTCGCCCGTTTGCTCGCCTAGCCGCGCCGCTTTTCTCACCGGCGAGCACCCGTCGCGCGAAGGCATCTATGGACATTTCGGCTCGATCAGTGAGAACGCAGCGCGGGGCATGCCGCAGTTCCTTGATCCCTCACGCCCCACTCTGATCTCTGATCTCAAGCGCGCCGGCTACGCCACCGCGCACATCGGTAAATGGCACTTGCGTAACAATGTCGCCGCCGTCTTAGGTCGCGAGCCTGCTGGCGACGAGGGGCAGGGGCCCACGCCCGAGGCCTACGGTTTCGACTATGTGGGTAGCGGAGAACCCTTCGGCGGCGCCGGCCCCGCTGACGATCCCTACTATCGCGCCCGGTCTTCTCGGACATTTGTGGACGAGGCCTTAGCCTTTATCGATCGGAACCGCACCGGACCCTTCTACGTTCAGCTTTGGGCCCTGCTGCCGCACGCCCGGCTCAACCCGTTCCCGTCACAGATCCGTCCCTACGCCCACCTCGCACCCGGAACCGATTTTCCGCACGCCAGCGCCGCGCAAATCTATCTCGCGTCAGTAACGGACCTCGACACCCAGATCGGCCGGCTTCTCGCGGTGCTTGATGAGCGCGGGCTAGCCGACAACACCCTGGTCATTTTCGCCAGCGATAACGGCCCCGAGGACATCCAGGTGATCAATGCCGGCCATAGCGGCGTGGGCAGCACCGGGCTGTTTCGCGGGCGCAAGCGCAGCCTCTATGAAGGCGGTATCCGCGTGCCGTTCATAGCCCGCTGGCCAAAGCGCATCCCCGCCGGCCGCACCGACGATACCTCGGCGCTGAACGCCGTGGATTTCCGACCTACCTTGGCCGCGCTGGCCGGGGTCACGCCTGCTGGTGGTCGCGCAGCCGACGGCGAGGATGTGACCGACATCCTGCGTGGCGCCGCACGCGCACGCGCCAAACCCATGCTCTGGGAGTGGCGTGCGCCCATCCCCGGGCACGCGGTCAACCGTAGCCCCAGCATAGCGATCCGCGAAGGCGATTGGAAGCTCCTGCTTGATCCCGACCGCCTCCGAATTGAGCTGTATGCAGTGCGCGACGACCCGACTGAACTGAACAATCTGGCGCGAGATCAGCCCGCGGTCGTCGAGCAACTGTCTGCCACCGCGCTGGCGTGGTGGGCTGAGTTACCGAAAGGGTCACTCGCTCCTGACTCCGAGACGCCGGTGTCCAACTGGGAAAAACTCAAACCACCCGCCGTCCGAGAACCTTGAGCCTTAATCTTCCTCTCCATGAAAATATTCTCCGCCTTTCGTCTCCTGCTGACCGCCATCGTCGTGCTGGGCGCGGCCCGCATCTTGTCCGCCACAACTGTTCTATGGGTTTCGCCAGCGGGCAGCGATGCGGCCGATGGTACGGAGGAACGACCTTTCGCCACCCTGCCTCGCGCTAAGACCGCCTTGCGCGAGCTCGTGCAAAAGGGCCTGACTGACGACGTGGCCATCCGGCTGCGTGGCGGGGTCCACCGCTTGACCGAGACCTTGGAGTTTACCCCGGAGGATATGGGGGACGGTCGCTATCAGATCACGCTTTCTGGGATGTCTGGTGAACGTGCGGTCATTGCCGGTTCGCGGCCGCTCCCGTCCGAGTGGCGTCAAGTCACAGCGGGGCTGTGGGTCTTGAGCTTACCGGAGGCACGCGCAGGTCGCTGGATCTTTCGCAGCCTGTTCCGCGCCGATGCGTCCCTGCCGCGGGCCCGCGAGCCGGATGTGGGTCACTATACGGTGGCTGAAGTCGCGGATGAGCGCCGAAGATTGATCCTGAACGAGAGATTACCCGCAGCTTGGAGTGCCCTCGCCGGAGTTGAGCTCAACACCACCGCGCATTGGCACTTTAGTCGGCAGCCCTTGGCGGAGATCTCTGAGACTGGCGTACTAGCGAGCCGCGGGATCGGTACCGATGTCAGCAGTTCCCGCATCACTGCGAAATCCCACAGTCGTGTCTGGCTGGAGAACGCCCTCGTCATCGTCGACGAGCCCCGTGAGTGGTTACACGATTACGCGGCCGGAGAGCAGTAATACCGGGCGGCGGAGGGCGAGGATCCCAACCGGCACTCGTTCACTGCGCCGGTACTGCGCGAGTTGATCGTCGTCCGGGGAACTCCGGACCGCGCCGCGCGCAACGTGCGCTTCTATGGACTGGAGTTCGCCGAAACGGATTGGGAAATGCCCGATGGAGGCCGGCTTGGTGTGCAGGCCGGCGCATGGGCCTTTGATCGCAGCCGAACGTATTCACCCACTGCGGCGCTACGACTCATCTACGCTCGCCAGATCGAGGTGCAGAACTGCCTATTCCGCGATCTGGGCGACGGGGCCGTCAGCTTTGAAGTTGGCACTGCCGATGGCCTTATCAACCGCTGTGACTTCCTCCGGGTCGGGGCCAACGTCGTTCAAGTCGGACGGATGCCCTCCTACGTCGGAGTGGGGCACCCGATGCACGCTGATTTTGCTGACTCGCGTTCGCTGGTCGATGAGACCGGCATCATCCCTTCGGCCCAGGTCATGTGGGATCGCAGCCTGCGCATCCTGCCTGAGGCGCCGACTCGAATTGCGATCACTGACAGCACCTTCATCGACTGCGCATACCTCGACTATGGTAGCGTGGCAGTCTGCGTGACCTACGCTCACCACGTTACGATCGAACATAACTTGTTCCGCAATCTGCCCTACACCGCCATCAGCGTAGGCTGGCGATGGGCCCCGGGCCTCAGCAACTGTCATAGCAACACCATCCATCGCAACCGCATTGAGGGGGTAATGCGGCAGGTAGGCGACGGCGCCGGCATTTACCTTGTGGGCGAGCAGCCCGGGACCCGGGTAACCGAGAATTTCATACGGGACAGCGGCGGAAACTACTGGGCGCACGGTGTCTATGTCGATGAGTTTGGCGACCACATGGAGATCGCGGGAAACTATGTCACGGACGTGATGGATCATTCGATCTTTCAGCACAAGAACGGCCCAAACCAGCGCGTGCGCGACAACAACGGCGTACCAGGCCCCACGGCGATTACCGGGTCCACCGTGCGTGGAACCCAATGGTCGAAGTTCTCACCTGAACGGACACCGCCCGATCCCGACTCCTATGGGCCGCGCTGAGGAATCCATCCTGATAACGATGATCTCCGGAAGCCCTCTGAGTGCTGCCCAAAACTCCG
>CAYWRG010000043.1:33603-36578 GCA_964460715.1 uncultured Opitutus sp. | reverse complement strand
CTCTCATCGCCTACTGTTTTAACGCCGTTCCGGCCGGCTATGGGATGCCTGTGGTTCTGGACCCAAACTTGCGAGGCGGTCGCGGGATTCTCGCCCGCGCGCTCCGCGAGGTCCGGCGAGTACCGCCACAGGTAGCCGCCTCCGGTCGAAATCGCCTCCATGGCGGTGGTAGCTCGCGCCAGCGCGGCCCGGGCTTCCCGCATGAGGTCATCGGACACTGCCGCTTCGGCGGGCAGCACGCCAGACAACAGGACAAGGCCGGCCCCGATCACACGTCGCAGCGCCGTAAGGAGCATCGGTTCGGGCCTGGCAGGGGGGTGGAGTCGGATCATGACAGTCTTGGGCAGGACGCGCGGAGTCGGGTCATTCACCGCGGCAAACTCAGGGAGGATTGCGTGATGCTCTTCACCAGACGCGGCACATAGGTCTTGAAGCGCTCGTGCGGCACCCCGGCGTCGTCGGTCAGCGTCGCCACGAATTCCCGCAGCTCCGCGGCCTTCGGGCCAAGCGCCTCGATCGCGGTCAGCGCCGGGATCGCCGCCAGCACACCGCTGCGCGCGGGATCGGCCAGGGAGCACGACGAGCGCGGGCGCGAGATCCGCGGCCCGGCCGTGCAGCCCGAGGGCGTGGGCGGCCGCGATGCGCACGGAGGGCGCCGGGTCCTGCAGGCGCGCCAGCAGGATCTCCCGCGCGAACTCAACCCCGTCGCCTCCCCGCATCAGGAAGCCGGTGACGGCCCAAAAACGCACGGCCGGGTCGGCATCGTCCAGCAGCCCACGCAATTCGTTCCGGTTGTCCGCCTCGATCCGCGAGGCCAACTCGGCCGCTGCATACACCCGCTCGAACGGATAGCGGTCAGGCTGGCGGGCCAGTTCGGCCGGCGCCGCGCCCGCCGCCCTGCGGTGCATGTCCTCCTCGGGGAGGAAGGCGACGTCACGGCGGCGCGTGATCTCCGCGCGCATCGCCTCGCGCAGGCGGGCCAGCACGGGCTGGTGGTCGGGCTCGGCGGCGAGGTTGCGAACCTCGTCCGGGTCCGTCGTGAGGTCATACAGCTCTTCGGAAGCCTTCGGTACCCGCCAGAAGATCGACTGCGCCTCGGTCGCCTGCCCGGCATCGTAGCGTTCCCGCCAGATGCGGGTCGTGGGTGTCTCGAACTGATAACTGATGTACTGCGCCTGCGAAACCTCGGGACGGAAATTGCGCAGGTAAACGTAGCGACCGTCCGTCACGCTGTAGACAAGGTCGATTCGCTCATCCATGCGACCGCGCGAGCCGTGGACGTAGGCCGGTGCCGGCGCGACCCACCGCCCGGCGCATACTCGGGCGGCGCAAGGTGGCGCCACTTCGGCGGGAAGTACACCGCGAAGGGCACCTGCAGCCCGGAGTTGGACGGCCAGCGCTTGCTCCGCGGCAGACCGCTCCCGTGATCGCTGAAGTAGAAGACGATCGTGTCTTCCGCGAGCCCGGCATCGGCGATTTCCTTGAGCCGCTGGCCGGCATCGGCATCCGCCTCGCTCACCTTGTCGTAGTACTGCGCCCAGTCCTGCCGCACCTCGGGTGTGTCGGGGTGATAGGACGGCACCCGGACGCGGGCCGGGCTCGTGATTGCCTCATGCGGGCGCAGCCGGATCTGGCTCTCGTGGCTCTTGGTCGAATTGAACACGGCGAAGAACGGCTGGTTCGCCGCGCGATTGCGCCAGTGGGCCCGGGCCGACGATTCGTCCCAGGTGCGCGGAGTCTTCGGGACGTTGTAGTCCTCCTTGACGTTGTTCGTGCGGTAATAGCCCACCGCACCGAGGTACTCGGGAAACAACATCATCTCGGGCGGAAGACTCACCATCGAGCGCATGTGCACCCCACCGGACGAAGTGCCGTGCAGGCCGGTGATGATCGCCGTCCGCGCCGGCGCACAGACCGGATGTGTCGACCAGGCCCGCCGGTAAGCCATCCCGCGCGCCGCGAGCGCGTCAAAGGTGGGCGTGCGCGCGAGCGGATCACCATAAGCGCCAACATGCGGACCATGGTCCTCGCTGGTGAGCCAGAGAATGTTGGGACGGTCGGACGCGACTGCCGCCGCGCCCGTCAACAAACAAGCCAGGAGGAATCGAGGAGCGAATCGGCAAAGGATGGACATGGCGGGGCAGCGCTGCGGGGAGGCGGACGCATCCGATCCTAAGCGACCCGATGCGCCCACGGTTCAAAACGGGGTCCCTCCAGCCCAGCCGCTTGAGGCCGTGCTGTAAACACTGACTTCCGATTTTCGACCCGCCCCCTACTCCGTTCGCAGCGCCTCCGTCGGATTGATCCGCGCCGCGCGGCGGGCCGGAAGCCAGCAGGCGAGCAGACCGACCGCCACGAGCATCACCGTGACCACGCCGAACACCAGCGGGTCCTGCGGCGAGACACCGATGAGAAACTCCCCGGAAATGAGCCGCGCAAAGGCAACCGCCCCCGCCAGCCCGAGCACCAGGCCGACGCCAAGTTGCCCGAGTCCGCGCGAGAGCACCAATCGCAGGATGCCGCCCGTGGAGGACCCCAGGGCCATGCGGATGCCGATCTCGCGAGTCCGCCGCGCGGTCGCCTGCGCGACCACCGCATAGAGCCCGATCGAGGCCATCAGCAGCGCGATCAGCGCGAACGCGAAGAACAGCGTCCCGAACACCGCGAGAAACCAGCGGTTGCGATCCAGCGCTTCCTGCAACGTGCGCAGATCGTACAGCGGCAACTCGGCGTCGACGTCACGCAGCGCCGATCGCACGAGCGGAGCCAAGGCGGCCGGGTTCACCGGGGTGCGCAGGATGAGTGTCATATTGCTGAAATTGACCTGCCGCTGCGGGACAAAGAACACCGCATTTCACTGACAGGGTACGAATTAGTCCATGACGGTGTTTCGTGGTCATGGCGTATGGAGAAGACCACTTACACCAATCACCAAAAACGGCTACGGAACGCGATACTGGCTAAAAACAACCTTG
>CAYWRG010000043.1:0-33593 GCA_964460715.1 uncultured Opitutus sp. | reverse complement strand
CGGGCGCTGGTTCAGATCGGAGGCCACGCCGACCACCGTCATCCAAGGACCGCGCTTGAAGTCATTGCCCTCGACCAGACGGAATCGCTGGCCGATCGCCTCACGGCCCGGCCAGTGACGGGCCGCGAAGTCGCGCGTGACGACCGCCGCCTCCTTGCCCGCTTCCCCGTCGGTAGCGTTGAACCCGCGGCCCTGCGAGATCGGTACGTTGATCAATTCGAGGTAACCCGGCGACTGCGCCACGATCCCGGCGCGCACCGGCGCCTCCTTGGCGGGGTCGTTGATCGGGCGGTCGTCAAATTCGATGCGCCGGCTGGATCCGCCGAGACCGGGTCCGCTGGAGACGGCGGCGGCATGCGTTACGCTCGGCAACGCGGCTACGCGTGGGAGGAGGTCATCGTATAACCGCTGGCGCGCCGCCGGCACCGCATAGCGTTCACCTGACCCACTCGGCAGGTCGAGCCCCGCGGTGAAGATCTGGCTGACCGGCACAAAGGAATTGATCGTCTGAACCTGAAAGAAGCTGCGCATCATCAGGCCGGCGCTGACCAGCAGCACAACGGTGAGCGCGAACTGAAAGGCAACGAGGATGCCCGTGAGCCGCCCGCCCCGCTTCGTGCCGGACGAGCGGGCGCCTTCCTTCATCGCGGTGTGGACATCGACGCGCGAGGCGCGCAGCGCCGGCACCAGACCGAAGACCAGACCGCTCACCACCGAGATGATCGCGAAGTAGCCGAAGACGTGGTAATCCAGTTCAAACAGCACCCAGTACGGTTTGCCGACATCCTGCGTCGCGAGGTCGAAGGCATGGACGCCCGCCGCGGTCAGGCCAAAGCTGGCCAGACCACCGATGCAGCTCAGCAGCACGCTCTCGACCAGCAACTGGCGGATCAGCTGGCGCCGCGTGGCCCCGAGCGCAGCGCGGACCGTGATCTCGCGCTCGCGGGCGATGGCGCGGCTGAGCATGAGATTGGCCACGTTAGCGCAGGCGATCAGCAGCACAAAGCCCACCGCGAGCAGCATCGTGAGAAACACGGCTTTCACCTCGCCGCCGTTGTAGGTGTCATGAAACGACCGGACGGCCACGCCCGAATCCTTGTTCGAATCCGGATACTCCGTGGCCAGGCGGTGCGCAATCACCGCCAAGTCCGCCGCGGCGGCCTCACGCGTGACCCCCGCCTTCAGCAAGGCGAACCCCTGCAGATTGCGCTGCGTGCGTGCGTCGGCCGCCCCGGCGGTTGTGGTGGCGGGCACCAGCGGCATCCAAAGATCCTCGCGCTGCGGAAAGAGAAAGCCCTCGGGCATCACGCCGACGATCGTTGCGGCGGCGCCGTTGACCCGCACGGCGCGACCAATGACCCCCGGATCGCTCTCGTAGCGATTTTTCCAGACCCGATGGCTGATCAGCAGCACCCCGGGCGCGCTGGCCTCCCCATCGGCCGCGGCAAAGCCCCGCCCGAGCACGGGCGGCATCTGAATCATCCCAAAAAGACCGGGCGAGATCCTCGCCAGATTGAAGCGTTCCGGTGGACGGTCGTTCTCGCTGACCAGCCCCCGATCACCTGCGACCGCCTCGATGGCCACAAAGGAAGTCTGCTGCTCACGCAGCGCCAGAAAGTCCGGATACGAAAGGCCACTGAAGCGATCCGGCTGGGTCAGACTCTGGCCGTTGACCGTCATCAGCAACTCGCCATTCGGAACCGGAACCGGTTTGAACAGCACCGCATTGACGAGGGTGAAGACGGTGGTGTTGACCCCAATGCCGAGGGCCATCGTGACAATGACGGCGAGGGAAAACCACCGATGGGTGATCAGCATCCGAAGCGCGAAGCGGAGATCGTGAAGCATGGGGGTGGGACGCCAGGCGCGAACCGTTCACCACCGATCGGCGGAGAACCCCGGACACCGCGAGGCGTGGCTCAAGAACACGGTGTCGCGGAGGAAAGTTGCAGGGATCTTCATTCGCGGAGATCGGATGCGCTCGAAGATGCTCCGCCCGAGTACCCAATTGCCTGCACGAAGCTTAGCCGCTCTCCTCGTTTCAGGCTAACGCCTTGCTCAGCAGCAGGCATTCTTTACAACCGCTCACATCGCGGAGGGGCCATTTTACTCCCTTTGCTCTCGGCGCTCCTTCAGAAAATAACAATCACCATGAGCGAATCTTACGTTCAGCTGACCACCCGGGAATTCAGACGACTGCAGGCACTTGCCGAAAGCGCCATGGCCCAAGTGTCAGACGCACAGTTCTTCGCCCTGCCGGCGCCCGGCGACAACAGCGTCGCGGTGATCGTAAAGCACGTTGGCGGCAACCTGGTCTCACGCTGGACGGATTTTCTCACGAGCGATGGGGAGAAACCCGGACGAGATCGCGACACGGAGTTTCTGATTGGTGCGCAGGATACGCGTGCCGGGCTGCTGCAAACCTGGACACTTGGCTGGGCCGCCTTGTTCGGCGCACTAACACCCCTCAATGATTCGGATATGACGCGACTCGTCACGATTCGCGGTGAGCCATTGACGGTGTTACAGGCGATCAATCGGCAGCTTACCCACTACGCCTATCATGTCGGGCAGATCGTTTACGTGGCGAAACACCACTGTGGACCGGCTTGGCGCAGCCTGAGCATCCCACCGGGTCGTTCCGCTGAATTCAATCGGAAGCCAGCATCCTATATACCGACCGCCTAAACACCGCCCGCCCATGTCCACCCCTGCCCGCTTGACCGCCATGCTTCATGTGCCGGACGTACAGGCGACGGCGGCTTGGTATGCGTCGATTGGTTTCAAACTTCAGGCGACACACGTGGAGCCCGGTTGCCCGATGAACTGGGCTTCCCTGGCGTTTGGGGCCAGCGAACTCATGCTTTCGGCCGGCGGAAGGCCGGCCACCGCGCACCGTCGTGAAGTCGACCTCTATCTTCACGTTGACGATTTGGAGGCACGCTTCGCGGCCATTGCCGGGAAAGCCGAGATCGTCGAATCACTCCATGCCACGGAGTACGGCATGCGAGAGTTCATCATCAAGGATTGCAACGGATTCTGGATCACCTTCGGTCAGCCGATCGAAAAGCCCTAGTCCGTCGTGGCGGCGGGAAGAAATCGCCAGCGGGCCGGCGATCCGCCAAAGAGGCCCTACCCCATGAAGCTCCCCACCCGCTCCTCCTCCTTGCTTGTGTGGCTCCCGTTGCTCGCCTTCGCCACCGCAACGTCGGCTCAGTCGCCCACCCCTTCGCCTGCACCCGCCAACGCTCCCGTTCCCGCCGAGCAACGTCCGGCCATCGGTTCGAAAACCTGGACCTGGGAGTCACTCGTCTTCCGGCCCAACGCGGTTGGCGGGCGGCGCGAGGTGAACAACAGCCCGACCGCGACGATGCGGGTGTTCGAGTCTCATGTCACCACGCTCAATCCCGGCCTGCGCTCCCACGCCCCGCACCGGCACGGCCAGGAGGAATTTATCATCATCAAGGAAGGGACGCTCGAAGCCTCAATCAACGGACGCACCCAGCGAGCCGGCTCGGGCTCGATCTTCTTCTTTGCCGCCCACGATGCCCACAACTCGACCAATGTCGGCGACACGCCGGCGACCTACCTCGTTTTTAATTTCCAGACCGCTCTCTCCGCCACCGCTCATCCCGAGGGCGTCGAAGCCGCCACGGCCAGCGGCAAGCTGACGGGCAAGCTTCAGTCGGCCGTCTACGACTGGGACAAGCTCGTCGCGACCAAGACCGCCAAGGGCGAGCGCCGACAGGTCCTCGATTCGCCCACCGCCACACTGGCCAATCTCGAGTGCCACATCACCACGCTCAACATCGGCGAGACCCCGCACGCCGCCCACCGTCACCCCGACGAGGAACTCATTATCGTCAAGGAGGGCGAAATCGAGGCGACCATCGACGGCGTCGTGACGCGCGGCAGTCCCGGTTCGATTTTCTTCTTCGGCTCGAACGCAATGCACGGGATGAAGAACGTCGGCGGCAGCGTCGCGACCTACTACGTCTTCCGCGTTGTCACCGAACAGACGCCCACGACGGCAGCCCCCTAGCTCTCGCTGTCGCCTCGCCCGACCTTTCTCTGCGGCTCTGCGCCTCCGCGCGCCCTTCTCCGAGATCGATCGAACCTATGAACAAGAACTCGCGCAGAGGCGCAGAGCCGCAGAGATGGCGAAATCAGACCAATCAAATTCCCCCGACTTTCCGCTCAACCGATCGTGAATCATCGCTTGCCGGACCCGCACAACGGGTATCACGCTGTCCCCTACACGCATGAATACTCCCTCCTGCCCGGCCTGTTCCCTTGATGACGTCCTCAGCCACCCCGATCACTGGGAGTGCGCGACCTGCGGACATGAGTGGCCAAAGGAAGACGCGCCCGAGCCGGTTCGGGTCGTCAAGGATGCCAACGGCACCGTCCTCGCCGACGGCGACACGGTCGTCCTGATCAAGGACCTCAAGCTCCGCAGCGGCTCCGGCGTGCTCAAGGGTGGCACCAAGGCCAGAAACATCCGCCTCGTCGAGGGCGACCATGAGATCGACTGCAAGATCGACGGCATCGGCATGGCCCTGAAGGCCTGCTTCGTGAAGAAGGCGTAGAGCATTTTCAGGAAAACGGTAGCCAGGGTCGCTGACCCCGGAGAATGGAGTTTACCTCTAGAGTATACCAGACCGGGGTCAGCGCCCCCCGGCTACAACTCAACTTGAACTGCTCTAGTCCCGCGCCACACCTAGGCGCGCAGGTCAGCAACCGATAGGCATCTCCTGGTACTGGCCTCAGCCAGCACCAGGACGCCGGCTCACGCCTTTGGCGCTTCCTTGAGCGGGACGTGCGCGGCCTGGCGCAGGACCTCGGCCGCCGAGATCTTGCGGGCGTGGGCCAGTCCGTTGAGGCGTGAAGCCTCGGCCGAGGTCAACGTCGTGAGCCGGGCGGTGCCGTCGCGATCCGTCCACTTGATATGGTGGATGCGCTGGCGCGAGGCCTTGACGAGGTCGCGGAGAAACTGGGCTTCGTCGATAACAGGGATCGGGTCACTCATGACTTGGCCTTTTTCTTTGCCACCGGGGTTTGTGCCGGCACCGCCGCCGCGGCCACGGGTTTGACCGGCGCGGCAGGCGCGTCCTTGCGGAAGACCGGCAGCGGATTCTTCTTCGTGTGATACCGCTGGTTGTATTTCTGATCCTTGATCGTCGGCAGGTATTTGGCACCCATGCCCCAAGCCCGACATGAACAGCCGCGCGGGCAATCAGAATCGCGCCCGACCCACGACCGTCCAGGGGATAACGCTTCGCTCAGGCACCGCCCTAGGCGGCTTACCCGACACCGGATTCCGCTGGCCGCGGTCTAGAAACTTCGCTCAGGTCATGCCTTCCCATGTCGAACCAACCCAATCTCCGTACCTACGCTGAATTCTACATCCGCGGCCTCACCGAGGGCTTCGTCACCGCCGCCGAGGTGATCAAATGGGCCGACGAAGTCATCGTCGCCGCCGCCAAGACCGAGGACTGGATGCTCGACATCTCGACCTCCGGGGAGGACGACCGCATGGGCGTGTTGCATCACCTACACGCCGTGCAGGGCACGGTTGATGAAGCCGCGCTCGCCGCGCTGCTAGCCGCACGCAAGTAAACGTCCGTTCGTCAGCGTCAGCGTCAGCGTCAGCGTCAGCGTCAGCGTCAGCGGCAACGCAAACGGCCGGCTTCCACGCCGTCGTTGCGTTCGCCCCCAAGCCGGGGCACGCTCGTCCGTTTGGGTCGCCTCGCGGCCCGCTTCCATGGCCTCCTCGTTCCTCCCGCGCCTTAGCGCCTCGTTCTTCTCCGCGCTCGGCCGCCTCGCCCACCGCTGCGCCGATGCGGTGCGCGCTCGTCCAGGTCTGGCCGCCTGGTTTGAAGTCCAGGAAACGCAGGATGAAGCGTTTCGCCGCCGGAATCTGCAAGCGTTCTCCCGCTTCAGCGAGCAGGAGCGCATGCTGGCCGATGGTCCCCGGATGGCGTTCTATCAGGAAGCCGTGACCCGCTCCGTCCGGCCCGGCGATCGGGTGATCGATCTTGGCACCGGCACGGGAATCCTGGCGGCCTTTGCGGCCCGATGCGGCGCCGGCAAGGTCTACGCGCTCGACCACTCCAGCATCCTCGATCACGCCCGCGCCCTCGCCACCCACAATGGGATCCGCGTCGTCGAGTTCGTGCCGATCCACAGCCGTGACTTCACGACCGAGGAACGCGTCGACGTGATCCTGCACGAGCAGATGGGCGATTTTCTCTTCGACGAGGCGATGGTCGCCAACGTCATTGATCTGCGCGACCGGCTGCTCAAGCCGGGCGGCATCATCGTGCCGGCGCGCTTCGAGCTCTATTGCGAGCCGGTCCGCGCCAACGATCACCGCCGGGTGCCGTTCATTTGGGAGCTCAACGTCCACGGCTTCGACTACTCGCCCCTCGCCTGGCACCGTCCGCAGGCCCCGCGTTACTACCATCATCATGGCTGCGACCCGGCCTTGATCGAACGCTTCCTCGGCACCCCGGAGCCCGCGCTGACCTTCGATCTGCACACCCTACAGGCAAACCAACTGCCCCAGGAAATTCGGGTCGTGCGCAAGGTCGAACAGTCCGGACGTCTGGACGGATTTGTCGTCTACTTCCGCACACTCGCGAGCGATGACCTCACCCTGAGTTCCAATCCCCTCGACCCGGGCCGCGCCCCGCACTGGGGCTTCCCCATTCTGCGCACCGAAGCAACCGACTACGCTGCCGGCGACGAGATCGAGCTGACCCTGTCGGCCGAGAACTGGGCCGATCCGGAAACGTGGCGCTGGCGGCACCGCAAATTGGCGCCCGGCGACCGGTGACGACGTTGCGCCGCTGAGGCCAGACTTGGCAGAGGGCTCCGTGTCTCTCTTGATCCCCGCATGTCCAAGCCAGCCTTGACCGTTTATTCGTACGCCAACTGCAGCACCTGCCGCGATGCGATCAAGTGGTTGCAGCAGCATCAGGTCGCCTTCACCGAGAAGCCGATCTACACCGATCCGCCCTCGGTGCCCGAACTGCGCCGCATGCTGGCCCATCAGGACGGCAATCTGCGCAAGCTCTTCAACACCTCGGGCATGGTCTACCGCGAGCTGGGCCTCGCCGCCAAACTACCTGCGATGAGCGAGGACGATGCGCTCGCCCTGCTCGCCAGCAACGGCCGGCTCGTGAAGCGCCCATTCGTGCTGGGCAAGGACGTCGGACTCGTCGGATTCGATCCGGATGTCTGGTCCGTCCTGGCCTGACCTCAGGCCCCGCGCTTGCGGACGGCCGCCGTCTTCGTCTGCAGGCCGAGCAGCACCTGGACAAAATTCTTCGCGAGGGACGGTCCCTCGACCTTGCGCCAGACCGCCTGGATGCGCACGAGGAGATCGTCGCCGTCCTCAGCTATCCGCCGGAAAGCAATCGTGTCGATACCGCGTGTCAGCGCAAAAGGCAGGAGCAGGGAAATCCCGTGGTCGCCGGCAATCAGCGCGGTCAGCGACTCGAAACTGTTCACCCGCTTGAAGGGCCGATGTCGGATCCCGCGCCGCTTGAACACCGACTCCATGCGCCGCCGGTGCAGGTCGTGCCGCTCCGATTCGCCAATGCACAGGAACTGCTCGTCCGCCAGTTCCGCCAGCGACACGCGTGACTGCCGGGCCAGGCGGTGGTCCCGTCCCAGCGCAAGCGCGATCCGCGAAACCAGCACCTCGGTCGAATCGAATTCAGGCGGAAGCGGCACACCGTCCTCGGCGGAGAATCCGATCTGCGTACGTCCGGCCTTCAACGCCGGGATCTGATCCGGCCACGCGATCTCCTGTAGATTCACCTCCACACGCGGATAACGCGCCCGGAAAGCCGAAAGCGCCGCCGGAAGGAAGCTTGCGGAAACCGCCCCAATATTCCCTACGGTGATCCGTCCACCCCGTCCGGTGGCCGCCTCCTGGCTCGCCGCCACCGCCATGTCCACCCGCTCCAGGATGTCCCGCGCCTCGTCGAGGAAGACCGCACCCGCGTCGGTCAGGCGCACGCCGCCCGTGTCGCGATCGAGCAACTGGGCGCCAACCGCATGCTCCAGATCCTTGATCTGTTTGCTCAGCGCCGGTTGCGACACGTGCAGCCGCTCCGCCCCGCGCCGGTAGCTCAGCGTCTCGGCCACCGCCACAAAGTACCTCAAGTGTCTCAGTTCCACCGAAGCAGTGATAACCTTAAGCTATCAGCTTGCAAACCACAAAGTCGCACCGTCCGGCGCCGGATCGGCTATGATGACGATGACATGTCATTTGCCCTCAACCAGGGACCGGCACGCGAGGCCCTGCTCGCCTACGCCTCCACCGTCTGTAACCCGGACGAGGAGGCTCGGTGCTGGGCGTGGCTGGGATTGACCGATGCCAGCGGCAACCTGCAGCGAACACTGGGCCGGGAGCTCGCCCTCCACGATTTGTCGGAAGACGGCTTCAGCCTGCTCGCCCAACTGATCCGCTGTGAACCCAACGCCGTCCGCCCTGACGACCTGGGCCCGGCCCTCGGCTTGGGTCGCACGGCCATCGCCAATCTCCTCGGCCGCCTTGAGGTGTCGGGCTTGATCCTGCACGAACGCGCCGGCCGCGAGCAGCGGGAATCAGGCTTTCGCCTCACCGCAGCCGGCCGCAAGATCTTCAACCAAGCGTTGAAGAACCATCTCGCCGCCATCCTTAACGCCATGTCGACGCTCGACTCCGCAGATATCACCCTCCTCGACCGGACCTGCAAACGGCTCCGCCCGCCCCTGCCTTCAGCCCCCACGCTTTGAATTCGCCACGCATGAAATCCACCCGATTCCGTTCCTTCGCCTCCGCGTCCGCCGCGGCCCTCACGTTCGCCGTGCTGATCCTCGGCGCCGGCTGCAAGCGGAGTTCCCCTCCGGCCGCCGCAGCCGCCGCGCCCCGCGCGCTCGAAGTGGGCGTCATCAGCGTTCAGCCCGAGTCACTCACCCTGACGCGCGAACTGCCTGGCCGCACCTCCGCATTCCGGATCGCCGAGGTACGCGCCCGCGTCAGCGGCATCGTCCAGCAGCGAGCGTTCACGGAAGGCGCCGACGTGAAGGAAGGCGACGTGCTCTTCCAGATTGATCCGGCGCCCTACGAGGCGGCCCTCGACAGCGCGCGAGCGACGCTGGCCCGCGCCGAGGCCGCCCTCGCCGCCGCCAACGCCTTGGCCTCGCGTTACGAGGGACTTGTGGCGACCAATGCCATCTCGAAGCAGACCTACGACGACACCGTGGCCGGCCAACTCGCCAGCCGCGCCGATGTCGCCGCGGCCCAGGCCGCCGTCCGCACCGCCGAGATCAATCTCGGCTACACTCGCGTCACCTCGCCCATCAACGGTCGCATCGGTCGGGCCGCGGTCACCGAGGGTGCCTATGTGCAGCAGGGCGCCGCCACGCTGCTCGCCACGGTCCAGCAGCTTGATCCGCTCTATGTCGATCTCAGCCAGTCGGCCGAGGAGGTCCTGCGCCTGCGCGCCGATCTCGCCTCCGGCCGCCTGCAGCAGAGCGCGGAAGGCAGTGCCCGGCTCACCGTCATCCTCGGCGCCGATCGCGTGCACGCACAGGTCGGATCGCTCCAGTTCTCCGATGTTTCCGTCAACCCCGGCACCGGCACGGTCGCGCTGCGCGGCACGGTGCCCAATCCCGGCAGCCAGTTGCTGCCCGGCCTCTTCGTCCGCGCCCGCCTCGACGAAGGCACGAATCCTTCCGCCCTGCTCATTCCGCAGTCGGCCGTAACCCGCAACGCCAAGGGCGAGGCCACCGCGCTCGTCGTCGGTGCAGAGAACAAGGTCGAGCTGCGCATCCTCGAAGCCTCCCGCGCCGTCGGCAACCGCTGGCTCATCACCGGCGGCCTCCAGGCCGGTGACCAGGTCATTGTCGACCATCTGCAGAAGATCCGCCCCGGCGTGCCGGTAAAGCCCATCCCGGTCCAGACCGCGGCCCGCTAAGCGACCTTCCCTCTTCAAGCTCATCCCATCATGGCCCGCTTTTTCATCGATCGCCCCGTCTTCGCCTGGGTTATCGCCATCGTCATCATGATCGCCGGCGCGCTGGCGATCCGGACACTGCCCATTGCGCAGTATCCCAGCATCGCGCCTCCGGCCATCACCATCGCCGCTTCCTACCCGGGTGCGTCCGCCAAGACGGTCGAGGACAGTGTCACCCAGGTCATCGAGCAGCGCATGAGCGGGCTCGACGGCCTGCGCTACATCGAAGCCGCCAGCGATTCCGCCGGCAACGTGACGGTCACGCTCACATTCAATGCCGGCACCAATCCCGACATCGCGCAAGTGCAGGTCCAGAACAAGCTCGCCCTCGCCACGCCGCTGCTCCCGCAGGAGGTGCAGCAGCTCGGCGTGCGGGTGACCAAGTCCGTGCGCAATTTCCTCCTCGTGGTCGGCTTCCGCTCGGTCGACGGCAGCATGAGTGCGATCGACATCGGCGACTTTGTCGTCAGCCAGATCCAGGATCCGATCAGCCGCGTGCCCGGTGTGGGTGAGATCCAGACCTTTGGCACGCAGTACGCGATGCGCATCTGGCTCGATCCCGGCAAGCTCAACAACTACGGGCTGATGCCCTCGGACGTCCGCGACGCGATCCGCGCGCAGAACGTCCAGGTCTCCGCCGGCCAGCTCGGCGGTAATCCCGCCGCCGCCGGTCAGCTGCTCAATGCGACGATTACGGCCCAGACCCGACTGGAGAACGCCGACCAGTTTGAGCAGATCCTCCTGCGCGTCCGGTCAGACGGATCCCAGGTCCGGCTCGGCGACGTCGCCCGGGTTGAGCTCGGTGGCGAGAACTACGCCACCGCTGCCCGTTTCAACGGCCAGCCCGCCTCGGGCATGGCGATCCGGCCCGCCACCGGCGCCAACGCGCTCGACACCGTCACCGCCATCCGCGCGCGCATCGCCGAGTTGCAGCCGTTCTTCCCGCCCGGCCTTGAGGTTGTCTACCCGCTGGACACCACACCGTTCGTCCGCATCTCGATCGAGGAGGTCGTCAAGACGCTCGTCGAGGCCGTCATCCTGGTCTTCCTCGTGATGTACCTGTTCCTGCAGAATCTGCGGGCCACGCTCATCCCGACGATCGCGGTGCCGGTCGTGCTCCTCGGCACCTTCGGCATCATGGCCGCGGCCGGATTCTCGATCAACACACTCACGCTCTTCGGTGTGGTCCTCGCCATCGGCCTGCTCGTGGACGACGCCATTGTTGTCGTCGAGAACGTCGAGCGCGTCATGACCGAGGAAGGCCTGTCGCCCAGGGAGGCCACGCGCAAATCCATGGATCAGATCACCGGCGCGCTGGTTGGCATCGCGCTCGTGCTTTCCGCCGTGTTCATCCCGATGGCATTCTTCGGCGGCTCCACCGGCGTCATTTACCGGCAGTTCTCCATCACAATCGTCTCGGCGATGGTGCTTTCCGTCGTGGTCGCCATCGTGCTGACCCCCGCGCTCTGCGCCACCATCCTCAAGCCGGTCGCGCGCGGCCATCATTACCACGACACCGGGTTCTTCGCCTGGTTCAATCGCGTGTTTGACCGCAACGCCGACCACTACGCCAACGGCGTGCGCGGGATGATCGGGCGCAAGTTCCGCTCGCTGCTGGTCTACGGCCTCGTCATCGGCGGACTCGTCCTGCTCTTCGCCCGCATTCCCACCGGCTTCCTCCCCGACGAGGATCAGGGCATCATGTTTGCGCAGGCCCAGCTCCCCCCGGGTTCAACCGGCGAGCAGACGCTCGAAGTCCTGAAGAAGATGGAGCAGCACTTCCTCGTCGACGAGGCGGAGAACGTCGAGGGCATGTTCACCGTCAGCGGCTTCAGCTTTTCCGGCTCGGGTCAGAACCAGGCGTTCGCCTTCGTCCGACTCAAGGACTGGGAGCATCGCACGCGCCCTGATCAAAAGATCAAGGCGATCCAGGGCCGCGCCATGGGCAAGCTGCTCAGTTTCAAGGAAGGCCTGGCCTTCGCCTTCGCGCCGCCGGCCGTGCTCGAACTCGGCACCGCCAACGGCTTCGACCTGCGCCTCACCGACAACGCGTCGCTGGGCCATGAAGCGCTCGTGCAGGCCCGCAACCAGCTCATCGGCCTCGCCGCCCGCGACCCGCGGCTCGCGAACGTGCGCCCCAACGCACTCGACGACACGCCCCAGTACAAACTGGATATCGACCAGGCCAAGGCCTCCGCGCTCGGACTCTCGCTCGCCGACATCAACGCGACCCTCGCCTCCGCGTGGGGCTCCTCCTACGTGAACGACTTCATCGACCGCGGTCGCGTCAAGAAGGTCTATCTGCAGGCGGATGCGCCCTACCGCATGCTGCCCGAGGACATCAACCGCTGGCACGTGCGCAACGCGAGCGGCGAGATGGTGCCGTTCTCCAGCTTCAGCACCGCCCACTGGACCGTCGGTGCGTCCAAACTCGACCGTTTCAGCGGCACGCCCTCGTCCGCCATCGCCGGCGAGGCCGCTCCGGGGCTCAGCACCGGCGAGGCCATGAACGCGATGACCGAGCTGGCCGCGCAGCTGCCGGCGGGCATCGGCCTGCAATGGGCCGGCCTTTCCTACGAGGAACGCCTCTCGGGCTCGCAGGGACCGGCCCTCTACGCGATCTCGCTCCTGATCGTCTTTCTCTGTCTCGCAGCCCTCTACGAGAGCTGGTCGATTCCGGCCTCGGTCCTCCTGATCGTGCCCCTTGGCGTGATCGGCACACTGCTCGCCGCACTCTTCCGCGGCCTGCCCAACGACGTCTACTTCCAGGTGGGCCTGCTTACGATCGTCGGCCTGTCGGCCAAGAATGCCATCCTCATCGTGGAGTTCGCCAAGGAAGGCTACGACCGCGGCATGACGTTGGTCGACGCGGCCGTTCACGCGGCCCGGCAGCGGCTGCGTCCGATCCTCATGACTTCCCTCGCCTTCGGTTTCGGCGTGCTCCCGCTCGCCATCGCCTCAGGCGCCGGCTCCGGCAGTCAAAACGCCATCGGCACCGGCGTGATCGGCGGCACCGTCACCGCCACCCTCCTCGGCATCTTTTTCGTGCCGCTGTTCTTCGTCGTCGTGCTCGGACTCTTCCGCGTCAAGCCGACCGGGCAGGCCAAGGAATAAAACGGTTAAACCAACAAGTCGCATGAGACTCCTGACGATTGATTCCCGTTTCCTCTTGGCCGGCACCCTCGCCCTGGTGAGCGGTTGTTCGCTCGCCCCTCGCTATGAACGACCGGCCGTGCCCCTGGCTTCAGCCTACCCGGCCGAATCAGGCCCGGCGACAAATGGCCGCACGGCAGCCGACATTCCCTGGCAGACGTTCTTCGGCGACCCGCGCCTGCAGCGCCTGATCCAGCTCGCGCTGGACAACAATCACGACCTGCGGGTAGCGGCGCTGCGCGTGGAACGCGTTCGCACGCTGTATGGCATCCAGCGCACGGCCCTGATTCCCAGCCTGGACGCCACCGGCGACCTCACCCGCCAGCGCACCCCCGGCGAACTCAACGGCACCGGCCAGCCGATCACGGGCAGCACCTACCGAGTGGGCGCAGAGATTCCATCGTACGAGGTCGATTTCTTCGGTCGCGTGGCGAGCCTGCGCGACCAAGTGCTCGCCCAGTACCTCGCGACCGATGAGGCACGCATCAGTGCCCACATCAGCCTGATCTCGACCGTCGCACGACAGTACCTGACCCTGGTCGCAACCAGCGAACAGCTGGCCCTGGCCCGCGGCACACTCGAAGCCGCAGACAAGGCCCATGACCTCACCCGCCAGGCGTTCGAGGCCGGCGCGAGTTCCGAACTCGATCTCCGGTCCGCTGAAGGCCAGCGGGCCACCCACCGCGCCAACGTCGCCGCCCTCGACCAGCAGGTCGCCCAGGCGCGAAACGCCCTCGTTCTCATCGTAGGCGCGCCCCTGCCCGACGATCTCCTCGCCGGCGGGTCGCTCGCAACCCAGGCCCTGATCGCAGACCTGCCGGCCGGCCTGCCGTCGGATCTGCTCGCCCGGCGGCCCGACGTCCGCGCGGCTGAGCGCACGCTGGAGGCGGCCAATGCCAACATCGGGGTCGCCCGCGCCGCCTTCTTTCCTTCGGTCAAGCTCACCGCCTTCGGCGGTTCCGCCAGCACCGAGCTCAACGGCCTATTCGAAAGCGGTTCCGGCGCCTGGAGTTTCGCCCCCTCGGTGACGCTCCCGCTCTTTGCCTCCGGCCGCAATCGCGCGAATCTCGACGTGGCTTGGATCGATCAACGCATCGAGGTCGTTCGCTATGACCAGACCGTGCAGACTGCCTTTCGCGAAGTCGCGGACGCGCTGGCCGTGCGAGCTGCCATCGCCCGGCAGATCGCTGCGCAGGAAGAGCGCGTCACCGCCGCCGAACGGCGTCACGCGCTTTCCCAACAGCGCTTCGAGTCGGGCATCGACAGCTTTCTCCCCGTGCTCCTGGCCCAGCAGGAACTCTTCGGAGCGCAACAGGCCCTGATCCAGACACGCCTTGTGCGTCTGACCAACCTCACGACGCTCTTCGCCGCCCTCGGGGGCGGCTGGACCGAACCCGCACCCGGGGCCGCAACCCGCGGCTAGCTGCCTCCGATGTCCGTGGCATCCACCCGTCGAGGCGTTCGTCGACCGGCCCGCGCACGAACCACGTCGTGGGTGGCGCATCGTTTCATCCTCGATCTGTTCGAGGCGCTGCAGCGGTTGCGCACCAGCCTGGACCGGCTGTATGAGTCCGCCGGATTTAACGAGCACAAATTCCTCGTGCTCAGCGCGCTCGCCGACCAGGCCCCGCATCCTTCACTCGCCACCAAGCTGGCCGGTCGCGCAAGAGTGACCCGATCGTCCATGACCACGGTGCTCGATGACCTCGAGCAGCGCGGCTGGGTGGAACGACGACGCGATCCAACGGACCGCCGGATTATCCGGGTTAGCCTGACCCAGGACGGATCCGCGGTCGTGCGGGCGGCCGACCGGCACTTTCGCCAGGTCTGCACGAAACTCCTGTGCGGCATCGACCCGCGCGAACTGCCACGCTTCGCCGCGCTCTGTAAGACCGTGAGCGAGGCCGGCATCGCCCTTAGCCGGCAGGCGACGACGTTTCACCTGCCACGCGCCAGAAGGCCTGTGACCACCCACGTCGGCGCAGATCCGGAATCTTGACCCCCAACACGCCAACGCCGTCTCGTTTGAAAAACGGGACCGGGTTGCGCGGAGTCTAGCCAATGGGCAGGACGTGGGCTAAGCGTCGTCGAAGTCCGGCGGCGCAGGGCGCGGGAGCCGGTTCACGCGTCCGGCCGGTCATGGCGTTCGCCTGCATCGCGCGGTGACCGCGCGCCGGCCGCACCTCGCATCGGCACCGCCGATGCCGCCACGAACGCGAAGCGCCGATTCGGGCTGCGCCGCGAGGTCGGCCCTGGCCCGAATCGTGGCTGCTCTCATCCGACCGACAGATGAGTACCAATACTCATACCGTTTTGGGCAGGCTTGCGCAGGGCGGATTACGATCTTCTCCCACTGGACGGGATTGCGCCCGTACCGGCTCAAGCATGGGAGGACTTCGTCGATTCAGGGCACAGGGTGATTTCTCTTTAATGAAAAACCCGTTTACGGAAAAACATGAAGAACTGGACCATCGCCAAGCGCGTCACCTTTGGTGGCGCGCTTCTCATCATCGCCCTGATCACGGTCGGCACACTCGGTGTGCTGGCCCTGAGAAACATCGGGCAGCTCGCCACCGCGCGCCTCGCAAACGACGCGGTGCCCGGGATCAATGCCGTCGCCGATCTCGCGACAAACTTCCTACGCGGTCACACCCATACCCTCAAGGCGTCCCTCTCGACCGAACCTGCCCGTCGTGACGAGGACCTTCAGGAGATCGTTCATCACGCGGATGAAGTCGCCAAGCAAATGAAGCGCTATGACGCCACGATCTCAGCCCCCGATGACCGTCTCAACTTTGATCGATTTGCCGCACTCTACGAAGACTACAGCACCTCCCGTACGGCCTACACCGACCTTGTCCGGTCCGGCCGACTTGAGGAAGCCCGCACCCTTTTCGATACGCGGATTATAGGCGTGAGCGACGAGATCGGTGATCTTCTCGAGGTGATGGTCGACTGGAAAGCCTCGGCCGCCCTTTCCGCCGCTGATTCCATCATCAGCAACGCGGACACGGCGACCAACCGGTCGCTCGCCTCCGCCGTCGTCGGCCTTGTGCTCTCCATTGCGGCCGGCTGGTTCATCATCCGCAGCATCACCACCACCCTCCAGCAGACCGCCGGTTCTCTGGACGAAGCCTCGACGCAAGTCGCCGCCGCGGCTGCGCAGGTCTCCTCGGGCAGCCAGTCCTTGGCGGAGGGCGCCAGCGAGCAGGCCGCCAGCCTGGAAGAGACAAGCTCGTCGCTCGAGGAGCTCAGCTCGATGACCAAGCGCAACGCGGACAGCGCCAGCTCGGCCCAGCAAATCTCAGGCGAGGCACGCGCCGCCGCCGATGCCGGAAACAGCGACATGGAGGAACTGCGCCGCGCGATGGACGCCATCAAGTCATCGTCAAACGACATCGCCAAGATCATCAAGACGATCGACGAGATCGCCTTCCAGACGAACATTCTCGCGCTCAATGCCGCGGTCGAGGCGGCCCGGGCCGGCGAGGCGGGCCAGGGCTTCGCGGTTGTCGCGGACGAAGTCAGGTCACTCGCACGTCGCTCCGCTGAATCCGCCAAGGAGACCGCGTCGAAGATCGAGGTCGCCATTCAGAGCGGAGAGCATGGGGTTCGCATTTCGGACAAAGTTGCGCAATCGCTCGCCGTGATCGTCGAGCGCGCACGCAAGGTCGACGCCCTGGTTGCGGAGATCGCCGGTGCCTCCCGCGAACAGAGCGAGGGGATCGGGCAGATCAACTCCGCCGTCGGTCAAATGGACAAGGTGACGCAGTCCAACGCCAGCAGCGCCGAGGAAACGGCCGCCTCGGCCGAGGAACTCAATGCCCAGGCGGTAACCCTGCAGGAAGCGGTCGGCGATCTTCGCCGTCTCGTTGGTGGAGGATCCAATTCCCCTGCCCTGCTTCGCCCCGCGGCGGCGATGAAAAAGCCAGCGGCGGGACTGCACATCAAGCCAAGCTCCGCCATCCGGAGCAAGGTCGGCAAGCCGGGCAAAGACAGACCTGTTCCTGTCGTGGCGGGCGGCGACGACTCCTTCTTCGCGTGACATCGCGATAACCCAGCACCGAGAGGCTCGAGGAAATGAGACGCCTCTCGGCGCAGGGCCGGACCGTTGCCGTGGGCCAACGCGAGACCGGGCCTGGTCTGGTCTGAGCCAGAGCCAGTCCCCTCGCTTGTGGCCGGCCGCCCGCGCCCTCATCCCCCCGAGCGGAGCGGATCCGGTGGGCACGACCCTCGATACGCTCAGGCGACGCCAGTCGGAACGCTGGACAGTGTGGCCCGGAGCTGGTCCAGCGAGAATGGCTTGGGCAGGACGCCCTTGAAGCCAAGGGCCGCAAAATCGCGGAAGGCTGGCTCGTTCGTCTGGCCCGTCATGAGGATCGCCTGAACTTCAGGGGATCGGGCGCGCAACAAGCGCATGGCTTCGGCGCCACCCATGCCGCCCCGAACCGTAAGGTCGAGCAGCACGACCGAGAAAGGACGGCCGGCGCGTTGCGCCTCGTCGTACGAGGACACCGCGGCGGCACCGTCCGAGGCCAGGACCACCTCGTAGCCGAGTTGAACGAGTGCCCGCGAAAGAATCTCCCGGATAAACGCCTCGTCGTCCATGACGAGCACGCGGCCCGAGCCACCGGCCATCACGGTTGGCGCCGATTCGACGGCAGGCGGGCGCTGGCGCGTCGCCGGGAGCAGGCAGATCACCGTCGTGCCCTTTCCTTCCTCCGACTCAACCACGATCTGGCCGCGGTGCTTTTTGAGCACGGAATGACAGATCGTCAGGCCAAGACCCATGCCCTTCTGCGCACCGCGCTGCTTGGTGGAAAAATACGGATCAAAGATGCGCGCCTGGATCTCAGGGCTGATCCCGGCGCCGCCGTCGCGGATCCGGATGCGAACGTAGTGCCCCGGCTCCAAGCCGGACCGCATCGGTTCGGTCAGCTCCACGTTGTCAGCCGTAAGGCGGACCAAGCCGCCCGCCGGCATGGCCTCGCGCGCGTTGAGCACCAGGCTGCGCAAGGCATGGCCGATCTGCGCCTCGTCGATCTCCGCCGGCCAGAGTTCCCGGTCAATCACGCATTCACTCCGAATGTTCGAGCCGCTGAGGGCCAGGGCGAGGGACTGTTCCATGAGCTCCCGCAAATCAACGACCCGGCGCGTCGATCCGTCACCCCGGGCAAAGGTCAGGAGCTGCTGTGTGATGGCCTTAGCCGCGTGCACCGACTGTTCGGCCTGACGCAGGCTCGTGCGCTGGCGTTCGCTGACCTCACCGCTGAGCTCCACCATCTCCAGATTGAGCAGGATGCTCGTGAGGAGATTATTAAAATCGTGCGCGATGCCCCCGGCGAGGACGCCGGTCGACTCGAGCTTGCCGAGAATCAGGCGCTCGTGATCAGCCTGCCGGCGCTCGGTGATGTCGCGCGCCACCCCGAAGACCGTCGCGGCGCCAGGCTCGCTCGTCGACTGCCATGAGAGCCAGCGGTACGAGCCGTCCTTGCACAGGTAGCGGTTCTCGAGTCCGGCAATCGGGGTGCCGTTCGCCAGCACGCTGCGCGCTTCCAGGGTGCGCTCGCGATCGTCCGGGTGCATGAAATCGACCACCGGACGCGCCAGCAATTCCTGCTCCGACCAGCCGAGCACGCGGGTCCACGACGGGTTCACCTGCTTGAAGTAGCCGTCAAGACCGGCGATGCACAGCAGGTCGCGCGAAAGATTGAACAACCGGACACGTTCAGCGTCGGCCGGAAGCGTGGGTTCCCGCTGGGGATCAGGTGAACCGGTTGTCGCTGCCATGTCCCGGTATTCAGTTAACGAACACGTGTTCTGCAACGCGTTTCACGCACACCGGCCACCTGCCAGCAAGCGGCGATTGGTGATGCACACAGACGACATCAACCACGCGCCACGGGACGTGCGGGATCCGCGATCCACTCGCTCCATGAACCGGGATAGAGCCGGGATCCCGTCAGTCCTGCATGCTCCATCGCCAGCAGGTTGACGCAGGCCGTCACGCCCGATCCGCACTGGTGAATGACCTCGGCGGCCGGCCGTCCCCCGAGCAGGGACGCAAACTCGCGTCGCAGGTCCGCCGGCGCACGCAGTGTCAGATCGGCGTTGAGGTTCGCCTTGAAGAAGCGGGATGCGGCCGAGGGAATGCGGCCCGCAACCCGGTCGATCGGTTCAACCTCGCCGCGGTACCGCTCCGGCGCCCGCGCATCCACCACGAGGTGACGCCCAGTGGTGAGGCTCGCCAGCACCTCCTCGGTCGTGGCGATACGCGACGCATCGGCACGCGCCTGCACCGTTCCGCCACCCCGGGCCGGAGGCACGGCGGCATCGAGGGGATGCCCTCCGGTTGTCCAGGCCGACCAGCCACCATCCAAGACGTGGACGTGCTCGAGCCCGATCCATCGCGCCAGCCACCAAAGCCGCGCCGCGTACTGGCCGCCGACATCGTCATAGGCCACGATCCGCGTCGTGGCGGTCGCGCCCAGCTGGTTGAGGCATTCCGCAAAGGCTTGCGGCGCAGGCAGAGGATGCCGGCCGTTCACACCCGTTTTCTCACCGGCCAGCGCGGTTTCCACCGGCATGAAATGCGCGCCGGGCAGATGCGATTCGTCATAGAGCCGCCGCCCGCGGGTATGGTCGGTGAGATCATGGCGGCAATCGAGGATCAGCCATTGCGGATCACCCAGGTGCGCCCGGAGGCCGGAGACGTCGACAAGCATGTGGACGACGGTGAGCCGGTCATCACGCCGGCGCAAAATCTATTCCCGCGAGCAGGAGCCGACCAAGGCGGGGGTTGACACGCCACGTTAATTAACCATTTAGTTAAATACAACCAAGCCCCGTCATGTCACCCGACCGCCTGAGCCGAACCTTTGCCGCCCTCGCCGATCCGACGCGTCGCGCCCTTCTCGCGCGACTGCAGTCGGGCGAGACCTCCGTGACCGAGCTCGCCGCGCCGTTCGCCATGAGCCTGCCTGCCGTATCCAAGCATCTGCGCGTGCTCGAGCGGTCGGGTCTGATCGAGCGCAGCCGCAGCGCCCAATGGCGACCCTGCCGGCTCAAGGCTGGACCCTTGAAGGAAGCGAGTGACTGGATCGAGCACTACCGCCACTTCTGGGAGCAGAGTTTCGATCGGCTCGATGCCTACCTGCAGCAGCTGCAGGCGGACGCCAAGACCCCACCCAAAAGCAGGGCCTCGTCATGAATCCAGCGTCATCCGCGACTCCGGCTCTGCCCATCATCAACACGCGCCGTTTTGCCGCCCCGCGCGAGCAGGTCTACGGCGCGTTCAGCGACCCCGCGCTGCTCGCCCGCTGGTGGGGCCCCGAAGGATTCACGAACACGATCCATCGCTTTGAACTCCATCCCGGAGGTGCCTGGCACCTCGTGATGCGCGGTCCCGATGGTCGCGAATACCCCAACGAGAGCGAGTTCATCGAAGTTGTCGCCCCAGCGCGCATTGCATTCCGGCATCACGGACCGATGCATGGCTATGTTCTCACGATGACGTTCGAATCGGACGCAGGTCAGACCGTCCTCACCTGGCACATGGTGTTCGATGATCCGACTGAGGCTGAACAGCTCCGGCCCTTCATCACCGGAGCCAACGAACAGAATCTCGACCGGCTTGCAGAGGTGCTGAATCACCCCGCGGTTACTTCATGAGCCGGCAAACCGCCCAGCCTTAGGGCGCTGCCACGTCCTTCCCCGACGAATCCCCTTCCGCCACCTGCTGCACAGACCGGCGTCCCGATTCCCCTTCCCCTCCATTCTTTCGTTTCACCTCCCACCCCATCCGTCCCCCGCACATGAGCTCCTCCGCCGCCCGTTCCGCACCCTTTGTCATCTCGCGCACCTTCCAGGCGCCCCGCGCCCTCGTCTGGAAAGTCTGGACCGAACGTGATCACCTCGTCCGTTGGTTCGGCCCAAAAGGCGGGACCATTGCCCAAGGCACGCTCGATCTCCGTCCGGGCGGAGTCTTCCACTACGGCATGCACTATTCCGGAAAGGAATTGTGGGGACGTTGGATATTCAAGGAGGTCGTCGCTCCGGAAAAGCTGGTCTGGATCAATTCCTTCTCGAATCCCCACGGGGGAATCGAACGCCATCCCTTCGCACCCCAGTGGCCCGCCGAAATGATGACGACGGTGCTCTTCACGGAAGTCGGCGCGGCGACCCGTATCGATTTGGAGTGGTATCCGCTCAATCCGACCACGGAGGAACAGAAGACTTTCGACGGCGGCCACGACAGCATGCGAATGGGCTGGACGGGCACCTTCGATCAGCTCGAAACCCATCTCTCGACGCCCTCCGCCTCGACCCAGCCCGAGCCCACGCAAGACCTGAGCAAGGCCCCGGACGAGATCGTCCTCACCCGCACCTTCGATGCACCGCGCGATCTCGTGTGGGAGGTCTGGACGGATCCGAAGCATGTCGTCCAGTGGTGGGGCCCCGCAGGGTTCACGACCCGGATCGAGACGATGGACGTGCGGCCGGGCGGCACATGGAAACACGTGATGATCGGCCCCGACGGCGTCGAGTACCCGAACAAGAGCATCTTCAAGGAGGTCACCAAGCCCGAGCGCATCGTCTACACCCACGGCGCCGCCGGAAAGGGCAAGCCCGGCGCCAACTTCACGGCATCGTGGACCTTTGAAGCCTTGGGCAACCGCACGCGGGTGACCATCCACATGAAGTTCCCGTCCGCCGAGGACCGCGAAGCCGTGGTCAAGGCCTATGGCGCGATTGAGGGCGGCAAGCAGACGCTCGGCCGCCTGGGCGAATTCCTCGCAGCGCAAGCAGGCAAATGATGCGGTCGGGTTTCACGCGAAACCGCGTCTTCGCGGCTTCACGTGAGCGGGATCGATCCCTCGCGTAAAAGCAAAGAGCCGCAAGGGACTCACATCCCTCGCGGCTCGAAATTCGAACGGCTGGCTCAGCTCACTTCTTCAGCTTGGCGCAGAACCGCGCGAGGCGCTCGACGCCCTTCTTGATGATCTCGTCGCTCGTGGCGTAGCTCAGGCGCAGGTAACCGGGGGCGCCAAAGGCGCTGCCGGGCACGGCCGCGACCTTCTCGTCCTCGAGCAGCTTCGCGCAGAACTCCTCGTCGGGCAGGCCAAACGCGGTGATCTTCGGGAACAGGTAGAATGCACCCTGGGACAGCACGCAGGTGATGCCCGGGATCTTGTTCAGCTCCGCATGCAGGAACTTCCGGCGGCGGTCAAAGGCGGTCATCATCATCGCGAGCGACGCGGCCGTCTTTTCCTTTTCCTTCAACGCCGCCAGGGCGCCGTACTGGGCGAAGGTCGTGGCATTGGACGACATCTGGCTCTGCAGCTCCGCGCAGGCCTTGGCAATCGGGGCCGGGGCCACGAGGGTGCCGAGGCGCCAACCGGTCATCGCGTAGGTCTTGGAGAAGCCGGCCACCACGATCGTGCGGGCCTCGGCCTCCTTGCTCAGAGTGGCGATGCAGGTCGCCTTGGCCCCGTCGTAGAGCAGGTGTTCGTACATCTCGTCCGAGAGGATGTAGAGATTGTGCTTCACCGCGACCGCGGTGAGCGCAGCGAGTTCGTCACGGGAGTAAACCACGCCCGTCGGGTTCGACGGCGAGTTGATCACGAGCAGGCGCGTGCGGGGCGTGATGGCCGCCTCGAGCATCGCCGGCGTAAGCTTGAAACCGGTCGAGTCGTCCGCGAGGACTATCTTGGGCGTCGCGCCGGCCAGCTTGACCATCTCCGGGTAGCTGACCCAGTAAGGGGCCGGGATGATGACTTCGTCGCCCGGCGAGCAGGTGGCGACGATCGCGAGGTAGCAGGAGTATTTGCCACCTGGAGACACGACGACCTGGCCGGAGGTGACCTTGAGGCCGTAGTCGGAAAGGTAGCGCTCGGCGATGGCCACGCGCAGCGGCTCGATGCCGGGCGTGGGGGCGTACTTGGTCTTGCCTGAATTCAGCGCGGCGATGCAGGCGGCCTTGATATGCTCAGGCGTATCGAAGTCAGGTTCGCCAGCGGCGAATCCACAAACGTCCTCGCCGGCGGCGAGGAGGGCCTTGGCCTTGCCGTCGATCACGAGCGTTGGCGAAGGGGACACATTGCGGGCCCAGGAAGACAGAGGCGCGGGGTTTGAATTCATGCGGAAAGTCGCGACCAAAGCGCCGGCACCCGGCAAAGGCAAGCCCGGCGGGCGCAGGTTGCTGACAGGTGGGCCCGTAGCCCGGGGACACAGGCCCCGCCGTCCGTAAATTCAGGGGGTCCACCGATCTCGTGGGGAAATCCCAAACGCCAGATTAATCACAACCGCAGCAACTCCGTACGGGAGAGCGTCAGGGGCCTGCGAATCCACGCGAACCGGCACGAATCAAAACCGGGCAACCGGTTATCGCGGATTGGGCACGACCGAAAAATCCGTGCCGATTGGCGCAATTCGCGGGCGACCATTTTTCAGAGTCCGTCCCAGCTGCAGCTTATGGAACGCTTGGCATTTTTGCAGGTCATCACCGCAATCGCCTAAATCCCAAAGCCCCGACTGCCTACCCATGCCGCCCAACGGATGGCCCAGCGTCACTTCTTCTTGCCGCCCGGCAGGGCCAGCTGATCGAGCGCAACGCGCAGGAGCTCGCCCACGCTGACCTTCTTCTTCTTCGAATGCTTGGTGAGCAGCGCCTTCATGTCGGACGGCAGGCGCACGGAAATCTGGCGGTGGTCCTCGGCCTCGGCCTCGTAGCGGTCGAAGTTGAACTTCGCGATCGCCAGGCGCACGACCTCGCTGGTCGAACCGAGCCCAAGCTTCTTCTGGGCAGCGGTGATCTTGGTGATCAACGAAACCGGAAGATCAAAAGTCAGGGGCGAGGCCGTCGGAGAGGATTTCTTTGCCATGGCGCGAAGTGGATACGACCGGGGTGAAAATAGGGCGTGCGGTCCACCAAGCCCGAGCGCATCGCGTTCGGCAACGCAAAACTTGCGTCCTCTGTATGAGATTGACTCACCCCATTCATAAAGAATGTTCGCGCCGCATGGCCCAGGTTGAGATCTCGCGCCTCGTGAAGACGTATCCCGACCGGACCGGACCGGGCGCCCGAGCCGTCGATGGGATCAACCTGACGATTCTTGACAGGGAATTCATGGTTCTGGTCGGCCCTTCCGGCTGCGGAAAGTCCACCACCCTGCGCATGATCGCCGGTCTGGAGGACATCTCGGATGGCTCGATCGCGATCGACGGCAAGATCGTGAATCAGGTCGCGCCCAAGGACCGCGATATCGCGATGGTTTTCCAAAACTACGCGCTTTACCCCCACATGAGCGTGTACGAGAACATGGCGTTCGGCCTGAAGCTGCGCAACGTGCCCAAGGCCGAGATCGATACCCGCGTGCGCGAGGCCGCCGCCCTCCTCGGGCTGGAGACCTACCTCGACCGCAAGCCCAAGGCCCTGTCCGGCGGGCAGCGCCAGCGCGTCGCCGTTGGACGCGCCATTGTCCGCCGCCCCAAGGTCTTTCTCTTCGACGAGCCGCTCTCCAACCTCGACGCGAAGATGCGCGTCGGGATGCGCGCGGAAATTTCGCGCCTCCATCAACGGCTGGGTGCGACCATGATCTACGTCACGCACGACCAGGTCGAAGCCATGACCATGGGCGACCGGATCTGCGTGATGAAGGACGGCCGCATCCTCCAGGTCGCCGCACCCCTCGAACTCTACAATCGTCCGGCGGATCTTTTCGTCGCCGGCTTTATCGGCAGCCCGCCGATGAACCTGTTCACGGGCACGCTCGCGGGCGCGGGAGCCACGGTCCGCTTTGTTGAGTCGAGTTCGACCGCTGCGGTAACCGTTCCCCTTCCCGCCTCCCTCGCCGCAGCCGCCGCCGCCCACGGAGCGCGCGAGGTCGTGCTCGGCATTCGCCCCGAGGATGTGCAACTCGTGGCTCCGGGCGCGAACGCCCACGCCGAGGCAACCGTCGATGTGGTGGAGCCGATGGGCGCCGAAACCTACCTCACGCTCAAAACCGGGAACGGCTCCCTGATTGCGCGCGTCCATCCCGGCGAACCCGCCACGCGTGGCCAGGCTGTCCGGGTCGCCTTTGCACCTGATAAGCTCCACCTGTTCGACCGCGCGACCGAGCGCGCGATCCGGAGCTGAGGGCCAGACTCTGGTGTGGCTGGCCTCGCTCAGGCCGGTCCGAAATGTGAATGCGACAAGCCGTCGCCCCGTTATTCAATCGATCCTCGGGGTCAGCGACCCCAGCTACAAAATCCCGACCGCCTGGCGGATGATCGCGTAGGCTTCGGCCGGGGTATCGACGACCGACCACGCCTTGGTCGCGACTGACGACTCAATCGTGCGCCCGTGCCGGATCAGGATCACGGGCACCCCGAGCTCCGCCCCCGCGAGCACGTCCACATCCGCATCGCCGATGTACAGCGTTTCCGCCGACGTCACGGCCAGCCGCTGCATGATCGTGTGCAATCCCTCCGGGTGCGGCTTGTGCGTCGCGAGGTCATCGCCACACACCACCTCGCGCAACCCGGGGAGCTTCTGTTCGTTCAGAATCATCTGGGTCGACGAGCGATCGCGGCCCGTCCAGAGCGCGAGGCTCCTTTCAGCACGGTGCAACTCGTCGAGCATGCGGTGCGCGTCGGCAAACGGCTGAATCTCATGCCAGTTCGCGCGCCCGTACTGGAGCATGCGGCGCATGGCCTCGTCCGCCTTGGCGGCGTCGCCGAGGGTGTCCTGAAACATCCGCAGCGGCGGACCACCCAGGCGGCCAAACAGTTCCTGCTCGGTCATCGCCGGGAGAAAGGGCTGCAGGGCGTGCGCAAAGGCCCGCATGACCATCGGCATCGAATTGACCAGCGTGCCGTCGAGGTCAAAGACCACGGCGCGCGGTGCAGGGCGCCGGGCACTCATGGCGCGATGCGCTCGATGCGCGGGGGCGGCGAAAGGGTTTCCGCCAGCATGGCTGGATCAAAGAGCGAACGGGAAAAATCGAGATCAAGTGCCGCCCCCGTCACAGAGAACCGGGTCTTGTTGCGCGTGGCCTCGTCGCGCACATCGATCGACTTCACGATCCACTGCTCGCCCACCTTTTTCAGGTCGATCACGGTCATCGCCTTGGACGCGCGGCCGTCAGCGCCCAGCTGCTCGGCCTGCACCATGGCGTGGTACTCGAGATCGAGGTAGACGCGCACCCCGGTCAGCGCCGGGTGGCGCTCTGCGAAGTCGGCGGGCGGATACAGCAGGAAGACCTGCGCTGGACGCCCGCGCACGCGCGTCACCCCCTCAAACACATGATCCGTCCAGTAGAAGAACGGCATCTGCAGGTCGAAGGCCGTGAGATCGGTGCCACCGATGGGATCAAACAAGGCCTGGCCGCCCAACACCTGCGTGCGGTCCGGCGTCGCCGGGTTCCAGCCCCACAGCGCCGGGCGGGGGCCGTTCTGGATCAACCAGCGACGCTCCTCCGCGCCCTGACCCGGTTGCAGGATGAAACGCCAGATCGGGCCGGAGGGCGAGCGACCACCCCAAAGCCGGCCCGGAATGCGACGCTCGGCGCCGCGCCGCGGCATCACGCGCAGTTCAAATTCGAGGTAATGGTCACCGGCGATGCCGACGCTGCGAAACTGCTCGAGGATGCGCGCGCCCTCGGCTTGGTCTGGCGCGGCGGTCTGCACATAGCGCGGCAGCGGGCGGTAGCCCTTTTGCTGCGCGTTGGCCGGCGCGGCCACCGCCAAAAAAGCGAGGCAGGCGACCGTAGCCGCCTGCCTCAGGAAATTCGTCCGTGGGGACGCGCCGTCCACGTTGGATCAGCTTACTTCGCAGCCTCAGCCGGAGCTGCGGCCGGGGTCGTCGTCGGGAGGGCAACGGCCGGAGCGGCGGTCGTTGCATCGGTGGTCGTGGCGGCCGGCGTGGCCGGCGCGTTGATGGTCGGGAGCGCGCCACCCTCGGGCTGGCCGTGATTGCGCTGCCAGATGTGGCCGAGATAGAGGAGGAAGCTCAGCACGAAGAACGCGATGGCGGCGTTGATGGTCGCCTTGGTGAGCACATTGCCGGTCTCGGCGCCGAAGGTAGCCTCGGTGACGCCGCTGCCCATGGCCGCGCCGACACCGCCGTCAGACTTGGCCTTCTGGGCGAGAACGACCAGGACCATGAAAACGGAGATCAGGATTAGGATGAAAGTGGCGATGCCAATGAGGATGCTCATGTTCGAAAGTAAGGGTCAAAAGGAGCAGATCCTGCCCCGGGTTGTCAATGCCGGGATACAGCCCTTGGGAGACAGCCCGGGATCCCCTCGTTCTCGTCATCGTTCTCTTTCTCGCTCTCCTAACGGAAGATCGGATTAAAGCCCAGACTGCCAGCCCGAGAACGAAGAACGAGAACGGTTCAGACCGAGCCCCTACTCCACCCGGACCGGCAGGCCGGTTTCGGCAGACTTGTAGAGCGCGCAAACCAGCGCCACCGCCTTGCGGGCGTCGGCGCCGTCAATCGCAAGCGGGATGCCCTTGGTCAGGCTGTCGATGAGGTTCTGGATCTGTCGCAGGTGGCCTTGGTGGCTGATCGCGTTCGGTGCACTGGCGCCGCTGCCCAGCGCGCCATCGGCCACGGCTGCGACCACCTTGTCGTCGCCCGGCTCGGACGTGCGGAAATCCCACCGCGTGATCTTGTCATCCTCGAGCGCGATCGAGCCGTTCTCTCCGCAGATCTCGATCCGGCGTGACCAGCCGGGATACGCGCCCGTCGAGGCTTCGATCGTGCCGAGCGCTCCGCCCGGAAAGCGCAGCGACGCACAGGCCGTGTCCTCGGCCTCGATGCCCGTGTGCACGCGGCGGGTCTTCCACGCAAAGATCTCCGCCGGCAGGCCGGCAAACCACTGCAGGAGATCGAGGCCGTGGATGGACTGGTTGATGACCGCCCCGCCGCCGTCGAGCTTCAGCGTGCCCTTCCAGCCTGTGTAGTATTCAGGTTTGCGGTACCACTTGACGTAGGCGCTGGCCAGCACGAGCCGACCGAGTCGGCCCGCGTCGATCGCGGCTTTCACCTTGCGTGCGCCCTCGCCGAAGCGGGACTGAAAGATGGGGGCGACCGTGACCTTCGCCGTCGCCGCCGCCTGGAGCAGCGCATCGGCGCGCGCGGTCGTGATCTCCAGCGGCTTCTCGATCACCACGTGCTTGCCGGCCTTGATCGCCGCGAGCGCGGGCTCGAGGTGCGCCCCGCTCGGGGTGGCCACACAGATGACCTGGATGTCGGGACGCGCAACCAGTTCGTCGATGCTCGTCGTCGCCACCGGGATGGCATGCTTGGCGGCAAAGGCCTTCGTGCGCTCCAAATCGCGAGCGACCACGCCGACCAACCGGCCGCCGATCGTCTCGGAAATCGCACGCGCGTGGTAGTCCGCGATCATGCCAACGCCAACAATGCCAAAGCCAATGGGGGATGTGCTCATTTATGAATGATGGTTGAATGCCATAGACGAACGGCGAGAGGATAATCTCTATAACTATTTTTCCAAATTCGCCGCCTTCGGAACGACGCGGGAGTTGACTCCCTACTTCGCCCGGGCCTCGCTTAATACATGGCGCAGAAATCGGACGGAATGAATTACGCTCCGCAAGGCAAGCCCCAGCCGGTCGTCAAGCCCGGGGAGTTTGTGTTTGCGGCAGCCTACTTGGAACACGGCCACATCTACGGCCAGTGCAACGGCCTTCTTGAGGCCGGCGGTGTGCTGAAATGGGTCTATGATGCGGACCCCGCAAAGGTGGAGGCCTTCCGCGCAAAGTACCCGCAGGTCCAGGTCGCACGCTCCTACGACGAGATCCTCGCTGATCCCGCGGTCCGCCTCGTCGCGGCAGCAGCCATTCCCTCGGATCGCGGTCTGATCGGCGTCCGCACCATGAAGGCGGGCAAGGATTATTTTACCGACAAAACGCCCTTCACCCAACTCGAGCAGCTCGATGAGGCCCGCAAGGTCGCAGCCGAGACCGGCAAGAAGTACATGGTTTATTTTAGCGAGCGCCTTCACGTCGAATGCGCGATGCACGCCGGCGATCTCGTCCATGGCGGCGCGATCGGCAAGGTCGTGCAGGTCCTCGGCCTCGGGCCCCATCGCCTTGGCAAACCCAACCGTCCGGCGTGGTTCTTCGAACGCGCCAAGTACGGCGGCATCCTCGCCGATATCGGCAGCCACCAGATTGAGCAGTACCTCTACTTCAGCGGCGCCACCGACGCTACGGTCGTCAACGCGGCCGTCGCCAATCACGTCAATCCGGACGTCCCCGAATTCGAGGACTTCGGCGAGGCTTCCCTCGTGGGAAACAATGGCGCGAGCAATTACTTCCGCGTCGACTGGTACACCCCTAACGGCCTTGGCACCTGGGGCGATGGCCGCACCATCATCCTCGGCACCAAGGGCTACATCGAACTGCGCAAGTACATCGATGTGGGCCGCTCGCCCAACGGCGACCAGCTCTACCTCGTCGATGACAAGGGCGAGCAGCACCTCGAGGTCGGCGGCAAGGTCGGCTTCCGCTTCTTTGGCGAACTGATCCTCGACTGCCTCAACCGTACCGAGAAGGCCATGACCCAAGCCCACGCTTTCAAGGCCGCTGAGCTCTGTCTCAAGGCCCAGAACGCCGCGAGACGCTTGGCCTGAGCCCATATGCCTCACTTCCTCATGGGCACGCGCCCAGGAGGATCCGCATATATGCTGACCGGGAAAACCGGACTCCCCGATTGCCTAGCCAAGTCGACATGAGGGGAGTCTGCGAACATCTGCGCTCTTCCCTGAAGGTCCACTTCAGGAACCGAACAGCCTTGGTCTATGGGTTCGTCTTTCCGCTCATGTTCCTGGCGGCATTGGCGGCCATCTACCGCCATGAGTCGGTTCCTCTGGTCCGTCATTTCGGCGAACTTCTCACCTTGGGTATTTTGAGCGGTGCCTGCTTTGGCCTTCCCACGACCTTAGTCAGCGAACGCGAACGCGGCCTGTGGCGGCAGTTTCGGCTAAGTCCGGTCCCCACCTGGATGCTGATCGCCGGCACGATCGCCGCGCGGTACCTGATCATGCTGAGCGCCGCGCTTCTTCAGCTGGGCGCAGCCATCGCCTTGGGTATGACAGCGCCGGCGCATCCGCTCAGCCTGTGGTTCGCCTTCACGGTTGCGTCCTTCGCCTTCATCGGCCTCGGGTTGGTCGTCGCAGCCCTAGCCGACAGCGTGCCCGCCGTGCAGGCGCTCGGCCAGTGCCTGTTTCTACCCATGCTCATCCTTGGCGGTGTAGCGGTGCCTTTTTCCAGTCTTCCGGACTGGGCGCAGCGAGTCGCAGCATTCTTCCCCGGCCGCTACTCCGTCGAAGCCTTGCAGCCGACCATCAACGGCACCGGCCTTGGCGGCAGCCCGTTCAACCTGCTCGCGCTCACCCTCATCGGTTTGACCGCGTGCAGCGCGGGAGGCCTCCTCTTCCGCTGGGATCCCCGGGAGCGCCCCGCGGCCGCCGTCCAGTGGCGCTGGCTCACCGTCGTTGTCACAGCGTGGCTTGCCGTCGGCGGGACAGCCGAGTTGCAACGTCGTGCGTCGCTGCTCGCAAAGAAGCCAGACAACCTTCGTGCGGCGGTTACCGTGCCGACAGCCGAATGGGCCAGGCTGAGCGCGAGTGACGTCGCCCGGCTAAACTTCGACCTCCCACCCGATGACGGCGTGGTCGCCCCTATTGAATCACCTGACCACGCCGCGGACTACATGGCCGATCAGGTTGCGCGGGTGCGCGAGCGCATCACCAGCTGGCCACCAGGCACGACCGGGGACGAAATCCAGCGCGTGCGCAACCTGCTTTGTATCGCCGCAGTGCCAGACTCGATCCAGATCCCGGTGGAGCGCTATCTTCCGCTCGTCGTGCTCGATCACCTCTCCGCAGTCCATCCCCGGGACCAACTCATCCGGATCCTCGCATGGATCGCCCTCCATCCCGACGAGGGTACCGTCGTAACCTCGCTCAGCGACTTCGGCATCCGCGGGACCGCCGAGGATCCCGCCATGGTTCGGGAACGAACCGTGTTCTATGCGATCAAGTTTATCGCGCGGTTGACCGGACGAAAAACAGGATGAGTTCTGCTTGCATGAAACGCGTCTACAATTCCGCCAGTCGGATATTCCGGAATTCGAGCTTCATTTTCAATGCATCGTGAAACTGTAGCCCGATGCGCGACGGCTGGGCATGGCGCTCATCCGTGTACTGGGAAACCCTGTGTCCGTTGATCCAGACGGTGAATGTGGATCCGCGCGCCTCGATCCGGAACGTGTTCCATTCGCCCGGACGGTAGTGTTCGCTCCAGTTCCTCGCCCGACCTGACTCCGGATAACGCGTCGGGTGCCCAAACCCATCAGTCAGGATCGACCCGGTCATGTCGACCTTAAGGCTACGCGAGACCCCAATCTGCATCTCGAGCGACGGCGCGAAACGAATCCGCACGCCAGTGTCGATTTCGGCGCCGCTGAAGCGTCCTTCGAGCTCGAGCACGAAGTCCCCATAAACCTTCTCTGTCCAGAGGAGGCTGCCGCTGAGCGTCTCCTCGCTTTCTCCCACCAGCAGACCCGATTCGACGCGCCAGTTCAGGTTCGGATTGGGAACCACCCAACCTGAAAAATCCTGACCATTAAAGAGGGCAGCGAGTGCAGGCGGTTCGCCGTTCGCGGCAGACAGACGGAGTCCCATCCCCATCGCCATGACTGTCGCGACGAGACGCAAATACAGGAAAAACGGCTTGGGTGCGTGCATGCTCTCGAGCTGGGTATTCATGACAAAGCAACGGGCTCAAAACAACAACTGCAGCCGGGTGAGCACGGCCTTTTCCCCTTCCAGCAAAAGCAGGCTGGACGGAGCGATCTGGGTGCTGAAGCGGGACTGTAGGTAATCCACAGTGAAGCGAAGGCGGGAACTCAAAAACCAGTTCACGCCACCCCCAAAGCCGCGAATCCCAGCCGCATTTTCGGATGGCGACGCAAAGCGCGGAAACGTTTCGTCGTCGAAATTCAGCTGGGAGAAACGTGCCACCACCTCAAACGCCCCCCAGTCTCCGCGACTCGGAGCGAACGGGCGGGCCGGCGCCACACCAGTGTAGCTGGCATCCTCCCCCGTCAGGACATAGCCGACCGCAACCTGCCACGCATCGTGGGCTAGACGCGCGCTCTCGAGTCCCTTGCGAACCTCGATCTCGGAACGAACATACTCGGCCAGCACCCCCAAAGACCCCGCGTAATAAAACGCCTGCGGAGAGAGCCGAAGCGCCTGTCCATCCGAGATAACATCCGCCCCGTAGGCAAAAAACCGCTGCTGCCCCTCGGTCCGATAGCCTGCAGGCAGATGCAGCTTTCCTTCTTGGGCGGGCGCGAGGCTTGCCCCTAGGCCGATGCCGAATCCATGGATGGGCCGGAGGATGAGCCGGCCTGCCACGGCCTTCGCATCGTTGCTGTCTAAGTTGTTCGCATTGGTCGAGTCCGCCGATCCGTTGAACAGCCCCAGCGCGTAGTTGATCCGGCCTTCCGCCAGGTCACCGCTGAATTGCAGCCCGATATCGACGCCGGGAACCAGATTGCTGACCAGTGAGCGCTCAATGAAAAATCCCGAGGAATCGGCCTGCAGGTGTTCGAGGCCCACGGACTGCTTGAACCGCCCGAGTCGCACCTGCAAGGCTGGCGAAAAAACCGCACTTACATTGGCCGCGACCAGATTGAACCCGCCACCACCAAATTCGGGCACGATCTGGTACTGAAACATGCCGCTAAAGACGCCCTCCATGAGGATGCGCGCGCGGCGGAGGACAAACGTATCCGCGCTTTCCGCGGAGGCCGCCCCAAGATACCAGCGGGAATCCGCCTGGATCGTCCCTCGCAGTCGCAATCGGTTGCGTCCGTCCGAAGACGCAATCGCCACCACGTCCTCGTTGACGCTGACCACCCCTTGGTTCGACGAGGCATCCGGCGTGGGCCCTGGATCGAGAGTTTCCAATTTCTGTTCAAGCAATCGGACCCTCTGCGTGAGAAGCCTCAGTTCATCCCTCAACTCCAACTCCGCAAAGGATCCTTTTGCCGCCTCCAGAGGCGCTATCGAGATGGCGGAAGCGACCACCAAGCTGCAAAGCACCCTGCTAGGATGATTTTCCATGCGGAACTGATGACGGAGATTGCGGGACGTAACGGCCACCGCGAGGTCCCCCTCGCGGTGGCCTACATCCAGACCTGGGCCTTAATCCTACCCCTAGGATCGTACCGTGATATGACTTCAGGTCTGAAATCGGGCGTTCCTGCAATGCAGGGACAAAGATTGGGCAACGCGCGGCCTGCATCTTCTCGTTGAAGGGACTCTGCAGGGAATTGGACGCGCGACTAATACCAACGTCTAATTGCTAATAGACTTTAGGCTGGAGCGCCAGAGTTTGTTT
>CAYWRG010000042.1:18179-37245 GCA_964460715.1 uncultured Opitutus sp. | reverse complement strand
GGAAGATCGCAGGCAGGGCCAACGCATAACTCAACACCCCGAACTGTTCCGGCCCGAGGCGGCGGGCCACCGCCCCAAACGCAACCAGCACCACCAAAGCCCGGGAAATCTGGTCAAAGTATAGCCAGCCCGCATTGGCCAACGTACGGCGCAAGGAATCACCGGAGAAAATTCCCCGCCGTGGATTCACAGGAGGGTGGCGGACAAACCGTCGATCAGGGAGTGGCGCTTGGTCACAGGTAATGCGTTAGGCGATGGCCTAGCCGGGTCAATGGCGGGCATGGCCGGCCGGCACCTTAGGATTAAAATGCTTCCCCAACCGGAGGGTAGCGTTACGTTTAAGACGTCCGATGAAGCTCTCCATTGTCATCCCCTGCTACAACGAAGCCAAGACGATCCGCAACATCGTCGACCGCGTGCGCGCGGCCCCGGTGGCGGAGAAGGAGATCATCATCGTCGACGACTGCTCCAAGGACGGCACGCGCGACATCCTGCGCTCCGAGATTGCCCCGCTCGTCGACAAGATCCTCTATCACGAGGTCAATCAGGGCAAGGGCGCCGCGCTCCGCACCGGGTTCACCGCCGCGACCGGCGATCTCGTCATCGTGCAGGACGCCGACCTTGAGTACGATCCGAACGAATACCCGCGCCTGCTGAAGCCGTTTGAGGATCGCAAGGCCGACGTGGTCTTCGGCTCGCGCTTCGCCGGCGGCGATGCCCACCGCGTGGTTTATTTCTGGCACATGATGGGCAACAAGTTCCTCACGCTGCTCTCCAACATGTTCACCAACCTGAACCTCACGGACATGGAGACCTGCTACAAGGTCTTCCGCCGAGAGATCATCCAGAGCATCACGATCGAGGAGAATCGCTTTGGGTTCGAACCCGAGATCACCGCCAAGGTCGCCAAACTCGAGGACTGCGCCATCTACGAGGTCGGCATCTCGTACTATGGACGCACCTACAAGGAGGGAAAGAAGATCGGCTGGCGCGATGGCTTCCGGGCCTTGTACGCGATCGTGAAGTACAATCTCTTCCGCTGAGGCGGTAAACCGCCGGTTAAAGACGGCGCACCCAGGGTAATCCGCTTTCTTCGCCCGCCTCTTCCGGACAGCCTGCACCCTGCATGTCCTCCGCCTCGAAGTCGCCGACCGATCGCCCGGCCCTTCCCTGGCTGGTGCTGGCCGGCGCCGCGGCGGTCGTTTGGCTGTGGATCAATCTCTGTCGCTTCCCGGGCTCGCCCTGGAATGACCTTCGCCTCACGCCGGTCTTCATGGCCGCCCAAGGCGTTCCGGTCTATACCCTGCCCGGCGAAGGCATCCTCACGACGTGGATGTACGGGCCCGTTCCCCTCTGGGTCTGGTGGCCGGCCACGCTCGCAAAGGATGCGTTTGGCGCGCTGATGACCGCCGGTGTGCTCAACACACTGCTCACCGTGGCTGCGCTGGCCGCGACCTGCCGGTGGTGGCCGGCACCGGGAGTATCGCCGACCCGGCGCAGCTTCGCCTTCGCCGCCTGTCTCGTGCTCTGGCCGGACCACGCCTTCCGCTTTCTGCAGGCTGACAATGTCGCCGTCGCCCTTGGGCTCGTCGCCAACCTGCTGCTGGCGACGAGCCGACCGGACCGCCGCTGGCCCTTGTGGCTCGCCGCCCTCGCAACGGCGGCGGCGCTGGGCTGCAAGCAGACCACGCTCGGCCTGCCCGTGGCCCAGTTCATCTGGCTCTGGCTTGGCCACGGCCGGACCGCCGCCCTCGCCCACGCCGCGCGGGTCGCAACCAGTGGCGCCGTTCTGCTCGGACTCGCCGTCGCACAATTCGGCGCCCGTGAGCTGTGGTTCGGTCTGGTGACCGTTCCCGGCGCGCTGCCCCGAGCGGAGGATGGGCTCGGCCGCTTGACCGAGATGGCGCCCCATTTCGCGTTGCAGGCCGTGCTCCCGCTCGCGGTCATCAGCGTGTTCTCAGCCCGGTTCATTCGTCGCGGCGAAACGGACGCCCTTGCTGGGCTCACCTTTCTCGCCAGCCTGCCGCTCGGCCTGGCCGGAGTCTTCAGCACCGGCGGCACGATCAATTCGTTTCAAGGTTACCAGTACTTGCTGCCGGCGTTGTTGCTGTTTGCCCTGCCACGACTGATCGTGCCACGAGCACCCGCCCTGCTCGCCAGCGCAATCCTCTTCGCCGTGATCACACGGATCGGTCTGGCCGACTTCGCGCCACTGCGGCCGGCCGTCGCGGATCTCCAGCGCGCCCAAGCTCTGCTCGCGGCCCGGCCAGGGCAACTCTGGCTGCCGTGGAACCCGCTGGTCACTCACTTTGCCGAGGGCCGGTTCGACCACGCCGAGGACGGGATCTACGTGCGCTTCATCACCGGTCACCCGGTCTCCCTCCAGCAGGCGCGCGCCGGAACGCCGCCGGCCATGAAGGCCATGGCCTTCCCCACGGCCGCCACCCAGTGGGGCGTCGCTGCCAAGCTCGCGCCCGGGAGCGCCACGCCGCATCACGAGGGCTCTTGGTTGATCCTCACGTGGGATTGACCGGACCGACGCAACGTCCAACGCCGTGAGCCTGCTCCTCGACTTCACCGGCTGCGCGGTCCTGTTTTGGGGCGTCGTTTTCGGTTTGGGGCTGCCGCTGGTGGCCGGAAGCGCGTTGCGCGCGACCGAGAAGACCGTGATTGGCGCAGGCGTCGGACTGATCGCCGCCTATCTCATCGGCCTGGCCGCTTACGCGCTTCCCAGCCTGCCCTTCCTCCGTCTGGCCATGCCGGGATGCGCGGTGATCCTGGTCGCGTTCCGCTGGCGCGCATGCGGTGAAATCCTTCGCGCCCCCTCGGTTCGCGACCTCCTTGCCTCGTACCTTCTGGTCACAGTCTGGGTACTTGGTTTTCTGGCGTTGGTCCGCAGCTACTCGGGAGCCAGCTGGGCGCTGGACTGGCTCGGCCACTATGAGCGAGCCCAAGTGTTTGGCGGCATTTGGCCGACCGATCGCGCGCTCTTCGGCAACGACGTGGTGCCTTCCCGGCCTCCGCTGGCCAATGTCGTCACCGGCAGCTTGCTGACGGTGACGGGCTTTTCGTTCAGCCAATTTCAAATCCTCACGTCGCTCGCCTCCTCCCTCGCATTCCTGCCGGGCTGGTTGTGGGCCGTTCGGATCGGCCGCGGGTCACGTTTCGCCCCTGCAGCCTTCACCGTGCTGGTGATGGTCAATCCGTCGATGATGGAGAACGCGACCTTTGCGTGGACGAAACTCCCCACCGTGTTTCTGGTCCTGTGCGGCCTGTACCTCTTCGTCCCCTTCAAGTCCGAGGCCAGTTCCCCGTCACGCCTCAGCCTCGCCTTTCTCCTGCTCGCTGGCGGCCTGTTAACCCACTACTCGGCGGCGCCGTATATTCTAAGCCTGGTGGCGGTCTACGTGTGGCAGCGCCGGAGGGAATGGCGGAGCATCGAGGCCTGGCGGCAGACCGCGCTCGTGGCCCTGCCGGCCGCGTTGCTGTTGTTCACGTGGTTCGGATGGGCCATCGCTCGCTATGGGGTGGCGGATACGTTTCTCAGCAATACCTCCGTCACCCTGAGCCACACCGGCTCGTTCACCGGGTTTTTCGGGGAGAAAGCGCTCAATCTGGTCAACACCCTCGTGCCGCATGTGCTGCGCGCTCCGGACTACGCGTTCATCGAGCAATCCAGCACACTCGGTTACGTGCGTGATTTCACCTTTCTGCTCTACCAGGTGAACCTGCCTCTGCTCTTCGGCAGCAGCGGCGCGGTCGTGTTGATACGCCTGCTGGTTTTCGCATGGAAGCACGCTTCACCCACCCAGCAGGGCCAGCGTGGATTCTGGGCCTGGTTCGTCAGCTGCACGATCGTTCTCGGAACTGCCGCCAACGGCGGGATCGATGTCTGGGGCATCGCCCACCTGTGTTTGCTGGGCCTGCTGGTGCTCGGCCTCGCCTTCATCGCCGGGCGCATCGATGAGCTTTCCCGCGGATGGAGGATTGCGTTGGCGATCGGCCTCTCCGGCGATTTTTTGCTCGGAGTGACTTTGCAATTCCACCTGCAAAACCTCATCTTCCCGCCTGCGGATCTCGCCCACAACGCCGCGGGCGTCCTGAGCGCGTACGGACCCGGTGCCTGGCTGAATCTGCAGTACAAGCTCGCGACCGGATGGACCTTTGTCGGCGACGCCGATGTGCCCCGTCCTCTTCTTCTTGCTGGCCTCGCGCTGATCCTCGGGATGGCGCTGGGCCGGCTCCGGCGCGCTCTGACAGAACAGTCTTCCGTCCGTCCGGATTCGCCCTATCGTCTGCTTCCGACGGCGACCAGCCCGTCACCCGCACCGCCACCGCCCTCCGTGTGAACCGCCCACCCCACGTCGCGATCGTCATCCCCGCCTTTAACGAAGCGGAGGTTCTGCCTGAACTTTTTTCCCGGCTTTCGGCCGTGTTCGACGCTCACCCCGACATCGTGTGGCGAGCCGTGCTGATTGACGACGGGAGCCGCGACCGGACAATGGAGATCATCTCGGAGCATTGCCGGATGGACCGGCGTTTTCGCCTGCTCGCGCTCTCCCGTAACTTTGGTTTCCAGAACGCGCTCTCAGCCGGCCTCGCCCACTGTGGGGATGCCGACGCCGTGGTCACGATGGACGCCGATCTGCAGGATCCGCCGGAGCTGATCCCGGAGATGGTCGCGGCCTGGCAGCAGGGCGCCGGCGTCGTCCTCGCCGTCCGGCGTACGCGCAGCGAGCGCGGACTGCGCCGCGTCGGCTTCGATCTGTTTCATCGATTTTTTGGCCTGCTCAGCGATTTCCCGATCGAACCCAACACCGGAACGTTTGGACTGCTCAGTCGCGCTGCGGTCGATGCTTTCAACGAACTGCCGGAGAAACATCGTTTCTTTCCCGGCCTTCGCTCGTGGGTCGGTTTCAAGCGCGCAGATGTTTTGTACGAACGACAGGAGCGCGCGGCCGGCCAGCCAGGCCAGACGCTGCGCAGGCTCGTCCGCTACGCGCTCGACGGCGTGTTCAGTTTCTCCCGGCTGCCGCTCAGGTTAATGACGTACACGGGCCTGTTCGTGGCCTTCATCGGATTCGCGATCGGATTGTTCTTCGCCATCCGCCGCATCCTCGGGATCGAAATCGCGGAAACAGGGTTCACCACCCTCGTCACGCTCGTGCTTTTCCTTGGCGGCATCCAGCTGATCGGCATCGGTGTGCTCGGCGAGTACCTCGGCCGCGTGTATGACGAGGTGAAGCGGCGTCCGAACTACATCGTAAAGTCCCGCCTCGGCTTTGAGTAGACGGATCCTGCAGTCGCTGCCCATCGTCGCGCTGGCCACCGCCCTCGCGGTGACCGGCTACTGGCTGATCTTCACCGCATTCATGGTGTATGACGACGAGGGCTACGTGCTCTGGTCACTGCGAAGCTACAGTGCGACCGGCGGGCTCTACGTGGACGTGTTCAGCCAATACGGTCCGTTTTTCTACGTCTACTACGACGCCCTGCACCGGTTCCTTGGTTTTCCCTTCGAGAACGACGCGGGGCGCCTGCTCACCTTGGGGTACTGGCTCGCCACCGCATTGGCTGGAGGCGTACTCACCTGGGTGCTGACGCGCAGCAGGGTGGCGGCGCTCGCTGCGACGGCGCTGACCTTCACCGGGCTGGTCGCCATGATCCGCGAACCGATTCACCCCGGCGGTCTCATCACCCTGCTCGCAATGGCGGGCGCGGCGACGGGGGCCTTTGCGCTTCTTCGTGAACGGACCGGCCTCTTTGCCGTAGCGGTGGGCGCCACGGGAGCCGCACTGGCGTTGATCAAGATCAACGTCGGAGCCTTCTTTCTCATCGCCGCCGGTTCGTGGATGGCGGCCTCCACGCGACCCAGTCGCGCCCTCGGCTGGCTGATCGCGCTGGGTTGCGTGCTGTCTCCGTGGTTGCTCATGCGGTCCCTCTGGCCTGCGCCGTGGGTGACGCACTACGCCCTGATCTTCGCCTGCAGCGCACTCGCGCTTGCGCCCGGACTGATGGGAGCGGCGCGGGCGGAGCATGATGTCCGGAGCTGGCGCAGCTTTTTCATCGCCGCAGTTGGGCTTGGTCTCGTCACCCTTGGCCTCGTCACCGCCCGCGGTACCTCTTTGGCTGCCCTCTGGCACGGGATGGTCGTGGCGCCACTGAGCCATCCTGGCGTCTACTTCTTCCCCGTTGCCTGGCTTCCGGGAAGCGGAGTCCTTGCCCTGTTCTCACTCGGCGCCGCTCTTCTTATCCAGCGAACGACGTTCCCGGCTAACTTGGGCACCGTGATCGCGGGACTGCGCATCGCGACCGGACTTTGGTTTCTGTCCGGCGCGTTCCAGGCGGAGAACGAGGGCATGACACGATTCGCGCTCAGTTACGGTCCAAGTCTCGCCTGGCTCATGGCGATTCCGCTGACGGGCTCGCGCGATTCCGGTCCGGCCCGAGCGCGCCTCTGGCTGGCTTGGGTGTTTGTCTGGCAAACGCTCCATGCATTCCCTGTCGCCGGCAGCCAGATTGCCTGGGGCACATTCCTCTGGGCGACCCTGCTCGTGACCGGCCTGGCGGAGGCGCTCACCTTTTTTTCCGACAAATGGCGGATCTGGCGAGGCGTTGGGCTTGCCGTGGTTCTGGCTGGCGGGCTGATGGCGGCCGGACGTCTCGCGTTCATCGGCCGTGAGTTCTATCTGCAGAGCCGGCCGCTGGGCCTGCCCGGCGCGGAACAACTGCGGCCGCCTGCGGATCTCCGGCGGCAGCTTGCAGTGCTCGTTGAGAATCTTCGGATGCACTGCAACACGCTCTTCAGCCTGCCGGGGCTTTTTAGCCTCAACATCTGGAGCGACCGTCCAACGCCGACGGGGGCGAATGTCACCCATTGGTTTTCGCTCCTCTCCGCCGCCGAACAGGAGGCCATCATCGCGCGGCTCGAGGCCGATCCGCGGGCAGGATTGGTGGTTCATCGCTACCTCCTGGACTTTCTGCGCGACGGTGGATTTCCCGCGCAGGGTCGGCTCCGTGCGTATCTGGATGCCTCATTCGAACGCGTCCTGACGGTTGGCTTCTATGAATTGCATCTGCACCGCGGCCGGAGCATCGCCCCCTTGTCCACGGTTCGACTGCTGCCGACCGGAGCGAACGGCGCGGCCGAACTCGAACTGGTCATGGCACCAATCGAGGGAAGGCGGATAGCGAGTGTGGCGTTGCGTCCGCTGCACGCAACCGACGCAACCGTGGCCCGGATCGAGCCTACGCCAGGCAAGCCCTGGCAGCTTGTTCCGCTTCAACTCGACGGCGCGGTCGCCGGTCCGCCCACCCTGGCGACCCAGGCATTTGCCCTCCAGGGCATTTCCCGGGTCTCGATTCCTGTAACCGTCGCCGACGGATGGAGCCGCACGGGCGACACCTGCGTCATCCTGCTCGACGCGTCAGGCGCGGAGATCGCCGCGGCGACCTTTGCTCGCTAACGCCGGCGCGCCACAAGCAGCAGGCTGACGCCAAAGGGCCAGGGAAAGCGCCACCGCGCGGGAATCACGAAGAGCCAGCGCAGCAGACGATTCACGAGCGGCGACGGGAGCCTGTCTTCGCTGCGCGCGCTGCCCTCCGGCGACGGAAACCATCCCCTCCAGCGACGGACCAGCCAGACTGCAGGATAGACCACGACATTGGTGTAAGCGTGCTGGACGACCTCCCATTCCGACTCGGGGAACAACGCCGCCAACTGGCGCCGGTCGTAGCGCCGGAAATGATGCAGCACCACATCCCAATCACTCCAGAGCGCCATGCTGGCCGGAACCGTCACAACCGCCAGACCACCGGGTTTGAGCAGTCGGTGGAATCCGCGCACCACCGCACCGTCGTCCGGCACATGCTCCAAGACATCGAGCGCTGTGACATACTCAAGCGAGCCATCGGGCAGCGGAACCTGATCACCGGCCAGGCTGAAGATCTGATCCGCGCGGAAGCGCGTGCGCAGGATCTGCAGCGCTTCCTCATGATCGTCGAGCACCAGAACCTGGCAGCACGCGGTCATCTCCTGCGCGAATAAACCCGTGCCCGCCCCGCAATCAAGCAGCCGGTCCGTCAACTGGGGAGGACGGACACGCGCAATCCAGTGGCGTACGATCTCGCGCTTGCCGGCATAGTACCAATGGTCGGCCTCGACCTTTGCCAGCTTGGTGTATTCGGCCGGATCCATGGTTGTCAGAAAGACTTAAAATGCTCACCGCCCCCTGCCGCGCGCGCAAGAAGTGCTTTTCTATCCTCGCCCGCATCCCTTTACTGACCCGGCCGTGGACTCCGCTTTCCCGGTAACTTCATGACTCCTCCTCTCGGACGCCTTTCCGAAGCCCATCTCGAAACGATTCGCACCCATTTCGATCAGGAGTCCAGCGCGCCGACCGGAGCCGCCCGAAGCTATGGCCGGTTGCTCGCACATTACTACAACCTGCTCATTCCACCGGACGCGTCCGTGCTGGAAATCGGCTGCGGTGACGGCGGCCTCCTTGCCCAGATCCGGGCCCGGAAAAAGACCGGCATCGATCTTTCTTCCGGTCAGATCGACCGAGCCCGCGAGCGTCTGCCTGACGCCACGTTTCACGTTCAGTCAGGCGAGTGCCTCGATCTTGCCGAGACCTTCGACGTCATCATCATCTCCGAAACGCTCAATCTCGCGGCGGACGTCCAACGCATGCTTGACCGCGTCGCAAGTGTCGCGACTCCGGAAACGCGCCTGCTGCTGAATTTCCACAACAATCTCTGGCGCCCCGTTTTTGCCGTGGCCGACGCGCTGGGAGCCCGAAATCCGCCCCCCATGACCAGCTGGCTGTCGTCCCACGACATCGACAATCTGCTGGAGATGTCACGTTGGGAGGCCATCAAGCGTCAGCCCCGCCTGCTCTGGCCGATCGCCACGCCGGTGATCGCGCCGCTGCTCAATCGCTGGATTGCGCCCTTCGTTCCCTTTGCCGGCTTTGCGGTCTTTGTCGTTGCCCGCCTCCGGCCGGAACCGGCGGCCGTCGCGCCCTCGGTCAGCGTCGTGGTTCCGGCCCGCAATGAGGCCGGCAATATCGAACAGGCCGTGCTGCGCACACCCGAGATGGGCGCCTGGACGGAGCTGATCTTCATTGAAGGCCACTCCAAGGACAATACGTGGGACGAGATCCAGCGCGTGCAGCAGGCCTACCCGCAGCGCCGGATCAAGATCCTGCGCCAGACCGGCAAGGGCAAGGGCAACGCCGTGCGCGAAGCCTTCGCCGTCGCGACGGGCGATGTGCTCATGATCCTCGACGCGGATCTGACCATGCCGCCGGAGGAACTGCCGAAATTCTACGAGGCCATCGCGAGCGGCAAGGCCGAGTTCGCGAATGGCTCGCGGCTGGTCTATCCGATGGAGAAAGGCGCGATGCAGTTCCTCAACATGATCGCGAACAAGTTCTTCGGCCTGGCGTTCTCCTGGCTGCTGGGCCAGTCGCTGAAGGACACGCTCTGCGGCACGAAGGTGCTGCGCCGCCAGCACTACCTCACAATCGCGGCGAACCGCGGCTACTTCGGCGAGTTCGATCCCTTTGGCGACTTCGACCTCCTCTTCGGAGCCGACAAGCTGAATCTCAAGATCCGCGACATCCCTATCCGGTATCGGGAGCGCACCTACGGCACGACCAACATCCAGCGCTGGCGCCACGGCCTGCTGCTGTTCCGCATGCTCGGCTTCGCCGCGCGGAAATTGAAATTCGTGTGATCAAACAACGATCAACGAAGATTCACCACGGAATACACGGAATGAATATTCCTGTCATGCCACCTGTATTCTGTCGTTCTAAAACCGGCTCACACACACCATCCATCGTCGATCCGTTTTCTGTGTGTTCCGTGTATTCCGTGGTTAAATCTCCCTGAACCGCCAGCGCATGGACGCCGAGCAGCACAACCGGGAGATCCACGAGAATCTCCGTCACTGGGAGCGGAAGCCGGCACTACAGGCCGAGTATGCCCGGTTCTATCGGATGATCGCCGAACGCCTCGCCGGGATTCCCGCCGGCCCGGTGCTCGAGTGCGGATCCGGCATCGGCAATCTCAAGTCGGTGCTGCCTGGCGCGATCACCAGCGACCTGTTCCCCAATCCGTGGCTGGACCGGCAGGAGAACATCTATGCGCTCACCTGCGCGGATACCTCGCTTAGCGGCGTTGTGCTCTTCGACGTCTTCCACCATCTCCAGTATCCGGGCACGGCGTTGCAGGAGCTGCATCGCGTGCTTCTGCCCGGTGGTCGGGTCGTGATCTTCGAGCCTGCCGCCGGCCTGCTGGGCCGTGTAGTCCTCGGGCTCTTTCACCATGAGCCCCTGGCGCTGCGTGATTCGATCACGTGGAAGGCTCCCGCCGGCTTCGACCCCGCCGCCACGACCTACTACGCGGCCCAGGGCAATGCGTGGCGCATCTTCGGCGGCGACCACTATCATTCCGAACTCTCGGCTTGGACGCGGCACGCCACGACCTACTGCCCGGCACTGCCCTGGCTCCTGACGGGCGGCTTTCGCGGACCCTCACTCGCGCCCGGTCCGCTTCGCCCCGTCGCTGAGTTCGCCGAGCGTCTGCTTGGAATCGCCCCGCGACTTTTCGCGTCACGCATGCTGGTGGTGCTGGAAAAACCGCGCTCGCGCGCATGAAACCGGGCGCCTCCCGTTCCCTTCGTCTGGCTGCCGTCGGTGCGCTCTGCCTTTTGCACGTGTGGATGGCCGCCAGCGTCTCCCGTCAGTTCAGCACGACGGCGGATGAGATCGCCCATGTCACGGCAGGCTACGCCTATTGGACCCAGCACGACTACCGCTTTCAGCCGGAAAACGGCAATCTGCCACAGCGTCTCGCCGCGCTGCCGCTTGTCGCCCGCGGCGAACATTTTCCGGATGCCCAGGGAGCGGCCTGGATTTCGGCGGACGTGTGGTCGGTCGGGCGAGCTTTCTTCTATCATGAAGGCAACGACCTGCCCGCCCTTTTGGCCGCGGCGAGGCAGATGATCGCGCTGTTATCCGGCATCCTGTGCCTCGCGATCTACGTCTGGACGCGAGGTGTAATCGGTCGTGGAGCCGCTTGGATCGCCCTCACGCTGGCCGTCTTCTCGCCAACCCTGCTCGCGCACGGCGGCCTCGCCACGTCCGACACGGCGGCCGCACTCGGGTTCACCGCGACTGCGCTTGCCTGGTCACGCCTGATGCAGCGCGTAACCCTTGGCCGCATCGTGGTCGCCGGCCTGATGGCAGGCGCGCTTGCCCTGTCCAAATACTCGGCCGCGCTCTTCGCTCCCGTCGCCTTGATGGTCACGGGCGTGCGACTGCTTCGTCCGACTCCCGTCGCCTTCAGGTGGCGGGGAGTCTTCCACCGCCTGACCGGTGCCCATCGGATCCTCGCGCTCGGCGGTGCGGCCGGCGGAGCCCTCGTCGTGGCCGGCGTGACGATCTGGGCAGCCTACGGCTTCCGTTATTCCGCCAGCGTCGATCCCAACGCCCGTTTCATTCAGTCATGGGACGAAGTGCTGCTGCGCACCCCACCGCCTCCGCCTCTCGCCGCCGCCGACGGCCGGGCGGCCGAGGAGACGGTCCCACGACCGGGCCTGGTCCAGCACACGGTGGCCTGGATGCGCGACCACCGGATTCTGCCCGAAGCCTACCTCTACGGGCTGGCGTTTGTCGAAAAGCACGCCCGCGGCCGGCTGGCGTATTTCGCTGGCGAATACCGCACGGAAGGCTGGCGGGAGTTTTTCCCCACGGCCTTTCTCCTGAAGACCCCTTTGCCTGCCCTTGGACTCGGGGCACTGGGCATCACCGGCCTGATCCTCGCCCCGCGGCGCCGCAGGTCCGTCTGGCTCCTCCGGCTTGCGCCGGTGCTGGCTCTGATTGCCGTTTACGGGGCCTTTTCCCTGCAAAGCCGGCTCAACATCGGCCATCGCCACCTGCTTCCGCTCTACCCGGCCTTCTTTCTCCTCGCCGGAGGTGCGGCGCTCATGATCCGCCGGTGGCGCTGGATCACGGTCATCATTGCCCTGCTGCTGGGATGGAACATCCGCGAATCGCTCTGGATCCGGCCTCACTATCTCGCCTACTTCAATCCACTGGCCGGCGGACCCAAGGAGGCACACCGCCTGTTCGTCGACAGCTCACTCGACTGGGGTCAGGATCTGCCCGGGCTGCGAACCTGGCTCGACACCCACGCAGCCGGTGAGCGGATCTTCCTGTCGTACTTCGGCTCCGGAGACCCGGTGCACGAAGGCATCGTCGCCACGCGTGTGGGTGACGGTTACTTCGACTGGAGGAGCCGCGTCACTCCGCCCTCCCTCACCGGTGGCGTGTACTGCATCAGCGCCACCATGTTCCGCCGCGTCTACACCCATGTCCGCGGACCTTGGGACGAAAGCTACGAGACGAGCTATCGCCAGTTGCAGGCGTGGCGCCGCCACACCGCCAACCGCGTTCCCGGTTCCGCCGTGACGGACATCGACGGGACACCCTTGAGTCCGGAGCAGGTTAACGCCCGTCTTTTCAATCTCGAGCAGCTCCAATTCGGCCGCCTGTGCCATTTCCTGAACGAGCGCACGCCCGACGACCAGGTGGGCTATTCCATTCTTCTCTTCCGCCTGACGGACAGCGAAGTCGCCTTTGCCCTGGACGCGCCGCTCGACGCCTTCCCGCGCGCCAGCCAAGCCGCGATCAGCCGCTAGCTAGCGAGCACCCTCAACCGTCGCTGACGCGAGCGCGACGGCTGCATCGTCGCGAGGCACGCCCTCCTCGCCTGCAACCTCCGCTGCCGGTTTGACCGGCGCCGGATCGATCCGCACCACCCGGCTGATGCGGGCAATGCGGGAGCCGATGTGACGTTCGACCACCGGTTCGAGCACGTAGATCGACGGCAGCAGATCCTCCGGATCGACGACAAAGACCCCATCGGGGCCGCTCGAGCGGAGCACCTGGGTGACCAGCACCTCCTGGAAGGTGCCCTGCTCGAGATGAAACCGCACCGCGTCACTGCGCGAACGCCCCTGATGGATCGCGATCACGGGCACGCGACGCATGAGCCAGGCGAGCGCCGACTTGTTGGTGATTACGAGCCGCTCCTTAGGGGGCCAGGTTTCGACGACCCGCCATTCCCAAGCCAGCTCCGTCGCGAGGAGATTGATCGTGGAGTGGTGAGCCGCGGCCGGCATCCCGAATGCGGCGGTCACGAGCAAGGCCCCGCCAACCAGGATCGGGGGCAATCGTTCGCCCACCGGCGAGCCCGCGAGCCGCTGGGTGGCCCAGGCCACGGCCAGGGCGAGGATGACGTGGAACGGCAGAACCAGACGCGCAACGATGGGATCGTCGAGCTGACCCCAAAAGTAGAACATCAGGAGACCGAGGTTGGCCAGCACCGCGAGGGCAAACAACACCGCCACGACCCCGCCGGATGGCGCGCGCGGCCACTCGCGCACACGCACGAGGACCACCCAAGTCGCCCACCCAAGGGCAAGCCAGCCGGTCACCGAAAGCCACCAGGAATTCAGGATGTTGCCAAACAGCGCAAAGAAATAGGTCCCCGCGTGGGTCAGGTTATTCGCCACATGCTCCACCCCAAAGCGTGAATCAAGATCCGCGCGCAACTCCCACAGTGCGGGCGTGCCCGACAGGTAGGTGTTGTGAAGCGCGCACGGAATAAGCAGGAGCGGCGCGGCCATGGCGGCCGGCGGCAGGATCACCCGCCCAGCGCGCCGCCAACCCTCAAGGACCACGAGAGCAGCAGGAATGACATAGAGCGCCGATTCATAGCGCGTCTGGGCCAGCAGCACACAGGACAGGATGAGTACGGATAACCGGTCGTCGTCCGGCCTCGCGAGGTAGTCGACCGCAACCCGCATGACCAGCAGGAGCATGGCCAGATTGATCAACTCCATGCCCATGCCGTTCGCATTCTGCGCCAGCAAGGTGGAGGCACCAAAGCAGACCAGTGCCGCGAAAGCCGCCCGATGCGCGGCCAGCTTCCTCGCGACCGCATAGAAAAGCACCAGCACAAGCGGGAGCAGCAGCGTGTTGACGAGGAAACCGTTCAATTCGCGGTATCCCGTCAGGTCGTGGACCAGCGAGACGAGGAAGGAAAAAAAGTACGGCCGCTTGTCCAGGTAGATGTTGAGCGAGGCAAAGATCCCCTCGATCTCATAACCGCGCACCACGGTGCCCACCTCGCGAAAGTAGTGCAGATTCCAAGCGGTAGCCTGCAACACCAGCTCGTCATAGAGGATCTTGTAGGAGTAAGGGAAAATAAACAGCGAGACGACGCTCACTCCGGCGACAAAACCAAGGACTTGGATGCGCTCTCGCTTGGAATCCCCGATGGCGCCCGCCGTCAGGCTTCGCGACCGCCGGTAAAGTGCGAGGAGCCACCACAGGGTTGTGCCCGCCAGCGCATAATAGCCGTAACGCTGAACGAGCAACCCGGCCTCGGCCGCCGTGTGCGCGAGAAATCCGAAAGCCACCGCCGTGGCGGCAGCGAGACCAAAGATCACCAGAGGCAGAAGGGATCGCGCCTGCCCCTCGTCTTTCGAAGCGGCTCTGGCGGCGCCGCTTCGCCGGCTTGCACGCGACGATCTCACGGCAGCTGCTTGATCCAGTTCTCCATGTAGATCGCGCGCGCCTTCTCGATCTCTTCCGGCGAGCGTCGCTCGACCTTCACCGGCACCGCCGTGGTGGAGCGCGCGACCTCCCGGCCTTCGTGGCGGATCGCCACCACGCGACTGATTCGGGCAAAGAGCAGCGTCCCCACCCGACGCTCCAGCACGGTCTCCAATTCAAAATCAGGGCCGAGGTCATCCACGGGATCCACGCGACGCGCACCCGTCTGGTCATCGATCAGGATGCTCTGGAACACGTACATCTGCGAGAAGCTGTGATTCCGGAGATGGTAGCTCAGCCCGTCCTTGCGCGCCCCGGCCTGGCCGGCAGGCGTGGCCGGGATCTTCTGCGTGATCCAGAAGACCGAATCGTTGTCGATGAACAGGTAGTCGCGCTCCGGAAGCAGAGAGATGAACTCACGGCGCAACTCCATCTCGACACCTGGACTGTAGGCGTGCGCGTAGGCCTGCTTGGCCATCACGGGAAGCCCGTGGAAGAGAAGTCCACCCAGCGCGACCAGCGCGAGGGCTTTCCATACGCGATCGGAAAACGCCAGCCGCGCCCCCACGACGACAAGCGCCAGGGCAAGGAGCAGGTGAAGGGGCAGGCTCAAACGATGAATCACGGGATCATCGAATCGCCCCCAGAAATAGAACAGGTGGACCAGTGTCACCGCGCCCAGGCCTACACCCAGCAAAGCAGCCGCGGTTTGTCGTGGACCATGGTCCCCAGGCGCGCGGAATACGCGCACCGCCCACAGCGCAAAAATGGGCAAAGCCAGCAGGCCAAGCGCGGCAAACAGCGGCGAACTCGGTTGGTAGGGACCCAGATCAAAAAAGAACGCCAGGGCATGACCGAGATTATCCGCAAAATACTCCGGACCAAACGGCCGGGTCGCCCCGGCAACGCCCGCCAGCTCCCAGCTCCCCTTATTCGTGGAAAAGACTTGGTTCTGCAAAAGTACCGGCAAGAGGAACAGCGGGGAAAGGATTGTCGGCCACGAAAGCATGACGCGGCCGCTCCGCCACCAGCCCCAGACTGCCGCGAGCGCCATCGGGATCAAAAAGAGAATCGACTCGTATCGGGTCGAGGCGAGCAGCACCCCGCCATAAACCATGGCCTGCAGCCGGCGCCCGTCGGGTTCCTCCAGGTACCACATCATGAGCAACCCCAGCGTCGCGATCAGGAGCAGGTTCAGAAGTTCGAATCCCCCGCCGGTTGCTTGCTGGGCAAGAAGGGGCAGGCCGGCAAAGAGCAGCAGCACGAACAGACCCGGCCAACGCCCGCGCCCCGCGTTCACCGCCAGGAGATAAACAACACCCAGAAAGAGCCCGGCCAGCCCCATGTTGAGGTAAAAGGCATTCTCCGGTCGGTAACCCGTCAAGTCGTGCACCGTCGCGGTGAGAAACGGGAACAGCAGCGGCCGCTTATCGAGCGCGTAGTCGAGGATCAGGAAAGGCCCCTGGGTGTCCGTCGCCCGCACGGGGTAGGCCGCCGCACGGTCGTAATGCAGGCTCATTGAGGTCCCGAGGAGCAGGACTTCGTCCGCCAGAATCTTGAATCCGGGACGGTCCTGGGTGGTCCAAACGCTCACGCAGGCAACGATCGCCAGCAGCACCCCCGCATCGAACCGCTCAAACTTCCACCGCGCCCAACGGGCGCGGACCAGCGGAACCAATGCGCCGAGGAAAAATACGAGGGATCCAAGGACAAACCAGTATCCCCCATGGATGACCCAGCTGAAGCCCGTCTCTGGCGAGACGACGACTCGTGCAAGGATAGCGACCAGAATCAGCCCGGCCGCCACGAGCCACACCCTGCGATCCAACAATATGCGTCGAAACATAATGAACCGACTGACTATTCCAATGATTTGGCGAAAAAAGCGACGATCAACTCATGCACGAGGAACGAACCCACGGCAGCACGCCTTCATCGCTTTCTGGCGTGAGCGGGGTTCGGCTTCATCCGCAAAAAAGCCGCCTGAGTTCATCAGGCGGCTTGGAATGAGGAGGGATCAGCCGTCTACTTAGTTGCTGTAGGTGATCGTGCGCGTCGCAGCGACGCCGGTCGCCGTGACGGGAGCGCCCTGCTGGAGGTCGCTGTAGGTCTCACCGGCAACCGTCTGGATCGCCTTGATGTACTGCGAGGAGTTCGTGCCCACGAGGACGCTCGAACCAACCGCGGAGACGCCGTTCTCGAGGAAGTACTGGTCAGCCGCCGCACCGAGCTGGCGCAGGTTGTTCAGCACGGCCTTGTCCTGCGAGCTGGCGCGGACCTTCTGGAAGGCCGGGATCGCCATGGCGGCCAGCAGGCCGATGATGACGACGACGATCATGATTTCGACGAGGGTAAAACCCTTGGTGTTTTGGGACGTATTCATTGGATTTAGGGGGATAATAGATAGACCCTCAATGCGAGGGCTTCGGGTTACGAGCTTACTAAAGTACAGCCTACAAACAACATAATACATTTGTAAAAAACACACACTCCGTCGATGGACACAAAAAAGCCGCTTGGTCGCCCAAGCGGCTTGAAAAGGAACCAAGTCGAACGACTTAGTTGCTGTAGGTGATCGTGCGCGTCGCAGCGACACCCGTCGCCGTGACGGGAGAACCCTGCTGCAGGTTGCTGTACGTCTCGCCAGCGACCGTCTGGATCGCCTTGATGTACTGCGAGGAGTTCGTGCCAACGAGCACCGACGAGTTGACGGCGGAGACGCCGTTCTCGAGGAAGTACTGGTCAGCCGCCGCACCGAGCTGGCGCAGGTTGTTCAGCACGGCCTTGTCCTGCGAGCTGGCGCGGACCTTCTGGAACGCCGGGATCGCCATGGCGGCCAGCAGGCCGATGATGACGACAACGATCATGATTTCGACGAGGGTAAAACCCTTAGAGGATTGGAGCTTCTTCATAATGCGGGATGGATTTGAATGATAAAAATGCCCAATTGGGCAGTAGAGTCACTCAACCCTAGTAGCAGTAGGCCGACAAGGTGAAACTCGTAAAGCAGTTGTAAATGAATCCCATTGCCGCACGTCGGCTTCAGCGTCGTTTTATCCTAGGGCAGCCGCGATTCTATGCGCTGCTTGCACTGCGTTTCCCAGCGACTATCCGATCAGCAAATAATCGCTCAAGCCACTTATCATGATGATGTAATACACTAAAATTAAACACACCCTCGTTGATAATTTCCGTAGCCGGATAAACCGATGGAACTTCGCCGACCAATCCCGGGTTTATATTCCCCATCGGGGATCATGCCCCAACGCCAAATTCGCTTCAGCCACCCACTCATTGTCATGCCCAAGCTCCTTCGCCTGCGCCTTCTTCTCCTTGTTTATACGTTGGTTACGGCAGCACTGACCGTCGGAGTCGCAAAAGGCGCAGACGAACTGCGGTTCAAAAACGGCGACCGCCTGACCGGGGAGGTGATCGCCCAGGTCGACGGGGTCATTCGTTTCCGTACCGCCGCGCTTGGTGAAGTGCAGGTCGCCGCAGCGGAAGTCACCGTCATCAACCTGCCCGATACACCGGTGGAAAGCCTGGCCGGCCTGCCTCCGCAAACCACGGCACCTGCCGCAGTCCCGGCGCCAGCCAATCCGGCGCCGGCGCCCGCCGGCGCCCGCACCGCAGCCAGCAGCCAACCCGCTCCCAAGGCGTCCGCTCAGCCCGCACCATCCCGCTGGCGGGGCAAGGTCGAATTCGGCTTCAAGCAGGAATCCGGCACGACCGAGTCGGTCGACTTCAGCCTCCGCGGCGAAGCGGAGCGCAAAATCGAGCGCAACCAGTTCCGCGCGACCGGCCGTACGATCTACGGCGAAAAAAATGATCGGAAGAGCGCGGACCGCAACGATGCGAGTTTCCGCTGGCGGCGCGACTTCGACAACGACCTCTTCAGCCAGTCGCTGACCACCTATCTTTCAGACAGGATAAAGGCCATCGACGCCAGCTACGAGCAGAACGTCGGCATCGGCTACCGCGTGCTCAACCGCGACCGCCACATCGTGAACGCCGGCATCGGTGCCACCGCCCAATACCGTGAGGCCCTCCGCGCCGATCCCCACGTCCAACTCCTCGCCGAATTCTTCGAGGACTACACCTACAAGATCAACGGCCGGTTCACCCTGACGCAGAACTCATTCGTGCAATGGACCGATGACGACTCCGCAGCCCTCGCCGGACGCCAGAATTACAAGGTGCAGTTCGACGCCGCCCTGCAGGGCAAGTTCACTGACCGGCTGTCAATGAACCTGCGCTTCGAGCACGAGTTCGACAATTCCGTCGTAAAACGCGACGCCCGCACCGACCAACGCATCACGAGCTCGCTCGGCTACGCGTTCTGAGCCCGACAGGAGGTTCAGAGGTAGAAGGTGCAGCCGGGGTAGGGGGCACCCGGGGGCAATTAATTAACGCGCAAATAATAAACGCGGGACCGC
>CAYWRG010000042.1:0-18169 GCA_964460715.1 uncultured Opitutus sp. | reverse complement strand
GGTCCGGGGGGGGGCCCCCCCGGGTTATCTTTTTTTTCCGGTTTTTTTTCCGGGGGGGTCCCCCCCCCCGGGCTACACGACGCACTCGCGACCACTCCCGAGCGCTTACTTCTTTTTCTTGGTCGCCGCGGCTTTCGCCGCCTTCTTCACGACCTTCTTCTTGGCCGGCGCGGGTTTGGCGGCTTTCTTCTTCGCCGTCTTCTTCACGGGTTTGGCCGCCTTGGTTTTCTTGACGACTTTCGCTGGCTTGGCCGCGGCCTTTTTCGCGACCTTCTTGGCCTTGGGCGCGGCTTTCGCCTTCGCCTTTACCTTCTTCGCCTTGGACTGGGCCTTCGGCTTCGCCCCAGATGATTTGCGTGCCTTGACCGGCTTGGCGGCCGCCGTGGGTTGACCCGCCGCAGGGGCGGACGCGGCCACTTCCGCCACGATGGCGGGAGCAACGGGTTCAGCCACTCCCAGCAGAGTCGGGATGTGAATATCCTCCGCATCGTTCCAGAGCTGCTCGAGGCGATAGGCGTCGCGCTTGTCCGGTGTGAACAGGTGAATCATGATCTGGTAGGCATCAACCACGGTCCAGCCGCTCCCCTCGGACGAGTCCATGCCGGCGATGCGCATCTTGTCGCCATCGAGGACCTTTTCCAGTTCGACGCGCAGTGCACGGAGATGCGGTTCCGATGTGCCCGTCGCCAGCACGAGGTAGTCCGTGATCGACGACTGCGCGCTGACGCGCAGCACGCGAAGGTCTCCGGCCTTCTTTTCTTCAAGCGCCTGCACGATCTTGCGCAGCGTTTCCTGGGTGGCGGTGGCGGTAGGTTTCTCGTCAGGCATGGAAGTGTTTTCAGCGATAAAGACGCTTCTCCTGGATATAGACAATCGCCTTATGCGGGACGAAGTAATCAAGGGAAAGCCGCTGCTGGACGCGGGCGCGCAGCTCCGTGGAGCTGATCTCGATCAAATGACCGTCGCAGCGGTGGAGGCGGAGCCCAGGGATGTCGGGCCGGGCCTTGGCCGGGTGACCGGGCCGCTCCAGGAAGATGAACTCGATCAGCTGCGCCAGCTCCGTGATGTCCTTCCAGAGGTGCATCTTTGGCAGCTGGTCGCCACCGATGATCCAGTAAAGCTCGTCGTTCGGATAAAGCGCCCGGAAATGCCTCACCGAATCAATGGTGTAACTGATGCCCCCCTTCCCGAGTTCGTAGTCCGACAACTCAAAGCGGTGATCCCAATCCGTCGCCGCCCGCAGCATCGCCAGCCGGTCGGCCGAGCTTGATTGCACATCATTGGGCTTCAGCGGGGCCTGGGCCGCAGGCACGAAAATGACCCGGTCGAGCTTGTACTGCTCGTACGCATCCTGCGCCGCAACCAGGTGCCCGAAGTGCACCGGGTCGAAGCTCCCGCCCATGAGGCCAATTTTCACGCCGGGCACCGTTGCCATCCCCCGCGAGTCCCGCAAGGCCGGTTTTCAGAGGACGAGGTCGCAGGACCGTACACGAATCCGACTGATGTTATTTCAAAATCACGGGATTGATGGCGACTTCCCGGATCGAATCCGTGTCCATCTGTGTTCATCCGTGGTTAAAACTCCGTCAAGGCGCCGCCTTCTCGTCGCCCGGCGGCGGGAACGCGACCTTCACCGCGGGAAAGCTCTCCCCGGTCGTCGCCTCAAAGCGCTCGGCCCGGATCATTCGCTCCCGCGCTGCGATCTCATCCTCCCATCGGCGGATACGGCGCGCATCCGTTTGCTCCTTCGCCAGGGGGAGGAAGAAAGCCGAATCTGATCTAATAACAATCAGCCCGAGCCCGGCTGTAAACGTCGGAGATCGCATCCCGACCGATTCCTGCCGTAAAGCCGCCGCTTGCGGGAAAGCCCGCGTTCCCGTTGGCTCCCGCCACCCCGATGCCCCCAACGCTCGTCCTTCGACCGCTGGCGCCCGCCGACCATGAGGCGACCGCGCAGTTGCTTCATCGCTCGCTCGTCCACTGGTACGAGAGCCGCCTCCGGCAAGGCGCGCGCTTCGGTTCGAGCGCCGAGCCATTCCGCTTGTTTCCCGAGGTGTACGCCGCGCTTGATCCGGGCGAGGCCGTGGCGGCCTGCGATTCCGCGACCGGCGCGTTACTCGGAGTCTGCTTTGTCCATCCGCGCCCGACGCACATCGCGCTCGGCATCGTCGCAACCACGCCGGAGGCGCAGGGCCGCGGCGTTGCCCGCGCGATGCTGGAGCCCGTGCTCACCCAGGCCCGGCGCACCGGCCGGCCCGCCCGTCTCGTTTCGAGCCTCCTCAACCTCGACTCCTTCTCGCTCTACTCGCGGCTCGGGTTCACCCCGCACACGCTCTATCAGGACCTCGCCCTCACGATTCCCGACGGCGGCCTGAAGGGCGCTCCGCCGCCCGGGGCCGCGCAGGTTCGCCGCGTGACCGATCCCGCCGAGAGCGGCCGCCTCGCCACGCTCGAACGGGAGCTGCAGGGCATCGAACGCGAAGCGGACCACGCCTTCTTTTTGCGCAATGCCGTCGGCGACTGGCGGGTCTGGGCTCTCGATCGCAGGGACGGCTCGCTCGACGGTTTTCTCGTCGCAAGCCATCACCCGTCCTGCGTCATGCTCGGGCCGGGCGTCGCCCGGGATGAAGCGGCCGCGCTGGCCCTGTTGTGGCGCGCCCTCGACGCGATGCGCGGGCTGAGCGTGGTGTTTCTGGTTCCCTGCGCGGCCCGCACCCTCGTCCAGACATGCTACGCGTGGGGCGCACGCAATGTGGAACTCCATGCCGCCCAGACCACCGGCCCCCTCCCAGCAGCACGCGGCATCGCCTTCCCCACCTTCCTGCCGGAGTCCGGCTAGGCGCCACAGCCAAGGGTTTAAAGTTTTGTTGTGGCCGGGGTCGTCGACCCCGGGGATTGAGTCCCTCCTCTCGCGAGGTTCGAACCGGGGTCAACGCCCCCGGCTACAGGTTTCCTGAAATGCTCTACGGCGAAAATTGCGCCGTGAGCAGGGGCCGATAAGCGGCGCGATACACCCACGTGAGGTAGAGGTGGAGGGCCAGAAACCCACAGGCAGGCGGGAGCCCGGAAGGCTCGAGGAAACCATGAAACGCCACGCTGTTGACCAGGAAGGGTGCGAGGAGCACCAGCGCCAGCGGCACGAACCGATTGAAGACCAGGCACACGCCCACCACCAGTTGCGTGAGCCCGATCAGCGGCATCATGTACCCGCTTTCCATCAGGGCGGTGGCAAACGCAACCGCCCGCTCCGGCAGCGGGGTTTCCGGCTGCGGGATGAAATTGAGAAACCCATTGAGTCCGAAGAGAACCAGCGGAAGGCCGAGGAGGAAACGAACGATCGTGGGCGCCCAGCGGCGTCGCGGTTGAACGGAGGAGTCAGTCGTCATAGGATCGGAGGTTGGGTGCGGGTCTCGGAAGGATCGGTTTGATCTACAACGAACGAACGGACGACCGCCGGACATCGCCCCGTAAGGTCAGCTGCACTTGCCCCGAGGTCCCTCCGGGCCGGCCTGACAGCCGTAGCCTTGGCGAAGGCTGGTGCCCGGGGAGGGACTCGAACCCTCAAGACCTTGCGGCCGGCAGATTTTAAGTCTGATGCGTATACCATTCCGCCACCCGGGCCTAGGCTCGCCGTGATCTGTGCCAAAACCACCGTGCACGCGCGAGCCTGATTCTCGCATTCAAACCCACCCCAGGTGGCCGCAAAAAGGCGCAAGGATGCGCACGCCCCCCCCCGCCACCTGCTTGGAACGGGGACGATTCCGTGCCTTCTGCGCTTATTTGCGGCCAAAAATCTGCCCGCCCGCGTCAGTCGAGACCGAGCGCGTGACCGATCATGGGTGCGTACTTCACGATCAGACCGGCAAACACGACGGAAACGATCGAGATCAGCTTGATCAGGATGTTGAGGGATGGACCCGAGGTGTCCTTGAACGGATCGCCCACGGTGTCACCCACGACGGTCGCCTTGTGATCGGGCGAGCCCTTGCCGTAGACAATCGTCTTCGGCCGGCCGGCCGCGATCTCGTCATCCGCACGCTGTACGATCGCTTCGCGCACCTCCTCGGGAATCCCTTCGCGGGTGGCCTTGTGGTGCTTCACATCCTCGGCCGTGATGCGACCATAGGATTCGAGCAGCTTCTTCGCATTGTCCCACGCTCCGCCGGCATTGGCCATGAACACCGCCACGGCAAAGCCTGACACGAGGCCGCCCGCCAGCATGCCGAGCACACCGGGAACCCCGAGTAGCAGACCGAGCGCAACCGGCGCGGTGATCGCGAGGATCGCGGGCGCGACCATCTCGCGCTGCGCGCCCGCGGTCGAAATCGACACACAGGTGGCGTAGTCCGGGTATTCGATGCCCTCGTGCGTCACACGCTTGGGCCAGGATTCCGGGTTGTGGATATCCGCCTCGCTCATGCCCGCCGCGCGGAAGGCCTCGCGCATCTTGCCGAACTGACGGCGACACTCGCGCATCATGCTGTAGGCCGCACGACCGACCGCCTTCATGGTCATCGCGCAGAACAGGAATGTCAGCAGGACGCCAATGAAGAGGCCCGCGATGACCTTGGGATTGGTCAGCGTGACATCGTAGTAGCGCATGACGTCCTCAATCGTCGCCTGCCGTGAGGACACCACATCGAACCGCGCATTGCGCTCCGCCCAGACGACCGAATAGCGATTCGCCGTGAAGGGGTCCGCCCCGACCGAAGTGACCGGCAGGCGCGCCCCGACGGCAAGATTCTTGATCGTTTTGCGGGGCAGTTCGTGCGTCGACAGGAAGATCGCGCCGTCGAAGTAGTCGGATCCATCCACCATCGAATCCGGGAACGCGACGGTGAACCGTCCGTAGCCCTGGTGAACCGCCACCGGCGCGGCCTCCGCGGTCAGGTTTTCCTGACCGTACTTCACGGCCTGGGTGGTGATCTGGGTCTGCACGATCTGCACATACGCCGCAAAGAGCGCGAGCGCGGTGAGCGCCGCTGAGCCGATGGCGAAGCCCTTGCCCGTGGCGGCCGTGGTGTTGCCCAGCGAATCGAGCATATCTGTGCGCGTGCGCACCTCGGGAGGCTGGCCGGACATCTCGGCGTTGCCGCCGGCGTTGTCCGCAATCGGGCCATACGCATCCGTCGCGAGCGTGATGCCGAGAGTCGAGAGCATGCCGACCGCGGCAATGCCCACGCCGTAGAGGCCCATCAGAAAACTCTCCGAGCCACCCGCAAAGATGAAGGCGCCCAGAATCGCGACCGCCGTGGTGATGAGGGAAGCCCACGTGGACTTCATGCCCTCGGCCACGCCGGCGATGATTACGGTGGCGGGTCCGGTCAGCGCCTGGTTGGCGATGCCCTGCGTCGGCGGTTTCTCGTACGAGGTGTAGTACTCGGTCGCGTAGGCGATCACGAGACCCGCGCCGAGGCCGAAGACGATCGCGACCCCGAGCCCGATCCAGCCCGTGCCGGCATTGGCCAGCACGGTGGCGGCCTCGCCCGAGCCAAAGATCACATAGAGCAGGCCGAACGAGCCGACCGTGATCAGACCCGACGCCACATAAACCCCGGCGTGCAGACTCTTGAGCAATTCGGCGAAGGTTGCGTTCTCCTTCGTTCGGACCGCAAAGATACCGACGATCGAACAGAGGATGCCGAGGCCGGCCAGGGCGATGGGGGCGACGGCGAGCTTAAGCGCGAACGTGGCCGCGGCGGCAGTGAGGCCGAGAACCGAAATGGCGGCGGCTACCCCCAGCGATAGCGTCGCGAGGATCGAGCCGTAATAGGATTCGTAGAGATCCGCGCCCATGCCGGCCACGTCGCCGACGTTGTCACCCACGTTGTCAGCAATGGTGGCAGGGTTGCGTGCGTCATCCTCGGGGATGCCCGCCTCGACCTTGCCCACCAGGTCGGCGCCGACATCGGCCGCCTTGGTGTAAATGCCGCCGCCAACGCGGGCGAACAACGCCTGGGTCGAGGCACCCAGACCAAAGCTCAGCATGATCGTCGTCATCTCGGCCAGCTGCTCCGCGGGACCACCAATCAAGCCGAGCTGCGCCCCGAATGAATTGAGCACAACAAACCAGAACGAGATATCGAGCAGGGCAAAGGCGACGACGTTCAAGCCCATCACCGCCCCTGAGCGAAACGCGACCACCAGACCATCGTTGAGTGATTGCTTGGCGGCGTACGCGGTGCGCGCCGAGGCATTCGTTGCCATCTTCATGCCGTACCAGCCCGTGAGTCCGGAAAGGAATCCCGCCAGCGGCACGCCGATCATCGAGAGGCCCGGTTGCAGCCCCAACCACGCGAGGAGGCCGAGAAAGAGGACCAGGCCGATGAAGACCATCGCTACCACGCGGTACTGGCGCTTCAGGTAGGCAATCGCGCCGTCGCGAACAGCCTGGGCGATTCGGATCATCTCGGCATCGCCTTCGGATCGACGCATGACCGAGGCGCCGAACACACGAGCCATCACCAAGGCCGCGACACCCGCCACGGGCGCCAGCCAAAACAACGAAGGAACCTCACTCAAAGCGGCCAAAGGCCACTGTACGAATGCATTCATAGGGTAAGAAGTACCTGACGGGGTTAACTAACCTTCTCTTGGGGTGCGACGATGCTGGCGGCATGGCGGTGCCATAGCCAGTGGATTATCGCACTGTCCGAAATTCGACCAAGATTCCGTCAGGTCCGCGCACCGTCGATCAAAGGCGGCCACCGGCCCGGACCTGATTTCTCGATCCGGCTACTGTGCGGGCACTGCCGATACGGTCACGGTTCCGGGATTCACACGGCCGTAAATGGTCGTAAGCGGGGCGTTGGCGGCGTCGCGACCCCGGGCAATCACGACAATGTTCTCCGGCGCGATGCCGTCTGTGGGATCGACCACGTACCACTGGCCGCCGAGGTAGACCTCGAAGCAGGCATGAAAATCCATCGGCTCCAGCCCGACCGCATAGGCCCCGAGGTAGCGCGCCGGGATCGAGAGCGCCCGGCACAGCGCAATCGAAAGGTGGCTGTAGTCGCGGCACACGCCCTTGCGCCCCGCCCACACGTCCCACGCGGAAGTCCGCGAGTCGGTCGCACCGGGCGCATACGTCAGGTTCACGTCAACCCAGCGACAGATCTCCCGCACCTGCTCCGCCCGGTTTTCGATTCGCCCGAACAGTTCCCAGGCAAGGTGGGAGAAGCGGTCACTCTCGCAGTACCGGCTCGGCAGGGTGTACGTCAGGATCGAAAGCGGCAGGCGGCCGGGATTGTCCGCTTTGACCTCAACGGGAAGCGATGGTCGGGCCACCTCCACCTGGGCCTCGTAGCGCAGTTCGAACGGACCGGTGGGGACCTCGACCCGGAAAACGCGGTTGCCCTTCGAGGTCGTCACGCGCTCCTGCTGCACCTCGGGTACACAGATCACCTGCTCGGACAGGAGGCGCTGCTGCTCGTCGACATTGACGAGCACATCGAAGGTGAACGCCGCGGTCGGGGACAGGACGTCGTAGCGGAGGGAGCAGCCAACGGAGAGAGGCATCGGAATCGGCCACCGTAACCGAGGAATGGATATGGGGAAAAGAATTGTTTTCATACCCAACCGGCCCGCTCACCGCTTGAGCTGCGGGCACCATGCGTCATCATGCCCCCATGAACGCACGTCCTCCCCGTCGTCTTTCGTCGTTGCTGTCCGTTGCGCTCGCGCTTCTCACCGCGCCAGCCCTCCTCGTTCCCGTCCACGCCCAGCGCCAGCCCGTCGAGTCCGCGAACGGCATGGTGACGTCGGCCAGCGAGATCGCCTCGCGCGTCGGCGTGGAGATCATGCGCAAGGGCGGCAACGCCATCGACGCCGCCGTTGCCACCGGCCTCGCGCTCACCGTGACCTACCCACGCGCGGGCAATATCGGCGGCGGCGGTTTTCTGGTGCTGCGCCTCGCGGACGGCCGCGTGACGACGATCGATTTTCGCGAGATGGCGCCTGGCGGGGCGTCGCGTGACATGTACCTCGACGCCAAGGGTGACGTCGCGCCCGGCCGCTCGACCGTCGGCTACCTGGCAAGCGGTGTCCCCGGCACGATCGCCGGATTCGCGCTCGCGCTGGAAAAGTACGGCTCCGGCAAGGTCACCTGGGCCGACGTGGTCGAGCCCGCCCGCAAGCTGGCCGCGGAGGGCTTCACCGTCACCCCAGGCCTCGCCCGCGACCTGCGCGCCAGCGAGAAGCTGCTCGGGCAATTTGCGGATTCCAAGCGGGTCTTCCTGCGCGACGGCCAGCCGTTCGCTGCCGGCGAGACGATCGTCCAGGCCGACCTCGGCCGCACGTTTGACCGGATCAAGACCGCCGGACCGCGGGAATTCTACGAAGGTGAAACCGCCCGCCTGATCGCGGCCGACATGGCGGCTCACGGCGGCCTGATCACGGCCGCGGATTTGAAGGCCTACCGCGCAATCGAACGCCCCGCCCTGCGCGGCACCTACCGCGGTCATGAGATCATCACCATGCCCCCGCCGAGCTCCGGCGGCATCGCCCTGCTCCAGCTGTTCGGCATGGTCGAGCCCCACGATGTTGCGGCCCTCGGCCACAACTCCGCCGCCAAGATTCATCTCTTCGTCGAGGCGATGCGCCGCGCCTTCCGCGACCGCGCCGAGTACCTCGGCGATCCGGACTTCGTCACCGTGCCCGTGGCCGGCCTGCTGGACCGCGACTACATCCGCGGCCTGATGACGAACTTCGATCCGGCTAAGGCCACGCCCAGCGACGGCCTCGCGCCCGGCAAGCCGGCCGGCCTCAAGCCGCTCGCCCGGACCACCCCTGTCGCCCACCTGGCCGACGAATCGGTCGAGACCACGCATTTCTCCGTCGTCGATGCCGCCGGCAATGTCGCGAGCTGCACGTACACGCTCAACGGGCTCTTCGGCAGCGGTGTGACCGCCACCGGCACCGGCATTCTCCTCAACAACGAGATGGACGACTTCACCTCGAAGGTTGGCGTGAAGAACATGTTCGGCCTCATCCAGGGCGAGGCGAATGCGATCGTCCCGGGCAAGCGACCGCTCTCCTCCATGACGCCGACGATCGTGCTCAAGGACGGCAAACCCTTCCTCGTCACCGGCAGCCCCGGCGGCCCCACCATCATCAACACGACCTTCCTCATCATCAGCAATGTGATCGACCACGCCATGCGGGTGACCCAAGCCGTCGACGCTCCGCGTTTTCATCATCAATGGCAGCCCGACGTCGTGAACTACGAGCCGTTCCTCACCTCGCCCGACAGCGTCGCGCTGCTCACGGCCAAGGGCCACAAGCTCGCCGCGCGCAAACTCTACCCGAACGACCCGGAGGCCTCCGCGCGCTATTCGGGTGACGGCGAGACGATCATGGTCGACCCCGCAAACGGACGCCTGCTCGGCGCGAGCGACACGCGCAGCCCGGACGCAGCGGCGATTGGGTTCTGAGCACGGCGGATGGGTGTAGCCGGGGTCGCCGCCCCCGGGGATTGGAGTTCAGCTGGAACGCGCTCAACCCGGACCGGCCCCAGCGCGGCCGGCTACATCGAGCTTAAGATCAGAGGCCCAGCAGCGACCCGTTGCGCTTGAGCCAATGCTCGGCCTCGCGCCAGCCAGGGCAAACCTCCTCGACGCGCGCCCAGAAACGCGAGGAGTGGTTCATCTCCCGCAGGTGCATCAGCTCATGGTAGATGATGTAGTCGCGCACGGACTCGGGCGTCTGGATCAGGCGCCAGTTGAGCGAGATGACGCCCGCCGTGGTGCACGAACCCCAGCGCGTGCGCTGGTTGCGGACCGACACGGCGGTCACGCCCATGCCGGTCAGCGCCGCCAATTCCCACGTCCGCGCCGGGAGTTCGACCTTGGCCCGGCGCGCGAAATGCGCCTCCAAGGTCGGCCGCAGGTCACCCTCGAGTCGCGAAACGCGAAACACATCGGCGGCGAGGCACACGGTCGGACGTTCGCCTTCGGTTGCGACGCGGACCTCATGCAATTCGCCGCGCCAGAGCACGCGGGTGCCGGGCGTCCAGATCTGGGCAGCGCGCGGACGCTGGCGCTGACGAGCCCGGGCGCGTTCAAGCCACTCACTCTGCTGCGCGACAAAGGCCCGGGCCTCGCGCTCACTGCCGCGCAAGGGGATGACGGCGACGGCAGTCCCGTCGCGCCGCAGGGTCAACCGGTAGTTTCGGGCCCGGGCGCTGCGCTCGAACACGATGTCAGGCCGGGGCTCCGCCGGCGGGGCCTTGTGGATCCCGGCTGCAGGGGCAAACACCCCGAAAAGATCGGCTTGGTTCTCCGTGCTCACCGTTGCAATGCGGGTGACTAAAGGGATTCGGCGGCGCGGCGCCAGATCGAACCAGAGGTCGGACGTCAGAAGTCAGCGGTCAGCCCCGAACGCGATCACGTGAACCGTTCGAGGTCGGACCTCACAGCTTCACCACGTTCCACCCGGCGACGCGGCCCTTGTCCAGCGTGAGCCAGGCAAAACTGGCCGGGGCCCCGCGGTTGTCGTACGAAATGCAGCCGGGGTTGAGCCAGCGCACGCCCCGGAGATCAATGTCATCGCGGGGGACATGCGTGTGCCCGTGGAGGAGCAACTGCACACCGGCCGGCGAATAGCGCGGCGGGATGTGGACGAGGTGACAGCTCACGCCTTCGCGGGTCAGCGTTTGCTCCAGCGGCCAGGCGGGATGCGAGTCGTTGTTGCCCAAGACGACCTGCAGCGGAATGCCCAGCTGCTCGAACTCAACCAGCGTCTCCGGCTCGCACACATCGCCCAGATGCCAGATCTCATCTGCTTTACGCAGAAGATCGGGCAGCCGCGATGGATAGCGGTCGTGGGTATCGGAGAGAACGGCGATGCGCATGCCTGTCATTCCACGGAAACCAGCGGTGACCCGAACGCAAACCAGCCCGGGTGTAACGGATGGGGTTAAACGATTCGGACGGCGAGCCCGCAGGGGCGCGCCGTCCGGCGGAACCGAAACCGGTTACTTCTTCTTCGGCGTGACGTTCTTGACCGGTTTCCAGGGATTGCCGCCGGTGCGGACCGGGGCGGTCTCGGAGGCGAGCGGGACGTCCTTGGTGAACTTGTTGACGAGCACCTGCTGGATGATCGTGAACACGCCGTTGACGGTCGAGTAGAGCGCGAGCGCGGAAGCGAAGTTGTAGCAGATCAGGGTGAAGACGATCGGCATGATCTTCATCATGGTCGCCTGCATCTGGGCCGCGTCGCCAGCGCCCGGGGCCATCGGCGTGAGCTTCATCTGGTAAACCATCGTCGCACCCATCAGGAGGGGCATGATGTTCAGCGGGAGGCCGAAGAGACGGAAGACCGTGTCCGGCGCCGAGAGGTCAAACGCCCAGAGGAAACCCTGGAAGCGCAGCTCGGCCGTGCCCTGGAGCATGGTGAAGAAACCGACAAAGAGCGGGATCGTGATGAGCACCGGGAGACAGCCGCCCATCGGGTTCACCTTGTGCTCCTTGAAGAGCTCGATCGTGGCCTGGTTGAGCTTCTGGGGGTTGTCCTTGTGCTTCTCACGCACGGCCTGCATGAGCGGCTGCAGCTTCTGCATGCGCTTGGCCGAGCGGGACGCGGCGAGCGTGAAGGGCAGCGTGACGATCTTGAGGATCAGCGTCATCAGGATGATCGCGACGCCCCAGTTGCCGGTCATGCCGTGCGTCCAGTTCATGAGGGTGTTCATGAACGGCGCGACATAGCCGGAGAGGAAGATGCGGTTGAAGAAGTACCGGTCGTACTGCATGACGCGGTCTTCCTTGCCATCGAACTTGGCGAGACGGCGGTATTCCTTCGGGCCGACGTAGAGTTCGCCTTCCATGCTGGTGGAGGCGCCGGGCGCGAGGACCGGCAACTCGAAGCGGGCGACGGCGGTCAGGCCGATGTTGGGCCGGGTGCTGCCGGCGAAGGGCGGGAGCTCCACGCGGCGGGCCACGAGGCCGACGCCAGGGACCGTGGGGGTGTAGACGCTGGCAAAGAACTGGTTCTTCACCGCGGCCCAGTTGACGACACCCGGCTTGTCGACGAAGGGCTTCGGCGCGCCATCGCGCATGCCGATCCAGCTGAGGAAACCGCCGCCCTCAAGTTCACCGCGGTCGGTGAAGTGCGTGTCCTCGCCGTCAAAGGTCGCAGCGTTGAGGTACTGGCCGACGTCGTTGACGTTCACGAGCGAGGCCGTGCCAAGGCTGAGCGTCGCGCGCGGGAGCGGGGCGGTCGCATCAGACAGGTTGCGGATCGTCGTCTCGTGCTTGATGCGGTACGGATCCGCCGACGTGTCGCCCGGGGCGCGGACGGTGTAGCGGCGGGTGACCTCGAGGCGGTTCTCGAAGATCGCGCGGTAGACGACCTCGGTCGCGGTCGCGCTGACCAGCGTGTAGCGGGCCGAGCGGTCGAGTCCGGGGAAATCGGTGAAGGCCAGCAGCGGATCGGCGTGGACCTCGTTGAAGACGTAGGGTGCCGACTGGTTCTGTTCGGCCGAGTAGGTGCGGAACGCGACATCGCGAATCGCGCCACCGAAGTCGGTGAAGCGGACCTCGATCACGTCGTTGGCCAGCGTGGTGACGGTGGAGCCGGCGTTGTCGCGGACCACCGCGGCAAAGGTTGCGTCAGAAGGCGAGCTGGCCGGCGCGCCGACCGTGCCGGGCGAAGGCGCAGCGTTGCCGGCGGTCGGCATCGGCGCGGTCTGAGGGGCCAGCTCGGGCGCCGCGGGAGACGGAGCCGGCGCCATCTTGGCACCGAAATAGAGGCTGGCGAAGGCGGCGACGAGCAGAAGGACGCCGATGGTCGTGTTCTTTTTGTCCATTATCGAAAAGGGAAAGGCGGAGGAAAATCAGGGGCGGTTCAGGCGCGCACACAAACCGGACCGGCGCGGCGGGGCGCTGGCACGGGATCCAGGCCGCCTTCGTGCAACGGGTTGCACTTGGCGATGCGACGCAGCGCGAGCGCGGCCCCGAATACGGCGCCATGCGTCCGCACGGCCTCGGCCGCGTAGTGTGAGCAAGTTGGATGGAAGCGGCAGCCGCAATACGGTCCCATGATCACCGGGATGACCGGCGACAGCGTCCGCTGATAGAGCCAGATCAGCCCGAGCAGCGCCCGCGCCGGGAGGCGCAGCAGGGCGGCGAGAACGGGATGAAGGCGGTCAGACATCGGAGCGGGGGGCGGTGGTGGCGGGAAAAACCTTGCGACAGGCGTCCACGAATTTCCGCTCGATCTCAGCATACTCAAGCCGATTGATCGCGGCGCGGGCCACGATCAGGAGATCGTGCTCGGGCGGAATCAGGGCCTGATGCTTGCGAAAAAGTTCGCGCATCCGGCGTTTGGCGCGGGCTCGCTGGACCGCATTTCCGACCGCAGCCTTGGAGGCGACGACACCGACGCGGGCCGCCGGAGGCACCGGCGTCCAGGTCTTGGGAAAGGGATCAGGCGGGGTCGCCCGGGGGGCCGACCACAGCGTGAAGATCCCGCAGTCGCAACGGCGACCACGGGTACGCAGATAGGTGAAATCGCCCTGGCGCCGTAGACGTTGCTCGGCGCAGAAACGCATGACAGGACGTGAGTTACAAGCGCCGAAAACCGGCGTCGACTCAGACGACCGTCAGACGCTTGCGGCCCTTGAGGCGACGGCTCTTGAGGACCTTGCGGCCACCCTTGGTGGCCATACGGGCGCGGAAGCCGATCTTGCGGGCGCGTTTCTTGCGGTGCGGGCGGAAGGTGGGACGCATGACAGTAAGTGGTTAAGAGGTTAAGGAAGTGCCGAAGGGCGGGATGAGTGTCAAGGGCCGGTTTGCACGGGTTAACTCCGGGCAAAAAAGGCGCGCCACCGCCGACGCTCCGTTCCAATCGTTTTCGTTCCTCGTAATCCTTGTTTCGCCGACGAAAGCGTCACGCCAACGCTCGGCCCAATCAGCGCGTTCCCTCGAAAACAATGTCTTTGGCGGCTTTGGCGGATTCCGCCGCAATCTCGATCACTTCGGTCCGATCACCACGTCGGTCTTCGACCAGATAAACCCGCTTGCCGTCGACATACCGGGTACCGACCACACGCCGCCCCTCGATATGCGTCGGCAACGTCTCGCAGCCGAGCAGACCGATCACGATCACCACCAGCGTCAGCCCAAACCCCCGGGAAGACGTAAATCGACGAGGGCCCGGGCGATCACTCGATAGATCCTGCATGTTGCTTGCAGTGACAATCCCGCTGACTCGATTTGCAAATGATTAATTACGGAATCTCAACCCAAGCCCTCACCACACCCGCGCCTGCAGCCGGAATTTTGCCAGTTCGGCATCCGTCGGGTAAAGCTCACCGTCCGCCTCGCCCTCCTCCAAGCTGACATCGGGAATGCGGTTGAAGGCGATGCGCAGCGGAGCGTAGGCGAGCGCGCCGAGGGCGCCGCCGTAGACGACCGAGTTCTTGCCCAGCTTCTTGTTGATGTGGTCGAGCGTCGCGTTGAGCGCGGCACGGCGGTCGCCGTTGTCGACGATTCCCGGCAGCACGCCCGTATGCCCGCGAACGGTGCCGAGCTCGAAGAGCGTCACCCCCACGCTCAGCAGCGCGGCACGCTTATTGGGCCGGCGTTCCCAGAGGAGTTTGAAAACCCGGGTCAGTTCAAGCGTGTCCTGGGTCTCGACAAAGGTCGCGGCCGTGCTCCAGTGGCCGCCCGGCTGCGCCTTGAGCGCGAGGTGCATGCCGCCTGCATAGTAACCGGCATGACGCAGGCGCATGGCGGCTTTTTGCAGAAGGCGATGCAAGGTCGCCAGCCCGCCGGCCTGATTGCGCAACTCCGGCGGGAGCATGTGCGAATGGCTGAGGGAACTCGTCTTGGTCTCGGGCAGTTCCACCACCTCCCCACGCAGCCGCCGCCACATGCGTTCGCCCTCGATCCCGCCCCAGGCGGCCCGCAGGGTCTCGACCCGGGCAGCACAGAGCTTTTCCAGCGTATCGAGGCCCGCCGCCTTGAGGCGCTGCTCCATGTTGTGCCCCACCCCCGGCAGGTCGCGTAGCTTGAGCGGATAGAGGCGGCCGGGCAGTTCCTCCGACTCGATCACCACCAGCCCGTCGGGCTTTTCCATGTCCGATGCGATCTTCGCCAGCCACATGTTCGGTGCGATCCCGATGCTGCAGGTCAGGCACTCGCCGGCATGCTGGCGGATGGCGCGCTTGATTTTTTTGGCCACGGCCACCGCCTTTTCCCGCTGGCGCCAGTCCGGCGGCAGGTCGCAACGCACCTCATCAATCGACATCGGTACTGCCCCCGGCAGGCAGGTTTCGACTGCCTTGATCAGAAGTTCGTGGTAACGAATGTACACCTCAGGCCGCGCCTCGAGCACGACCAGCCCCGGACACAGCCGGCGGGCCTCGTCGACCCGCGTGCCCACCTTGATGCCGAGCGGACGGGTGTCGTAGCTCGACGCGATCACGCAGGTCGTCTCCGCCAGCAACGGCGCCACCGCCACCGGCCGCCCGCGCAACTCCGGCCGCTCCTGCTGCTCGCAGGAGGCAAAGAAGCCGTTGTAGTCGATGACCAGGGTCGAAAGCACGGGGGAGGAAGATCCGAATGACGAAATCCGAATGACGAATGGCGATCCCGCAAGCGTCGTGACGACCGTCCGCGAGATTCGTGCAAAACGCCCCTAACCGGTACCACCTCTCAAGTCCGCCCCGGCCCTCGCCCCCTCCCCACCTTCCGACTTTCGGCCTTCGGGCTTCGTCATTCGGATTTCCGCCCCCAAGGCGGTCTTGCCTTCCGCGCCGCCCTCCGTGTGCTTCGGTAACGGATTCACCATGAACGACGCGGAAGACGATTTCACCCCCACGACCCGGCCCGAGCCGGGCGAGGTCGGGCTGGTCGAGCCCCGGGACTTCGTCTCGAATGATCCGTTCGTTTGTGACAACGGCATGGCCCTGCCCGGCTTCACGTTGCGTTACGAGACCTACGGACGCCTCAACGCCGCGCGCGACAACGCCATCCTGATCTGCCACGCGCTCAGCGGCGACCATCACTGCGCCGGCATCCACTCGCTCAACGACCGCAAGCCCGGCTGGTGGAACAACATCGTGGGCCCGGGCAAGGCGCTCGATACGAATAAATTCTTCGTCCTCTGCGCCAACGTTCTCGGCGGCTGCCAGGGTTCCAGCGGGCCGTCCTCGATCAACTTCAACACCGGCCGGCCCTACGGTCTGTCGTTCCCCAACGTCACCATCCGCGACATGGTCCGCGCGCAGAAGCGCTGGCTCGATGACCTCGGCGTGGCCAGCCTCTACGCCGTGATCGGCGGCTCGATGGGCGGCATGCAGGTGCTGCAGTGGGGCATCGAGTACCCGTCGTTCGTGAAGCGCATGCTCGCCATGGCTACGACCGCGCGCGAAAGCGCCCAGGCCATCGCCTTCAACGAGGTCGGCCGCCAGGCCATTCTTCAGGATCCGGAGTGGAACCAGGGTAATTATCCCAAGGGCGGCGGACCGCGCGTCGGCCTCGCGATCGCGCGCATGATGGCGCACATCACCTACCTCTCCGACGCCTCGATGGACCGGAAGTTCGGTCGCAAGCAGGTCAAGGCCCGCCCGGCCGCCGAGCGACCCACGCTGTCGGCTGACGAAGCCTCGCAGCTCTCCATGATGGGCGACGAGTCCAGCGCCCCCACCGCTTCCTTCGATGTGCAGTTCGAGGTCGAGAGCTACCTGCGTCACCAGGGCAAGAGCTTCATCAACCGTTTCGACGCCAACACCTATCTCTACATCACGCGCGCGCTCGACTCGTTCGACCTCGCGTCGTCGTACGGCTCGCTTGAGCAGGCGTTCGCCCCGGTTGAGGCCGAGGCGCTCATCGTCGGCTTCACCAGCGACTGGCTCTTCCCGCCCGAGCAGAACCGGAGCATTGCCCAGGCCCTGCTCCGCGCCGGCAAGCGCGCCAGCTATGCCGAGCTGCGCACGGATCTCGGCCACGATTCCTTTCTCCTCGAATCGCCCCAGCTCTACGATCTGGTCCGCGGGTTTCTGCGGCAGTAAGACCGCGTCGGGGTTGCCCGCGGAACACGCGGAAGGACGCGGAATCGGAGGAATGGCCACAAGAAACACAAAAGGGCAGGTACGCGTATGAACGCCTCGATGCGCCTATAGGCGCTCGAACGGTGTGCGCCGAAGCCGAAAGCCATTCTCGTGTTTTTCGTGGCGATCGGATCGATGCCTGACTCCGCTGCTCCACAAGCAATCGGACGCATTCGGCCTTGAGTCACCGCCGGCGGCCCCGACAGGATATCACTCCACCCCCGATGCGTTCCCCCCTGCGCTCGATCTTCCGGTTTGAGGAAAGCGGCCTCGTGCTCGTCATCCTCGCTCTGGGCGTTCTCCTCACTGTGTTCAGCGGCACCGTGCGACTGCCCGTCTTCGAGACGCTGTCCGACGGGACGCGCCAGCGGGTGTTCGTCACGGACGCGCAGGGAGAGCGCACCCCGGCCTTCGAGGAAAAGAACAAGTTTCTCAACGCCCAGAACCTCGCGCAGCTCGCCAAGGACACCAGCTTCATCGCCATCATGGCCGTGGGGATGGCCGTCGTCATCATCGCCGGCGGCATCGACCTCTCCGTCGGCTCCATCTACGCCCTCGCCTCCGTGCTCGGCGCCATGGTGCTCCGTCACTACGGGCCCGAGGGGCTCAACTCGCCGGTTCTCGGCGTCGTGCTCGGCGTCGGCACCTGCCTGGGCACCTCCCTGCTCTGCGGCCTCTTCAACGGCGGGCTCTTCGTCGCCCTGCGCGTGCACCCATTCATCATCACCCTCGGCGCCATGGCGATATTGCGCGGCGTCGCGTTCGTCGTCACCAAGGGCCAGTCCGTCGGCGGCTTCCCCGCCGGCCTGCGCGACTTCGTCCGGCTCGAGGTCGGCGACGGCCTGAGCTTCGTGCCGCTCGCCGCCATGGTGCTCGTGACGGTCGCCGGCTGGATATTCCTGTCGCGGCTCGCCGCCGGGCGGAGGGTCTACGCCATCGGCGGGAACGAGCTGGCCGCCCGCTTCAGCGGCATCCGCGTCGAGCGCGTGAAGCTCGGCCTCTACCTCCTCTCGGGCCTGACAGCCGGCATCGCCGCCCTGCTCTCGCTCGGCTACTACGGCGCCGCCACCTCGGGTGACGGCTCGGGCTACGAGCTCAACGTCATCGCCGCCGCCGTCG
>CAYWRG010000041.1:0-37929 GCA_964460715.1 uncultured Opitutus sp. | reverse complement strand
CGGCGAGGCGTTTGAAGAGGAAAGAGAACATGAAGGGGTCAAAGCGTAGGGCAGGCCACGCACATGGCAAACGACAAATGCCGGCTAAAAAGACCCCGTTTTACCTCTCAAAACCCGCCATCCTTCGTCCCGCCGAAGCGAATGAACCCCAGCGTGTCACGACACCGTGAGACACAGTCCCTCAAAGAAGCCGAGACAAGCTGTCTCAGCGCGTGACCAGACTCAGACCTGTGTGCGGAAGTACGCGATCGTGCGCTGCAGGCCCTCCTCGAGGGCGATAGTGGGCTCCCACTTGAGGTGCTTGCGCGCGAGCGTGATGTCCGGACGGCGCTGCTTGGGATCATCGGAGGGTAGCGGACGGTAAACGATTTTCGATTTCCCGCCGACCAGCTTGAGGGTCAGTTCCGCCAGCTGCAGCATGGTGAACTCGCCGGGATTGCCGATGTTCACCGGACCGACGGTCTCGGACTGGTTCATCATGCGAAGGAAGCCCTAGATCAGATCGTCCACCTAGCAGAAGGAGCGCGTCTGGTTGCCGTCTCCGTACACCGTGATGTCTTCACCGCGCAACGCCTGGACGATGAAGTTGCTCACCACGCGCCCGTCATTCGGGTGCATCCGCGGGCCATAGGTGTTGAAGATGCGGACGATGCGGATATCGACGCCATTCTCGCGGTGGTAGTCGAAGAACAGGGTCTCAGCCACGCGTTTGCCTTCATCGTAGCAAGAGCGTTTGCCGATCGGGTTCACATTGCCCCAGTAGGACTCGGGCTGCGGGTGGACCGACGGGTCGCCGTAGACCTCACTGGTGCTGGCCTGAAAGACCCGGGCCTTCACGCGCTTGGCCAGGCCGAGACAGTTGATGGCCCCCATGACCGACGTCTTGGTGGTCTTGATCGGGTTGAACTGGTAGTGCGGCGGCGAGGCCGGGCAGGCAAGGTTGTAGATCTGGTCGACCTCAAACTTGAACGGATCGATCACGTCGTGGCGCACGAGTTCAAACGACGCGTTGTCCAGAAGGTGGGCGATGTTGCTCTTCCGGCCGGTGAAAAAATTATCGAGGCAGATCACCTCGTGACCGCCCTGGATGAGACGATCGCAAAGATGAGAGCCAAGGAAGCCAGCACCGCCGGTGACAAGGATGCGCATACGCCTGCATCGTGCCGGCAGACGGCGGTTTTGCCAGCAAATCCGCGCACATCCACGTTTCCCCCCGCCTGGCTCCGGCTCAGGCGCGCCGACAACAAGGGCGTGCTCAAGTTCCAACTACATGAACTTTTTTCCGGTTCATGAAATGAGTTCGAAACCTAGCCGCGACTCGCCGGTCGAAATCGCCCGTCAGCTCATAACCCAACCAAGAAAACCAACATGAAATCCCTTAAACTCCTCGGTGTGGTCGCAGCTCTCGCCGCCGGCACCAGCGCTTTCGCGCAGCAGTCCCCGACGCCGACGGCGTCGTCCGGCCTGCTCGGCCAGCGCTACGTTTCGGCCGCCTTCGGCGCGGTCGACCTCAATCGATTCCCGGTCGACCAGTTCGGCGCCTCGGTCGGCGTCAACCTCCCGCTGACCACCACGGTGGATCTCGGCCTCAGCTACACCCATTCCTGGCTCGAGTCCTTCAGCGACATCGACAGCGAGACGCTTGTGGCCGACCTGACGACCTACTTCTCATCCGGTGCGATCAAGCCCTTCGGCACGTTCGCCATCGGCTACGACTGGAACGATGTCGACAACAGCTCCTTCTGGGGGGTACGCGCCGGCTTCGAGTACGATGTGAACTCCCGGCTTTCGACCTCAATCAGCGCGGGCTACAACGACGACTTCAACAGCGGTGACGGCAGCCAGTGGGACGGCGCAGTGCGGGCCAACTACTGGGTTACCCGATCCGTGGCGGCCGTCGCGACGGTCAGCCTGATCGAGCGCGGCCACGTTGGCTACTCGCTCGGCGCAACGATCCGCTTCTGACGATCATCGTCCCGGTCCTCGATTCCAACCCGCAGGCCCCGGCCTGCGGGTTTTTCTTTTTCCGATCAGCCACGAGCCGCCGCGCCGGTCTCGTAACGCTGGATCCACGTCCGGTGCCAGGAGCCGTAGTCGCCCGCCTCGATGTGCGCGCGGGCCTGCGCCATCAGATCGAGATAGAAATGCAGGTTGTGCAGGCTGAGCAAGGTGCCCGCGAGCATCTCCTCGGCCTGCACCAAGTGGCGCAGGTAGGCCCGCGAGAACGTGCGGCAGGTGTAGTTATCGAGCCCCTCCACAATCGGTGACGCATCGGTCCGGAAGCGTTCGTTGCGCAGGTTGATCGGCCCGTCAGGCGTGAAGACAAGGCCGTTGCGGGCCACGCGCGTCGGCAGCACGCAGTCGAACATGTCCACGCCCAGCGCGACCATCTTCAGCAGCTGCGGAGGCGTCCCGAGCCCCATCGTGTACCGCGGTTTGTCGGCCGGCATGAACGGCGTGGTCGCGCCGACCTGCTTGAGCATCTCCGGTTCGGGTTCGCCCACGCTCACCCCGCCCACAGCGTAGCCGGGAAAATCGAGCGCGGCGAGCGACTCCGCCGCCTCCCGGCGCAAATCATCGAAGGTCGATCCCTGGACGATCGCGAAGGCGTGATGCCCGCGCGCCAGAAACCCGCTCTCCGTGGCAATCTCCTTGCACTGCTTCGCCCAGCGGTAGCTGCGGTTGACCGCCACCGCGCACGCGTCGCGTTCGCAAGGCCAAGGCGGGCATTCGTCGATGACCATCGCGATGTCACTGCCCAGATTGGACTGAATGCCCATGACCTCCTTGGGTCCGAGAAAGAGCTTCGCGCCATCCAGATGCGACTGAAAGGCCACGCCGTCCTCCCGGATGTCTCGCAGTTTCGAAAGGGAAAAGACCTGAAATCCACCGCTGTCGGTCAGGATCGGTCCATCCCAACCCATGAACCGGTGCAGTCCGCCCAAATCGCGAACCAACTCGCTGCCAGGCCGGATATTGAGGTGGTAGGTGTTACCGAGGATAATCTGGGCTCCGATTTCCTTGAGGTGCACCGGGGTCAGGGCCTTGACCGTGCCTTGGGTGCCCACGGGCATGAAGATGGGAGTCTCGACCACGCCATGCCGGGTCTGCAGGCGCCCGCGCCTGGCGGCCGTGGCTGTATCGGTTCGCAGAAGTTGGAAGTGTTCGGGCATCGGCGTACCCCACCCTACCGGGACGCTTGACCCCGCTGTCAATCCGCTAGGTAATCTTACCTTACCTTTACCGTGCTGCTGGTCATCGATAATTTCGACTCGTTCACCTACAACCTCGTCCAATATTTCGGCCAGTTGGGCGTGCAGCAGCGCGTGTTCCGCAACAACGAGATCACTCCGGCCGAGGCGCTTGCGCTCAATCCGGACCGCGTGCTGATCTCCCCCGGCCCCTGCTCACCGGTCGAAGCCGGCGTGTCGCTGGACATGATTGGAGCCTTTGCCGGCAAGAAACCGCTGTTCGGGGTGTGCCTCGGACACCAGTCGATCGGCCACTACTTTGGCGGGCGTGTGATCCGGGCCGACCGGCTGATGCACGGCAAGACGTCACCCATCCTGCACCAGAACACGGATGTCTTCAAAGGCATGCCCCAGGGCTTTGCCGCCACCCGGTACCACTCGTTGCTGGTGGAGCGCGCCACACTGCCGGACTGCCTCGCGATCACGGCCGAGACCGCCGAGGGCGAGATCATGGGCCTGCGTCACAAATCCCTTCCCATCTGGGGCGTGCAGTTCCATCCTGAGTCCATCGCGACCGAGGGTGGCATGAAGATTCTGGAAAACTTCCTTTCCCTCAACTGACCCCACCATGCGCTGTCCCAAGTGCACCTCGATCGAGGACAAGGTCATCGATTCCCGCATCAGCAAGGAAGGCAGCACCATCCGCCGCCGGCGCGAGTGCATGGAGTGCGGAAATCGCTTCACCACGACTGAAATGCTCGTCCGCGAGGATCTCGTCGTGATCAAGCGCGATGGCCGGCGCGAAGACTTTGACCGCGAGAAACTCGTCCGGGCCGCGCGCGCCGCGTGTCACAAGCGGCCGGTCGACGCGGAGCAGATCACCATGCTCGTCGAAGACGTGATCGACATCCTCGAGGCCCAGTTCGAGAGCGAGATCCCGTCGCGTGCCATCGGCGATGCCGTGATGGAACGACTGCGCCGGATCGACCAGGTCGCCTACGTACGTTTTGCGAGCATCTACAAGCAGTTCCGCGACGTCGCGGAGTTCATGCAGGAGATCAACGCGCTCGACAAACCGAAGCAATGACGCGGCGCGACGACCTGCGCCGTCTGCATTTCATCGACGGCCTGTTCGCCCACGTCACCGGGCACGACCTCTACCTCGCGCAGCAGATCAAGGCCGCGATCGCGTGCAGCCTGAGTGAACTGGCGGAACAGATGGCGGAGAAGCCGGAGCTGGCCGCGACCTATGACGCCGCGTTCAACGCCGCTGCGGCTGATCTGTTCTCAAAGCTCTTCACGCACCTGCCCCGCCACGGTTTCTACCACTGGGACGCCTCGCTCACCCTCGCTTCGGCCACGCCGCTCTTCACGCGAGCCGAAGTCATGACGGGCCTGAAACACCTCGCGCGCTACCGCGAGTCGACGCTACTCGTGACGAATCTCCGCCCCGCGCTGATCCCGCCGACCCGTCGCGCCACGGCGAAGCGCAAGCGCGAGTACGATGAGGCCCTCGCCTTCATCCACGATCTCGCCGCCGCCAGAACGAGCAGCAGCGCGAAACTGCAGCTGCTATTTCTCTAGGAACCAAGAAATACACGGAACACACGAAAGCTAAATCCGCCCAGACGACCTCCCGCGAATCACGCGCATGGGCGCGAATTCCGGATCCTCAAAAAATGAGGTCTGCTCAGAGGTTGCATTCGCGGCGATTCGCGTGATTCGCGGGCCATGCAGGGTCCTGTCGGCGATCGATCAGGGGATCTTTTTCGTGTATTCCGTGTTTTTCGTGGTTAACTCTGCTGCATCATGTCCAAGACGATTTTTCAGAAGATCATCGACCGCGAGATCCCGGCCAAGATCGAGCACGAGGATGACCGGTGCATCGTCCTCCACGATATCCAGCCGCAGGCGCCCGTTCATCTCCTCATCATTCCCAAGCAGCTCATCCCCCGCGTCGGCGAAGCGACCGCGGCCGATGAGGCCGTGCTCGGACATCTGCTGGTGACCGCGGGGGTCGTCGCCAAGAAACTCGGGCTCGCACGCGGCTTCCGCCTCGTGATCAACCACGGGCCCGATGCCTGCGAGAGCGTTCCGCATCTGCACGTGCATCTGCTCGCGAAGCGCCAGCTGACCTGGCCGCCGGGCTAGTCCGGCCGGGCCTCGAACGTACCGTCAGTCCGTTTCACGACCCGACGCTTCAGTTCCAGCATCATCAGGGTCGACGACAACGCGGCCACGGAGAGTCCGGTCTGCGCCGCCAGGTGATCAATCGACAGCAGCGCTCCACCGGCGAAGCAGGCGAGCACGGTGTTTTCATCGTCCGACAGCGTAGCGGATGACTCCGCCGAGAGCCCGGCTCCGGCCATGAGCGGAGCCGGGCGCAGGCCATCGAGGTAATTCAGCTCGGTCAGGACATCGTCGACGCTCGTCAGCAGCGTCGCTCCGTCGCGAATGAGCTGGTGGCAGCCGGCGCTGGTCGGCTGATCGATCCGGCCTGGCACCGCAAAGATCAACCGCCCCTGCTCGCCGGCGAAGCGCGCCGTGATCATGGAGCCACCGCTGACATCGGTCTCCACCACGATGACCGCCTCGCACATGCCGGCGACGATGCGATTGCGCATCGCGAACGACTGCCGATCCGCACGGCGACCGAAGGGGAACTCCGAGAGGATGGCCCCCTGCTCCTCGATCTGCCGGTAGAGCGCGAGATTCTCGGGCGGATAAATGATGTCCACGCCCGTACCCAGGACGGCAGCCGTGCGCCCACCAACCGAGAGCGCGCCTTCGTGCGCCGCCGTATCGATGCCGCGGGCAAGTCCGCTGATCACACAAAAGCCCGCCCGTGCGAGATCGGCGCCGAGTTTCTTGGCGACCGACTGTCCGTACAACGTGGTCCGCCGGCTGCCCACGATGGCGATGCACGGCTGACTCAGATCGTAGGTCCCCTTCCGATACAGACCGATCGGCGGATCGTGTATCTCGCGGAGCAGACGCGGATACTCCGGATCAGACGTGACCACAAAGGTCGTCCGGGCCTGGGCCATGCGCTGCTCTTCCCGCACGAGGTCAAAATGGTCGCGCCAAGCCGCAACCGTGGCGCTGATGACCGGCCCCACCCCCTGCACCTGCTGCAAACGGTGTACCCCGGCCGCAAGTACGGTCCGCGGGTCCCTGCCCAGCTCGGCAAGGAGTCGGTTGAGTGTGATCGGGCCAATATTGGGCAGCGCGTTCAGCACGAGGAACGCCTGCCGCTCCGTCATCTCGGAGGACATGATTGCAAGAAAGGGATCCGGAACGCTGTCCGGCTACCTCGATGGCGTAAAGCTTTGTTGCAAATTAATAATAAAACAAAGGTGTTCCAACAGGTCGGTCGTCCGCACCGCCACCGCCCCGCGCGTTTGCGCGAGTCGATCGGCCGCCTGACCGTGCCAGACCACGCCTTGGATCGCGGCCAGTCGAGGGTCGCCCGGAGTCTGCGCCAGCAGACCGCCCACCAATCCAGCCAGCAGGTCACCGCTGCCGCCGCGCGCCAGCACCGGACCGCCAAAGAAGCTGTGCACCACCGTGCGGCCGTCGGCGACGCACGTCACCGGGCCTTTGAGGACAGTCACGACGCGCCGCTCGGCGCTGAAGGTCGTCACGTCTTGTCCTCCCGCAATCCGCGCAAACTCGCCGGCATGCGGCGTGAGGATGGCCGACACGTTGAGCTCACGCACCGTATCCTCCTGGAGCGCATCCGCATCAATCACGACCGGGACGCGCGAGGTCAGGATCAAGTCGCGCGCCAGGCTCAGCGTCTCCGCTTCACGACCCAGCCCCGGCCCAATAAGCAACGCAGTCATCCGCTCCGCTTTTTCGCGAAACAGGTGAGCCCCCTCGATCGCGAGCCCGCCATCCGGTGTTTCCGGCCAGCCAACCCACATCGCCTCGGGCACGCGGGCGGCAAAGGCCGGCGCGAGTGACGCCGGGACAAACGCGGTCACCAGCCCCACCCCGCTCTGCAGCGCGGCCAGCACACTCATCAGCACGGCGCCCGGATAGCGACCGGATCCTCCGACGATGAACAGATGCCCATAGGTGCGCTTGTCGGACGCGGCGGGACGCAGGCGATTCAGGGGGGCGAGGATGGCGGATCCGGCAACCCACTCCCGCGCGTGGGGAAACGCGGCTGCGGTCGGGAACCCCAAGTCCAGAAAGCGCAGACGTCCTGCATTCGGCAGTCCGAGCAGCGGCGTCTTTACGATCCCCGTCGCATAGGTGATGTCGGCGCGGAACGCGTCGCGCTCGCCCAACCCGCTGGGCAGGTCGACCGCCGCCCGCAATCGGGCCGCGACCGCATTTGCCTTTGCCAGCACCGCCGACGCCCGTGCATCGAGCGGGGCGCGAAATTGAAAACCGAATACACCGTCGATCACGACATCGTAGGTCGGACCGACCCGGGTGGCATCCGTCCGGCGCTCACGTTCACGGGCGGTCTCCGCAAGCCGGCGCAGGGCGCGCAGCGCGAGCGGACGCATCGACTTTTCGCCGTACACCAACCACACGTCGACGGTCAGCGTGGGATGGCGCTGCGCGAGGTCGGCGGCCGCGAGCAAGGCATCGCCGCCATTGTGCCCCTTGCCGACGAGGACCAGCACCCGCGCCTCCGCCGGCAGCCCGCCCACCTCGGCGAGGTCCTGCTCAAGGGCGTGGCTGAGGCCGGTGCCAGCGGCGTTCATGGCCTGCCATTCGCAGGCCTCGTCGCCACCCAGATAGGCGGCCTCGAACTGCCTCGCCTCGTCGCAGCTGAGAATCGGATGGAGCGAGTGATCCATGCAGTTCCCTTCGCTCAAACCTTGGGCTCGCCGGCCGCCGGCGCGGGCGGCGGCAGGTACGCGGGACGTGGTGGACTGGCCGGCGTCGGCTGCTCGTGCCACGGACCGATCCGCTCCGCCTCGATCTCCGGACTCAGGCGGCCGGCCCGGCGGGCTTCGCGCTCTTCCGGCGGTTCGGTGAAACGCAGCGGGGCCTCGGACGGCGGATTCGCCTCCGTCAGGGGGCGGGTCAGCCGGCTGATCGAGCGGACGTACAATCCATCGGTGGTCCGAACGATCTCAAAGAAATCCGTGAATCCACCCGTGGTGGAATTCCACAACGCCACTTCCGTCCGGTCCTCCGCCCAGCGGGCAAAACCGCCCCACTCGGCAAAGACCGCCTCGATCACCGCCAGACTCGGACGATCGGTCAGCGCAGTCACGTTTTCAACGGGCGCCGGGACCGGGGCAGGTGGGGCGATGACCGCAGCGGCCGCCGTGACGGCGGAGGAGCGACGCATTTCATGCTGAAAGCCCAGCACTGCGATCACCCCCAGAAGAAAACCCACCATGATCCACGAAGGCGTCTTGGAGAGTTTTTCCTTCGGTTCAGCGGCGCTCATGGGAAAACTCTAGAGCTTCCGCAGCAAAGCCGCAACCGCCATCGCCATCGTATCGGTATGCGAGAGGGAAACCTGGATGCTGGTGGCGCCCACGGACTGCAGCAGGGCCTCGCCTTTTTCATCCAGGCGGACAAGCGGCTCATGCCGCGTTCCGTGATAGATCGAGATCGATTTCCAGCCGAGTTCGGCGCCGATGCCGGTGGTGAAGCATTTTGAGATGGCCTCCTTGGCGGCAAACCGGGCTGCCAGATGCTTCGGTGGGTGCGGCATCGCGAGGCAGTAGGTGCGCTCCTCCTCCGTGAAAACCCGTGCGAGGAAACGCTCCCCCTGCCGCTCCAACACCCGTTGAATGCGCGCGATTTCCACGAGGTCACACCCCATACCGAGAAGGATGCCGCCTGGCGGTAGATCGAGATTCATGAAAAGGGAAAAGCTGGTCAGGCCGGCAACCGGGTGGGCATCCGCGCGTTTTCGTTCAGGCGACGTTCATGCGGGTCTTCATTTCCCGCACCGCCTCTTCGACGCCGGTGAAGAGCGCGCGACTCACGATGCTGTGGCCAATGTTGAGTTCGTGCAGGTGCGGCAGGGTCCGCACCTCGGCGATATTGACGTAGTTGATGCCATGACCGGCGTTGACCACGAGGCCGCATTGATGACCAAGCGTCGCGCCCACGCGCAGGCGCTTGAATTCCGCTGCCCGCCCCGCGTGATGATAGGCATTGGCATAAGCCCCGGTGTGCAGCTCGATCCAAGGCGCCCCGAGCTTGGCGCTAAGTTCGATCTGCGCCTCGTCCGGATCGATGAACAGGCTGGTGATGATACCGGCTGCATTCATGGCGTCGACGCAGGCCCGCACCCGGTCGCGCGCGCCCACCACATCCAGGCCGCCCTCGGTCGTGACCTCCTCGCGGCTCTCGGGAACGACGCAGACCGATTCGGGCTTCAGCTTGAGCGCGAACTCGATCATGGCCGGCGTGCAGGCCATTTCCAGATTGAGGCGGGTGCCGATCGTCTCGCGCAGACGCCAGACGTCCCGCTCCTGGATGTGCCGGCGGTCCTCACGCAGATGAACGGTGATGCCGTCGGCGCCCGCGCGTTCGGAGAGGACGGCAAAGGTGACGGGATCGGGCTCGATGCATCCTCCGGTGGTGGCCTCTGCCTGACGATAGCGGGCTTGGCGAACGGTGGCGCAGTGGTCGATGTTGACGCCGAGAAGGATCATGATGACAGGGAGCTATAAAAGCCCGACCGGGGAATCCAAGAAATGAATCGCCGGGTGCCCGCATTTCATGACTACATGACCGTCACGACCACCACCCCTTTCCGTGACTCAAGCGACGCCCAAGCGAGAAAACCTGCTGCTCAGTATCGTCTTTAACATCGTTCTCGGCTCGCTGACCCTGACCTACCTCAGCAAGCCGGAAGCCTTGGGCCCACGTGTGGCCACCATCGTGGCGCTGATCTTTCCGCTCGGCTACGGCATCTGGGATTACCGGCAGCGGCGGCAGGCAAATTTTGTTTCGGTGATCGGCGTTGCGAGCATCCTTCTCACCGGCGGGCTCATGCTGCTGGACATGGATGCCTTCTGGATCGCGGTGAAGGAGGCGGCCATTCCGGCCATCATCGGTCTCGCCGTCCTGTTCTCGATGAAGAGCAAGCGGCCGCTGGTGCGCGAATTTTTGCTCAACGATCAGGTCATCGACCTGCCCAAAGTGGACCAGGCACTGGCCGAGCGCGGCACCCGCGACGCGTTCGATCGTCTGCTGGCCAACTCGAGCTATTGGCTGGTGGCATCATTCACGATCAGCGCCTTCCTGAATTTCGGCCTCGCCCGCTATCTGCTGAAGAGCCCGCCCGGCACCCCGGAGTTCAATGCTGAGATTGCGCGCATGCAGGTCCTGAGCTGGCCGGTGATCGTAATCCCGAGCATGATCATGACGATGGCGGCGCTCTGGTACCTGATCAGCGGACTCAAGAAGCTGACCGGACTCGAGCTGGAGCAGATGTTCCATCCTGCTCCGGAAAAGAAATAGGCCCGCCTCAAAGGCGGGCCTAGTATAGCCGGGGTCGCTGCCCCCGGCTACAAACCGGATCAGCGTTTGGCCATCGGCACGTAGTCGCGGACGACCGGGCCGACGTAGATCTGACGCGGGCGGTAGATGCGGCCCTTGGGGTTGGACGCAACCTCGTGCCAGTTGGCGATCCAGCCCGGTGTGCGACCGATCGCGAACATGACGGTGAAGAGATTGGTCGGGATCCCGAGCGCGCGCATGATGATGCCCGAGTAGAAGTCGACATTCGGGTACAGCTTGCGGGAGACGAAGTACTCGTCCTGCAGCGCGGCACGCTCGAGGTTCTGGGCGATCTTGAGGAGAGGATCATTGATCCCCAGCTTGTTGAGCACTTCCTCGCAGGCCTTGCCGATGATCTTGGCGCGCGGGTCGAAATTGCGGTACACCGCGTGGCCAAAGCCCATCAGGCGGTTGCTCTTGCTGCCGGAGCGCGCAGCCGCGATGAAGCGGGTGCCGTCGTCGCCCTCGTCGTGGATGGCCTGCAGCATCTGCATGACCGCCGCATTGGCGCCGCCGTGGAGCGGGCCGGACAGGGCGTTGATGCCTGCGGCTACCGAGGTGAAGAGATTGGCGGCCGAGGAGCCGACCATGCGGACCGTCGACGTGGAGCAGTTCTGCTCGTGGTCGGCGTGGAGAAGGAGCAGAAGATTGAGGGCGTTGGAAACCTCGGGGATGCCCACGTAATCCTGGTAGGGCTCCGAGAGCATCATGTGCAGGAAGTTGTCCGCAAACGGGATGTCCTTCGGGAAAATGAAGGGCAGGCCCTTCTGGTAGCGATAGATCATCGCGCCCATCGTGCGCACCTTGGAGATGAGCATCGCGGCCGTCAGATCGAAGCTCTGGAGATCCTTCTCGAAATTGTTCGTGGCGAGCTGCGGATAAAACGCCGGGAGCGCCGCGACCAGCGAGCTGAGCATGGCCATCGGCGGAGCATCCTTCGGAAAGCCCTCAAACAGGCGATGCATCTGCGTCTCGATCGCCGCATTCTCGCGCATCCGCTGACCGAAATCCTTGCGCTGCTGAGGATTTGGAAGTTCGCCGTAGATGATCAGGTAAGCCGTCTCAACGAAGTTGCTGTGGGCCGCCAGCTGGTCGATCGGGTAGCCGCGATGGCGAAGAATGCCATTGTCGCCGTCAAGGTAGGTGATCGCGCTCTCGCAAGAGCCGGTGTTTCCGTAACCCTGATCGTAGCAGATATAGCCCGTGTCGGCCCTGAGTTTACGGGTGTCGATCGCCTTTTCTCCTTCACTTCCGATGATGATGGGAAGGGAGATGTCTTTGTCGGCGATCTTCAGGGTGGCGGGGGATGGCTGCATTCAGCCACAGAGAGCAAATTTCGCTCCGCTTGCAAAGAAAAGTGATGCGGCAGCCAAATACCTTGGAAGCCATAAGGGACCGTCGGCCCTCAGGTTAGATTCACGAATCCTGTCAGGCGCCCCGAGGAACGCAGGCCCCCGCAACCGCCGCAAAATTCCGGTAGATCTGGAGGCCCTTGGCCTGGCTCTTCTCGGGGTGAAACTGGGTCGCGAAGCAGCGGCCGCGGCCGATCGCCGCCGTAAAGGCCCCGCCGTAATCACATTCCGCAAGCACCAGCGAGGGATCAGCCGGAGCGCAGTGAAAACTGTGCACGAAATAAAAGGCCTCGCCCTCGGTCTTGAGCCCATCCCGGAGCGGAGAGGCCGCCTGGACAAAGCGGACCGTGTTCCAGCCCATGTGCGGAATCTTGAACTCCGGCGGACGGCGGAACCGGATAACCTGTCCGGGAAAAATCCCCAGTCCTTTCACCCCGCCCTCCTCCGAATACTCGAACAGGGCCTGCATCCCGAGACAGACCCCGAGAAAGGGCCGGTCAACCGCGATCCATTCCCGAACGGTCTCGGCCAACCCGGTCGCGCGCAGCGACGCCACGCAGTCGCGCAATGCGCCCACGCCGGGAAGCACGAGGCCGGCGGCTGCGACCGCCTGCGCTTCAGCGGGCGTGCGGACGACGTGCGGGGCCGCCCCCACGGCCTCGAGGGCCTTGGTCACACTGCGAAGGTTGCAGATTCCGTTGTCGATGACGGCAATGACAGGAGCTGACATCGCCCGCACCGTAGCGATCGAAGCTCGTGGCGCCATCCCGAAAATCAATCCGGGCGATCCAGGTATGAACTCTTTGCGTAGGCCAAACCGGGGGCGGGGCACGTGGGGTGCTATTCACCTCATGCATCGCTCAACCCGATACTTACCGGACCACCGGATCCACGCATGAAAACATCCTCGTTCCCCCGCTCCCGCCGCAGCCTCGCGCTGGCGGCCTCGCTCGCACTCGCCTCCATTTTTCCCGCTTTCCTCCTTCAGGCCCAGGCGGCGGAAGCGACGCCCAACACGCGGCTCAGCAGCAATGAGAACGCCTTCGGTTACACGCCCAAGGCCCTTGAGCGGATGAAAGCCGCCCTTGAGGAGGGCAACTACTACAACAACAACGAAGTCGGGGACATGGTCAGCATCGTCGCGGCCTACGAAGGCGTGAAGGAAGACTACATCCTGCCGACGCCCGGCTCCGGCCCGGTCCTCATGCTCACGGCCTTCGCGTATGCCGCGCCCGGCAAAAACGTCGTCACCACGGCGATGGGCTACACCCAGCTCACCCGCGCGTTCAGCGAACATGGTGGCGACATCAAGTTTGCCCCGCTCAGCGAGAGCATGGGCTACGACTTCGCTGCGCTCAGCCGCACGATCGATGAGAACACGGTCATCGTCTACATCTGCAATCCGAACAACCCGACCGGCGTCCTCGCCGATCCGGCGGAGCTGCGGAAATTCATTCTCTCCGTCCCGCAGCACATCTTGGTCTTCGTGGACGAAGCCTATCTTGAGCTCGCCGACTCGGGTCTCGCAGCCAACACCGCTGGTCCGCTCGTCAAGCTGCGCAAGAACATGATCGTCACGCGCACCTTCTCGAAGGGTCACGGCATGGCCGGCCTGCGCGCCGGTTACGGCATGGCCCACCCGGACGTCCTCGCCAAGCTCCGCCGCTTCTACACCGGCGACCCGAGCTACCTCGCGGCCATCGCCGCGCAGGAAGCGATCAAGGACAAGGCCCACCTCGAGGCCAATCGCAAGAAGTACGCCGAGGTGCGCGACTACGTCTGCAAGGAGTTTGACCGCCTCGGCATCAAGTACGCCAGCCCGCAGGGCGCCTTCATCTACTTTCGCGCCGGCATGCCCAACACGGATCTCGTGAAGAAACTGCGCGACGCCAAGATCTTCATCAGCGGCTCGCGCGAAAGCGGCGTGCCCGAGGGCGCGTACGGCGACTGGGCCCGCGTAAGCATCGGCACCAAGGAGGAGATGGATGTCTTCCTCGGTGAGTTCGCCAAGATCCTCGGCAAGACCTGATCTCTTTTCCGTGTTGTTATCGCAACGGCCGGTCGTTGGACGACCGGCTGTTTTTTTGTGCCCGCTGAAGATTTCACCTGATCGTCGGCCTGCCGCCTGCAAGCGCATGAATAAATTGCATCCGCGATCATGCGGTTAGTCCGAGGATTGGTGCGAGTCCTGCCCTTCTGAACGGTCAATCCATCACCATGAACTGTTCGATCCCCTCCTCCCGCCGCTTCGTCGCGGTTGCCTCACTCCTCACCGTCATCCTCGGCGTTTCCCTTCGGGCCGCACCGACCGATCCCGACAGCCCGGTCCGCCTCGGAAGCAATGAAAACGCCTTCGGCTACACGCCAAAAGCGAAGGAAGCGATGATCGCTGCGATCGAGAGTGGCAATTACTACAACCGCAATGAGGTCGATGAGATGGTGAAGATCGCCGCCGCCAAGGAAGGCGTTCAGCCGGACTTCATCTATCCGACGGCCGGATCCGGTCCGATCCTCGAGCTCACCGCCGCCGCTTTCAGCAAGCCCGGGCTTAACATTGTCACGACCACGCCGGGTTATCCCCAGCTCACCGGCTCGTTCACGAAATGGGGCGGCACGATCGAGTATACGCCGGTCAACGCGAAGATGGGCTACGATTTCGCCGCCCTCGCCGCCGCGATCGATGAGAACACCGCGATCGTCTACATCTGTAATCCGAACAACCCGACGGGCGTCCTCGCCGATCCGGCGGAGCTGCGGAAATTCATCATGATGGCCCCACCGCACGTGCTCGTCTTCGTCGACGAGGCCTACCTCGAGCTCGCCGACACCGGCCTGCTGCCCAACACGATGGCTCCACTCGTCAAGCTGCGGAAAAACCTGATTGTCTCCCGCACCTTCTCCAAGGCCTACGCCCTGGCCGGCCTCCGCGCCGGCTACGGCATCGGCAACCCGGAAACGCTGGCCAAGCTCGAGAAGTATGACCTCGGTCTCGCCCCGAGCTTCCTCGCCGCCATCGCAGCACAGGAGGCCATGAAGGACCAGGAGTACATGGAGCTGAACCGCAAACGCTACGCCGAGGTGCGCAACTACACGAAGAAGGAACTCGACCGCATGGGCCTGACCTATGCCGAGCCGCAGGGCGCATTCATTCTCTTCAAGTCAGGCATGAACTCGGCCGAGGTGCAGAAGAAGATGCTCGCTGAAAACATCATGGTCACCCGCCCGTTTGGCATCCAGCCGGGCGACGAGTCCAAGTATGCCGACTGGGTCCGTGTCAGCCTCGGGACCAAGGAGGAGATGCAGCTCTTCGTCAGCGCGCTCGAAAAGACGCTGGGCAAGAACTGAGACGGAAAGAGGTCAGAAGTCGGAGGTCAGAGATCAGGACCGGACAGCGATTCCACCGGTTCGATTCTGACCTCTGATCTCTGAAATCCGACCTCTGGATTGTCAGATCTTACCCTTGGTGCTCGGTAGCTGATCGGCCGCGCGCGGCTCGATCTGCGTGGCGGCATCCATCGCGCGGGCGAGACCCTTGAAGATCGCCTCGGCCACGTGGTGCGGCTCCTCGCCGTACTCGAGTGTGACGTGCAGGTTGGCGCCCAGCGCATTGCTGAACGCCCGGCAAAATTCCTTCACGAGCACGATATTGAAGTCGCGTACAAATTGGGTCGGCGCCTCGACCTGATAGACGAGGTGCGGACGGCCGCCGATATCGACAACGACACGGGCGAGCGACTCATCCATCGGCAGGAGGAAAAAGCCGTAGCGCTTGATGCCGATCTTGTCGCCGAGGGCCTGCTTGAAGGCGTCGCCGAGCACCAGGCCGACATCCTCGACCGTGTGGTGATAGTCCACTTCGACGTCGCCCTTGCAGCGGACATCGAGGTCGAAAAGGCCGTGCTTCGCAAAAAGCGTCAGCATGTGGTCGAAAAACGGCACGCCCGTGTCGATTTTCGAACTGCCGCGGCCATCCACGGCCAGCGTCAGGGCAATATCGGTCTCGGCCGTCTTGCGGGTCAGGGTTGCTTTGCGGTCTTGAGCCATGCGTCGATTGCTTCGTTGACGGCGAGCATCTCGTCGTCGTTGCCGACGCTGATGCGGAGGAAGGGAGCGGTCAAGGCGTGGCTCGGGAAGTACCGGACCAGGATCCGCCGGGAGAGCAGGAACTCGTAGAGCGCCTTGGCCACGGCCGGGCCCGTCTGGCCCGCAGCGTTGCGCGGCTCAGTGAAGATGAAATTGGCCTGCGACGGGTACGTGAACCAGCCGAGCTTGGCGCCCCATTCGTTCACGTAAAAATCCCGGGTCGCCTTCACCTTCTCAATGATCGCAGTGTAGTAGCCCGGATCGCCCAGCGCCGCCATGGCGGCGGCCTGCGAGAGCCGGTTGACGTTGTAGCTGTCGCGGACGCGATCAAGCAGGTCGATGACCTCCGCATGCGCGAGCGCATAGCCCACGCGGATGCCCGCGAGGGCATGGGCCTTGGACAGCGTGCGCGTGATCACGAGGTTCGGGTGCTGCGCCAGCAAGGGCACCGCGTTCTCCCTGGCGAACGGCGCATAGGCCTCGTCAACCACGAGCAGTCCCTTAAAGCGGGCGAGCACGGCGCGGATCTCGTCGTTCGGAAACGCCACGCCCGTCGGGGCGTTGGGTGAGGTCAGGAAAAATGCCCGCGCGCCGGAGGCGGCGATCGCGTCGATCGGCAGTTTCATCTCCCGCGTGAACGGAATCACCGAGGTCGCGCCGTCCTGGATCGCCACCAGCACCGGGTAAAGCGAGTAGCTCGGAAACGTGATGCCCGTTTCAGCCGTCGGCCCACCGAAGCACCGTACCAGCAGATTGAGCACATCGTCGGAACCATTGCCCACGATCACATTCTCCTCGCGCAGGCCATGGATCGTGGCGATCTGGCGCCGGAGCGGACTGCTCTTCGGATTCGGGTACAGGCGAAGGGCGTCCCCCTCCCCTTCGAGTTCGCGGCGGATTGCCTCCGCCACGCGCGGGCTGGGCGCGTACGGGCACTCGTTGGTATTGAGCTTCACCCAGCCGGATTCCGTCGGTTGCAGGCCAGGCGTGTAGGCGTGCAGCTTCGCGACATGCGGGAGAACGAGGGAGGAAACGGATGACATCGGATCGGAAATTAAAGAAGTCAGGATTCAGAAGTCAGAAGTCAGCACCGGAATCGGAAATGGGTCGCGAGGCGGAAAGCGCCATCGGCTCGGGCTCTATTCTGAATGCTGACTCCTCACTCCTGAATTCCTGGGGCAGCGTAGCTGCTTCAGAGCGCCCGGATCTTCACCGAGCGGCCGTGCGCATCGAGCTTCTCCATCGCCGCGAAGGCGGAGACGACCGGCTCGGCCTTGCGCACACTGCCGCGATCGTAGCGAACTAGGCTGGTGCGACGCATGAAGTCGGCAACGCGCAGTCCGCTGAAGAAACGGCCGGCCCGGCCGGTCGGCAGCACATGGCTCGGACCCGCGGTGAAGTCGCCCAGCGCCGTCGGCGTCAGATTGCCCAGCATGATGGCGCCGGCGGTTGTGATCGTGCGAACCAGCGTCTTCTCGGCGCTGTCCTTCACGAGGAGTTCGAGATGCTCGGGCGCCACGAAGTTGGCCACCTGCGCCGCCTCAGTGAGGTTGCGCACCTCGATCGCGAGGAAGCCCTCGGCCAGCACGCGCTGCGTTTTTTCCGAACGCGTAAGAAACTTAATCTGGGTCAGCATCTCCGCATGGATCGCCTGAATCAGCTCCAGCGACGTCGCGACGAGGAATACCTTCTCGCGTCCGGAACCGTGCTCGGCCTGTGCGAGCAGATCGGCGGCCGCGAAATCCGGCCGGGCGGACTCGTCCGCAATGACCATGACTTCGCTCGGTCCGGGAAGTGAATCCACCCCCACCGTGCCGAAAACCTGGCGCTTGGCCTCACAGACGTAGGCGTTTCCGGGGCCAAAGACCTTGTCGACGGCGGGAACGGTCAGGGTGCCGTAAGCCATCGCGCCCACCGCCTGGACCCCACCAATGCGGTAGACCTCCTCAATGCCGACGAGATCGAGTGCCGCCAACAGACCGTCCGATACCCGCCCCTGGGGATTGGAGGGCGTGAAGACCGCGATCTCCGGGCAGCCGGCGATCTTCGCCAGCGTGGCCGTCATCAAAACCGTCGAAACCAACGGCACTTCGCCGCCCGGGACATACAGACCCACGCGCCGGATCGGGTGATGAACTTCGCCCACCATCGCACCGTGCTTGTTCTTCCCGGTCCAACCTTCCGGCAGGCCCTTCTGGTTGAACGCGAGGATGTTCTCATACGCCGCAGCCATGGCCTTGCGCTCAGCCGGTCCAATCCGCTTGGCCGCGGCCGCGAGATCGGAGGGCTTGAGGCGGAAATCACGCGCACGCAACTTGGCCCCGTCGAACTTGGCCGCGTAGTACGAGACGGCCTCATCCCCGCGGTGCCGAACGTCGGCCAGGATGGCGGCTACCGAGTCGGAAATCTCACGGGTGACAACGGCACCACGGCAAAAATCAGCCAGTTCGGAGTCGAAGGATTTGGAAGCAAACGAGAGGAGGCGCACGGTAAGCGGTATTCGAAAAGGACTTACCCATTAGCCCCTCCGGGCGCGAGACGGAAATGTACCCGAAGAGGCTACTGCCGGCCGACGGGCGGAATCACAAACTGGCTGGCCGGGAAATCCTCGTTCACCGTGATCCGATCGAAGGTGACGGTCACCGTACGGTCCGATCCATCTGGCAATTTAGTGGTGGTGATGACTTTACGTGAAAAACGAATGCCGGAGGCGATCAATTCGCCCTCCTCGCGGATGCGTTCTCCCTGATCAGTCTCGGTCAGAATCAGCCGGCCTGTCGCGAGGTCAAAATAGCGGAAAAAGATGATACTGTTGTCATGCAGGAACGCGATCTTGTGGGTACGGACACCGTCGATCGTCACTTCTCCGAGATCATCCACCCGCCCCCCTTTTTGCTCCAAGCCCCGGTGGAAAGCGAGGTTCTCCCAGGTCGTGGCCCGGAGCCGCTTGATCTGGTCGATCCCGAGGAGCGTCAGCCGCCAGCGAGTCGCATCGGAGGGATCGGAAACCCGCTGCCAGGCTTCGTAGTCGTCCAGGGCGGTGACCTCGACTCGATCGGGCAGCGTGACCACCATGCGCTGGCGGTACGGAACTTGGAAGATGATCTCCAACTGCGCTTTGAAAGGCTGGGGGCCTTCCGGCGTGGCGACCATGGTTTCGGCCGTGCCCACATAGTGAACCGAACGAACCGCCGTGAGCACCGCCTCCGGACCGTACACCGAACGAGCCAAAGCCAACGTGGCCGCGACATCACCCCGCGCAAGGGTGACGTTCAGGAGGAAGGCGGCGATGAGCAGGGGAAAGGACGCTTTCATGAGAGAAGATCAGTCAAAGCGATGGGACACGCGGTCCGGAAAAAAGAGCCCTCTTATTCCCACTCGATCGTGGCCGGCGGCTTGGAACTGATGTCGAGCACTACCCGGGAAACACCGCGCACCTCGTTGGTGATTCGGTTGGAGATGCGTTGCAGCAGATCGTAGGGCACCCGCGACCAGTCCGCGGTCATGGCATCAATGCTTTCCACCACGCGGACCGCGATCACGTAGGCGTAATTGCGCTCGTCACCGATGACGCCGACCGACTTGACCGGGAGGAACACGCAGAACGACTGCCAGACCTTCCAGTAGAGGCCCGACGTCATCATCTCCTCCTGCAGGATGGCATCGGCATTGCGCAGAATCTCGAGTTTGTCGGACGAGATGTCGCCGAGCACGCGCACGCCCAAGCCCGGGCCCGGGAACGGCTGGCGCCAGACGACTTCCTTCGGCAGGCCAAGCGCCGTGCCGACGGCGCGGACCTCATCCTTGAAGAGTTCGCGCAGCGGCTCGAGCAGCTTGAGCTTCATGCGCTCGGGCAGGCCGCCGACGTTGTGGTGGCTCTTGATGAGCGCGGCAGGATTGTTGCCAATCGCCACGCTCTCGATGACGTCGGGATAGAGTGTACCCTGTGCGAGGAAGTCGGCCTTGCGACCGATATCCTTGAGTGACTTCTCGAAGACCTCGACGAAGGTCACGCCGATGATCTTACGCTTCTTCTCCGGATCCGTCACGCCCTTGAGCCGGCGCAGGAAAAGCTTCGACGCATCGACCACACGCAGGTCGATCTTGAAATTGCGCGCGTAGAGCGACTCGACGGTCTCGCGCTCGCCCTTACGGAGGAGTCCGTTGTCGACAAACACGCAGGTCAGCTGACGCCCGATCGCCTGATGAATCAGGGCTGCGGCCACGGAGGAATCGACGCCGCCCGAGAGACCGAGGATGACGTTAGATTTCCCGACCTGCGTGCGGATGTCCTCGATCGACTTCCTGATGTAGTCCTTGGTTGTCCAGTCCTGGCGCGCCTTGCAGACACCGAGGAGAAAATTACGGATCACGTCCACCCCGCGCTCGGTGTGAAAAACCTCCGGGTGAAACTGAATGCCGTAGAAATTTTTCTTCAGGTTCTCGATCACTGCGAACTCGGAGTTGTCCGTCGTGCCGATCGGCGTGAAGCCTGGCGGGAGCTTGATCAGGCGGTCGCCGTGCGAATTCCAGACGCGCAGCTTTTTCGGCAGCTTCGCGAAAAGGCGGCCGGCCTTTTGGATCGTGAGCGTGCCGTGGCCGTACTCGCGGTGTTCGCTCTTGGCAACCTGGCCGCCGAGCAGATGCCCCATGAGCTGGATGCCATAGCAGATGCCAAGCACGGGCACGCCTAGGTCAAAGAGCGCCCGATCCGGGATCGGCGCTTTCTTCGAGAAGACGCTGCTCGGACCACCCGAAAGGATGATGCCGATGACGCCGTCCGCCTTAAGCTGGGCCGCAGGAGTCGCGTAGTGATAGATCTTGGAGTAGACCTGACACTCGCGGATGCGGCGGGCGATGACCTGCGTATATTGGGAGCCAAAGTCGAGGACGGCGATCGTCTGAGCCATAGGGGAAGAAAGACGACGGCCGGGACGGAATCAAGCAGGAGAACGCGCCAAGCGAAGGGAAAATCGCGCTGCCACCCGCGGACGTCGCGCTCAGAAGCGCAGCCGCCCGTTCACGTGGCCGCACTTGGGGCAGGCCACCGTGTCAGCCGGACCGGGTGACGAATACAGGTGGTCGCACCGAATGCAGTGGAAGGTGAGCCGACGGCGGCCGGCGGCGAAGCGCGAGTGGTCCCGGCGATCATAATAGGCCCACAGCCCGAGGAAGCCCACCGCGAGCAGAAAGCAGAAGACGACAATGCCAGTCACCAGGTCGAACACGCGCGGAGTGTGAAGCGGGTCCCTCGCGACGGGCAAGCCCGGGTGTCGAGTGAGCGGCGTGGGCACAAAAAAGGCGTCCCGCCGGGAGCGGGACGCCTTGAAGTGATTGAAAGCAGCGAAGCGGCTTAGGCCTGCTTCTCGCCCTCGGCCGGAGCGGCCTCGGCGGCGGGAGCAGCGTCCTTCTTGGCGGTCTTCTTGCCCTTGGCGGCGCCCTTCTTTTTGGCCTTCTTGTAGCCCTGGTCGTCCGCCTTGACGAACTCGATCAGCGCCATTTCGGCCGCGTCGCCCTGGCGCTGGGCGCCGAGCTTGTAGATGCGGGTGTAGCCGCCGGGACGATTGGCGAATTCCTTCACCTTCTCGCCGAACAGCAACTCGATGGCCGCGGGATCGCGGACGTCGCGCGAGGCGAGGCGGCGGAGATGGAGAATGTCCTTCTTGTCGGTCTTGGCCGCGGCCTGCTTGGCCTTGGTCACGACCTTCTCGACGAACGGGCGGAGCGCCTTGGCCTTGGCCAGGGTCGTCTCGATACGGCCGTGCGTGATGAGCGAGGCGGCCATGTTGGAGAGCATCGCGGCGCGGTGCTCACGGCTGACGCCGAGGGAGGCGTGGTGTTTATTGTGACGCATAGGTGGTTTGGTTTAAGGACGGTCCCCGATCGGCAATCCTTCCGCAGCGTTGGGCGGACAGGACGGCGCGAGGGCCGAAAGATTTTCGAATTGGGAATTTCGATTTTCGATTCGAAGACGGATTTTCGACGGCCGGAGCCAATCGAAAATCCGAAATCGAAATTCGAAAATCCGCTTAGAGTTCCTTCTTGGTGTCGAGGAGGCGCTCGTCGAACTTCATGCCGAGGGAGAGGCCGAGGGCTTCGAGCTTCTCCTTGATCTCGTTCAGCGACTTCTTGCCGAAGTTGCGGTACTTGAGCATCTCCTGCTCGGTCTTCATCGCCAGCTCGCCGACCGTGGTGATGTTGGCGTTGTTGAGGCAGTTGGCGGCGCGGACCGACAGTTCGATCTCGTTGACCGACATGTTGAGGAGCTTGCGGAGCTTGTTCTGCTCCTCGCTGACCTCGCTCTGCTGGCTCTCGAACTCGTAGGCCTCGTCGCTGACGCGATCGAAGACATCGAGGTGGTGCTTGAGGATCGAAGCGGACTGCTTGAGGGCGTCGTCCGGGTTGATGCGGCCGTCGGTCCAGATCTCGAGGATGAGCTTGTCGTAATCGGTGATCTGGCCAACGCGCGTGGCCTCGACCGCGTACTTGACGAGCTTCACGGGGGAGAAGAGGGAGTCGATCGGGATGACGCCGATGGCCTGCTCTTCCTTCTTGTTCAGCTCACCGGGGCAGTAGCCACGGCCGGTCTTGATCTCGATCTCGGCCTCGAACGTGCGGGCCTTGTCGAGGGTGCAGATGACCTGGTCGGGATTGACGATGGTGATGTTGGCGTCGGCCTGGATGTCGGCGGCGGTGACGGCACCGGCCTTGCTGACCTTGATCCCGAGGGTGACCGGCTCGCGCTTGGTCGAAACCACCAGAATCTTCTTCAGGTTGAGCACGATGTCGGTGACATCCTCGACGACGCCGTCGATGCTCTGGAACTCGTGGTTCACGCCCTCGATCTTGATCGAGGAGATGGCGGCACCCTCGATGGAGCTGAGGAGCACGCGGCGGAGGGAGTTGCCGATGGTGTGACCGTAACCGGCCTCGAAGGGCTCGGCGATGAACTTGCCATAGGTCGGCGTAGCGCCTTCCTCGACCTTCGTGAGCTTATTGGGGAGTTCGAACTTACCGAGGCGTTTGGGCATGGCGGGCTCTGAGTTGGAAGTGTGGTTGAGATTGAGTACAGCGAACGCTTAGAAGCGCGAGTAGAACTCGACGATCAGCTGCTCGTTGATGCCCTGCTCCATCTCGTCGCGGTTCGGCAGACGATTGACGACGGCCTTGAACTGCTCGGCGTTGAGCGCGAGCCATCCGGGGACGTTGCGGGCGCGGTTTTCCTCAAGATTGCGAGTCGCGATCTGGCGCGACGTCGGGGAGTTCTTGATCTCGATCTCATCACCAACCTGCACGTTGTAGGACGCGATGTCGACCTTGTGGCCGTTCACGCGGACATGACCGTGGTTGACGATCTGGCGGGCGGCCGCGCGGCTCTTGGCGAAGCCAAGGGAGTAGATCACGCTGTCGAGACGGGTCTCGAGGAGCTGGAGGAAGCGTTCGCCGGTGACGCCGCGCTCACGCTTGGCGATCTCGAACATGCGGCGGAACTGGCGCTCCAGCAGACCGAACGTGTAGCGAAGCTTCTGCTTCTCGTTCAGGCCGACCGCGTACTCGGAGAGTTTGCGGCGGAGCTTGGGGCCGTGCTGCCCCGGGGGATACTGACGTTTCTCGAAGGCCTTGGTGGCACCAAAGATCGGCTGGTTGAAGCGCCGGCTGATGCGGGTGGTGGGTCCGATATAACGAGCCATGATAAAGTGAGATTAAAAGTTGGGAGCGAGGAGCTGGGTCCGCTTAGACGCGACGGCGCTTGCGTGGGCGGCAGCCGTTGTGCGGGATCGGCGTGACGTCGACGATCGAGACGATCTCAAGGCCGATGGCCTGGAGGGCGCGGATCGCGCTGTCACGGCCGAGGCCGGGACCGGAGACGCGGATAACCACGTCCTTGAGGCCGTGGGACATCGCATTGCGGGCGGCATCCTGGGCGACGACCTGAGCGGCGTAGGCGGTGGACTTGCGGGAACCGCGGAAGTTGCACTTGCCGGCGCTGGACCAGGCGATGACCTGACCCTTCTGGTCGGTGATCGAGACGATCGTGTTGTTGAAGGACGCGAGGATGTTGGCGTAACCAGAAACGACGTTCTTGGAACCCTTGGCCTTGCGGACCTTGATGACACCCAGCTCCTCCTTCAGGAGGTCTTCAGCCGTGGGCTGCTTGGCAACACCACCGATGAGCTCAACCGGCTTCTCGGGCGCGGCGGGAGCGGCGTCAGCCTTGGGGGCCTTGGCAGGCTTGCTGTCGGCAGCGGGAGCGGCCTTCGCCGGATTCTCGGCGGTGGCAGCGGCCTTCGGGGCCTTTTCTTTCTTGGGAGCGGACTTTTCTTCGGCCATGACGGGAGTGGTTTATTCTTTGGCTTTGGTGACACCCACGGTACGGCGGGGTCCCTTGCGGGTGCGGGCGTTGGTGCTCGTGCGCTGACCGCGGACGGGCAGGCTCTTGCGGTGGCGAACGCCACGGTAGCAATTGATGGCCTGAAGGCGCTTCAGGTTGCCGGCGAGTTCGCGGCGGAGGTCGCCCTCGACGACCCACTTGTGCTCAGTGATCACCTGGAGGATCTTGTTGAGCTGTTCTTCCGTGAGGTCCTGGGAACGGATGTCAGCATCGATGCCGGCTTCGACCAGGATCTGGTCGGCGCGGGCGGGGCCGATGCCGTAGATATAACGGAGGGAGTACGCGACTTTCTTCTTCGCGGGAATTTCAACACCGAGGAGACGTGGCATGTGGGTTTGAGTTGAGAGTTGGCAGTTGAGAGTGAGAGGGAGAAGACAGGAAAGGGATTTAGGCCGGGAGCGTGGTCAGCGCGTGCACCGGAACGGAGGACGAGCGCGGGATGGTGAGGATCTCGGGTCCGCGCTCCGTGGTGAGCACCGTGTGCTCGAAGTGGGCGGAGGGAGAACCGTCGGTCGTCACGACCGTCCAGCCGTCGGAGAGCGTTTTCGTCCGGTGGCCGCCGCGATTCACCATGGGCTCGATCGCGAGGGTCATACCGGGCTTGATCACGTCGCCTTTGCCGCGCTTGCCGAAGTTCGGGATCTGCGGCTCCTCGTGCATCGAGATGCCGACCCCGTGGCCGACCAGATCGCGGACGACGCTAAAGCCGTTGGCTTCAACGTGCGTCTGGATCGCATGCGAGATGTCGCCGATGCGATTGCCGACCTGGGCTTGGGCGACTCCGATGCGGAGGGCTTCCTCGGTGACGCGAAGCAGCTTCTCATTCTCCGGGGAGATCAGACCCACCGGCATCGTCAGCGCATTGTCGCCGATATAGCCGTTGGCCCAGACCACCACGTCGAGGGAAACGAGATCGCCGTCGTGCAGGACCCGTTTGAGCGAGCCGATGCCGTGGACAACCTCCTCGTTAACCGAGATGCACGTGTGGGCGGGAAACCGGCGTGAGCCGATCTGATAGCCGTAACACGCGCTGCGCGCGCCGAGCTTCGCCATGAACTCCCTGCCCGCCTGGTCCAAGTCATAAGTCGTCACCCCGGGCCGGACCAGCTCTCTGAGCTGATACAACACCGTGGAGGCGATTGCACACGCTTCGCGCATCCGCGCGATGCCTTCCTTGTTCTTGAGGGGAATGCCCATCAGGTGAGGAAAGCGTCGGCCGCGACAAGGTCGAGACCGAGGGTGCGATAGTGATCGACGATGTCCGCCGGCACAGTGGCCGGTTCGGGCAGAAGGCAGGCGGTGAGTTGCTCACCGCGGGCTTCCAACCATTCGTCAAACACTTTGGCTTGGAGCAACGTAGCCGGGAAGTCCGCAAGGACGAAGCCCGCATCAGGTTTACGCGTCCAAAACCACCGCCGGAGTACGGCGAGAAGGGTCTCATCCGACGCGGCCAAGCCACGCTGGAGAGCCTGCCCGGCCTGGCGACCGAGTGGCGTCTGACGCGAAATCTCCGACCGCACCAGTTGGGTCGAAGAGACGTGCTCTATATTCAAAGAACGGGACCGATCGGCCAGCGCTGGGCTGGAGCTACCGAGGATCAGGAGTTTAGCCTTCGCAGGGTTGCCGCGAAGGGAAAAGGTTGAGAACGTGGCCGGCCCCACCACGGAAGTAAAGGACTAATTTGCCGCGCCAAACTGGCGCCACAGCCAGATGGCCAGGCCCAGGGCCAGCATGCCACCCATGAACGCGCTGAGCTTCAGCACGGCATCGGAGCTGGCGGCCTCACCCAGCGCAGACTGCTGGGTGGTGCTGCGGGCGCGGATGCGTCCCTTCTTGAGGAAGCCGTCATAGTGGCGCTGGAGCAGGAAGGTCTCGATCTGGCGCATCGTATCGAGGATGACGCCCACCGTGATCAGCATGCCCGTGCCGCCGAAGAAGATCGCGATGCGCTGGGGAACATTGAGTTCGAAGAGCAGCACGTCGGGCATGACCGCGATGATGGTCAGGAAAATGGCGCCCGCGAGGGTCAGGCGCGTCATGATGAAATCAAGAAACTGCGCGGTCGGCTCGCCGGGGCGCACGCCCGGGATGTAGCCGCCGTACTTCTTGAGGTCATCGGCAATCTGGATCGGCTTGAACATGACCGAGACCCAGAAATAGCTGAAGAAGAGGATCAGCGTGGTCATGCTCACGTAGTAGACCCAGTGGCCACGGAGCAGGTTGTTCGCGAAATCGACCAGGAAACGGAGATCAAAGGCCGCGCCGACCTGGGAGAATATCTGCTGCGGGAAGAGGAGGATCGCGCTGGCGAAGATCACGGGCATGACGCCCGAGTAGTTGACCTTGAGCGGGAGGAACGAGCTCTGACCGCCCATGACCTTGTTGCCCACCACGCGCTTGGCGTACTGGACCGGGATCTTTCGCTGCCCCTGGACGACCATGATGATGCCCATCGTCACGAGGATGAAGAGCGAGACCATCACGATGCCCTGCGGGAGACCGAGGGTCTGCACACCGACCGGGGCGAAGAAAAGCTGGTAGGTCGCCGCCGCGGCGCCCGGGATGTCGGCGAGAATGCCGATCGTGATCAGGAGGGAGACACCGTTGCCGATGCCGCGCTGGGTGATCTGCTCGCCGAGCCACATGAGGAGCAAGCAGCCGGCGGTCATGATGATGACCGAGGTGATGAGGAACCACGTCTTGCTCACGATCACGATGTCACCGTAGAGGTTGACGTCGTAGCCTGGGAAGAGGCGGGCCGGATTCTCCAGGGCGAGAATCAGGAGCGTGCCCTGGATCAAGCAGATCAGGACGGTCGCGTAGCGGGTGTACTGCGTCAGCTTCTGCCGGCCAACGTCGCCTTCCTGCTGGAGGCGGCTGAGGAACGGCACGACGGCCGTCATCAGCTGGAAGATGATGGACGCGCTGATGTAGGGCATGATGCCCAGCGCACCGATCGCACCCTTCACGAGCGCACCGCCCGTGAACATGTTGTAGAGCCCCACGAGCGCACCGCCGCCAGCGGCGGTCTGGTCCGCGAAGAACTGCTGCAGCGGCTTCGGGTCGAGGCCGGGCAGCGGGATGATCGCCGCCACGCGGGCGATGAACAGCAGCGACAGCGTGTAGAAGATGCGCTGGCGAAGCTCGGGGATCTTCAGCGAGTTCGTGAAAGCAGAGAGCATGAAGAAGTGCGGATTGGAAAATACGGAGTGCGGATTGTGCAGGCGGGGCGGATCGCGGAATGGATCAAATCATTCCGCAATCCGCACTCCGAATCCACAAGGGACTCAGGCGACGATGGCCTGGCCGCCGGCCTTCTCGATCTTGGCCTTGGCCGATTCCGAGAACTTGCTGGCGGTAACCTTGAGGGCGCGGGTGATTTCGCCGTCGCCCAGCACCTTGACCAGCGTCTCGTCCTTGCGGATGAGACCGGCCTTGACGAGGACCTCGGCGTTGACCTCGGAGATCGAGGCGTCGAGGACCGCGAGGTCGCCGACATTCACCACAACCGGCTCCACGCGGAAGGCCGCCTGGTTGAAGCCGCGATGGGGCAGCTTACGGTAAAGGGGCATCTGGCCGCCTTCGAAACCGGGGCGGATGCTGCCACCGGAACGGGCCGTCTGGCCCTTGCCGCCGCGACCGGAGGTCTTGCCATGGCCGCTGCCTTCGCCACAGCCGACACGCTTCTTGCGGTGCACGGCACCGTCGACGTTCTTGAGTTCGTGAAGTTTCATAGGATTCCTTGGAGGGGGCGCCCCACCCCGCAGTCACGGGATGGAACTCGGATTTAAAGGGAGGGACGGATCAGGCGGTCTTGCGGACGTTCGCAATGTCCTCGGCAAGCCGGAGCTTGCGGAGAGCAGCGATGGTCGCCTGCACCACGGCGATGTGGTTCTTGGAACCCATCGACTTGGTGAGGACGTTCTTGATGCCCGCGGCTTCGAGGACCGCGCGGACACCACCGCCAGCGATCAGACCGGTACCGGTCGACGCGGGCTTGAGGAGAACCTTGCCGCCATCGTACTCGCCGAGGACATCATGGGGAATCGTGTCGCCCTTGAGCTTCACGGAGACCATGCGCTTCTTGGCGTGCTCGGTGCTCTTCTTGATTGCATCCGGCACTTCGTTGGCCTTGCCCAGACCGACACCGATCTTGCCCTTGCGGTCACCGACCACGGCGAGCGCGGAGAAGCTGAAGCGGCGGCCGCCCTTGACGACCTTGGCACAGCGGTTGATGAAAACGACCTTCTCCACCATCTCGGGCGCGTCGGCCGGAGCGGAGTCACGGCGGTTGTCGCGGCGGGAAGAAGAGTAATTGGGTTGGCTCATGGTCTTAGAATTGGAGGCCGGCCTCGCGCGCGGAATCGGCGAAGACCTTCACTTTACCGTGGTAACGGGCGCCATTGCGGTCGAAGACGACCGAGCTGACACCGGCGGCCTTCGCCTTGGCGGCGAATGCCGCGCCGAGCGCCTTGGCGCCGGCGAGGTTGGCCGCGAGCTTCTGCTTGCGCAGGTCGGCATCGAGGCTGGAGAGGAAGACGAGGGTCGTACCTGCCTCGTCGTTCACGGCCTGGGCATAGATGTGCTTGGTCGAGAACTTGACGCTGAGGCGCGGACGGGCGGCGGTGCCGGTGACCTTCTTGCGGATGCGCCATTTGCGCTTCTGGAGAAGATTGGCTTTGAGAATGGTATTCATGGCGGTGGGTGCCTGGGAATGTTTGCGGTGCTGGCTTAGGCGACGGTCTTGCCTTCCTTGCGGCGGACGCGCTCGCCCACGATACGCACGCCCTTGCCCTTGTAAGGCTCCGGCGGGTAGAAGGCGCGGATGTCGGCGGTGACGGCTCCCACGAGCTGCTTGTCGGCGCCTTCGATCTTCAGCTTGGTCTGATCGGTGATCGTGACCTTGATGCCCTCCGGGATGTCGAAGAGGATCGGGTGCGAGTAACCGAGGGCGAGGTCGATCTGCTTGCCCTTGAGGTTGGCCTTGAAGCCGACGCCCTGGATCTCGAGATCCTTGACGTAGCCCTCAGAAGCGCCCTTGACCATGCCGGCGATGACCGAGCGGACGGTGCCGTACATCGCCTGGGCGAAGCGGCTGGTGTCCTTGGACGGGGACACGGTGACCTTCTTGTCGGCCACGGCGATATTCACGACCGGCGCGAACGTCTTGGAGACCTTGCCCTTGGGGCCTTCGACGAGGACCGTGTGGCCCTTGATGTCGACCTTGACCTTGTCGGGAATGGGAACGGGTTGTTTGCCAATGCGGCTCATGGTGGGTGGTCTCCTTACCAAATGTTGCAGAGGAGCTCGCCACCGGCCTTCTGGCGGCGGCAGTCCTGGTCCTTCATCAGGCCCTTCGAAGTCGAAAGGACGCTGATGCCGAGACCGTTGAGAACGCGGGGAATTTCGGTGTAGCCGAAGTACAGGCGGCGACCCGGCGTGGAAACGCGGGTGATACCGGTGATGGCGGGAGCGCCATCGACGTACTTCATCTTGACGATGAGGGTCTTGTGGCCCTGCTCGTCCTTACCGGACTCGACGCCGGCGACGTAGCCCTCGGTCTTGAGGATCGTGGCGAGGCTTTCCTTCAGACGGGAATGCGGCATGACGGCCTCATCGAGGCGCGCCTTGCTCGCATTGCGGAGGCGAGTGAGAAAATCTGAGACTGGATCAATCATGGGTGGATGTTTCTGCGTTGGAAATCCGGCGGATCATATCCGTGGCGCGGGAGCGCCTGACTTCCGCCGGGATGAAATTACCAAGAGGACTTGGTCACGCCCGGGATCTTGCCGGAAAGGGCGAGCTCACGGAACTGGATACGGGAGACGCCAAACTTGCCGATGAAGGCGCGCGGACGGCCGCTCATCGAGCAACGGTTGCGCACGCGGACCTTCGAGGAGTTGCGCGGCAGCTTCTGCAGCTTCTTCTGGGCGGCGTAGAAATCCTCATCCGTGGCGTTCGGGTTGATGAGGATGGCCTTAAGCTCGGCGCGCTTGGCGGCGAACTTGGCGGAGAGCTTCTTGCGCTTCTCGTTACGATTGATGGCGGAGGTCTTCGGCATGGCGAAAGGAGGTCGATCAGGCAGCGTGAATCTTGATGGGGTCCGTGCGGCGGAAAGGCATGCCGAGCAGCTTGAGCAGCTCGCGGCCCTCGTCGTCCGTGTTGGCCGTGGTCACGATGGTGATGTCGAGACCCATGGTCTTCTTGACGTTCTCAACCGTGATCTCAGGGAAAATGGTGAAGTCGGCCACGCCGAGGTTGTAGTTGCCCTGGCCGTCGAGCTTGGACGAGACGCCACGGAAGTCGCGGATGGTCGGGAGGGCGACGGCGAGGAGGCGGTAGAGGAACTCCCACATCGCGTTGCCGCGGAGGGTGACGTGCGCGCCGACGACCTGGCCCTGGCGCAGCTTGAAGTTCGAGATCGCCTTCTTGGACTTCGACGTGACGGGCTTCTGGCCAGCGATCGCGCCGAGGTCACGGACGATGTCCGCGATCTGGTTCTTGTCCGCCTCAGCGTCGATGCCGGTGTTGAGGGTCACCTTCGTGATCTTCGGCACCTGGTGCTTGTTCTTGTAGCCGCGGCTCTTGATGAGCTCGGCAATGACCTGCTCGTTGTAGAGCTTCTTGAGGACGGGAGTGTATGGGCTGCTGCTCATGGAAGGAGCCACCGGATTTCCGACCCGGGGGCGATGGATGAGTGTGTTAAGGGAAAAGAGGGTCAGTAACGCAGGCGACGGGTGGCCTTGGCAAGCGCGGACTTTGAGGCCGCGCTCACCCGGTCATCAGGCCTTGGCGGCGGGTTTGGCGCGCTTCTTGGAGGCGTCGAAACGGCTCTTGAGCTGCAGGTTCGACACGTGAATCGAACCCTCGCGCTCGGCGATGGTGCCGTTCGGATGCTCCTGCGACTTCTTGAGGTGGCGCTTGATCATACCGACCCCCTCGACGCGGGCGCGGGACTTGGCGGCCAGGACCTCGAGGATCTTGCCCGACTTGCCCTTCTGGGAACCGGCGAGGACGACGACTTCGTCACCGCGCTTGACGTGGAATTTGGTAGCCATGTTAGAGGACCTCCGGAGCGAGCGAGATGACCTTCATGTAGTTCTTCGCACGCAGTTCGCGGGCGACGGGGCCGAAAATACGGGTGCCCTTGGGATTGCCATCCTGACCGATGATCACGATGGCGTTGCTGTCGAAGCGCAGGTAGCTGCCGTCGGCGCGGCGGACCGCGGCCTTCGTGCGGACGACGACGGCCTTGGCGACCTCGCCCTTCTTCACGGTGGCGTCGGTGGCGCTGTCCTTGATGTGGACGGTGATGAGATCACCGATGCTGGCGGAGTCGGTGTTCTGACCTTTTTTCGAGATCATGGCGGCCTTGCGGGCGCCGGTGTTGTCTGCGACTTCGAGAATGGAACGGAGTTGGATCATGACGAGCCTCCAGGGAGGTTGCGGTTGCGGATTAGGCCTTGGTGGTCTTCGTCGGCACCGTGGCGGCGACGTCGGTCTCGGTGATGGCCGCGCCGTCGGCGGCGATGGCACGCTCAACGACGTTGATCACGCGCCAGCGCTTCAGGCGGCTGATCGGACGGGTCTCCATGACCTCGACCTTGTCGCCCGGGTTGGTCTCGTTCTTCTCGTCGTGGACGTGGAGAACGGTCTGGCGGTTGATGACCTTCTTGTAGCGGGGATGCGGAACCTTGAAGGGAATGGTGACCTTGATGGACTTGTCGCCAGAACGGTTGGTGACGACGCCGACAAGGGTTTTGCGCGTATTGCGAGTCTCGGTGGACATGGCGGGCGGAATGATTTTCGGATTTTGATTTTCGAATTTCGATTGTCCGGGCGATTCGCGGGCGAATCGAAAATCCGAAATCGAAAATCGAGAATATCAGTTAGGCGGTCTTCTTCTGGCGCAGGATGGTCTCGAAGCGGGCGATGTCCTTGCGGAGCGTGCGCAGCTCGTGGGTCTTCTCGACCTGGCCGGTCTGCTTGCGCAGGCGGAGCTGGACGAGTTGCTCGCGGGTGGTGCGGAGATTGGTCTCCAGCTCGGTGGCGGCGAGTTCGCGGATTTCCTTGGTCTTCATAGTCGGCGCGGGTCGGGGGCTGGGATCAGGCGACAATGCCACCGTCGCGGCCGATGAAACGGCACTTGAACGGGAGCTTGGCATCAGCGAGGCGGAAAGCCTCCTTGGCGATGGTGGCGGGAACACCGGCGAGCTCGAAGAGCACGGCGCCGGGCTTGATCTGGGCCACGTAGTACTCGACCGGGCCCTTGCCGGAACCCATTCGGGTCTCGGCGGGCTTCTTGGTCACGGGCTTGTGCGGGAAAACGCGGATCCAGAGCTTGCCCTTGCGCTTGAGGTGGCGCGAGATCGTGACACGGGCGGCCTCGATCTGGCGGCCCGTCATCGGGCCGCGGGTGAGGGACTGCAGGCCGAATTCGCCGAAGGCGAGCGTGTTGCCACGCTTGGCATTGCCGGCGAGGCTGCCCTTCTGGGCTTTGCGGTATTTGGTGCGGGCGGGAGCGAGAGCCATGAGAGTAGAGCGTTAAGCTTTAAGCGGTAAGCGATAGGCCTCGGAGCGTTTAAGCTGAATGCTTAAAACCTAGAGCCTAGAGCTTAATGATCAGTTGTTGTCGGCTTCCTTCTTACAGATCCAGACCTTGACGCCGATCTTGCCGAACAGCGTGCGGGCCTCGAAGAAGCCGTAGTCGATGTTCTCGCGGAGGGTGTGCAGGGGCACGCGACCCTTGCGCTGCCACTCACGGCGGGCGATGTCCGCGCCACCAAGGCGGCCGGAGCACTGGATACGGATGCCCTCGGCACCGAGCGCCATGGCCATCTCAACGGCCTTCTTCATGGCACGACGGAAGGCGATGCGGCGCTCGAGCTGGAGCGCGACGTTCTCGGCCACGAGCTGGGCCTCGATCTCGGGCTTCTTGACCTCCTGGATGTCGAGAAGGATGTCCTTGCCGGTGAGCTTGGAGAGCTCCTCCTTGATCTTCTCAATTTCCTGGCCCTTGCGGCCGATGACGATGCCCGGACGGGCGGTGTAGATCTTGACGCGAACGCGGTTGCTGGCGCGCTCGATGAAAATGCGGGGAACGGAAGCCTGCTTGAGCTTCTCCATCAGCTTCTCGCGGATGATCTGATCCTCGAGGAGGAGCTTGGCGAAGTCCTTCTTGCCGGCGTACCAGCGGGACTGCCAGTTGCGGCGGACGGCGAGGCGGAAGCCGGTCGGATTGGTCTTTTGGCCCATGACGGAAAGTTAGTTGGAGTTGCCGTCCGAGAGGACGATGCGGATGTGCGACATCTTCTTGCGGCGCGGCATGGCGGTGCCACGGGCACCGGCCTTGAAGCGCTTGAGGACCGGCCCCATCTCGACGATGGCGGACTTCACGACGAGGTTGTCGGCGGAGAGATTGCCGTTGTTCTCGGCGTTCGCGATGGCGGACTTGAGGGTCTTCGCGATCAGCTGCGCGGACTTGCGCGGGATGATCGAGAGGAGATCGACGGCGGCCGGGGCCTTGCGACCCTGGATGGTGCGGGCCACTTCGCGGACCTTCTTAGGGGACATGCGCGCGTAGCGGGTGATGGCTTGAACTTCCATGATGAGTGAGGGATTCCTACGGGAGGCGACAGCAGTGGTCCGCGGGTGGCGGACCGCCCTGCCCTTTTGGGTTCGGATAGATGGGTTAAAAAGGACTTAGATTTCCTTGCGGGTCATGCCGCCGTGCGCCTTGAAGACGCGGGTCGGCGCGAATTCGCCGAGCTTGTGGCCGACCATGTTTTCGGTGACGTACACCGAGACGAACGCCTTGCCATTGTGCACGTTGAACGTGTGGCCGATGAAATCCGGCGTGATGGTGGACCGGCGGGACCAGGTCTGGATGGGCTTCTTGCTGCCGCCGCTCTTGATCGCCTTCTCGATTTTCTCGAGGAGGTGGTAGTCGACAAAGAAACCCTTTTTGATGGAACGAGCCATGATGAGGTATCGTTAAAATTACTTCTTGCCGCGCGGCGGACGGCCGTTGTGGCGGGTGAGGATGAGGCTGCTCGAAGGCTTCGAGCGGCGGCGCGTCGGGAAGCCCTTGGCGAGCTGGCCCCACGGGGAAACGAGGTGCTGGCGACCGCCACCACCCTTGGACTTACCCTGACCGCCACCGTTGGGGTGGTCGACCGGGTTCATCGCCACACCGCGGGAGCGGGGACGCTTGCCGAGCCAGCGATTGCGGCCGGCCTTGCCGAGGGACTGGTTGTTGTGCTCGCCGTTGCCGACCTCGCCGATGGTGGCGCGGCACTTGGCATTCACGAGACGGAGCTCACCGGAGGGCAGCTTGAGCTGCGCGGCGCCGTTCTCGATGTTGACGAGCTCGATCGAGGTGCCGGCGGTGCGGCCCATCTGGGCGCCGCGACCGGGGACGAGCTCGACACAGTGGAGCTTCGTGGAGGGCGGGATCAGCTCCAGCGGGAAGTTGTTGCCGACGATGAAGTCGTTCGTGGTGGCCTTGTTCGAAGCGACGATGGTGTCGCCCGGCTTCTGGCCGTTGGCCGCGATGATGTAGCGCTTCTCACCGTCCGGATACTGGACGAGGGCGATGTGCGCGGAGCGGTTCGGATCGTACTCGAGGGTCAGCACGGTGGCCGGCTGGTCGAGGCGGTCGAAGCGCTTGAAGTCGATGATGCGGTAGAGCTGCTTGTGGCCGCCGCCGCGACGACGCGACGTGATGCGACCATAAACATTGCGGCCGCCGGTCTTCGGCTTGGGCTCGGTCAGGGAGCGCTCAGGGCGCTTCTTGGCGAGTTCCGGCGAGCGGTTCAGCTGCGTGAAGCGCTGGGACGGCGTGAGCGGACGGGTAATTTTGAGTGCCATGGTGGGTTTCTCCTGGTGGGTCGGGCGCGTGGTTAGACGAGCTCGATCTTGTCGCCGGCCTTGAGCGTAACGATGGCCTTCTTGAAGTCAGAGGCCTTGCTCGGGCGACCCGTGCGGCTCTTCTTGTTCTTGCCGCGGATGTGCTGCACGTTGACGCGCTTCACGGTGACCTTGAAGGCCTGCTCGACGGCCTGGGCGATGGCGCCCTTGGTCGCGGTCGGGAAGACCTCGAAGGTGTACTGGCCGAGCTCGGAGGAAAGCTTGTTGGCCTTCTCGGTGAGACGGACGAGTTTGAGGACCTTGTCAGAGTGCATTAGTTCTTCCCTCCATTGACGCGGGCGATGATCTGCTCGAGGGCCTTGGAGCTCACGACGATCTTCTTGTACTTGGCGAGATCGAGGGTGTTGAGCTTGGCGGCCTCCTGCAGCGAGACGCGCTCGATGTTGCGTGCAGCGCGGGTGGCCTCGGCGGTGAACGGGGCGTCGACGAGGAGCACCTTGCCCTTGGGGGCGATGCGGGTGACGACTTCGTTGACGGCCTTGGTCTTCGCGGTCTTGACCGCGAAGGCCTCAATGACGGCGATCTCGCCAGCAACGGCGCGATCAAAGAGCGCGCGGCTGAAGGCGAGGGCCTTCACCTTGGCGTTGATCTTCTTGGAATAGTCGCGGGGCTTCGGGCCGAAGACGACGCCGCCACCGACCCACAGGGGTGAGCGGATGGAGCCGGCGCGGGCACGGCCGGTGCCCTTCTGGCGCCAGGGCTTCTTTCCGCCGCCACGGACTTCGCCACGGGTCTTGGTCGAGTGCGTGCCGAGGCGGTTGTTGGCGTTGATCGCGACGATCACTTCCTTGACGGCCTGGAGGCCGCGGTCGCCTTCGAAGGTGGGCAGACCGGAGAATTCCTTCTCGCTGCTGGTCTTGCCGTCGGAGCTAAAAACGGTGAGTTTCATGTCTGCGGTTCCTCTGGGTTAGGCGGATTTCGGCTGACCCTTGATGGCGGTGCGGACGATGACGTCATCACCATTGGCACCCGGGATGGCACCCTTCACGAGGAGGATGTTTTTGTCGGCAATGACCTTCACGATGCGGAGATTCTGCATCGTGCGCTGGACCTGGCCCATGTGGCCGGGCATCGCCTGGTTCTTCCAGACGCGACCGGGGGTCTGGCGCATGCCGACCGAACCGATACGGCGGTGGAACATCGAGCCGTGCGTGGCGGGACCGCCGGCGACGCGGTAGCGACGCATGACGCCCTGGAAGCCCTTGCCCTTCGTCACGCCGGTGACGTCGACAAACTGGCCTTCCTTGAAAGCTTCGACGGTGACGACGTCACCGAGCTTGGCGTCCGGCTTGTCCGCGAGGCGGACCTCGCTGAGGACGCGGGGAGCGGAATCGAGGCCGGCCTTCTTCGCGTGAGCCAATTCCGCCTTGGAGGCGTTCTTGGTCTTCTGCTGGGAGAAGCCGAGCTGCACTGCGTTGTAACCGTCGGTCTCGACGGTCTTGACCTGGACCACTGCGCAGGGTCCGGCTTCAACGACGGTGACCGGGACTAGGACGTTTTGCGCGTCGTAGACCTGGGTCATGCCGATCTTTTTACCGATAAGTGTACTGATCATGGGCTAAGCGGTAGGTGGAGGGTTCCGTTTCGTAGGACCTACATTAGAGGATCCGGTGGAGGCCACCGGAAGAGCCGCTAAACTGTTGGTGAAACTGTTGCTTGGCTGCGCTTTTGAGGGCTCAGACGTTGATGGTGATGTCCACGCCGGACGGGAGGTTGAGCTTCTTCAGCTCGTCCACGGTCTGGGCGGTGGGTTCGATGATGTCGATGAGCCGCTTGTGCGTGCGGGTCTCAAACTGCTCCATGGACTTCTTGTCGACGTGCGGGGAGCGGTTGACGGAAAGCTTCTCGATGCGCGTGGGCAGCGGGATGGGGCCGGAGACGCGGGCGCCGGAGCGCTTGGCCGTCTCGACGATCTCCAGCGCCGACTGGTCGATGACACGATAGTCGAAGCCCTGGAGTTTGATGCGAATGCGTTGGCCTTTCATGGCGAAAAAAGAACGAAGGGTTTTAGGTGCGGGCGGGAGCCTTGACGGAAGATTCGACGATCTTTGTGAGCAGCGAGTTCGGAACCTGCTCGAAATGCGACGGCGTGATCGAAGCGCTCGCGCGACCCTTGGAAAGGGAGCGGATGTCCGTCACGTAACCGAAGAGCGTCTCGAGCGGGACGTGCGCATTGATGATGGTCGCGCCGTTCTTGTTCTCCATGCCCTGGATCGCGCCGCGGCGACGGTTGACGTCGCCCATGAGATCGCCGGCGTACTCTTCCGGGGTTGTTACCTCGACGCCCATGATGGGCTCGAGCAGGATCGGACCGGCCTGCTTCATGGCTTCCTTGAAGCCTAAGATGCCAGCCATCTTGAACGCGAGTTCAGACGAGTCGACCTCGTGGAAGGAGCCATCGACGATGCGGACCTTGACGTCCACGACCGGGTAACCTGCGACGACACCGTTGTTGGTGCCCTCGAGGATACCTTCGGTGGCCGGCTTGATG
>CAYWRG010000040.1:0-39848 GCA_964460715.1 uncultured Opitutus sp. | reverse complement strand
GGGAGAGGGTGGATCCGAACGGGCTTGTTCCCGGAAATTGGTGAAATTTTCCCGCCCGGTGTGCGAACCGAACGCGTGGCGCCTGTTCAATCGGCCCATGAACTCACGTCGTTTCCTCTCGCGTCCGGCGGCGCTTCTCGGCGTCGCGCTTGGTCTTGGTTGGGTCAGCTCGGCGAGCGCCTATGGGGATGTCGCCATCTCCGCGGAAATCCGGCTCGGGCGCGCGCTGCCGCCGCCACCGCCCGAGGTGGTGGTGATCGAGCCGGTGGGCCCGGCCGGGCCGCCGCCGTGGGCCCCGGCCCATGGTCTGCGTCGGAACCGGGTCTATTACTACTATCCGGCGAGCGGGGTCTACTTCCGGCCGGCCGATCGCGCCTGGTTCTATCTTGAGGGCGGCTCCTGGCGTCTTGGCGTGGCGCTCCCGGATTCGGTCGCGATCGATTTCGGGCATTCCGTCCGGCTCACGATGGAAACGGACCGGCCGTACGACTACCATACCCATGTCGTCACGTATTACCCGCAGGTCTACTTCGGTACCCGGGTGCGTCTGAAGGGAGAGCCGGTTCCGTCACGCGCCGGCCCGTCGGAGGTAACGTCGTCCGGCGCGCCCGAACACGCGGGCAAGCCGGGCCGCGGGCCGGGCGAGGGCCGGGGCCGCGGTGGCAAGCCGGACAAGGACAAGGGCAGGTAATCCGGACGGCTGGATCGCGCGGCCCGGACTTGCGACCGGGGAGGAGCTTGGCACGGTTTGGCCATGCTTCTCCCGGTTCATCGTTCATGGGCTGCGCTGCTGCTGCCGGCCCTGGTTACCCCTTTCCTCTCCGCTGCGCCGGCTCCCGCTGCCGCCGAGGGTTCCGCGCTCAGGCGCGTGCGGGCGCACACCGCTTTTCTGGCGGATGATCTGCTCGAGGGGCGCGGCGCCGCGACGCGCGGCCATGAACTTGCCGCGCTCTATGTGTCGTCCCAGTTTGCACGCCTAGGTCTGGAGCCGGCGGGAGAACACGGCGGATTCCGCCAGGCCGTGAGTTTTCTCGAGTCGCGCTCGGATCTCGCGGCGGGGCGCTTCCTGGTGCGTGCGGGCGGCCCGGAGATGGTGCTCGAGCCCATGGGCGAGGTCATTGTGCGCCCGACGGTGTCCGCGACCGAGGTCGACGTCACCGCTCCGGCGGTCTTTGTCGGTTTTGGCATCCATGCGCCCGAGTTTGGCTATGACGACTTCGGCGCCATTGACCTGAAGGGCAAGGTGGCGGTGGTGCTGGCCGGTTCACCCGACAAGCTGCCCGTCACGGCCCGTGCGCATTTTAACCGCGAAAAGACGGCCGAACTCGCCCGGCGTGGGGCGGTGGCGATGGTCAGCGTGATCACGCCACGCGAGCAGGCACGTTCGCCGTGGGCGTCGGTGCTGGGCGGATCGCGCTTTCCCCGCATGCGCCTGATCGGACCGGATGGCGCGTTGATGGACGATTATCCCGAGTTGCGTGCGCTCGCCACGGTGAACCTGACTGCGGCGGACAAACTCTTTGCCCAGGCACCACGTCCGGTCGCGGAGGTGTTTGCCGCGAGTGAACGGGGCGAGCCGCAGGCGTTCGACCTCGGGCTCGAGGTGACACTCAGCGCGCGCGCGACCACGGCCCGGACGGAAAGCGCGAACATCCTGGCGCGGATACCGGGCACGGATCCGACGCTCGCCGGTGAGCCGATCGTGATCACGTCGCACCTCGACCACCTCGGCATCGGCAGCGGCGTTGAGGGGGATGCGATCTACAACGGTGCCTACGACAATGCGATTGGCATCGGCATTGTGCTGGCGATGGCTGAGCAGCTGGCGACCGGACCGGCGCCGCGTCGGCCGATTCTCTTCGCGGCCCTGACCGGGGAGGAAAAAGGCCTGCTCGGCGCTGACCACCTTGCGGCGCATCCGCCGTCCGGCGTGACGCGCTATGCGGCGAATCTGAACATCGACATGAGCCTCTTCCCTGCGCCGGTGCGCGATGTGATCGCGCGTGGCGAGGAACATTCCACACTCGGCGCCGTGGTGCGGGCGGCCGCGGCGGCCAAGGGCTTTACCGTGAGTCCCGATCCGATCCCGGAGGAAGTGATCTTCGTGCGGAGTGATCAGTATCCCTTCGTTCGCGCGGGCGTTCCCGCCCTCTACCTGGGCGCCGGCACCCGTTCGGACGACCCGGCGGTCGACATCGGGGCGATGCATGCCGACTTCCGACGCAACCGCTATCACAAGCCGGGCGACGATCTGACCCAGGCGATCGACTGGCCTTCGGCGGCGGCGTTTAGCCTGCTTTCTGCGGACGTCGTGCGCGCGGTGGCGAACGACCCCGTCGCTCCGAGTTGGCTCCCCGGCGACTTCTTTGGCCGCATGTTTGGCCGACCGACGGACAAGTGAGAACCCTTTAGAGCGAGATCGCCCAGTCGTTCCATGTTGTTGGCGGTTTTCGTCGTGACCGGACCGGTTCCTGCGCTAGGCTGGTCATCATGAACCGTCGCGATTTTCTTCAGCGTTTCACCCAGGGCACAGCGGCAGTGGCGGTGAGTGGAGCGGCGCTGGCCGCCGCCTCCAAGGCGCGGGCGGCCCTGACGATTCCCACCGGGAGCACCCCGCAGACGTTGGCGGCCGATGAGGAGTTCTGGCGCGGCGTTTCCACGATGTGGGCGCCGGCCCCTGACTTCATCAACCTGGAATACGGCTATTTTCACGCGGCCGCCCTGCCGACGCTCGAGGCCGAACTGCGCATGGCGCGCAGGATCAACACCCGCAACTCGCGCTACAAGCGGGTCGACATGAATGGCGATCAGGAGGCGGCGCGTGCCGCGCTGGCCGAGGCTGTCGGCGCACCGCTGGAGGAGATCACGATCACGCGCAATGCGACCGAGTCCCTCGACACCGTCATCCTCGGGCTCGATCTCGCGCCGGGTGACGAGATCGTGTATGGGAACACCGACTACGGCAGCATGATCGAGGCGATCGAGCAGAAGGCCCGGCGCAACGGGATTGTCCCGCGCATGGTCACGGTCCCGCTCAATCCGTCGTCGGACGACGAGGTGGTCGCGGCCTACGCCGCCGGGATGACGCCGAAGACCAAGCTCCTGCTGGTCACGCACCTCATCAACATCACCGGACAGATCACGCCGGTGCGGAAAATCTGCGACATGGCGCACGCGCGTGGCGCCGAGGTCGTGGTGGATTCCGCCCACGCGGTCGGCCAGTTCGTCTTCAATCTTCCGGACCTCGGCTGCGATTACCTGGGCTCGAGTCTGCACAAGTGGATGTGCGCGCCGCTCGGCCTTGGCCTGCTCTACGTGAAGAAGTCCAAGATCGCCAAGGTCTGGCCGCTGATCGCCGACACGGGGCTCCCGGTGGACGACATCCGCAAGCTCTCGCAGCACGGCACGCGACCCGAGTCGGCGCACGTTGGCCTGGTCGAGGCGATCCGCGTTCACCGGGAGATCGGCCCGGCGAACAAGGAGGCCCGCCTGCGCTACCTCCAGCAGCGCTGGCGCAGCGCCCTGCAGGATCTGCCCGGCATCGTGATCAACACGCCGCGCGATCCGGCGCGCTACGCCGGTGTCGGCAATGTCGGCCTCAAGGGCGTCGCTCCCGGCGAACTCGCCGACTACCTGCTCGCGCAGCACAACATCTTCACGGTCGCCATCAATCACGCGACCTTCCAGGGCCTCCGGGTGACGCCGGGCGTGCCGACGCCGGCAGACCATGTGGATCGCTTCATCGTGGCAATGAAGGCGGCGCGGACGCATTTTGGCGTCGCGTAGTCGGCGGCTCGATGGATGTAGCGCTGGGGGCGCTGACCCCGGTGCCTTTTGGCTCAAGGAATTCGGACCGGCCTCGGCGAGGCCAGCTACATCGACGTCGGGCAAAGCCATTGCCAGCGGGCCGTGGCACGGTTCGAGTGAGAAGCAACCCCTCGAATCCACATGCCTTTTTCTTCGCGCCGGCTTTCCCTGATTCCCGTCCTGCTCCTCGTCCTCGCCGTCAATCTGGCCGCGGCCGAGTGGACCCCGGTTCCGGCCCAGGGCGCGCCCAATCCCCGGCATGAAGCCGCTTTCGTCGAACATGCAGGCAAATTTTATCTGCTCGGCGGCCGCCGGATCCAGCCGGTCGACATTTTCGACCCGATCACCAATACGTGGACGCACGGTTCACCGCCGCCGGTCGAGGTGCATCACTTTCAAGCCGTTTCCCACGAGGGCAAAATCTGGTTGGTCGGTGCCATGACCGGATCCTATCCGCGCGAGGCGGCTCTCGATCATATCCCGGTCTACGATCCCGCCACCGATACGTGGTCGCGCGGTCCCTCGCTCCCGGCGGATCGCCGCCGGGGTGGGGCGGGTGCGGTCATTCACGAGGGATCACTCTATGTCGTTTGCGGCATCATCAATGGCCATTACGACGGGCACGTGACCTGGCTTGATGCGATGGACCTCAAGACCGGCGAGTGGCGTCGTCTGCCCGACGCACCGCGGGCGCGCGATCACTTCCAGAGCGCTGTCATCAACAACCGCCTCTATGCGGTGGGCGGTCGTCGCTCCTCGGCGGCGACCAACGAGGTGTTCACTCTCGTGGTGTCTGAGGTGGATGTTTTTGATTTCAAGGCCGGCCAATGGACGACGCTGCCGTCACCGGCGGGCGACCTGCCAACGACGCGCGCCGGCAGCATGACGATTGCGGTGGGGCCGTATATTGTGGTGGCAGGCGGAGAAACGTTGCGCCAGCAGGAAGCCCACGGCGAGGTGGAGGCGCTCGACACGCGCACGGGCACGTGGACGTCATGGCCCCGGTTTGCCCGCGGGCGTCATGGCAGCGGCCTGGTTCGCCACGGCAACGCGATCTATGTCGCGTCGGGCAGCGGTAACCGCGGCGGACGGCCCGAACTCGACTCGATCGAGCGCTTCGAACTGCCGGCGGACGCGCGCTGATTGCGCGGTAGCCGGCCTCGCTGAGGCCGGCCGGGAAACGATTGGTCTGGGATTCCGGCCGGGGTCAGCGAACCCGGCTACACCGAGCCGAAACCCGACCTCAGGCCTTGAGGCAGCACTGCTTGTACTTCTTGCCGCTGCCGCAGGGGCAGGGATCGTTGCGGCCGACCTTGGGGCCGGCGGAGCGGATCGGCGCGGGGCCTTGGCGGAGCGCGCGGGTGTAGATCCACGCGCCGTTGATCCGCTGAAACTCGGATTTCTCCTCCAGCACGCCTTCCATGCCCTCCTCCGTGTAGTGGGCGGAGAACTCGACGATGGCCATATCCGGCTGCGGGCCGGGTTCATGGCGGTGAATCACGAGCTTGGTCCATTTTGTGGTCGGAGCCCCGGTGGAGGCGATGAACGGCCGGTTGGCTGTGCCCTTGAAGGTCCGATGGAGGTAGCGCTCATCGTTGATGACATGCGCGGTGTAGCGCGAACGCATCAGCTCCTCGGCCGTGCCGGCCGGGCGCTGGCCGGAAATGATGGCGCCACAGCAGTCGGCGAGGGCTTTTCCAGAGCCGCAGGGGCAGAGTGGGGAAGAATCGGGTGACGACATGGCTCTCACTGTCAGCGGATTGTCCGCCCAGAGGCGAGCCCCGAGCGCTGGATTGCGTTTGGAACCTCGTCCGATTGGCTGCCTTTGCTCCGCGTAACCTCAACCTCCCCGCCATGTCCACCTCCACGCTTCCCCGCAAGACCGCCCAGGATTTTGATCAGGAACTGCTCAACCTTTACGATCGCTACGCGCATGGCCTGATCGACCGCCGCACCTTTCTCGATCGCGCAGGCAAGTTCGCCGTAGGGGGCATGACGGCCGTCGCCATCCTCGAGGCGCTGAGCCCGAAGTATGCGTTCGCCGCCCAGGTGCCGGCGGGTGATCCGCGCGTGCAGACCGAATACCTCAAGTATGCGTCGCCGGCCGGTCATGGTGAGATGCGCGGTCTCTTCGCCAAGCCGGCGGGAGCCACGGGCAAGCTGCCGGGCGTGATCGTGGTGCACGAGAATCGCGGCCTGAATCCCTATATCGAGGATGTGGTCAAGCGTCTTGCGGTCGCTGGTTTTGTGGCCTTCGGTCCCGATGCCCTCTGGCCGCTCGGCGGCTATCCGGGCACCGACGAGAAGGGCGTGGAGATGCAGCGCACGCTTGAGCGGCCCAAGATCAATGAGGACTTTGTTGCCGCGGCCAAGTTCCTGCAGTCTCACCCGTCCTGCAACGGCTCGATCGGCGTGGTCGGCTTCTGTTTCGGCGGCGGCATGTCCAACTACCTCGCGGCCCGCCTGCCTGACGTCATCAAGGCCGCCGTGCCGTACTATGGCGGTCAGGTCGCCGCCGAAGAGGCGGCCAAGATCAAGGGATCGCTTTTGCTTCACTTCGCCGAACTCGATGAGCGCGTGAACGCCGGCTGGCCGGCCTACGAGACGGCCCTGAAGGCTGCAGGCGTCTCCTACGAGGCGCACTTCTACCCGAAGACCAACCACGGCTTCCATAACGATACCACGCCGCGCTTCGACGCGGCCGCGGCTGAGTTGTCGTGGCAGCGCACCATTGCCTTCTTCAAGGCAAAGCTGGTCTGACCGACCTGATCGGGGATTGCCGCCTTCGGGCGCAGCCACCAAAGTCCGCCGGCATGCGAACCCCTGCATGTCTGCGGATTTTGTTTTTCTGGATGGCGACCGCCGTCCTCGTCTCGGCCCACACGGCGATCGAACCCGTCCCGCGCGACGCGAACTGGCTCAAGCGTCACGAGGGCTTCGTTGACCTTGCGCGGGCCGGCGGGGTGGATGTGCTGTTTTTGGGTGACTCGATCACCGATGCCTGGCGGTCCACCGGCAAGGCCGTGTGGGAAAAGGAATTTGCGCCCCTGCGCGCTGCGAATTTTGGCATCGGCGGCGACCGCACCCAGCACGTGCTCTGGCGCCTGGCCAATGGCGAGGCCGACGGTCTTGCCCCGAAGGCCGTCGTGCTCCTGATCGGGACCAACAACACCGGGCTCGAGCGGGACAATGTCACCGTGCGCAACACCGTACCTGAGACCATCGCGGGCATCACCGCGGTCGTGCAGTCGCTGCGCAAGCGTCTCCCTCAGACGAAGATCTTGCTGCTCGCGGTGTTTCCGCGGGCTGACGGCCCCGGTGATGTGCCGGTGCGCGCCCAGGTGGCCGAGGTCAACCAGGCGATCACGAAGCTCCACGACGGCCGATTTGTTCACTACCTCGACATCGGCGCCAAGTTTCTCGCCTCCGACGGCACGCTCCCGGCTGCGATCATGCCGGACAAGTTGCACCTCAGCGAGCAGGGCTACGTGATCTGGGCCGACGCGATCCGCGCACCGCTGGCGGCGCTGCTGAAGTGAGGCTGGGGTGACGGTTTGCCCGCGAATCACGCGAATCGGCGCGGATTCGATCAGGGAGTAACCACGAAACACACGGAACACACGAAATCGACCAAGAGCCAAAATCAGAGATCCGGGTCCGGGTTTTTTTCGTGTGTTCCGTGTGTTTCGTGGTGATCACTCTGCATTCGCGCCGATTTGCGTGATTTGCGGGCGGCCCTCGGGGTGTTGGCAAAGCGGCGAATCTGCGCATGTTTCCGGATCATGGTTCCGTTTTCCGTTCTCGATCTCTCGCCGATCCCGCAGGGCGCCACCGCGGCAGACGCGATGGCCAACACGCTCGCCCTCGCGCGTCATGCCGAGCGGCTCGGGTACCGTCGTTTCTGGCTGGCTGAGCATCACAACATGCCAGGCATCGCGAGCGCGGCGACCGCGGTTGTGATCGGGCATGTCGCCGCCGGCACCCAGACGATTCGGGTTGGCTCGGGCGGCATCATGCTGCCGAATCATGCGCCACTCGTGATCGCCGAGCAGTTCGGCACATTGGAAACCCTCTTCCCCGGTCGGATTGACCTGGGGCTCGGCCGGGCGCCGGGCACGGACCAGCGAACGACCCGTGCGCTGCGGCGTGAGCGCCGGGATGCGGCCGACACCTTTCCCCAGGATGTGGAAGAGTTGCGCGGCTACTTTCGCCCCGTGGTTCCGGGGCAGGCGGTCCGGGCGGTTCCGGGCGCGGGGCTGGCGGTGCCCATCTGGCTGCTCGGCTCGAGTTTGTTCAGTGCCCAGTTGGCCGCGTCGATGGGTCTGCCCTTTGCGTTCGCGGCGCATTTCGCGCCGGATCACCTCGAGGAGGCGATCTACCTCTACCGGTCGGGCTTCCGCCCTTCGGCCACGCTCGCGCAGCCGCATGCGATGGCGGCGATTCCAGTCTTTGCCGCGGATACCGATGCCGAAGCGGCGCGTTTGTTCACCTCGCTGCAGCAGTCCTTCGTGAACCTCCACCGAGGCACGCCCGGACTTCTGCCGCCGCCGGTCGACACGATGGATGGCCGCTGGAGCCCCGGGGAGGAGGAGGGCGTCACGCACACCTTCCGTGAAGCGGTGGTGGGTGGACCGGCCAAGGTTCGGGCCGGGCTCGAGGCCTTTCTGGCCCGCACGCGGGTCGATGAACTCATGATCACGGCGATGATCCATGATCCCGCGGCGCGCCTGCGCTCGTTCAGCCGCGTTGCGGAGATTCGTGAAGCCATGGCGCTCGACGCTGCGGCGGTGGATCGCGCGCTCTGACGCGTTGACTCACGCGCACAGCCCGCGAGCCAAGTGTCACGTATTGCGTGACACTTGGTTTGGAGCGCTCCCCTTTCTGACCGCCTCCTCGCTCCTGTGGGCTGGGGAGAGGATGGTCAGCGGTTCGGCTGCAACGCGGGTGGCGCCGGCAGCAGCGCCGTGAGCCGTTCGACGACCGCGGGCTCCGTCTGCGGGTCAACGCGCCGCCCTTCCGGAGAGGAGCGGAAATCAAACAACTCCAATCCGTGCGTGGTCGCACTCGGTTGGTGCACGATCAGGCGCCAATCATCGGTGCGAATCGTGCTTTGGCCGCGGGTGAACCAAGCCAGCGCGGGTTTGGTTGATCGCGTCGCGGGATCCTTGAGGAAAGGGCGGAGGCTCTGCCCGGACAAACCGGCGGGAAGTGGCAGGCCGCAGAGATCGGCCAGAGTGGGAAACACATCGACGGTCTCGACCACGGCCTCGGACTTTGCGCCCGGGGCGGTGAGATCCGGCGTGCGAATCATCAGAGGTGAACGCAGCGCGGCTTCGTAGAGCGCATGCTTCCCCCACACGCCTTGTGCACCGAGGCTGAAACCGTGGTCGCCCCAGATCACGATTACGGTGTTGCGCGCGAGTCCGAGTTCTTCCACCGCCGCCAGCAGCCGACCGACCTGCGCATCCACGTAGGATACGGCGGCCGCATAACCATGCCGCAGTTGCCGGGCATAGGCGGCGTCAGCGGACGGATCGCCCGGATGTTGTCCATAGTTGGTCAACAGCTCGGCGCTGGGATGCCAGCTTGAGGGCGCTGGTGCACGCGCCGTGTCGGCGGGGATGGGCAGGGTGGCGGGATCGTGAAGATCGAACCAGCGTTTGGGCGCGGCAAAAGGCAGGTGGGGCTTGAAGAAGCCCACGGCGAACATCCACGGACCACGGTCACCCGTGGCCAACTCGCGCAAGGTGGAGATGGATTCGTCGGCAACCCACGCATCGGGATAAGCGGAGTCGGCTTCGTCGTTGGCCTCCCACGCGGGTGACTGGCCCGCCTTTCGCGGCTGCCCGTTGGCGAACCCGTGCATGACGTCCTCGGGGGTCTTCCACGGACTCGTCGGAACCCAGGTCCTATCCCACACACCGGAAATTTCCTCCGGCCCCTCGGCCCAGCCCTGGCCGGTGAGCCCGCCCGGGTAGTGCGTGATCTTGCCGAGCGCAAAGGTGCGGTAGCCATGCTTCCGAAACCACCCGGGCAGACTCTCGGTAGCCCACTGGGCCTGTGTGTCGCGAATGGCGTTGTTGCTCAGGTGAACCGGCGCGGAGGGCCGCTGACCGCGAAGCAGGGCTGCGCGGGAGGCGCCGCAGGTCGGAACCTGGGTGTAGTGCCGCGTGAAGGGCCGGGCCGTCCGGGCAAAGGCATCGAGGTGCGGCGTGCGCGCATGCGCGGCGCCGAAGCTCCCGACGTCATTGTTCAGGTCGTCGATGGCAATGAAGAGAACGTTCGGTCGCTGGGCATCGAGCCGGACGGAAGGCAGGGTGGCGAGCAGGCAGGCGAAAATCAGACGAAGGCGGACCAAGGGGGTGATCATGGCGGGGTGGCCGTTGGCCTTCGACCAGATGCCTGGCGGCGACCACTGTCAACGTCCGCAACCAATGGTGTGCCGACGTGAGCTTCCTTGCCGAACCAAGCGGCCCGTTCATGGTCTGAGTTACATGAGCACCTCCCTTCCCATTCTCTACATCAAGAGCGGCTGCCCGTGGTGCACCGACGTCGTGATGTTTCTCTCCGAACACGGCATTGGCTACCGCCAGCAAAACGTGACCAACGATGCCGCGGCCTTCGCCGAGATGCAGCGGGTCTCCGGCCAGACCAAGGCGCCCGTCCTTGACTGGAACGGCAAAATCCTCGCCGACTTCGGCGTGGATGAACTCATTCCCTTCCTGCGCGACCACAATGTGAAGCTGGAGGATAGCTGAAGGTCGGTGGTTTGGGGTTGATTCACCGGGGCAGGATTGTCGCCATAGCGCTTACCCCTCCGATCCCCGATGCGCTCTGCCATCACCGTTTCGCTTGTCCCTGAATCCCGAGGCGGCCCCTTTGTTTACTGGGACGGGCTGACCGAAGCGGTCCGTGAGGCCGCGGCGCTCGGCTTTGACGCCATCGAGATTTTTCCGCCCTCGGCGGGCGTGATTGATCCGGCCCTCCTGCGTCCGCAGCTGACCCGGCATCGGCTCGCCATCGCAGCGATGGGCACGGGCGCGGGTTGGGTGGTGCGCAAGTTGACCCTGACCCATCCGGATGAGGCGATTCGTAAACAGGCCCGCGAGTTTGTTCGCTCAATGATCGATCTCGCGGCGGTGTTTGATGCGCCGGCGATCATCGGTTCAATGCAGGGGCGGGCGGAGTGCGGCGTGGACCGGACCCAGGCGCTGGCCTGGCTCGGGGAGGCGTTGGATGAACTCGGCGCTTACGCGGGCAAGCGTGGCCGGGTGTTGTTGCTGGAGCCGTTGAACCGCTACGAGACAAACCTGTGCAATCGCCTGGCCGACACCGCCGCGTGGCTCGACCAGCGCGGGGCGGAACACGTGCGGTTGCTGGCCGATCTGTTCCACATGGCCATTGAGGAAAGCGACCTTCCGGCGGCGCTGCGCGCGGCGGGCCGACGGGTGGGGCATGTGCATTTCGCCGACTCCAATCGTCACGCGATGGGATTTGGTCACACCGACCCGGTGCCGATCATCGCGGCGCTGCGCGCCATCGGTTACCAGGGCTATCTTTCGGCCGAGGTCCTGCCGCTGCCCGACAGTGACGCGGCTGCGCGTCAGACGATCAAGACGTTCCGTCGCTGTGTGCCGTCCCGCTGATCCCTTTCCTGCCCCATGCTCAAAACCACGCTGCTTCATCCCGACCTCCTGCGCATCACCGCGCAGGCCGGTCACCACGCGAAGATCCTCATCGCCGACGGCAATTACCCCGTTTCGACCAAGCGCGGTCCGAATGCCACGGTCGTGAGCCTCAACCTCGCGCCTGGCGTGGTCACGGTGGCGCAGGTCCTGCGTGCATTGCTGGGCGCGGTGCCGGTCGATCACGTCAATGTCATGGGCATTCCGCCCGACGACCCGTACGCCCAGCAGGGTGAGCCGCCGGTGTGGAATGAGTTTCGCGGCGTCTTGCGCGAGGCTGGCCTCGCGCTGCCGCTGGTGCCGATTCTCAAGTGGGATTTCTACCAGCAGGTCGAAAGTCCCGATCACGTGCTGACGGTCCAGACGGCCGATCTTGCCCTCTGGGGTAATGTCCTGCTCACGCTGGGCTGCCGCACGAGCTGATCTCTTCACCTTAACTTCAAGGACCGGGGTCGACGACCCCGGCTACAACCATCCCATGCAGACGCGTACCCTTGGCCGGACCGGCCTGTCGGTTCCCATTCTTAGCTTTGGCGCCAGTTCCCTCGGCGCCGAGTTCCGCAGCGTGACGCTCGACGAAGTCCTCGGCAGTGTCCGCGTCGCGCTCGACTGCGGCCTGACCTTGATCGACACGTCGCCGTTCTATGGCCGCGGCATGAGCGAGGTGCTGCTGGGCATCGCGCTGAAGGGCGTGCCCCGCGATCGCTACCAGCTGTGCACCAAGCTCGGACGTTACGATCTCGCGCATTTCGATTTTTCCGCGCGCCGCGTGGCGGAGAGCGTCGATGTTTCGCTGCATCGCCTCGGGACCGACCACCTCGACATCGTCCTCTGTCACGACATCGAGTTTGTCCCGATGCAGCAGATCGTCGACGAGACGCTCCCGGCGCTGCGCAAGCTCAAGGCGGCGGGCAAGGTTCGTGCGATCGGTTTCAGCGGCTACCCGATGAAGATCTTCCACTTCATCCTCGATCAGACCGACGTCGACTGCGTGTTGAGCTACAATCAGTTCACGCTGCAAAACACCCGCTTCGCCGACGAAGTCGTGCCGATGCTGAAGCAGCGCGGGATCGGCGTCATGAACGCCGGCCCGTTCAGTGCACGTCTGCTGACCAATGCGCCGCTGCCCGCGTGGCTGAAGGAGCCGGAGGAGGTCAAGGACGCCGCGCGCCGCGCGGCCGCGCTGTGTGCGCAGCGGGGCTCCGACATCGCCAAGCTCGCGCTCCAGTTCAGTCTCTCGCATCCGGATATCGCGACGACGGTCGCGGGCAGTGCCAATCCGGTGAATATCCGCAACTGGGCGCAATGGGCGACCGAGCCGATCGACCGCGCGCTGCTCGCTGACGTGCAGGCGATCTTCGCTCCGGTGAAAAACATCGGGCACCGCGAGGGGCTGCCTGAGAACAACTGAGTCCACGCTGTTCCCATGAAAGCCATCAGCCTCGACCAACCGCAGACCTTCCGCCGCGTGGAGATCCCTGAACCTGCCGCGCCTGCCGCGGGCGAGGTGCTCGTCCGCATCCATCGCGTCGGTATCTGCGGCACCGACCTCGGCGGATATCTCGGCAAGATGCCGTTCTACTCGTACCCGCGCGTGCCCGGACATGAGCTGGGCGTCGAGATTCTCGCGGTGGGGGTCGGCGTGACGAACGTGAAGCCGGGCGACCGCTGCTCGGTCGAGCCCTACCTCAATTGCCAGCAATGCTATTCCTGCCGGCGCGGCCTGACCAACTGCTGCGAGCACAACCAGACCCTTGGGGTGATGTGCGACGGCGGATTGTGCGAGCGGATGATCCTGCCGGCTCGCAAGCTGCACCCGTCGCAGACGCTGTCCTACGACCAACTGGCGCTGGTTGAGACCCTCGCCATCGGCTGCCACGCGGTCGACCGCGCAGCGGTGAAGGCCGGGGACCATGTTCTCGTGATCGGCGCGGGCCCGATCGGGCTGTCGGTGATCGAGTTCGTCAAGGTTGCCGGGGCGACCTGCATTGTGCTTGACGTGAACGAGGCGCGCCTGGCGTTTTGCCGCGACCGTCTGAAGGTCCCGCACACGATCACCGCGCGCGGCGACGGTTCCGAATTGCCGGCCTTGGCGGCGGTCACGAATGGCCAGCTGGCAGACGCGGTGATCGACGCGACGGGCAGTCACAAGTCGATGAGCGCGGCGCTCAATTACTGCGCGTTCGGCGGACACCTCGTCTATGTTGGCATTGCGGCGCAGGAGATCTCGTTTCTGCAGGCCCCCGCGCTGCACCGCCGCGAGCTGACCATCCTGGGGTCGCGCAATGCGCTCGCGCGCGATTTCACGCGGATCATCCGGCTGATTGAGGACGGCGTCATCGACACTGGCCCGTGGATCACGCACCGCGCGACCTTTGAGGAGATGATCCCGCAGTTCCCGGGCTGGCTGAAACCGGAGGCCGGCGTGATCAAGGCCCTCGTGTCGCTCACCTGAATCCGCCTGCCCCGTGACCATCGACGCCCACCAGCATTTCTGGCGCTACGATCCGGTCCAGTATCCGTGGATCCCAAAGGGTTCGCCGCTGCACGCCGACCGGCTCCCGGCGGATCTTGCGCCCCTTCTGGCGCGTGCGGGGATTGACGGCACGGTCGCGGTGCAGGCGCGGCAGAGCGTGGAGGAATCGCGCTGGCTGCTCAAATGGGCCGACCAGTCTCCCTTGATCAAAGGTGTGGTCGGCTGGGTCGACCTGCGCAGTGCGACGGTGGAACGCGAACTGGCGGAGCTCGCCACGCATCCGCGCTTCCGGGGCGTGCGTCACGTCGCCCAGGACGAGCCGGACGATTTTCTGCGCGGCGCGGCGTTTCAGCACGGCATCGCCCGGCTGGCGGACCACGGCCTAACGTACGATCTCCTGATCTTTCCCCGGCAGCTGCCGGCGGCGATCGATCTGGTGCGGCGATTCCCGGCTCAACCGTTTGTCCTCGATCATCTCGCCAAGCCGCCGATCAAGTCCGGCGTGCTCTCACCCTGGCGTGAAGGCCTGCGCGAGTTGGCCGCGTTCCCCAACGTGTTGTGCAAGGTGTCGGGAATGGTGACCGAGGCGGACCACACGGGGTGGCGGCCGGCGGACCTGCGTCCGTATCTCGACGTTGTTTACGAAGCATTCGGGGCGAGACGCCTGATGTACGGCAGCGACTGGCCGGTCTGTCTGCTCGCGGCCGACTACGCCCGCCAGCACGCCGCGACCTTCGACTATTTCAAGTCACTCGGCCCATCCGAGCGCGACGCTGTCATGGGCGCCAATGCGATTCGCTTCTACGGGCTGAAGCCCTAATCCACCGAGGACATTTTATGGGCGTCTCGGCATATTCTGTTTCACGCAACGCGGTTGGGCGCGCGGTGCTGGCCGGCGGATTCCTTGCGGGGACCGGTGACCTTGCCTTCGCCCTGATCTACTATGGATCCCAAGGTGCGCAGGCGGTGCGCATCTTGCAGACGATTGCCGCCGGCCTGCTGGGGCGTGAGCCGGCGTATGCAGGCGGGATTGGCGCGGCCGCCTTGGGCGTCGTGCTGCACTTCGTCATCGCGCTCGGTGCCGCCGCGGTGTTTGTCCTCGCCGCCCGCGCCTGGCCGGTCCTGCAGCGTCGGACGATTCTGTCCGGGCTCGGGTTTGGAGCTGGCGTGTGGCTCGTCATGAACACCGTGATTGTGCCGTTGTCGGCGCTGCCCCGCGGGCCTTTTCCTCCGGCCGGGTGGCTGCCGGTGCTGGGGGCGCATCTGGTGCTGGTCGGCCTGCCCATTGCGTGGGTGGCGCGTCATTGGCTGGGAGGCACGCGGCGATGAAGAAACCGACGAAGGAGGAGCGGCAACGGACCTGCACACGCAAGCGGCGCTATCGCAGCCAGGGCGACGCGCTCGATGCCGCTGCGATCCTCGGTCTCGAGCGGAGCCGCAAAGCCTATCACTGCCCGCTGTGCGGCCACTGGCATTTGTCGACCGCGTGAGCGCGTCAACGTGCGACGAGTGTCGATCTAGGTAACCACGAAATACACGGAACACACGAAAAGCGGAATTTGGGTTCCGGATCGGGACCTTTCGTGTGTTCCGTGTATTTCGTGGTTTCCCTCTTTGTCTGAATCCGCGCCGATTCGCCTCACTCGAGGCCGCGCACGAGGCACGGCCCTACAGGTTGATGAGATCCAGTGCGGGGTTTTCTTTCGCCGGGAAATCTGCTGGGGTGGAGCATGCTTCGCTTTCTGCTGCCCTTGCTCATGCTGTCTGGAGTCACGGCTTTCGCCGCCGATGACTACGTGCGTTCGATCGAAACGTGGCGCGAGGAGCGCCGGACCGCGCTGACGGCGCCGGAATCCTGGTTGAGTCTGATCGGGCTTCACGTCCTTGCACCCGGAGTGCAGACGGTCGGGGCAGGCGCTGACAACGCAGTCCGGCGGCGGGCCGGCCCGCAGCGGCTGGGCACGCTCACGTTGTCGCCTGATCGCACCGTGACGTTTGAGGTGGCACCGGGCGTGCAGGCGACGATCGGCGGGCAGACCGCGCCCAAGGGTACGCTGAGCTACTCCGCTGAGGAGACGACGATCGTGCGCTTTGGCACGGCCAGCTTTATCGTGATTGATCGCGGGGGGAGTCTTTATCTTCGCGTGCGCGATACCGAGGCGCCGCGTCGGCGCGACTTTGTGGGCATCGATTACTTCCCGATTGATCCGAAATGGAAGATCGAGGCGCAATGGGTGCCCTTTGAGCCCGTCCGCGAGGTGCCCATCACGAACATCCTTGGGCAAACCGGTCCCCAGCCGTCGCCGGGCAAGGCGGTGTTTACGCATGAGGGCCGGACGATCGAACTCGTCGCGGTGGATGAAGGGGTCGAGAACGAGTTGTTCTTCATCCTGACGGATCTCACGGCGGGCGAGGAGACGTATGGTGCGGCGCGCTTTCTCTACACGACCAAGCCGAAGGACGGGCGTCTGGTGCTGGATTTCAATCGGACGGAGAATCCGCCGTGCGCGTTCAATCCCTATTCGACGTGTCCGCTGCCACCGAAGGAGAACCGGTTGCCCTTCCGCCTTGAGGCAGGCGAAAAGATGTACCGGGGCGTCCATTGACGGGATTGCTGGCCGGGGAAATGCTTCACGACCCCGTCGATGAAATTCAGCTACGAGATTCTGCCCGAGAAGCGTCTGATCTGTCTGCGCTATGAGGGCGCCTTCACGCTGAAGGAGCTGCTGATGGGGACGGAGTTGCTGTGGTCGGACCAGCGGTACCATCCTGATTATCAAGGGATCGTCGACCTCACGGACTCGACGGTGGGCGTGGGTTGGGCGGACTTTCGTGCCTTCGTGGAGTTTCTGTGCCGGGAGGACCGCACCTCGCGCAGTCGCTGGGCGGCGGTGGCGGGCACACCGCTCGCGGCAGCGTGTGCATTGCTCTACAAGCAGGCTTGCACGGCTCCGCATTCATTGGACGTGTTCTCAACCTGGGATGCGGCGTGCAACTTTCTCAAGGTTGAGCTCTCCCCGGACCAGCCGCTGCCCTGCTACCTCGCCTGATCGGAGCGGACTGGACGGAGCACGCGGAAGTCCTGAATGAGCGTGAGATGTAGCCGGGGGCGGGGGCCCCCGGGCGCAGGCTGGGAGGGGATATTAGAGCCCCCGGGGCCGCGACCCCCGCCGCCGCGGGCCTTGGGGTGGTTTTATTTCTGCCCCGCGGGGGCCCCCCCCCCCCGGCGACATCTTGACCGGAACGGCTTCCGACACTCCGCTCCACTTTCCGTGTGTTCGGTGTATTCCGTGGTCATGTTTTCGGGGTTTCGCCGCGGAAAATTGGCTCGCATCCCGGGGATGACCGGGCGGAATTTGTTGGCATGGCGAGACGCCTGCGGCTGCAGTTTCCGGGAGCAGTGTATCATGTGTTCAATCACGGACGTGCCGGGACCTCCGTCTTCGCTACAGCGGATCGGGCGCGGGCGTTTCTTTCCGGGCTTACCGACACCTGCACGCGACTCGGCTGGAGAGTCCATGCGTATGCGCTGCTGCCGGACTGCTATCACCTGGTGATCGCAACGCCCGAAGCCAATCTGGTCGAGGGCATGCGCTGGCTGCAGGGCACCTTCGCCACGCGGCGCACGCGGTCAGGTGACGGGCGCGGTCCGCAGTTTCACGGGCGGTATCACAGTGTGGTGCTGGAGCCCGGTGAGACGGTGGCGAGCGTGGTGGATTACGTGCAGGTGCTTCCGCTCCTGCGCGGCATCGTGGAACGCGAGCATCTGGGGCTTTTTCGATGGGGCAGCCTGTGCGCCCTGCGCCGCGCGTCGCGACCGCCGTGGCTGGAAGGTGCGCGGCCCGAGGACGGGGAGGGCTACGAGCGCGCCCTGCTGGTGTTGGCCGGTGATCCGGCGGAGCAGGCGCGTCGCGGCTTTGACCGGATTGGCCGCGGTCTGACCTTGGGCTCGCCTGATTGGTGCCGGGCCCGGGAGGCGGATCACGCGCGGCTCGCGCTGGATCCACGGGCGCCGGTGCGGGAACGCTCGGTTCAGGGCGAGGCGGACTGGGCGCGCCGGCTCGATCGCATCCTGGCGGATGCGGGCCGGACCCGAGCGGAGGCCAGCAGCGATCGTAAGGCGGCGCCGTGGAAGATTGAAGCCGCGTCGCAGATGCGGGCGTCGAGCACGGCAACCAACGCCTGGATCACGGCCCAACTGCACATGGGCGCCCCGGGAGCGGTCAGTCGCTACGTCGGCGAGTGGCGGGCCGCCCGCCTGGCGCTAGCGCAGTGATTGCCCGCGAATCACCCGAATCGGCACGAATTCAGAAGGTTCACCACGAGCTACACGGAACACACGAAACTACCGGACCTGAACTCCGATTCTGCTTTGTGTGTGTTCCGTGTAGCTCGTGGTGAACGATTCGTTTCTATAGCGTGGATTCGCGGGCGAATCCTTGGCCGGCTCAGCGCTTCATGTACACGGCATCGATCTCGTAGATCCCGGCCAGGTAACCCTCCTGCACGACCGGGCCGATCTTGATGGTGCCGTAAACGACGACGGGAACATCCATGGCCTCGTGCACACCCGAGGGAATGCGGACCGTGACCCAGCCGTTCATGGCGGGCATCTGGCTGTAGCAGCAGCCCTGCTGGTCCTTCATGAGGATGAACTCCTTGACCAGGCCGCCCTCGATCACGGTTGGAAGCATGAACCCGGTGAGCGAAACCTTCATCCCGTCGAAGCGGCGGACCCGAGACGGAATGCGCTCGTTGAGGGCGACCACCTGGGGGTCGATCGGCTTCTCCCGATCAATCTCGGCCGAGGTGTAATCAAAACTGGCGAGCTGGTCGAAGCCGATCGGATGGAATTCGTTCGACTTGGGCTGCTGGGCGACGAGGGCGGTCAGCGCGGAAAAAATTAACGCACCGCAGGTCAGGAGATGGCGAAAGGTCATCGAGGAAGGGAGGTGAGGGTGGAGGGATGACCGCGGGGGACGGTGCTGAACGAGGGAGGAACCATGGAGCAACAGGCGCGCCGAATCAAGCCGACGGACTTGGTTTTGTTCCCTTGCGATGGCGTTCGCGGTATTCGGTCGGGTTGCAGCGGCAGGTGCGCCGGAAGACGCGGTTAAAAAAGGAGATTTGGGAAAAGCCGCACCCGAGCGCGATCTCGATCACGGGGCGCTCCGTTTTCTGGAGTTCGTCGCAGGCCGCCTCGATTCGCACCTGCTGCAGGAACTCGCTGACGGTCTTGCCGGCGTGGCGTTTGAATTGGCGCGAGAAGGTGGGTTTGCTCATGCCCGTGACCTCAAGCAATTGTCCGAGGCGCACGTCCTCGCGGAAATTGGCGAGGAGAAAGCCCACGGCCGCGCGCATCGCGGTTTGGTGGCGGGCCTCGGTTGCGAGGAGAAGCGGCTGGCTGGACAGCAGTTCCTGGTCGGCGAGCGGAGCCCGCGCCATGGCGGCAATGAGGTGGATGAGCGTGGCGAGCCGGCTCGCGCCCTCGGTCGTGAGGAGTTCGCGGATGATCCCGACGATCTCGGTTGCGGCCGCACCGCGGTAACGGATGCCGCGTTCGGCCAGGCGGAAGTGGCGGGCAAACTCCTGCGTCTCGGGAAAACCCCAGAACGGGTGGTCGGGCGGAAAATGCCATTGGATGCCCACGCCCGTGGATGGGCCGCGGGTGTGCCAGTAGTGGGGCAGGTTCTCTCCGAGCAGAACAATCTCACCTGATTTGAACGGCGCGATCTGGTCGCCCACGAACCGCGTGCCCTCGCCGCGCTGGAAGTAGGTGATCTCCATCGCCTGATGATAGTGCCAGTGCATGCCCTCGCCCTTGAGGGGCACGCTGCGCCCGGGATTCATCACCAGCTCCACGTCGCGCAGGTTGGCGTTCCACCGGTAGAGGCGAAAGGACTGCCCGGGCGGGAGCTGAATTTGCTCCCGAACGCCCACTCCGGTGAACTTTTTCCCAGAATTTGCCATAATCGCTCAGAATATGAGACAATCGACGCCGTTTGCGAGACCAGATAGGTAGCTCCCAGCGGGTTCCTCTGCTACTGTGGGGCGTTCCCCGTACCCCTGAATGGTTTGTCTCCGCCTGTCTCCGCTGCCGCTTCGGCCTTTTCCGGCCTGAGCGCTTGGCGATGACCTCCGGTCGCGCGCCCTCCTGGGGTAACCCCTCCCAGATCCTGTCTTGATACCATGATCCTCTCTTCCCGCCGTGTAGCCGCCAGTCTGCTGCTCTCGGCCACGGCCCTGACCTCCCTGGCGCAAGTCGCCACCACCAAGCCCGACGACGATCGCTTCACGCCAATCGTGCTCGCTGAGCCGCTCGATGAGCCGATGGAGTTCGAAGTCCGCCCCGATGGGCGCGTTTACTTCGTCGAGCGCAAGGGCGCGTTCAAGATGTATGATCCCACGACCAAGGAGGTCACGATCATCGCCACCATCGACATCAACACGAAGTACACCAGCGCGGAGGGCGTGGTGCGTGAGGCCGAGGAGGGCCTGATGGGCTTCACCTTCGATCCGCAATTCGACACCAATCATTTCGTTTATCTCTACTACGCGCACCCGACGGAGAAAAAACACATCCTGACGCGCTGGCAGCTGATCAACAACGAGCTGATCACCGCCTCCGAGAAGGTCATTCTCGAGGTGCCGACGCAGCGGGAAGTCTGCTGTCACACGGGCGGCGGCATGACGTGGGACGCGGCGGGCAATCTCTACCTCACCACCGGCAACAACACCGGCAACGAGCAGGCGGCGCAGACCGACGAGCGTCCTGGACGCAGCAGCTGGGACGACCAGCGTTCCGCCGGCAATACGAACGACCTGCGCGGCAAGATTCTTCGCATCAAGCCGCAGCCTGACGGCACCTACACGATTCCCGAGGGCAATCTCTTCCCTCCGGGCACCGCCAAGACCCGGCCTGAGATCTACGTCATGGGCAATCGCAACCCGTGGCGTCCCTCAATCGACAGCCTGACCGGCTGGCTCTACTGGGGCGAGGTCGGTCCTGACGCGACGGAGGACTCCGACATCGGGCCCCGCGGCTATGACGAATTCAACCAGGCGCGCAGCGCCGGCAACTATGGCTGGCCATGGTTCGTGGGTGAGAACCAGGCGTTTCCAATCTACGACTATGGCAAGAACGAGCCGGTCCCGAATTCCTACAAGAATCCGGGCCGCCCGATGAACACCTCGCCCAACAACTCCGGTCTCACGGAGCTGCCGCCGGCGCGGCCCGCGTTCATCGCGTATCCCTATGGCTTCTCCGACAAGTATCCGCTGATGGGCAGTGGCTCCCGCAGCGCGGTCGGCGGTCCGGTCTATCGCCGCGCCGACTTCGCCAATCCGGTTCGCCCCTGGCCCGCTCACTTCGAGGGCAAGTGGATCATCACCGATTTCACCCGCAACTGGATCCTCGCCGTCAGCATGGACGAGAAGGGCGACTACAAGTCCATGGAGCGCCTCGTGCCGCACTATCGTCCGGTTGAACCGATCGACATTGGCTTTGGCCCGAGCGGCGATCTCTATGTGCTCGAATATGGCTCGGCCTGGTTCCGCGGCAACCCCGATGCCAGGCTGGTCAAGATCGAGTACAACGCCGGGAACCGTCCTCCGCATGCCGAGGCTTCTGCCTCGACGACGGGAGGTGCGCTGCCGTTCACGGTCGCGCTTTCCGCCGAAGGCACGCGCGACGCCGATGGCGACGCGTTGTCCTATGCGTGGACGATCACGCCGCAGACGGGCGGCACGGCCCAAGTTGTCACCGGGGCCAATCCCACCGTCACCCTCGACCGTGCCGGCGTCTACACCGCCGAGCTCAAGGTCACCGACGCCAAGGGTGCCACCGCCAGCCGCACGCTGGCCCTGACTGCGGGCAACGCCCTGCCGCAGGTCTCGGTCACACTCGCCCGTTCCAACCAGTCCTTCTACTTCCCCGGCGAGTCGATTCGCTATCAGGTTGGCGTCGTCGATCAAGAGGACGGGAGCCTCGGCGACGGACGCATCACGCCGGCTCAGGTCGCGGTCAGGGCCGATTATCTGCCCGTTGGTTACGAGTATGCGACGGTTGCCCGGTACCGGCGCAGCGTCGACGTCACGGTGCGCACCGCCGTAGCCGAGGCCATCATGGCCACGAGCGATTGCCGCGTTTGCCACCAGGTGAACACTGCTTCCGCCGGACCGAGCTACACGCAAATCGCCGAGAAATACCGCGACGATCCCAAGGCACTCGAGGTGCTCTCGCGCAAGGTCATCGCCGGCGGCGGCGGGGTGTGGGGCGAGGTCCAGATGCCTGCGCACCCCGGCATCACGGCCAACGAGGCCAATTCGCTGGTCCGCTACATCCTCGGGGTGACCGAATCGCCGGCGTCAACGCTGCCGGTCGAAGGCACGCTCGCGACCACCATCCCGGCCGGCGACAACGGGCAGGGCACTTATGTCGTGCGCGCCTCTTATCAGGACCGCGGCGCGGCCGGCGCGCCTCCGCTCTTTAATGAGCAGGTGATCGTGCTGCGCAACCCGCGCGTGGTCGCGGCCTCCGCTTCCGAGATCGTCAACTCGGAGATTCTCTGGGATCGCGGTCAACGCGTGGACACGGTGCTGCCGCGCAACGGTGGCTATATCGGGTTCAAGGGCGTCGACCTGACCGGCATCACGCAGATTGAGATGACGGCCGTCGCCGCGGCTCGCGCCGGAACGGTGGGCGGTCGCGTCGAGATCCGCCTCGGCTCGCCCACGGGTCGCGTGGTGGGCTCGGTCGAGATCAAGCGGGCTGCGGTGGCCCCTCCCGGCGGCGCGCAGGCCATCCAGAACGCGGGCGGTGCGGCTCCGGCTGCAGCCGCCGCTCCCGCCACGCCAGCGGCCCCGACGGCGGCGGTTGCGGTCACGCCTCCTGCCGGTGGCGGCGGTCGTGGTCGCGGCGCTCCGCCGGTGCTCGTTTCCACGCCGGGGCTCTCCGGGGTCCATGACATCTACTTCACGTTCACCAACGCCGAAGCCAAGCCGGCCGAGCCGCTGCTGACGCTGACCAGCATCACCTATAAGAAATAAATTTTCACCGGCTTCATGGCCGGTGAGAGTGACCACACCAAGCAGGCCCCCGGTGGACGCGCGAACGCATATTCGCCGGACGCCGGGGGTTCTGGTCGGCCCCTACCTCCGATTTTTCTCCCGTATCAACCCATCATGACCTCACTCCTGTCCCGTTTCCCGCTGCGTGCGCTGCTGGCGCTCGGCTTCGTTCTTACCATCGCCACCCTTGGCGCGACGCGCGCTTCCGCTCAGACCCCGACGGTGGGTCTTCAGACCTGGAGCCTGCGCAACATGTCGTTTGACCAGGTCGTCGACTTCGCCACGCAGCACGGCTTCAAGCAGCTGCAGATGTTTGGCCGCCACATGGACCCGCTCGCTCCGTTGGAGGAGACCCTCCGCAAGAAGGCGATCCTCGAGGCCAAGGGGCTTACGCTTTACACCTTCGGCGTCACCAACACGTCCCTCGACCAGGCGGAAAACCGCAAGCTGTTCGAGTTCGCGAAGGTGATGGGCGTGAAGGTGATCATCGTTGAGCCGCGCGACTTCCGCATCATCGATCTGCTCGAGGAGCTGGTGAAGGAGTATGACATCAAGATCGCGATCCACAATCACGGCATCAAGACGCTCTACGGCAACCCGCTCGTGGTAAAGACGCTCATCAACCACCGCGATCCCCGCATTGGCGTGTGCCTCGATGTTGGTTGGGTCACGGCTGCGGGCTTCGACGCCGCGAAGGTGTTCAAGGATTACGGCGCCCGCGTGTTCGACATCCATCTCAAGGACAAGCGCACCGAGCGCACCACGGGCGGCGAGGACGTGTACCTCGATGTCATGGTCGGCACGGGTCAGGCCAACTACCCGGGCCTCCTCGCTGAGATGAAGGCCGCCAACTGGAGTGGCGTGATGTCGATCGAGACCGACAACGCCGAGTTCGCCAAGGACCCGACCGCGTTCGTGCTCGGCGCCCGCGAGTTCATCCAGAAGGCCGCGCAGTAAGGGCGCGCGACTGCGCGCAAATCCTAAATCCTGGAGCCTAATCCTAAAATAACTGCGGACGTCGGCGTTCCCGCCGGTTTCCTGGTTAGGATTTAGCCGCTTGGGATTTAGGATTTCCTGCCGTCCGGCAGGAGTGGTTTGAGCCCAGCCTCGATCTCGCGCCGGCGCGGTTCGAGAAACGGGGGCAACGCCAGCTTTTCGCCGAGCGTGGCGAGCGGCTCGTCGGCGGTGAAGCCGGGTTCGTCCGTGGCGATCTCGAAGAGGATGCCATTGGGCTCACGAAAATAGAGACTCTTGAAATAGTACCGGTCAACCGGCCCGCTGGACGGGATGCCGCTGGCCGCGAGGCGCTCGGCCCAGGCGTCGTAATCCGCCAGGGTGGTGCGCAAAGCGAGGTGGTGCACGCCGCCCGCGCCTTGGCGGGCCGGAGGGAGATTCGCTTCGACCCGCAGGTGGAGTTCGGCCGCCGGTCCGCCGTTGCCCATGCTATAGACATGCGTGGTCACCGGGCCCTCGGTGTAGGTTCGCACCGGGGTCATTCCGAGTACGCGGGTCAGGACCTCATGCGTTGGCGCGAGGACCGGAATGCTGAGGGTCAGCGGCCCCAGCCCGCGAATCTGGTGCTCCGCTGGTACAGGGCTCTTGGCCCAAGGGTGGGTGGGTCCGTCGGTGCCTTCATCCACGAGTGAGAGGCGCTGGCCCTCCGGATCCTCGAAATCGATCGCCAGCCGTCCATCGCGCTCGACGAGCGGGCCGGCACTGCGGCCGAGGGACGTCAGGTGCTGCGCCCACCAGCGCAGGCTCGCCTCTCCGGCTACCCGGAGCCCGGTACGAACGATGCTGCGCGTCCCGCGCCGTTCCGGCGGGACCGGCCAGTCGAAAAACGTCAGGTCGGTGCCGGGCGTCGCTTCGCCGTCAGCGTAAAACAGGTGGTAGGCGGAGACGTCGTCCTGATTGACCGACTTCTTGACCAACCGCAGGCCAAGTACACGGGTATAAAACGTATGGTTGCCCGGTGCGTCGGCGGTGACGGCGGTAAGATGGTGGATGCCTGCGAGATTCACGGGCCAAGCCTAGGTGAATACCCGGATAATGCCAGCGCTACAAACAGGTCGTTCCTTTGCCGGTTGAAGTGATCGGACCGGTTTTCCAGTCTGATCACGCTTCAGCTACCCCGGCTGGTACAGAGTTTGCATCACCCCCGCGCCGATCCCCCGTTGGCGAATCGTTTCTGCTTCCCGCGATCTCCTGCCGTCCAGCCTCTCGAGAACCTCTCCGCCAACGTGGCATCACTTATGCGTACCCTGAAATCGATCACCGTCGGCCTCAGTCTGGCCGCCCTCCCGGCCGCGACCGGCCTAGTTGCCCAGACCACCGACTTCACGCCGACGGCGGCCTCGATGACGATGGCCCTGACGGGTGACTCCATCATCACGCAGCGTCTTGCTCCGTACAAGGAGCCGCAGTTTCTTAAGATGATTGAACTCATCCGCGGAGCGGATGTCGCGTTCACCAATTTCGAGATGCTGTTCCACAACTACGAGGGATTCCCCTCCGCTGTTTCGGGCGGCACGTACATGCGCGCCGAGCCGGCGCTGGCCAAGGAACTGGCGTGGGCCGGCATCGATGTCGTCGGCCTGGCGAACAACCACACCGGTGATTACTCGCATGAGTCGATTGTCACCACGGCCAAGGCTCTTGATGATGTCGGGATTGTTCATGCCGGCACTGGGGCGAATCTCCAGCAGGCCCGCGAGGCCCGCTATGCCGACACGCCGGCCGGCCGCGTCGCTGTCGTCTCTGCTTCATCGTCTTTCCCGGTTCATTCGCGCGCCGGCCATCAGCGATCGGATGTCCACGGCCGCCCGGGCCTGAACCCGCTCCGCTTCACCACGACCTACTACGTCACCGAGGCCTCGATCGCCCAGCTCAAGGCGCTCGCCGGCCAGGTGGGGGCAGCGGCGGGTAACAACCCGAATGAAATCACCTTCATGACCAACCGCTTTGTCGCCGCGGCCGAACCGCGGGTTGAGACGGTTCCGCACCCGGAGGATTTCGAGGCGATCAAGGCGTCCATTCGCGATGCGAAGACGATGTCGGAGTATGTCATCATGTCGGTGCATTCGCACGAGGCCGCGCCGGGCGATCGCTTTGCCCCCGCGCAGTTCTTCCGGACGTTTGCCCACGGTGCGATTGACGCCGGCGCGTCGACCGTGGTCGGACATGGACCGCATTACCTGAAGGGCATCGAGATCTACAAGGGGAAGCCGATCTTCTACAGCATGGGGGATTTCATCTTCCAGAATGACACCGTGCTGCGTCTGCCGGCGGATAATTACGAACCGTACAATCTCGATTCCACGGCACGCATCAGCGACTTCAACGCCCGCCGCTACAACAACGATACCAGTGGCTTCCCGGCGAATCCCATGATCTGGGAGAGCGTGGTCGCCATGCCGGTCTACAAGGGCGACAAGCTGACCGAGATGAAGCTGTACCCGATCACCCTCGGCTACGGCAAACCCTCGGGCCGCCGCGGTCGTCCGATGCTGGCCGACCCGGTCCTCGGCAAGAAGATCATCGACGATCTGATCAAGTTCTCCGCCCCCTACGGCACCAAGATTACGTACCAGGACGGCGTGGGCATCGTTGAGATCCCGCAGTAACCAGCGCAGGCACCGACCTGCGTCCGAACGCCGCGACCCGGAATGGGTCGCGGTTTTTTGTGTACCTCACGCGATGCCGCGAAGACGCGAGACCTATGCCCGCGTCGACCAGCTGGGTTCGCGCCTTTGCGGCTTCGCGTGGGAACGGTCGATTCAACTCAGGATGACCTCGAAGTACGCGCCCAGCTTGGTGGTGAACGCCGGCAGGGTGGCGAGGTCGTCGCGCGGATTCAGCACGAGCAGGTCGTGTCCGGCCTCGGCGGGCGCCGGATCGAGAAACGGCAGGCGGGCGGCCTGCGCGGCACCGGGTGTGGGCAGAGCGCGGCCCTGCGTCGGGCGAGGGCTGCGGGTTGGGATGGCTCCTTGGGTCTTCATGGTGAGTTGGGTTGAAGCCCACCTCGGCGGAACCGGCCGGGGCAAAAAAAAGCCCCCTCCGGTTGGCACCGGAGGGGGCGAAAGTGATCCGAGATCAGCCCCCCCGCGGCGCGGGAATAACGGAAACGACGGAGGCGACGACCACGGAGGCGTGGACGGTCTGGCTGCTGGCGACGTTGATTCCGCTAAGGGACATGTGTGGCAAGAGAAGGTCCATCGGCACAGCGGGTCAAGTTCTCAAATCAAAAGCCGGCCGGGCCCTCCTGACGGACGGGTCATCTTACGGTAAAGCCTGGGCGCGCGCTTTCCGCTCACCACGAATCATTTACAAACCCATGGGCCGAATGTAAATTTTTGTAAATCTGGGGTTATCTCTTCATCTTTTTCCTAGTGTTGCCGATGAGAGGGATACGAAATGAGTTCTACTTTGGCTGAACGTACCCTTCAACGGGCCACGGCCGCAATGCGGTCGGGTCCCGTCGCCTGTTTGCCGGAGATCGTCAAGCTACTGGGGACCTTGTCGGCGAATTCCGTCGAGGTTTCGGTGAACGAACTGGCGGATGTGATCCAAAAGGATCCCGTGATTCTTTCGAAGGTGATCGGCGCGGCCAACACCTACGGCTACAACCCGACGGGTGTGCCGGTGACCACCGTGACGCAGGCGGTTCATGTGATTGGCTACGAGCGCATCCGCACGCTCGCGATGTCCCTGGTGCTGATGAAGCACGCCAACGGATCCCAGTCGCCCGATGAGCGCCAGAACGCCGTCGCGCTTGCGCTGGCTTCGGGGTGCGTGGCCCAGGCTGCGGCCGGCAGCCGCATGCTGCTCGATCCTGAGCAGGCGTTCGTGTGCGCCTCGCTGCGCAACTTCGGCCGCATCATGCTCGCGACGTTCATGGCCGATGAATACAGCGAGGTCAGTCGCCAGGAGGATGCTGATTCGCCGGATGATATTTGGGTCGAGACGTTCGGTCTGACTCCGCTCGAATTGGGGCGCGAACTTCTGAAGGCTTCCGATCTGCCGGAGCCCATCCTCGCCGCCCTTCGCGACCTGTCGCCCGGAGCGCTGTCCATTTTGGATACGGCTCCAGATGCGCAGATGCTTGCCGTTTCCGATTTTTCCGCACGGCTCGCGTCGCTTGTGCTCAAATCCGATCTCACGGCGGCCGCGTTCGCGCAGCAGTCGGCCCAGCTGGCCGAGCGGTACAACAAGGTCCTGCCCGCGATCGGGGAGGAGATCGGCACGCTTCTGAAGGCGACCGAGGAGCAGTTCTCCGGTTTCCTTCGCACCTTTGGGATCAAGAGTATCCCGACGCACAGCCTGACCCGACTGCGCCAGCGCGTGGCAGGAATCGATCCGGCGGCGAGCATTCAACCCGCGCCATCCGTGGGGCCGCGACCGGCCTATCCGGCGCCCTCGGGGTCAACCAAGGCCCCGTTCGCCCCGCGAAACCCGGGCCCGATCCGTCCGGTCGCCCCGGTGACGGTGGATTCCTTTGACTGGGCGGGCGGCGCCGAGCAACTGACGCGTCTGCTGCGTATGCCGGGCGTGTCGCGTTCCGAGGTGCTGAAGGCGCTGCTGGAGATCGTGCAGCGCGGACTTTCGGCCCCGGAGTGCATTCTTTTCTCCGCGGCGGCGGGCGCCGCGGACTACACCATCACCCAGGTGCGTGGGACCGTGGGTACCGAGTTGAAGCCGCATGCGACGATCCGGATCTCCGAGCGCACGGTGTTTGGCGTCTGCCTCGCGCGCCACGAGAACGTCATGATCCATGTCGCGTCAGATCCCAAGATCCAGCCCTACCTGCCGGACTGGCTCAAGGGCGTGCAACGCCTCGGATCATTCGCCCTGCTCCCCATCGGCGCACAGCGCGAGACCTGCGGACTGATCCTGGCCGGCTGGCCCAACCCGAACCAGCTGACGTTTAACGCCGAACACAATCGCCTGCTGCGCCCGTTGCTTTCGCTGGCGAGCAAGGGCCAGTGATCTTGGTGTAGCCGGGGCGGTGACCGCGGTCCGTTGGATCGCGGGTAGGCTTCTCAATCGCCAGGTCAGCCCGTCTTCGCCAAGGCTCGGGCGGAAAGGCTGACTCCCGTTCGATCGATCCAGAAGTCTCTTACTTGGCCAGCTTGTCGAGGCCGAGGGTGGCCGTGATTTGTGCGACCGTAGGGGATTGATCGGAGATCGAGAATTCCTGCTTCACACCCGTTTCGGTGCCGGCGTGATCGGCCGCGACGGCCGCGAGGATTGGGAGGATCACCACGGCGCGGGTGGTCTCGTCGAGAATCGACGCGCGCACATTCCAGATTTCTTCGCCTCGGCGGGTGGCGCCTTCGCCTGGATTCAGGCGGGAGGAAAGGGACAGGTAGATCTCCTGCGTCGTGCCGTTGGGGCCGAGGCGGATCGAGTTGCCGCGCCCGTAATCCATTTCGATGATGAGATCGGGTCGGCTGTTGCGCGGAGCCTCGTAGAGCCCGCGTCCTTCCAGCGCCGCCTTCACGCACATCACGGCAATGCCGTGCAGCGCAGGGTCGCGATAGGCCGAGGGATCCTGGGCGATGAGGAGATAGGAGGTGCCGCCGAGTTCGGGGCGGGCGGTGATCGCATCCACGCCGACGGCGTAGTAGCGCGGCAGGGTCTTGCATCCAACCAGCAGCCCGGAGAGGGCAGCGCAAATAACCAGAACCGGGGAAAAGCGGGATTTCGCCACGTGAGGGGAAGAGTGAAGCCAAGCGTAGCGGGGTTCAGACCATTGGCAACTGCGATGCGGCCATGGCGGTTTCGCTGGAGTGCAAGGCGATCGTGCAGATAGGCGCGCCTCTTATGACCTCCGCGGTTCCGGCTGTGATGCGTCAGAAAATGCGTCCGGGTTTCGTGTCCATCCGTTGCATCGTCGAAACCCGGCTACGACGCCGGACACCAATCCGATTAATCCCCTCCGTCCTCATGAAGATTCGTACTCTGTTCAGTGTCCTCGCTGCCCTCAGTGCTGTTGCCGTCGCCTCCGCCAAGTCGGTGGTCGACATCGCGATCGGCTCCCCTGACCACACCACGCTGGTCGCCGCAGTCAAAGCCGCTGGTCTTGTCGAGACGCTTTCGGGCAAGGGCCCGTTCACCGTCTTCGCTCCGACCAACGCGGCGTTCGCGAAACTCCCTCCCGGCACGGTCGAGAATCTGCTCAAGCCTGAGAACAAGGCCCAGCTGATCGCCGTCCTCACCTATCACGTCGTCCCAGCCAAGGTCATGGCGGCCGACGTCAAGACTGGCTCGGCCCCGACCGTGAACGGCAAGGCGGTCAACCTTGTCGCCTCGATGGGCAAGGTGACGGTCAACGGCGCGAACGTCGTCGCGGCTGATCTGGCCGCCGACAATGGCGTCGTGCACGTGATCGATACGGTCATCCTGCCCTGATTGTTTCTCTGATTTGTTAGGGTGAGTTTGGGGTTGGCCCGCGGTCGAGGGACCGCGGGCTTTTTTGTGTCCGTATCCCGCGCGAGTCGTGGGAGCTTTTGATTTCCGCATTGATTTGGGTAATATACTTATATTACATAACTAAATTGAGCCTGCGCCTGATCCTTGGGCGACTGAGCCGGGCTCACGCGAGGCTTTCCGTCCTGTTACCCCAGCATCCCCCAAAAAAATGAGAGGAATTGTCATGACCCCGATTGGTCTTACGAAACGAACGATTTTTGCCGCGCTCATCGCCCTCGTGGCGTTGGCCGGCGTCCGGGCCCAGCCCGCTCCCGCGGCGGTGCCGGCAGGTGCGCCAGCCGCTCCGGCTCCCTTGAACTCGCCCGAGGTCAGCGCGGACGGTCGCATCACCTTCCGCCTGCGTGCGCCGCAGGCGAAGGAGGTTTCCATGCAGCCCGAGCCCGGAGCGATCGCGCCGATGGTCAAGGATGACGACGGTGTGTGGAGCGTGACGGTCGGGCCGTGGGCGCCCGATGTGTATGCCTATCGCTTCATCGTCGACGGCACCCGCATGCCCGACCCGTCGAACGGCGCCCCGCTCAAGACCTCGCGACCCAATGTTGCCGGTGAGGTGGGGCAACTGGGTGGCTGGCAAAGTCAGGTCGTGGTGCCAAATCCGGCCAAGCCCGAACCCTGGGAAAAGACGGCGATCCCCCACGGCATCGTTTCCTACGTCGAGTTCTGGTCCCCGACGATGGGTGCGTATCGCGACTACTACGTCTACACCCCGCCGGGCTACGACGGCAAACGGGCCGAACCCTATCCGGTTCTCTATCTGCTCCACGGCGCCGGCGAAAATGCGAGCGGCTGGATCAACAACGGCCGGGCCAACCTGATCCTCGACAGCCTGATTGCGGAGGGCAAAGCGGTCCCGATGATCGTGGTCATGCCGCTCGGCCACCCGGCCCAGGCGGCGCGTACCGGGGCCGCCGTCCCCGGCGTTCAGTCCGCCGCCGCTGCGGCAGCGATCACGCCTGCGCCCGGGGCCGGCGGCAACAGCGGTCCGTACTTCGCCTCGCTGATCAACGAGATCATCCCCCAGGTCGAGGCCAGCTTCAACGCCGGCAAGACCAAGGCGCAGCGCGCGATTGCCGGACTCTCGATGGGTGGCGGCCAGACGTTCAATCTCGTTCTGGCGAATCCCGACAAGTTCACCTACGTCGGCATGTTCTCGTCCGCCGTCGCACTCGGCGGTGGCGGTGGCCGCGGTGGTGCCCCGGCCGCCGCGCCGGCCACGCCGCCGCCTCCCTTCGTGCTGCCGGCCGAAGCCACGGCGGAGTGGGGCCGGCAGTTCAAGCTGCTGTGGATTGCCTGCGGCCGGGAGGATTTCCTGTTCGCCAACAACACGACGTTCAAGGCGGCGCTCAAGGAAAGAGGCGTTCCCTTCGAGGATGTGGTGACCCCTGGAGCGCACAATTTCTCCGTCTGGAAGCGCTACCTCGCCGACTTCGTCCCGCTGATCTTCCGGCCGTGATCGAGCCTGGCTCTCCGTTGTTCCTGAAAGAATCCCCATGAACTCGTTCCGCTTCAGAAAAATCCTCCGGCTGGCCTCCGTCGCTGTGCTGGCCGCGTCCAGTTCGTTGTTTGCCGAAGTCCAGACGGTCGCGCGCTTGCGGGCCGGCGCGGCCAAGGTCGACATCACGCCAGCCCAGAGCGAGCTCACGATCGCGACCGATTCGATCCGCGATCGCCTGTATGTCCGCGCCATCTACGTGGAGGAGGGGACGGCCAGCGCCGTGCTGGTGGCGGTCGACTCGGGCGGCATCGGTGACGACGTCATCACCGATGCCATCAACCGTTCCTCGGCCGCGACGGGTTGCCCGGCGGCCAATTACGTGATCTCCGCCACGCACACCCACAGCGGCGGTCAGGGGCCGGCGATGACCCGCGTCATCACCCAGGCGATTGTTTCTGCGGTCAACGCCGCCAAGGCCAAGCTGGCGCCCGCCCGCATCGGCTACGGCACGGCGGAACTTGATCTCAATGTGAATCGCGACCTCTTCAACGCGAAGCAGGAGTGGCGGCAGGGTCCCAATCCCGCCGGCGCATCGGACAAGACCCTGTCTGTGGTGACGTTTGTCGGCGAGGACGACGTGCCAATCGGCGTCTACATGAACTACGCCATGCACCCGATCAACTTCTACCTGAGCGGCGTGGTCAGCGCGGATTTTCCCGGCGATGCGGCGCGCTATGTGGAGGAACTCTTCGATGACCGGACCGTGGCGCTGTTCACACAAGGCGCATCCGGTGACCAGAATCCGCGACTCGGCTACACGCCGCCGTACTCAACGAATTCGTTTCGCCAAGGCCTGCCGCCGTCACCGTTGACGATCGGGCCGCCCAAGCCGTTGCCGGAGGCCAATCCGCAGCAGGGCTTTAATCCTGCGACCGCCTCCGCGGGGCGCCCCGCCGTGCCTGCGGAGCACCTCGAGGTCTACCGCAAGGTGCTCAAACGCGTGAGCGATTACGTCACGATGCTCGGCCACATGATCGGTTCGACGGCGGTTCGCGTGATGCGCGAGGACACACTGTACAAGGACAGCGCGGCGATCTGGGCCGGACAGGAAACGTTCACGGTGCCCGGTCGCACCCGGCTCGATCTCGACAACCCGGCCCGCGAAAATGTCTTCCCAGGTTACAAGGACGGCCCCGACGTGAACATCAAGGTCGGGCTTCTGCGCATTGGGGACATTCACTTCGTGAGCGTCAACGGCGAGGTCTACACCAACATCTGGCTGAAGCTGAAGGCGGCCTCCCCGGCCAGTAAGATGGTCTTTGTCACCCTGGCCAATGGTCGCGCCAATTCCGGCTACATCTACTCGGACGATGCCTACCATCATCTGTCTTTCCAGGTGATCGGCTCGCGCCTGCAGCCGGGGCACGCCGAGGGGAAGATCATCTCCACAGCGCTCCAGTTGATGGAGAGATCCCGGTGACGATGATGGAGCCGAGGCCTGCCTCGTTGCGCGGCGCGAGCGAATCAAGGCACCGTGACCCTGCGGCCAAGGACTGGCGTCTAAAGTATCACTATATGCGTCAAATGTATCACTTTCTCTCAATTCCTCGTTTGACAGCGAGATTTTGTGCCGAGGAAATCCATGCGTGCTGCCCCGCATCTACCCCATCGTGGCTCGTATTCGGACTGTCATAGTTGAGTTTGCGGCGTCTTTTCCCGCGAAAAGTCCGCTTTTCGCTGTGAATCACGCTGGGGGGTGTTGTTTGCAGGGTGCGCAAATCGGCCCGGGTGCACGTTGGGGCCTGCGCGGGGAGGGCACGCGGCCATGACGAGCTCGATGGATTTCGTGGCGCTGCGGGCGCTGCTTCAGCCCGAGCGTCTCGCGTTGGTTGACCTGGCCCGGGGCGAGCGGTGGACGCGTGCGGAACTCAACCGGGCGGTGGCGCAAGGCGTGACCCAGTTGCGGCGCATGGGGGTGCGGGAAGGCGATCGTGTTGGCGCGCTGGCACGAAATTCCGGCGAACTGCTCGTTCTGCACTTCGCGTGCACGCGCCTGGGGGCGATTTACGTTCCGCTCAACTGGCGTCTCAATCCGCTGGAACTGCGCGCCATTCTGGCGGACGCGGCTCCACGGGTTCTCTTGGGCGATGGCAGCTTGGACGCGGCGGGATTGTCGGGGCAGAGTCTGGACGAGTTTGCGCGGGATCGAAAACGTCAGGTGCCGGCCGGTGCGACGGCGATGCCGATGGATCGTCCTTCACTGATTCTCTACACCTCGGGCACGTGCGGTCAGCCCAAGGGCGTGGTGCTCACCGAAAGCCAGCTCAACGAAACGGCGCGCAACACGGTTCCGCTGTGCCAAATCAGCCGTGAAAGCGTCTTCCTGGTGGATGCGCCGATGTTCCACGTCATCGGATTGGTCGTGAACATTCGCCCTGCGCTGACCATGGGTGGCAGCGTGGTCATCTCGGATGGCTTCGTTCCGGCGCGCACGCTTGAGCGCTTGAGCGATCCCGCCCTCGGCGTGACGCACTATTTCTGTGTGCCGCAGATGGCGGCGGCGCTGCGGGCGGACCGCGCCTACGATCCGGCCTTGCTCCGCCGCTTGATCGCACTTTTCACCGGCGGCGCGCATCATCCTGCGGCGCAGATCCGCCGGTGGCTCGCCGATGGCATTCTTGCGGTCGACGGCTACGGCATGAGCGAGACCGGCACGGTCTTTGGGATGCCCATCGACGCGGGTTTGATCGCTGCGCATGCCGGCGCAGTGGGACAGGCTCCGCCCGGGCTCGCCTGCCGGATTGTGACTGCCGACGGCCGGCCCTGTGCGCCCGACGAACCGGGTGAACTCCTGGTCAAGGGCCCCAATGTCATGCAGGGCTACTGGCAGCGCCCCGAGGAAACCGCGCAGGCCTTTACCGCGGACGGATGGTTTCGGACGGGCGACATTGTGCGGAGGGATGCCCAAGGGTTCCATTGGCTCGTCGGCCGCAACAAGGAGATGTACATCTCGGGTGGAGAGAACATCTATCCGGCCGAGATCGAGACAGTGCTGGCGGGTGACCCCGGGATCGAAGAATGCGCCGTCGTCGGGGTGCCGGATGAACGCTGGGGTGAGGTGGGCCACCTCTTCGTCAAGCCCGCGGCGGGGGCATCGCTCGATCCCACACGCATCGCCGCCACCCTCGAACGGAAGATCGCCCGCTACAAGCTGCCCAAGCGGATCTGCGAAGTGCAGCTGCTCCCACGCAACGGGGCGGGGAAGGTCCTCAAATGCCGGCTTCGCCACCTTGCCCTGACCGCAACGGCTAACGAAGCTCAGGTGCGACCAGTTTCTGCAGCAGTCGCATGAGCTCGTCCTGTTCGCCTGAGCTCAGCACGTCCAGCGCGCTTTGCTCCTCGCGTCTCACCGCGGATAGCGTGCGTGAAATCAGGCGCTTGCCGGTCGGGGTCAGGCGGAGCTGGCGTGCTCGCTCGTCCCCTGGGTTGCGTTCACGCGTGACGAGCCGCCGCCGCTCAAGTCGCTCGAGCAGCGTTGCCATGTTGGGCGGATCAATCGCCAGCGCCCGGGCCAGCTCCTTTTGGCTCGCGCCCGGGTTGTCCATGATGAGGACCAGGGTCGCGAAATCGGCCGGCCGCAACTCCGCAGCCTCCATCGGTCCACTAAAAGCCCGCTGGATCCGCAGATAGGCCCGGCGCAGGTTGTATCCGACTGTGCCGACCAGCTTTGCTTGGTCGAGCGGGGCGGGCACCCGGGGGGAGGCGGAGGGCTTTGGCATGCTGGTCGAAAGCACGCCCTTGAACGGATAAAAATACAAGCATGGGCTGCGCGCACGCTTCCCGGCCAAAGCAAGCGCGTGGTGTCGAGATTCGGCGCTTCGCCATGCGTGCTGATTATAATCTATAACTAATAGCTGTGCTTATGCGACAGCGCCGTTGCCTCCGGCATCGCCCAGCCGCTGGATAGCCGTAATGCTAATGGCTTATGGAAAGCATCTTAAGATCGTGAATGCAGCGCGAAGCTGATCCTGGAGGTGAGGGCCGATCGTTGGTTGATGATACAATATACCCATCTAATGAAACGAATGGCGTAGTGAGCCAAGGGGAAGTGAGATAAGGTGAGCTTCGTCCCACCGGCCTCGTCGGGTCGCCACAGACGCTGATGAAACCAGATCCCTGCGCACCTTTCCGGCGGTCATTTTTCCATATCCTTCCCGCGTTACCCGCAGCGCAGAATCCTTTCCGGTCCACAGGGGTGTGGACCGGACTGACAGTGGTCGGCAAGCTAGCTAGGGTTCCGGTGGTGCCACTGGGCGATTGTCCAGTGGCACTTCCGCTTTAGTGGAGCTGACTGATCCAGACCAGGCGCAGCGCTGAATCCGGGCAGCGCGGTCCGCACTCCGAGTGTCGATGGATCATCCGCTGGGTTCACCTTGATCGCCGCCATTCCTGCCAGCGTTCGAATCCCGCGTGCAACGGCAGTGACTGATGAGACGGGATGGGGCGGTCGGCGATCAGTTCGAAACCGGTGAACAAGGCGGCGGCGGTGCCGGCATCAATCGGGAAGGGCGGTCCGTCCGGGTCGATCCCGTGGTAAAAAATGCCTGCGAGCACGCCCTCCGGCCGCAGCAGGTCGTGCATGCGCCGGGCGTATGCCGGCCAGCGCTGGACGGGGAGGGCGCAGAGAAAGGTGCGTTCGTAGACGAGATCGAATGGCCCCGCTATTTCCGGGCCAAAAAAGTCGGCCTGCCTGACACATGAGGCCAGGGGCCCGAGCCCCGCCTTGGCCCGGGTGACTGCCGCTGCGGAAAAATCGATCGCAATCGGCGTCCATCCGGCCTGATGAAAGCTCCGTACTTCGTGCCCGAAGCCGCATCCGGGAATGAGCACGGTTCTGCCGGGAGCCGTCCTGCGCAAATAGTCATCCAGTGCGTGCGGTGCACCCTGGAGATCCCACGGTACGCGACCGGAATCGTAGCGCAGTTCCCAGAAGGCGGGATCGCTGCTGTCGGTTGGTTCAGAGGGGATCATGCCGGACTCAGTGATCGCAGATGCACGCGTACTCGGCGTGATTGCACTCCGGACAGGTGGTGAAGTTGAGACTGAAACGTTCGACGAGGGCCTTGGCGCCCGGGGTGGGCGTGATCTGCACCACGGTCGGGAGATTGTTGCCGGCCGGAACGGTGCCGTTCGAGACGAGGACGGTTCCCGACGCGGTGAAGGCGAGTTGGGTCGGGTTCATGCGATCGCCCGTGGTGACCGTCACGACCTGGCCTGCGGCAGGGACGGGCTTGCCCGCCTGATCGATGAACATGATCTGAACCTTGCGATCCGGCAGCACGAGGAACTCGGCGCGCGGCTCGACCGTGGTCACGATGCGACCGTCATTGGGTGCATCGACGTTCTTCTTGTCGGCACGGGCAACGGAAACGGCGGCGAGGGAAACGGCGCCAGCGAGGAGGAGCGAACGAATCAGGGCTGATTTCATGGTGATTGCGTGGGATGGAGTCAGGGTGGAAGGCGTGCGGTTCACTGGGCGGCGGACGCCCCGGCTGCCAGCGCGCGTGCAGCGGCTTTGCGGCCGAAGGTGTGGAAAACGAGCGGGGTGATGAGGAAATCGAGCAGGGTGGAGGAGACCAGCCCGCCCACGATGACGACGGCCACTGGATGGAGGATCTCCTTGCCGGGTTGGTCGCCGGCGAGAACGAGCGGGATCAGCGCGATGCCGGCGGCGAGTGCGGTCATCAGCACGGGAACCATTCGCTCCAAAGTGCCGCGCTCGACCATCTGACGCGTGAAGCCTTCGCCTTCGTGCTTCATGAGATGGAGGTAGTGCGAGATCATCATGATCCCGTTGCGCGCCGCGACGCCGCCCACCGCGATGAAGCCGACGAGTGTGGCAATGCTGATGTTGTCGACTTTCAGCCACGTGAACACGAGCCCGCCCACGAGGGCCAGCGGGATGTTGAGCATGACCTGGAGCGCGAGCGACCAGCTTCCGAAGTAGCCGCGCAGGAGAAACCCGATCACGACCAGGACGAGTGTGCTGAACAGCAGGATACGCCGGGTGGCGGCTTCCTGGGCCTGAAACTCGCCCTCGTAGGTGATGAAGTAGCCTTCGGGCAAAGCCACGCGGGTCCGGACTTCGTCCTGCAGCCGGGTCACGAGTGCGCCGACATCGCGCGCGGTCGGCTTGATCGCGATGGTGAAGCGCCGCTGGCTGTTCTCACGAAAGATCACGTTGGGACCGCGGGCTTCGCGGACGTTGGCGACGGCGGAAAGCGGCACGCGTCGGCCGCTGCCGGTTTCAACCGTGAGCTGGCCGATTGTCTCGGGCGATTCACGCAGCGCCAGTGGGAGCCGGATCACGAGGTTCACCGCCCGTTCGCCGTCGCGAAGCTCGGCGACGGTCTTGCCGCCGAGGAGCGCTCCGACCTGCGCGTTGATCGCGCCGGGCGTGATGCCGTAGGCGGCCGCGCGGGCGCGGTCCACCTCGATGCGCAACTGGGGAATCGAGGCCTGCTGGTCGAGTTTCGCATCCTCCAGTCCGGGGATCGTGCGGGCAACGGCCTGCACCTCGGTGCCGAGACGCCGGAGCGTGTCCAGATCCGGTCCGTAGACCTTGATCGCGACCGGAGCGGAGACGCCGCTGAGCATGTGACCGATGCGGTCGGCCAGTGGGCCGCCGACCACGGCAAAGGTTCCCGGGACGGCCTTCACGCGGCGGTTGAGATCCGCCAGGATCTCCTGACGGCTGCGGCCGGAGCGGGCCTCCCCGGTCGTGATCTCACGGAAATCGACATCGAACTCCGCGGTGGAAACCGGAACGACGTGATCGCCCCGCTCGGCCCGGCCCAGACGGCGGCCGACTTGCCTGACTTCGGGTACGGCGAGAATCTGCGTCTCGATCGCATCGGCGATCCGATTCATCTCTTCCAGCGAGGTTCCCGGAGCCGAGGTCACGGCGATGAGCGCGGTCTCTTCGCGGAACGCGGGCAGGAAATCCTTGCCCATGCGCGGATAGAGCAGGAATGCCGCGACCACGCCGGCTGCGACCAGCGTTAATACGGGTAACGGATAATCGAGCCCGGCGCGAAGCAGGGTTGTCTGCAGCAGGCGCTTCATCCGGCGCACGAGCCAGCCGTCGGTGTGAACCTGGCCAGCCTTCGGCCTCAGTAGCCACGAGCAGAGGACAGGAATGAGTGTGAGCGAGACGACAAACGACGCGGCCATGCTCAGGATCGTGGCGATCGCGATCGGGGCAAAGAGCCGGCCCTCGACACCGCTCAGGCCGAGCAGCGGGATGAAAACGAGGATGATCAGCACCGTGGCGTAGAGAATCGAGTTTCGGACTTCGCCCGACGCTGACGCGATCACCTGCAGGGCCGGCCGGGGTGCGGGGTGCGCGGCGTTCTCGCGCAGCCGGCGGAAGACATTCTCCACGTCGACGATCGCATCGTCGACCACCATGCCGATCGCAACGGCGAGTCCACCGAGCGTCATTGAGTTCACCGTCAGGCCCAAGCCCTGGAAGATGAGCAGGGTGATGCCAAAGCTCATGGGAATGGCCATGAGCGTGATGACGGTCGTGCGAACATTGAGCAGAAAAAGAAACAGTACCACGGTGACCATGATCGCACCGTCGCGGATCGCCTCGCGCAGATTGCCGATGGCGTGATCGATGAAATCCTTCTGCTGGAACAGCGCCGCGGTCTCCACGCCCGCCGGCAGTGTCGGCTGCAGCTCCGCCAGCGCGGCGCGGATCTGTGCGGTGAGCTCCCGCGTGTCGAAGCCCGGGGCCTTCGTGATCGACAGGATCACGCCGCGCGTCGGGAGTTTCTCCGGTGCCCGGCTCACGGAGGCATCCCCGCGCATCGGCTCGATG
>CAYWRG010000039.1:5612-40958 GCA_964460715.1 uncultured Opitutus sp. | reverse complement strand
TCTTCTTCGATGACAGCCCGGTCTTCAACCGTCCGGCCGACACGTCCACGGTCCACGCCTCCAAGGTGGCCTGGTTCGAGGGCAAGGAGTCGCTCTACAGCGGCTGGGCAGTCGGTCAGCAGTACCTCGACGGCGGCGAACTCGCCACCGAGTCGAGCATCGGCGCCGGCAAGCTGGTTCTCCTCGGCCTCGAGGCGACCTTCCGCGCGACCCCGCACGGCACCTACAAGCTGTTCTTCAACGGCCTGTACTACGGCTCGTCCACCCCGACGACCCTGTAAGGGATCTCGTCCTTCGTCTGCTTCCAGCCCCGCCGGCCACGGCGGGGCTTTTTTGTGCCCAACAGGTGGAAAATTTGTCCGCCGCCGTAATGGCGATTCACCCGTCTTGCACCTATAGTCCGACCCTCCTCTATTCCATGACGACCGACACCGAGAAACGTTCCGCCCTGACGATTGTGCTGATGGCCGCCTTTGCCGACGGGGCGAAGGATGAGCGCGAGCGCGCCGCGGTCCGCCAGGTGGCTGCCAGTCTCGGCGCCGATTCGGCCAACGGCCTCAACGTCTGGGATCTCTACCAGGATGTGATCGCGAAACGCGTCACGCTTGCACAGGCCGCAGCCGGCCTGAAATCGCGCGAATCCCGGCTGCTGGCCTACGAGATGGCCGTCGGGGTCTGTGACACGGACGGACTGCCGAACGATGCAGAAAAGGAATTTCTCCGCACCCTGCGCCACGCGCTCGAGCTCGATCGCGCACCCGAGGCGGACCCGGTCGAGAAAACCGGCGCCGACTTCGCCCGCGCGTCTGCGGAGCCCCTGCCCGCCCCACCGCCGCCGCTGCCCACGGCAACGGCGGCGTCCGTCCGGCTCGCGCCAGTCGACAGCGCGGCACTGGACAAGATGATCCTCAACTACGCCATCCTCAACGGCGCGATCGAGCTGCTGCCGCAATCACTCGCCACCATGGCGGTGGTCCCTCTGCAGATGAAGATGGTCTACCGCGTCGGCAAGGCCCACGGCTACGATCTCGATCGCGGCCACATCCGCGATTTTCTCGCCACGGCTGGCGTCGGCCTCGCCGCGCAGTCCGTCGAGGGCTACGCCCGCAAACTTCTCGGTGGCTTGATTGGTGGCGCGCTCGGCGGCGGCGTTCTGGGTGGGATGGGCAAGGCCGCCACCCGCGCGGCGACCGGGGTCGCGTTCTCGTTCGCCGCCACCTACGCGCTCGGTCAGCTCTCCGCCCGCTACTACGCAGGCGGCCGGCGCATGGAAATGGCCGTGCTCAAGGAAACCTACCAGCGCTTGCTCGCCGACGGTCAGCGATTGTTCACCACGCATTCCGGTGACATCCAGCGCCGGGCGGCCACGCTCACGCCAGCCGAGGTCATCAACCTCGTACGCAGTCCGGCCTGACCGCGGCCAGCGCGGGCGCTGGCAAATCCCCCAGCGTTGACTAGGATCCTGCATGGGCTCTCTCCCTCGACGCCGGTTCCTGGCCATCCTCGCGCCCTCACTCTTCCTTCCGCGGGGCTGGGCGGCCGGTCCGTTCGATCTAACGGCTCGGGGGACTGTGATTATGCTGCGTCACGCCTACGCGCCAGGCACGGGGGATCCGACGGGCTTTGACCTCACAGACTGTCGCACGCAGCGGAATTTAAGCGACGAGGGCCGCACTCAGGCGCGAGCCCTCGGTGAGCAACTCCGCGCCGCCGGCCTAAGCCCCACCACCCGCGTTTTCACCAGCCCCTGGTGCCGCTGCCGCGAGACGGCCCGGTTGCTCGGGCTGGAAGCGCCCATCGTTTTGGAGGCATTGAGTTCCTTTTTTGCGCAATCCGGAGAAACGGATCGCATCATCACGGCGCTGCGCGAATTCCTACGCCGGCTTCCCACCGACGGGCCGCCGATCGTGATGGTGACTCACCAAGTCAACCTCAGCGCGCTCACCGACGAGTTCATGCAGTCCGGAGAGGGCGTGGTGCTGCGACTCACGGGCACGCGTGAACCGGTCGTAGTCGGAAAATGGGAACCAAGGCATGACCGCGACGTGACCAATCCGTGACGGATTGGGTCTGCGCCTGAACGACGTCACACAGGTCGGGCGGGATGGGATGGGTGCGTTGCTTGACCGGGGGGGCGGAGTGGGGTTGAGATGGCGGCATGATTTCCGCCGCCCACCGAGCTTTTCGGACCCACGCCGGCCCTTGGCTGGTCCGTCAGTGGCGGGAGTGGCGCGGGTACATTTTCTTTTTCTGTTTCGTCTGGATTCCGCTGCGCTCAGCGGTGATCGACTACAACCCGGTACCGACCGGCTCGATGAATCCGACCATTCTCGAAGGCGACGTCGTCTGGGTGAACAAACTCGCCTACGGCCTACGCGTGCCGCTCACGACCGTGCAGGTGGCGCAATGGGCGGATCCCCAGCGCGGTGATATCGTGGTGGTCCTCTCGCCCGCGGACGGCACCCGCCTCGTGAAACGCGTGGTCGGCATTCCCGGCGATACACTGGCGATGAAGGACAATCAGCTCTTCCTCAACGGCCAGCCCGTAGCCTACGCGCCACCCGCGACAGACTATGCGCCGACCCTCGCGAGCAGCCTGCGCGCCCACGCGTTCTTCGCCGAGGAGGATCTCGCCGGCGTGTCACATGCGGTCATGGGGCTCTCCGACCGCGTGTCGCCCTACCGCACCTTTGCACCCGTTACGGTTCCCGCCGGGAGTTATTTTCTGATGGGTGATTCCCGCGACAACAGCCTGGACTCACGCGACTATGGCGTGGCCGCGCGCGACACCATCCTCGGCCGGGCGGAGGGCGTGCTCATTTCGCTGGACCTAAACGACACCCACCTCCCGCGCCTGCAGCGCTTCTTCACGCCCCTGCGTTGATCCCGCTTCCCATGAAACGCTTTTCCCTCCTGATCCTGGTCAGTCTCCTCACCCTGGCCGGACGCGCCGCCGAACCGGCACCCGCATCCGCCGACCGGGACGACGTGCTGAAGAAGGTCCAGGGCTTCTTCGATGCCTTGGGAGCCAACGACGGCGAGGCCCTCGCCCGACTGTTCGTGCCGGGCGCCCAGCTGACGATCGCACCACGTGGCGGCCAAGCCGCGACGGCAGTCCGCCAGCGGACGATCGAGCAACAGATCGAATCGGCGAAGACCAACAAGGACACGTTCCTCGAGCGCGGCTGGAATCCCACGGTGATGATCGAAGGGCGGATCGCGATGGTCTGGATGCCCTACGATTTTCACCGCAACGGCACCTTCAGCCACAATGGCATTGATGTCTTCGTTCTGATGAAGCTCGAGGACGGCTGGCGGATCGTGAGCGCTGCGTGGACGGCCGAGCCCGGGGGCCAGACGAAGCATCCGGCCGGGGCGCCGTGAGGGAGTTCGATTCATGGGTGTAGCCGGGGTCGCTGACCCCGGTGATCGAATTTCTTCGCTCGATCATTCCAGACCGGGGTCAGCGACCCCGGCTACACCGAAACACAATCACCGCCATGTGTGCCCAATTTTCACCGGAGGAGGAGCGTCTCTACGAGAAGACGGCGCAGTCCGTGCTCACGCGTCTCCAGAAGACGCGTAATCCGGCGGAACTCGTTTCCACGCTCGCCACGGCGCAAAAGCACTTTGATCGCGCCTACGATTCGGCGCCCGAGGACGCCAAAGCCTCAGTCGCCTGTCGCGCGGGGTGCGATGCCTGTTGTCACGGACTGGTCGGCGTGACCGCCCATGAGGTGCTGGTCGCGGCCCAGTTCATCCAAACGCACTTTTCGCCGGAGGAACTTGAGGCGGTCATCGCGCGAACGGAGGCCCAACGCACGGCGTTCGCCGGACGGTCGCTTGAGGAACGCACGGCGCAGAAGCGCCCCTGCGCGCTCCTGCACGAGGGCCGCTGCACGGTCTACGAGGCCCGGCCCGAGGCCTGCCGCTCGCACCACAGCACCAACGCCGCCGCGTGCCGGACCAATCTCGACCTGGGCCGGGAGGAGATCGACGTGTACGTCGAAGGCGTGCGCGGACGCATGTTTGCGATCATGCTGGCGATCGATCATGCCGTGGAGGAATGCGGATTTGATGATCGCACCTACGATTTCGGGTCGGCGCTGCACGAGGCCCTGACCGACAGCCAATGCACCAGCCGCTGGACCCGACGCCAGCCAGCGTTTTCGGACGCGTGCCTGGAGGTCTAGGCCACCTATGTGAGCCGCGGTCGAACACGAGGCATGGACGCAGGCTCGTTCAATCTTCCAGTCATCTTTTAACCACGGATGAACACGGATACGATCCCACGGCAATTCAACGCGCGTAGCTGATCCTAGGGTTTCCACGCACAGAAATGGGATGGAGTTCTGAATCCGTGTCTATCGGTGTCCACCCGTGGTTAGACATTGTGCGGTTCGGCACAAAAAAGGCGTCCCGCTTTCGCGGGACGCCTTGAGAGCTTTGCTGAGGTGATTCGGGCTTAGAACGTGCCCTTCACGCCGAACACCCAGTTCGCGCCGTATTCCTGCATACGGTTGAGAACGGAGTTCGTGCCCTCGGGCAGACCGGCGGGCGTCTCATACCAGAGCACCGGCTGGTTGAAGATATTGCGGCCCTGAACGAACAGGGTCGCACGGCGGTGCAGACGGTAGTTGAGGGTGAGGTCGAACTGCGCGAGGGCGCGCTTGTAGCGGCCTTCGTTGCCGTCCGGGGAATCGCCGCGCCAGACCATGCCGAGCGCGCCGTTGAACCGGCCGTAGCTGTAGCCCAGGCGGGAGGTCAGGCGGTGCTGCGCCAGATTGTTGCGGCGAACATTCGCGTAGGCGCGGGTGTAGGCCACGTTGACGTTCGTGCCGCGGAACTTTTCCGGGAGGAAGCCAAGGTTCTGGTTGTACTGCACCTCCATGCCGCGGAAGCGGCGCTCCTCGACACTGTTGTCGGTCGAGCGGAAGATGAAGTTCGCGAACTCCGGATCATCCACACCGAATTCCTCGGCGGTGAAGTCGTAGGTCGTGCGCAGGTTCTTGATGTCGTTCTGCGAGAAGGCAATCGACAGCTGGCCAGGCGAACGGCCCTCGAAGTAGTAGGCGAGGCGCGTCTGGTAGTTGTTCGAGTACTCCGGCATCAGGCCCGCATTGGGTGCGGTCACGCGCTCGTTGTCCTCGTCGATGATCCACACACCGGTGAGGTTGTCGACCGGCGGGCGGGAGATGGCCTTGTTGAAGCCAGTCTGCCACTCGAGGTTCGGGAGGATCTTGTACTTGAGCAGCACGGAGGGGAACCAGTCGTCATACTCCGACTCGCGGGTCACCTTCGGATTGGACATGTACTGGTACTTCAGACCGTTGAAGGTCGTGGAGCGGCTGGTGGAGTTGTTCCAGGGATAGCCGGCCGCGATGACCTCCTCACGACGACGGGGATCGAATTCCTCGAACTCGTTCAGCGTGTTCTCCATGCGGACGCCGTAGCGAACGCTGAGCTTCGGGCTGAGGATCGTGTCCGCCTGGATGAAGCCGGCGGTCACGGTCTGGCTGAGGTCACGCACATTCGCGACGAACGAATTGTAGTAATTGTCCGGGGTCGCGGTGCTGACGAACAGCTCCGGGTTCGAGACGAACAGGGCGCCGATGCGGTTGCGGTCAGCACGCGGGGGCATGCCCCGGACGCCGTTGATGTTGTAGACGGTCAGGCCACCGGTCGTGCCCAGGTCGAACTCATGCGGGGCGATGTAGCCGAGGTTGGCCCAGCTGCCGAAGGCCGTGTTCTGGTAGGTCTCGAGGGTCGGATTGAACGTGACGGTGTTGCCGCCCGGCCCGATGTACGACCAGATCTGCCAGTCGTTGTAGTTGTTGTTGATGCGATTCTCCTCGTTCCACTGGCCGCCCGCCTTGACCGTGGTCGGGAAGCGCTGGGTGAAGGGAAGGATCCACTTGGCCGTGAGCTGGCCGTCCCAGATCTCCGTGACCCAAACGCGACCCGAGTTGACCACGCGGGTACCGCCGTTGCGGCTGTTGGTGTCCTGGAAGTTCTTGAGATCGTACCAGTCGGCGCCGGAGGTCTGGCGAATGACCCAGTCGTACGACGTGTCGTTCGTGCGGGTCGCGATGAAGTTGCTCCGGATCAGGCCGCCCTCGGACTCAGAGAAGCCCTCCTCGATCGCATCGTAGTCGTTGGTCGCATTCGAGATGGTGAACGAACCGGTGAATTCCCAGTCGTTGACCTTGTACTCAAAGCGGGGCGAGAGCGTGCGGGAGTAGGTCTTCTTGGCCGACGAGCCGCCACCGTTGTCGATGCGGGGCTCCGTGTTGCTCCCCGAAGCGGTCGCGATGACCTCGGTCATGCCGTTGCCACCGACCGTGCCGCGACCGTTGGTCGCGTTGGTGTTGTTCTGGGCCACGGTCCAGTTGAAGTTGCGGTTCCAGAACTCGCCCTTCGTGAAGGTGTAGATGCCGTTGACCGAAAGCGTCAGGCGATCCGTCGCCTTGAAGTCGACCGTCGCGGTGACGGCATCCTTGTAGATCCACTTCGGGCCATCCTTGAAGTTGATGGCGCGAACGACGAACGGACGGGTATCCGTCGTGGTCGGGGTCTTGTTCAGGCTGACTTCAAGATCGTACTGCTCGGTGTAGGACTCGGCGTGGCTGTGACCAAAGAGGACACCAAGGCGGCCGCCCATGAAGACATCGGCGTACTCGAGGGTGTAGTTCGGCTTCCACTTGTAGTTCTCCTTTTCGTCCGGCCCGAGGCGCTTGCTCAGGCCCCACTCCTCTGCATTGAAGTTGAGGCTGGCGTTGTAGCTGATGATGCGCTCCTTGAGGTTGAAGGCGCGCTTCGTCTTCATGTTGATCGTGCCGGACGGCGAATCAGCCGGGGACTCCGGGCTGGCCGTGCGGCTGATCTCGATGGAGTCGATCGAGGTGATGGCGAAACTTTCGAAGCTGGTCGCGCGCGAGGCCTCGCCGCCACGGTTGGCGTCGGCGCTGGCCATGCGGACACCGTCAAAGGAAACGCCCGTGTACTGGGCGTCCATACCGCCAAGGCGGGGACCACGGGCCTCGGATTCGACGTAGTCGAGGTCGACGCCGGGCAGGTACTTCAGGAACTCGCCGACGTTGCCGTCGGTGACGTCACCGAAGATATCGGAGGAAACCGAGGTGACGATGTTCATGTTCTGACGCTGCTCCATGATCGCCTTCGAGTTGCCTTCGCGCTCGGAGGAGACGGTGAAGGCCTGCAGCTCGACGACGCCATCCTGGTTGGTCGTCGCCGCAGTGCTGGTCAGGGAGATGTCGCGAACGGCGGTCTGACCGGCCGAGACGGTGAAGGTCTCGTTGACGGTGTTGTAACCGATGTACGTCACGGTGATGGACACCTCGCCGGCGGGTACGTTCGGGATACGGTACGTACCATCGGCCTGGGTGAAAGCGACGAGGTTCGTGCCGGAGACGCGGACTTCGGCGTTACGGGTGTACTCGCCCGTGGCGGGGTTTGAAACCCGGCCTTGGATGGTACCCGTCCCGGACTGCGCAAAGGCAGAGGAAACAGTCATGACCCAGCCAAGCGCCAGGATGACTGCGAATCTAAACCAATTAGGTAGGGGGTAGTGGTTCACGGTATTTGGTGTTTTATACTTATTACCCACCAAAACGACGACATTCGGCGACACTTCCAGACAGGCGAAAGCCTGGGGAAAGGGACAACGAGGGGTAGCTTTAGGGGTAATCCTGAATGCAGGGGACTGCACTTCAGTGCCTCTTACGTGGAAGAGGCCCCCACGTCGTGCAAGGAAATTTTCGCCCCTGAACGCTTCGTCAGCAAGGTCCCGATGTTCCCAATTTCTATCAACTTCTGTCGGATTAAAGGGCTAAAACAAGGCGTCTTCCACGATTTCCCCTCGGAACAGGGTTTCGCATTTCTTTCATTAGCCGCGCTGTTGTGAGCGCCTCAACCACCGCTAGACCGGTCGAAAGAATTTTTCTCACGCCCGCAACCTGCGCACGGGCAAAATTTCCCGGCAATGGACCCAACGCGATCAGTCGCCAATCAAATGCTTTTCGTAATCATTACCCAGGCGTCCAACGCGCCCTTGGTGATGCGGGCGGCCACCCGGCCGGACTGAATCCGACCCCTCCCTTGAGTCTCAAGCTTCCATCAAGCGGGCCGGCGGCCTGCGCTCCCGGGAGGCGGCGTGCCCGCGACCAACCGAATGCCCGTCGGTTCGATCATGATCTTGCGGTCGCGGTAGAGCTGCCCGATCGCCTGCTTGAAGGCTTTTTTGCTGATGCCGAGGGCATCGCGGATGTCCTCCGGCGCACTGTTGTCGTGCAAAGCCAGGTGGCCGCCCGCCGCCTGCAGGGCCGCCAGAATTTCCTCCGTCACCGAAGCGATCCGCCGGAATCCGGCGCGATCCAAAGCCAGGTCAATTTTGCCATCCGGACGCACCGCCCGCACGTAGCCGACAATCGACTGGCCGGTCATGAGCGGCCCCGCCAGTTCGCCGCGATAAAGCAGGCCGCTATGCTGATGCTCAATGATCGCGTTGTAGCCCAATGGGGACTCCCCCGTCACCAAAAGGTTCACCCGCTGGCCCTCAACATAGGGCGGCGGCGTCTTGTTCAGCCAGCGGTTCAGACGCGCGCTCGCGATGATCCGGTCCGACTTCTCATCCAGCGCCACCCGCACCACGCGGCGGTCCCCCGGCTGCACCGGCGTCGCAAGTTCGCGCATCGGCAGAAGCAGATCCTTTTCCAATCCCCAGTCAAAAAACACCCCGACACTCGGGTTCACACTCACGCACCGCAGGTAGGCAAACTCGCCCACCATCGCGAGCGGGGTCTCGGTGGTGGCCACCAGGCGGTCCTCGGAATCCCGGTAGATGAACACGTTCATGGTCTCGCCCGGACGGACGCCGCGCGGAATGTAGCGGCCCGGCAGCAGGATCTCCCCCTGCGGACCTCCATCGAGGTAAAAGCCCGGAGTCGCCTCCCGGAGAACCTGCAGCGTGTTGCGTCGACCAATCAATGCCATGCCCCGGTTTAGCAGCGCACGCCCCGTGTGCCAGACGGATCGCGCAATTACGGAATGTCTCCAGCCGCACGACCGCGAATCACGCGAATCGACGTGAATGCGGTATCGAGACGACGAAACGCACGGAACACACGAAAACCGAAGCAAGATCATGGATCGGAACCTTTCGTGTGTTCCGTGTATTTCGTGGTCTCACTCCAGCATCGGATTCGCGCCGATTCGCGTGATTCGCGGGCAATCGTGGCTGGCGCATTTACCATCGCGCTCGTGGCACCCACCCGTTTTCTTCGCGCCAAACCACCCCTATCATGTTTTCACGTCCCTCGTCAGGTCTCGCTTCCCTCGCCGCCTTCGGACTGCTCACCAGCGCCACGCTCAGCGCGCAGATCCAGCGGCCCGGCAAACTCAACGAAACCTACGCCCAGCTCTGCGCGAGCTGCCACGGTGCGCAGATGGAGGGCGGACAGGCGCCGTCCATGCTCGATGATGTCTGGTCGCTCGGAGGCGACGACGAGTCCCTCGCCCGCAGCATCCGCGCCGGCAGCCCGGCGAAGGGCATGCCTGCCTGGGGCTCCGCGCTGAGCGAGCAGGAGATCCGCTCGATGGTGATCTTTATCCGTGAGCAGCGCGCCAAGGCACAGGCCACCCCCATCGCCAAGCCAGCCGAGTCAATCACCGTCACCAGCCAGCTCCACGCGTATCAGCTCAACACCTGGGTCGAAGGACTCGAGGATCCGTGGTCGCTCAATTTCCTGCCGGATGGACGCGCCATCGTGACCGAGAAAAGCGGACGCCTCACGCTGATCGAAAACGGCAAGCTCGCCGCCGCCCCCATCAACGGCGTACCGGCGGTCGACAGCCGCGGCCAGGCCGGTCTCTACGACGTCGTGCCGCACCCCGACTACGCCAACAACGGCTGGCTCTACCTCGCTTACAGCGATCCCAAGACCAATGCCGAGGGCAAGCCGGTGAGCCTCACGCGCATCATCCGCGGACGCCTGCGCGACGGCGCGCTCGTTGATCAGCAGACGATCTTCGAGGCGCCGGTGGCGGTTTATCCCAATGCGGGCGGCGTCCACTTTGGCGGTCGCATGGCCTTCGACCGCGCCGGTTACCTCTTCTTCACGATCGGCGAGCGCGGCACCAAGGATAACGCGCAGAACCTCGCGGTGCCGATGGGCAAGGTCCATCGCCTGCACGACGACGGCCGCGTGCCCGCCGACAATCCGTTTGTGAACCAGGCGGGCGCCGTTCCGTCCATCTGGAGCTACGGCCACCGCAATCCGCAGGGCCTCGCCTTTCATCCCACGACCGGCACGCTCTACGATGCCGAGCACGGACCGCGCGGCGGCGACGAACTCAACGTGGTCCAAAAGGGCCTCAACTACGGCTGGCCCGTCATCACCTTCGGTATGGAGTACGACGGCTCGCCCATCACGGCCATCACCGCCAAGGAGGGCATGGAGCAGCCGCTCAACTACTGGGTGCCTTCCATCGCACCCGCAGGCATCAGCTTCTACACCGGCGACCTCTTCCCGAAGTGGAAGCACCACCTCTTCATCGCCACGCTCGGCACCCAGCAGCTGAATCGCCTGGAAATTCAGGGTGACAAGGTTGTGGGCGAGGAGGTCCTGTTCAAGGGCCTCGGCCGCGTCCGCCACGTCGCAAGCGGTCCGGATGGCGCACTCTACGTGCTGCTGCCCAACCGCATCGCGCGCATCACGCCGGCGCCGTAGTCAGAACAAGGCTCGGTCCAGCCCAAGACATTGGCCGCAAAGAGGCGCAAAAAATGCGGCCGGTTTCTTGATCGATTCCGCTTTTTTCGCCTTCTGCGCCTTCTTGCGGCCAACGGGTCGAGCCTTTCCTGCTCGGTATCTAACCCACGACTACGGCTGCACCCGGGCGCGTTCGAAGAACTCGTAGCGCGCCTTCCAGGGCGCATCACTGGTGGGAGCGGTCGTCAGCCCAATCACCTGGCGCTGCCCCGTGGCGTAGGCCGGCCAATCCGGCAGACCGGAGCCATTGGGGTTGCCCGTCTTGATGAAGTTGACGAAGTAACCCTGTAGCACAGCGGAAACGCGGCGATCGTCGTCCGTCCAAGCGTACACGCGGTTGGTCGCGAGATTGCCCATGGCGTACTCGATCTCGACCGAATGCCCCGCCCACGGCCGGGCCGCCGGGGTGCCCGTTGCGTTCGCCGCCGCGGTCACGGTCGGCGGACGGCCCCACGTGTAATAATAGGAGTAGGTCGGCTTGCCGCCGGTCTTCGTCGCGAGGTCGATCCACTTCCACGTGCCGTAGGAGATGAAGCGATCACTCGCGAGGTCACGCGCCGCAAGGCGGGCCTCGGCATCATTCGATGCCGGGTAATGCTTCAGCGCCTCCGTGACTTTCCCCGGAAACGCCGCCTCCAGCTGGCCCTTGAAATGCTCGACCAAGGAGGGCGGAGGATTGTCGCGGGGACCAAAGGACCCACCCTGCTCCGCGTCGTTCACACCGGCGAGGAGCGGCACCCGCGCCTGCTCACCCGCAGCGTAGATGGCCGTGGGATCCTTCGGGAAAAAATAACCGTCGACGATCGGACCAAACCCACCGCGGCCCGCATTTTGCAGGAGCTGGTCAGCAGGGATGGCGCGCAAGGCCGCCAGCGTCGGCGCCTCGCCTGCGCCCCACTTCGCCGCTGCCGTCACACCGGCCTGCTCCGCAGCTGGGAGCAGGAGCACGGGACGGGTCCCGCCCACCACGGCACCACTCTCTCCGATGGCACCGGCGATCAGGTCACGCGACAACGGCGAAGCCATCTGGGCGCTGACCGACATCGAGCCGGCTGACTCGCCGGCGATCGTCACCCGCGCCGGATCCCCACCAAAGGCCGCGATGTTGCCGCGCACCCAGCGAAGCGCCGCCGCCTGATCGAGCAGGCCGTAGTTACCCGAAGCTTGGTGCGGCGACTCCTTCGTCAACTCGGGATGCGCCAGGAAACCAAAGACGCCGAGCCGGTAGTTCACCGTGACCGCCACGATGCCCTTGGTCGCCATGCTCTCGCCGTCGTAGCGCGGCTCCGAGCCGTCACCGGCCACAAAGCCGCCACCATAAAAATAAACGAGGACCGGCAGCTTCTCCGATGCCGCGCGCGCAGGCGTCCAGACATTGAGATAAAGACAGTCTTCGCTCGGCGCGCCGCCCCGGAAGACCATGTCGCTGAACAGCGCCTGCTGCATCGCGCGCGGCCCGAACTCCAGCGCAGGACGCACGCCAGTCCAGTTGGCCGCCGGCTGGGGCTCGCGCCAGCGCAGCGCGCCGACCGGCGGCGCGGCGAAAGGAATCCCCTTGAACGACACGACGCCGGACGCCTCGCGTTTGCCCTGCAGGGCGCCATTGGCCACCGTGGCGTGGCCTTCGGCCAGCGTGGCCGCACGCATGATTCCGATGGGCAGGGCAAGGGCGGCAAGGAGAAGGAGCGACTTCATGGGGAGCGGGGGTTAAGGGGAACTGACCGCAGCGCGAACCCGGCAACCTTGGGGCGAAGCCGTTCGCAGGTAAAGCGTTTCGGCTCCGCCCCGATCCACGAGGATCGGATCCGTTGCGATCACCCTGGCTGGCGCGCCCGGACAACCCACGCGACCACCGCACCGCCGCCGGCGACTCCGCCCAACCACATCAGCGCAGTGGCCCATGCGACCGGCGTTTCGGTAGCCGCCCCGCAGAGTTCAACGCCGCCGGCACCCAACGTCGCGCCGAGGCCGACGTACGCCAGCACGCACAGCCCGCACTTGGGCGCGAGCGCGAGCAGCGACACCGAAAGGAGCCAACGGGCCGCGCGCCGGGAAAACTCAGGGCGCGGCAACGGCATCAGCGATCAGCGGTTCATCGTAGCGGTCGTGGTAGCGAACCCAGCTCATGGTCGACTCCGGATCCTCGTCGCGCCCCTTGGGCACAAGATCGAGCAGCTGGTAAGTGCCGATCAACGGATCAAGGCCACGGCCATAGGTGGAGTACGTGTGATAAACGACACCGCGTGCATCACGCGCAAAAACACTCACCCCCGGACCTTCCTCGATCGGGAACGGCCGGAGGTCGTAGTTGTAGTAGACTTCACCCCGCGCCACCGCCTCGGCGGTGAAGGAAACGTGGAAATCCTGATTAAAATCGCTGCCGTGAGCCGACACCCAGGGAAACGTCCAGCCCATGCGCGCCTTGAACGGGGCGAACTCCGCGAGCGGCGCATGCGAAACCGCCGCAAAGGCGACATCACGCGCCGCCAGGTGCACCACGGTTGGGACCAGATGGTCGGACACGTAGGAGCAACTCTTGCAGCCCTGCTCCCAGCCGGGGCCAAACATGAAGTGATAAACCACAAGCTGGCTGTGCCGACCAAAGAGATCGGACAACGACACCCGTCCGTGAGGCGATTCAAAGGTGTAGGGTTTGGTGATCTTCACCCACGGCAGTTCGCGCCGATGCGCAGCGAGACGTTCGCGGGCCTGGGTGAGCGCTTTCTCCTCGCGCAGGAGTTCGCGGCGGGCGGCAAGCCATTGCTCAGGAGAAACGATGACGGGCGGGTGACTGGGCTGTGCTTTCATGACGGGTGGTTGTTTTATGACGATTGAGCGGTGGAGTGGCGGACAGAGACGGTTGCAACGGGGCAAGGCAGTGGCCTTGGGGTTAATCTGACAGGATGCAGCCGGCCTCGTTGGGCCGGTTATGGGTGTGAACTTACTCGGTGCAAAAGGACCGGGTAAGCCCGCCAAAGGCGGGCAAGCAACCCGGCTAGAATTTCTCCGCCGCGTAGAGCTTGTTGTACGCGGCCTTGGTCTTGGTGTGGACCGACCAGAGGGGCGGCGGTGGCGCGTCCTCGAGCAGGGCGAGAAGGAATGCGAGATGCATATGCCAGCCCGACGCGTAGTTGGTGAGCTCGGCCCGTTCCTCCTCGCCGCGCGTGCGGTGAGTGAGCACGAGCAGCACCTGGCTGCCCTGCGGCGTGAGTTCGAAGGTCACGATGGAATCATCGCTGCCAAAGGTGTACGCCAGCAGGCGGGGCGGCTCGCACGTGAGCACCTTGCCCTCGAAGGTCACGCCAGGGTCCTGCACCTGGGCATACTCCGGCGGCGGCGTCTCGTTCGGCGCGAGCTTCTTGTGATGCATCGCAAAGACCACTTTGCCGCCCGCCTTCTGCTCCAGGGCGCCGCCGCAAATCCAGCGGGCACGTTTCTCGGGATCGGTCAGGTACTGCCAGATGCGTTCGATGGGACCGGGCAGCGTCCGGACAATCCGGACTTCCGCCGGGCCCGTGAATTTTCCGAATTGTTCGTTGGTGTTCATGAGGAAGTTTTTTTCTTTGTTTTCGTCTTTCGCGCCGCCGCCTCGTCCTCCGCACGGAGGATCTGCTCAAGGGTGTCGAGGCGGCGCGACCACACATCGCGGGTCTTCTGCAACCAGGCCTCGACCTCGTCGAAACCTGCGGGATTGAGGGTCTGGATGCGCGAGCGGCCATCGGCGCGGGTCGTGACCAGCCCCGCATCACGCAGGACGTTCAGGTGCTGGGAAATCGCCGGGGCGCTCATCGCGAATTCCTCGACAAGCTCCCCCGCCGTCCGCTCACGCTCAGCGAGGAGTTCAACAATGCGCCGCCGGGTCGGGTCGGCGATGGCCAGGAGGCTTTGCATGCAAAGGTTATTTAAGAATACACTTAATCATTCAAGTCTTAATTTAAGTTTTTACTTAATCAAATTCCCTACCCTGTCGCGCGGCCGGCGGGCTTGCCGATCTGCGCCGCTTCGCTTGGGATCAATCATGCGCTTCCCTCCTCTTGCGGTCATCGTCCTCCTGGTCGGTTTGTTGGGTGGCTCGGCTGCCCGCGCGGCGTCCGACCCCGCCGCCATTGAAGCGAACATCAAGGAACGGCTCGTCGACTTTCTGACCTACAACAGCGACCCCGCGCGTCATGAGGGTTTCTGGGCGGAGGACCTCATCTACACGAGCTCCGCCGCCGCCGTGCGCACGAAGCCGATGATCATGGAGTCCACGCGCGCCGCCGCGGCCAAGGCCGACCCGACGCAGCCGGCCGCCACGTACTCGGCCGAGGATGTGAAGGTCCGCGTCTATGACGGCTTCGTCGCCCTCACCTTCGAACTCGTAGCCCGCTATCCGGACGCACGCGTCCTCCGCTACCGCAACAGCGGCACCTTCGTCCTCCGCAACGGCCGCTGGCAGGCCGTCACTTGGCAGGCGACCGCGATCCCGCCGCCGACGAAGTAAGGCTTGGCATGTAGCCGGCCTCGCTGAGGCCGGTTCGGGAGACGGGCCAACGCCGTTGAGGCAACCCGCGTCACCTCAAACCGGAGCGCCCGCGAATCGCGCGAATCAACGCGGATTCGATCCGGGACTAAGCACCACGAACGACACGATAGGAAATCCAAGGTTCAGGTTCTCTGAACTCCCTTTCGTGCGTTCTGTGTAGTTCGTGGTTTTGCTTTTCTGAATCCGTGCCGATTCGCGTGATTAGCGGGCAACGCTGATCGCTTACGTCAACCAGCGCGCCGCCATCTGGGCCTTAACGCACAGCTCGCCCGCCTTGAAGGCGTGCTCCTGGGTCATGGCTTTCTCCGTGCGGTTGAGGCAATCGAGGATGAACTCGCCGAAGAAACGATAGCCGACCTTGCCGCGCACGTTGAGGTTGTGCTCACCCTTGTCGTCGACGACGAACACGTGCTCGCCTCCGCGCGCCCGGGCGACGTCGACGTACTTGCGCAGCTCGACGTAGCCCTTGGTGCCAAGGATGAAGGTGCGGCCGTCGCCCCACGTGCTCAGACCCGCGGGCGTGAACCAGTCGACCCGGATCATGTTGGTCGAGCCGTTGTCACCGATCAGCGTGGCCTCGCCGAAATCCTCGAGCTCAGGCGTGCCGGGATTGGCAAAATTGCCGACCGCCGCCGACGCCACCGTCGCATCCCTCGCGCCCGTATAGGTGAGGAATTGCTCGAACTGATGACTGCCGATGTCGCAGAGGATGCCGCCGTACTTCGCCTTCTCGAAAAACCACGCCGGACGTCCGGTGCCGAGGCGATGCGGGCCCATCCCGATCACCTGCACGACGCGCCCGATTGCGCCGGCCTGCACGAGGTCGGTGGCGTACATCGCGGACTCCACGTTGAGGCGCTCGCTGTAGTAAACCATGTACTTGCGCCCGGTGCGGGCCACGACCGCGCGGGCCTGCGCGATCTGCTCGAGCGTCGTGAACGGCGTCTTGTCGGTGAAGTAGTCTTTGCCGGCCTCCATCACGCGGCAGCCGATGGCCGCGCGTTCGCTGGCGACCGCGGCCGCCGTCACCAGTTTCACTTCGGGATCAGCGAGGATCTCGTCAAGCGAACGCGCGACCTTGGCATCCTTGAACCCGCGCAGAAAGGCGGTGCGCCGCTGTTCGTCCGGCTCGTAGATCCACTTGAGCGTCGCGCCCGCGTCGATCAGCGCCCGGCATTGTCCGGTGAGATGACCATGATCAAAGTGCGCAGCCGCGATGACGAATTCGCCCGGCTTCACCACCGGCTGAGGCAGGGCCTTCGGCAGGTACTGCAGCAAGTGCTCGCTCGCCGCCGAAGGTGCCGCGTTTGGTGCCACGGCCGGAGCCGTCTGCGCACCGGCGAACGACGGAAGGATGGCACCGGCCGCCAAGGCGCCGGCGGAGTGTGTAAGAAAGTCACGACGCTTCATGAGAGAAATCTGCGAGGGGTGAAGGGTGGGCGCTGGCCGCAAGCATCCAGCGCGGGGTCTCAGCAGGAGAGCGCAACCGCGCCGACAGTTCAAGCCGCCGGGCAAGGCTGGACCGTGCATCGCCTCGGACAGTCCGTTCCCATCGGCAGCGGCGTTGTGGCGAACCAGCTACGATTTGCCGTTCACGACCGGCGGCCAACAGACCGAACCGGAGCAACCACCGAGGTGAAAATCGTGTCAGACGCTTAAATCGATTCAATCGCCCCGACAAGGCGATCCAAAGCACCGCCTTGCCCGCGCGGAAGCGTCGTCGCAGGACGGTCACTACCGCAGGACAACCGCCAGACGCGTGTCGCCGGACGGCTCACTCGTCAGGTGCCACTCACGGGTCGTGATTTTTTCCAGGAACGCCTGATCGTGGCTCACGAGGAGCATCGCACAGGGGCAATCCGCCAGCGCCTCCTCCAGACACAGGATACCCGGCAGATCCATGTGATTGGTCGGCTCGTCCATGAGGATAAGGTGCGGGCCGCGCACGATGCCGATCGCGAGCAGCAGCTTTCGCACTTCGCCCGGACTCGGCAGCGCGCTTTCCAGGAGGCGCGCCGGACGTGACCCGAGCCGGCTGATCGTCGTCATCACGCGCCCGCGCTCGTCGTTGGGCAGACGCTTGATCGCTTCAAGCAGCACCCGCGACTCCTCGGCCGAAATCTCCTGCGGCACACTCACGCACTTCTCTTCGGGGATCTGCAGGTGGGCCAGCACGTGACGCATCAGCGTGCTCTTGCCGAGGCCGTTGGCGCCGGTCAGCGCGATGCGATCCGTGCCGCCGATCTCGAGGTCCGGATAAATCAGGCTCCGGCCTCCGCCCAGCGGCAGGCGCCCCGCGGGCAGCCGCAGGAGAAAATCGCGCGGCATGAACGAAGCGCCGTCCACCCAGATGCCTGTCTCATAACGTTTCTTCACCACCAGCTCGGCGCGCTGTGTCTCCAGCTTGCCGGCCCGCTGGTTCATCTGCGCGACCTGCTTGCCGGCGTAGGCATCCTTGCCGGTCATCTTGGCGAGGTTGCGCATGGCGCGACCATCGTGATCGTTGATGGGGATCTTCTTCTGCTTGGACCCGCGCGAGGCCGCGGTCTTCTGATCGGCGATCACACGCCGACGCTGCGCTTCGGCCACCAGCCGGCTGGCGGAGTCGCGCAGGGCGTTGTTCGCGTTGCGCACGGCGGCCTCGTCGTTGTCCTGCTGTTTCATCGCTTCCGTCACTCCACCCGGCCGCAGGACTGCATCGGGCGGATCGAGCAGCAGGCAATGCGTACAAAGCTCGTCGAGGAGCGCGCGGTCGTGGCTCACGAGAAGCCCCACCCCACCAAAGTCCTTCAACGCCTGCACCAGCAGCCGGCGGGCATCCGCATCGATGTGATTACTCGGCTCGTCGAGGGCTAGGACCGACGGCTCGCGCCAGAGGGCAACGGCGATCTGGGCCCGCTTGCGCTCACCGTGGCTGAGGGTGGACCAGCGTTCGGGCCAGTCGTCCCCTACCCGCAGGCGTGCCTTGAGCCGGGTCGCGTCGGGCGCCCAGATGAAATCCTCCAGCATCTCCGGCGGGTCGTCCGTGCGTTGCGCAACATACAGCGCGAGCCCCTGCCGGTGGACGGTACCCGCCTGCGGAGCCAACTCGCCCATCGCCACGCGCAACAAGGTGGTTTTCCCGGCGCCGTTGGGTCCGACAATACCCGTCCACTCCGCCGGGAACTGGACCGTGAGCTCGCTGAACAACGGCGCGGTCATGCCCGGATGGGCGAACTCGACAGCCTGAAACGTCAACTGGGCGGAAGCCATTGCGACCACAGTGAACGCCCAACCTCTCTGCGCAAAGCCAACTTTGCGCAAGCAGCCTGACGATAAGCCAAGCCTGCGCGCTCAAACCTCGTGCCACGTCACGCGCTCCGCGAGCGGGAGACGAACCGGCTGCGGGGCCGGCAGTCCGGGCTGCGGCCAGCCCAAATAAATCAGGCCCAGGGCCCGGTGCGTTTCATCAAGCCCGAGCCAGCGCACGAACTGCGGGGCGCAGGCGACTGGCGGCGAACTCCAGAAGGAGCCGATACCGCGCTCGTGCGCGGCCAGCATGAGGTTCTGCGCCGCGCAGGCCACGGCGGCGAGCTCCTCCCACTCGGGAATCTTGCCACCCGGCACGATCTTTGCCGCCAGCGCGATGACGATCGGCGCGCGCTCGATGCCGGCGGCGAGTTTGGTGCGTTTCTGCTCGTCGCGCTGAGCGGCAGGCGTGACGTCATCATAAAGCGCCTGCAGCCCCGCGCCCAGACGGGCTCGCGCCGCCGCCGGAGCGAACACCTGAAAACGCCACGGCTGCGTCAGCCCATGCGTCGGCGCCCAGCAGGCCGCCTCCAGCAGCGCGGTCACGACCTCACGGGAAATCTCCCGCGACGGATCCATGTCCGCCGGTTTCAGTGTCCGTCGTGTGGCATAAATCGACATGCTCTGGCTTCGCCCGAATCCACCCGGGCGGCAACCCCTTAACTCAGGACACACCGAGCGGATGAGTCGCTCCTCGGGCCAGGCAGCGATCGGGTTGACCCCACGCGGCACGTCCGGGACGCCATCGTTTGCTGGAAGAGCCCCGCCCGCCCCAATCCGACCCAGGTCGCGAAATCAGGGCATTCCCTGCTATGCGCTGGGACAGCCTTTGAGCTATACTGCCCCCCTTCTTCGTTCCTCAACGCCCGTTTACTCCCTTCCCATGATAACCCTGCCCACGCGATTCGCGCGGCGCTGCGCGAGCCTCCTGCTCGCCCTTGCCGCTTTGGCCACCACCCCTCTTCCGGCCGCCCAGCCTGCGGCGATCACGCCGCCGAGAGCCATCCTTGGCTTCGACATCGGCGACGACTACCGGATGATGAACTACACCCAGATCTCCGCCCTCTGGCAGACTTGGGCCCGCGAATCCGATCGCATGAAGCTCGAAAGCATCGGCCTCACCGCGGAAGGCCGTCCGCAGTACATGGCGATCATCAGCTCCCCGGCCAATCTCGCGAAGCTCGAGCAGTACCGCCAGATCTCCAAGCGGCTCGCCATGGCCGACGGCCTCGACGAGGCCGCCGCCCGCCAGCTCGCCAAGGAGGGAAAGGCCGTCGTCTGGATCGACGGTGGCATGCACTCCTCCGAGAGCCAGCACTCACAATCCCTGTCTGACTTCGTCCATGTGATGCTCAGTCAGAGCGACGAGGAGGTCCTGCGCTTCCTCGACGACGTCATCATTCTCGCGGTCAACGCCAATCCCGACGGTGTCGAACTCGTGGCCAACTGGTACATGCGCAATGAGGACGAGAAGGCGCGCACCTTCGTCGGCATGCCCCGCATGTACCACAAGTACGTGGGCCACGACAATAACCGCGACTTCTTCATGTCGAGCATGCCGGAGACGACCAACATCAACCGGGTCCTCTACCGCGAGTGGTTCCCGCAGATCATGGTCAACCACCACCAGACCGGCCCCGAGGGCCAGGTCGTTTTCATCCCGCCCTTCCGCGATCCGTTCAACTACAACATCGACCCGCTCGTCATCATCGGCATCGAGCGCGTCGGCACCGCCATGCACGAGCGCCTGATCAGCGAGGGCAAGGGCGGCTCCTCCATGCGCTCGGGCGCCAATTACTCCACCTGGTGGAACGGCGGCGGTCGCACCACGCCCTATTTCCACAACCAGATCGGCATCCTGACCGAGATCATCGGCGCCCCCACCCCGACGCCCCTGATGTTCGCCCCGGCCAAGCAACTCGCCAAGAGCGACTGGCCGCTCCCTGCCAAGCCCCAGATGTGGCACTACCGCCAATCGATGGAGTACTCCCGCTCGATGAACCGCGCCGTCATGGACTACGCGTCGCGCAATAAGGAGAACCTGCTCTTCAACAAGTACCGCATGGCCCTCAACTCGATCGAGCGCGGCACCCGTGATCACTGGACCATCACCCCGAAGCGTATCCAGGAGGTCGTGACCGCCGCTGCCGCCAACGGCCAGACGGTCGACCTCACCACCAGCGGGGTGATGAGCCCCGGCGGACTCCTCGGCTCCACCGTGCCGATGGATCTTTATGAGAAGGTCCTCCAAAATCCGGCCAAGCGCGACCCGCGCGGCTACATCATTCCCGCCTCGCAGGCCGACTTCCCCACCGCGGTGAAGTTCATCAACGCCCTCCTCAAGAATGGCGTCCACGTCCACAAGGCCACCGCCGCCTTCACCGTCGCGGGCAAGAACTACCCGGCCGGCTCCTATGTCGTGAAAACCGCCCAGGCCTACCGTCCGTTCGTCATGGACATGTTCGAGCCCCAGGACCACCCGAGCGACTTCGCCTACCCGGGCGGCCCGCCGATCCCACCGTACGACACCGCAGGCTGGACGCTCGTCAATCAGATGGGCGTCGAGGCCGACCGTGTTTTCGAGGCCTTCGATGGTCCCTTCACCCGCGTGGCCACCGGCTTCGAGCTTGAGGCCCCGCCCGCGGCCCGGATCACCGGCGTCGCCTCTCCCGCCGGCTACCTGATCAGCCACAAGGTCAACGACTCCGTCGTCGTCACCAACCGTCTGCTCAAGGCCGGCGCCGAGGTCTTCTGGATCAAGAACGAGGTCACGGTCGACGGTGTCGGCCTCGGCACCGGCACGCTCTGGGTGCCCGCCTCCGCCGCCGCGCGGCCCGTGATCGAGGAAGCCGCCGCCAAGCTCGGGGTCGGCGCCATCGGCGTCGCCGCGAAGCCGGCCGGCGAGATGCTCAAGCTCAAGCCCATCCGCATCGGTCTGGTCGACCTCTACGGCGGCGTCATGCCGTCCGGCTGGGTCCGCTGGCTGCTCGAGCAATACGAATTCAACTTCGAGATGGTGTACCCACAGGTCCTCGACGCGGGCAATCTCAAGGCCAGCTTCGACGTGATCGTGTTCCCGGGCAACACCTTTGCCCCCGGCGCACGTTCCTCCGACATGTCCCGAATCCTGTCCCGCATGACCCAGTACGTCGGCATGGGCATGTCGGGCGGCGGCGGCGGCAGCTACAGCCCGCCGGCCGAGATGCTCCCCGAGGAGTTCCGCGGCATGCTGGGCAACATCACGCAGAACCGCACCGTCCCGCCGCTGAAGAGCTTCGTCGAGCAGGGCGGCACGATCGTTGCCCTCGGCTCGTCCGCCACGATCGGCGAGGCGATGGGGCTGCCTGTCAAGAACCACCTCGTCGAGGCCGATGGCACGCCCCTCCCGCGCACGAAGTACTACATCCCCGGCGGCATCCTGCGCGCGTCGATCGACAACACCAATCCGATCGCCTATGGCATGCCGAAGGACGGGATGATCTTCTTCGACAACAGCCCGGTCTTCAGCGCAGTCACCGACAGCAGCGTGAAGGTGAACACGGTCATCAGCTTCACCGAGAAGGCGCCGCTCTACAGCGGCTGGGGCCACGGCCAGGAATACCTGCAGGGCGGTAGCGTCGCCAACGAGGCCAGCATCGGCGGCGGTAAGCTTGTGCTGCTCGGTCTCGAGGCCACCTTCCGCGCCACGACCCACGGCACCTTCAAGCTGTTCTTCAACAGCCTGTATTACGGGTCCGCCACGCCGGCGAACTGATCGCGCTTCCCTCCTCTTGGAGAAAACGATGCCCGGGCCTCAAGCCCGGGCATTTTTTGTGAACGGATGGCCGGCGTCCTGCTCGGCAAGGCCGCACACCCGCATCAATCTGCCGGAAGGCCGTGGTCGAACCGACCCATTTTCCGAATCGCAGTCCGCCGGAGCGCCTCCCGTTCGTTGATCGTAGGGCGTCACTCACTCAACCCGCACACGCCTCCCACCCTCAATGCACAGGAGATTCATGCCGCTCTATCTCGTTACGATTTTTCACCCCGACGACTACAATCCCGCCGCCGCTGAGGACGAGGCCATGAGTCGCGCGATCGACGCGCTCAACGACGAGATGGTGGCCGCAGGCATTCGGGTGTTCGTGGGCGGCCTCCACCCGGCGAGGAGCGCACGGTCCGTGCGGGCGAACCCCAAGGGCGAGATCGTGACCACCGACGGATCCTACCTGCAGACGACGGAGCACATCGGCGGGCTGTGGGTCCTGAAAGCCGCCAGCCTTGACGAGGCACTTGTGTGGGGCCGCAAGGCCGCCGTCGCCTGCCGGACGCCGGTCGAGGTGCGGCCGTTTCACTAGGGCAAAGCTGGCTTTGCGAAATGGGCCGTGACGCTCCACGTTACGGCCATGAAGAAGATCGGCTTTTTGTCCTTCGGTCACTGGACGCCTTCGGCGCAGTCCCAAACGCGGTCGGCCGCGGATGTGCTGCTGCAGTCGATCGACCTCGCGGTCGAGGCGGAGCGGCTGGGCGCGGACGGAGCCTATTTCCGGGTGCACCATTTCGCGCGGCAGTTGGCTTCGCCGTTTCCTCTGCTGGCGGCGGTGGGCGCAAAGACGAGCAAGATCGAGATCGGGACAGCAGTCATCGACATGCGGTATGAGAACCCTCACTACATGTTTGAGGATGCCGGCTCGGCCGATCTCATCGCCGGCGGTCGCCTGCAGCTGGGGATCAGTCGTGGCTCGCCCGAGCAGGTGATCGAGGGCTGGCGTCACTTCGGCTATCAGCCGAGGGATGGCGAGGACGACGCGGCCCTCGGCCGGCGTCATGCGGAAACGTTCCTTGAGCTGCTCGGCGGAAAGGGCTTCGCAAAGCCAAATCCGCGGCCGATGTTCCCCAACCCGCCGGGGCTCCTGCGCCTCGAACCTTTCTCCGCCGGCTTGCGCGAGCGCATCTGGTGGGGCTCAGCGACCAACGCCACCGCCGTTTGGGCGGCGAAGCTGGGCATGAACCTGCAGAGCTCGACCCTCAAGTTCGACGAATCCGGCGAGCCCCTCCACATCCAGCAGGCAGCGCAGATCCGCGCCTTCCGGGCGGCGTGGGCCGAGGCGGGCCACAAGCGGACGCCGCGCGTCTCCGTCAGCCGCAGCATCTTTCCGATCATGAACGACCTCGATCGCGCCTACTTCGGGTCGGACGAAGAGCCAGGGGATCAGATCGGCCTGATCGACGCCAACACGCGCGCAATCTTCGGACGAAGTTACGCCGCCGAGCCGGACGTGCTCGTCGAGCAACTTCGCCAGGACAACGCCATCGCCGAGGCTGACACGTTGCTCCTGACGATCCCCAACCAGCTGGGCGTGGCCTACAACGTCCACGTCCTGGAATCCATTCTGGCCCACGTCGCACCGGCGATGGGCTGGCGCTGAGCTGACGCCTCCCGGGGCCGAGCGAATGGAGATCGCATGGCCGGCGCGGCGTCGCTCGGGGACACAGACCAGTGCAAGGCCAAACTAGTTATTGATTATAACTTTTTTGGCGCGCACGGGTTGACGGCGTTTGACTTCGAATTGGGTGAGCGCAGGTTTGCGATTCACCGCAACCACCCCGATCGCTTCCTGATCCCGAGCCCGCCGGGCCTGCCGGATGATCTCGACGCTACGGGGCTTAACCCACTCACGACCCGACCCAAACCCTGGTTTCAAGAATAAGGCACCCGATGAGCAGCCCCCTTCCCTTTCCGCTCTGCCTCGCCCTCGCGCTGTGTCTGCTGGTGCCGACCAGCCTTCTGCAGGCCCAAGCAGGCACGGCACCGGCCGCCCAGCCGCCACTCCCGCCGCCGGGAGGCCAGCTGACCTCGCCCACCCCGCTGACGGAGACGGAGAACCTGGATAAGTACCCGGCCGCGCCCGAGGGGTTCAACGTCGCTCGTGAAGCGATTCCGCATGGCGAGGTGAAGATCGTCGAGTACGACTCCAAGACACTCGGGTTGCGCCGCATGCTGCGCGTTTACACGCCGCCGGGCTACAGCGCCGACCGCAAGTATCCCGTGCTCTACCTCCATCATGGTCTGGGCAACACCAGCACCGAGTGGACGCAACGGGCACGTGCCCCGATCATCATGGACAACCTGCTGGCGGAAAAGAAGGCCGAGCCCTTCATCATTGTCTTCCCCAGCGGCAACGCAACGGCCACGCAGGTGGACGAGAAGCAGGGCGACCGCACCCAAGCCTCGTACGGTGCGCCTTATCATGAGGACCTCCTGAAGGAGATCATTCCTTTCGTCGAATCGCAGTACTCGGTCTACACGGATCGCGATCACCGCGCGATCGCCGGCATGTCGATGGGCGGCGGCCAGACCCTGAACATCGGCCTCGCGAACCTTGATCGCTTTGGCTGGGTCGCCGCGGTGGCCGCCGCGCCCAACACGCAGCCGCCGGCGGAATTCATCACCAATTCAGAGGCGCTCAAGCAGCTGAACCTGCTTTGGCTATCCGTCGGCAATCGCGACAACCTCATCCGCGTCAGCCAGGGCATGCACGCCTACCTCCAGGAGAAGAACGTGCCCCATATCTGGCGTGTGGATACCAACGGTCACGACACCGGCGTGATGAGCCACAGCTTCTACCACTTCGCCCAGCTGCTCTTCAAACGGTAGACGAATCCCGCGCCCACTGAGCGCACGCCGACCGCAGCCGACGGCAGCCTTTAGAAACCGGACCTCGGTTTTGGCACCTCGTACCGGAGTTCGGCGAAGGCGTGGCCGAATTGCTGAACGGACACCAGCCGCAAGGGTGGCGTGTGAATCGCCCGCGGGAGCAGCGGCTTGCCAGCACCGAGTGTAACCGCAGTGACCTGGACGATCAATTCATCGAGCAGCCCCGCATCGCAGAACTGCCCGACCAGTTCCCCTCCCCCGACGACCCAGATGTTTTTCCCGTTCACGTGATGGAGCATCTCGGCGTGGACAGGCCCGACAGCTCCCTGCACGAAGCGGACGTCGGCACCATCAACGCGCGGCAGTGACCGATGGGTAAATACCCAAGTCGGCTGGGTGTAGGGCCACGGCTGCGGGCTGGCTGAATCCGGCTTCACGTGATTTCGCATCAGCCACTCGTAGGTGGCCGCGCCCATGGCTACGGCTCCGACCTGCGCCATGAACGGCGCGTAGCTCGGCACGGCCTCACCGAACTGCAGCAGCCAGTCGATGCGATCATCCGGCGTGGCAAGAAACCCATCGAGACTGGAAGCCCCATAAAACTGCGTCGTGGAAGTCATCCGCGCAGCCTAACGGATCCGACTGACAACAGTACGTCAGGAGCGATGCGCTTCCCTCGCTCAAAATAGGGTCGGCCTCGGGCCCGGTCACCTCAGCCCATCTCCTTAAATACCCCGCAACTCGGCCTAACGCTCGAGGGCTGGCCTGCCCGGTTGCATCCGGATCCGGCTTGGGTGCGTAAGGACAGTGCTACGTCACTCACGTCCGATTCATCGGCGTGAAGTGAGCCAACCCGAAAATCCAACGACCTATCCTTGATCATGCACCTGTTCAATGCCCGAACCCACCTGCGAAGCGTCCTGATCACCGCCCTGCTCTCCCTCTGCACGGCGCCCCTGTCGGCCGAATGGAGCCTCGGCTTCAAGGCCGGCCTCGTTCCAATCACCAGCGGTGATTTCCACCGCGGCCCGTCCTTCGATGGCTCGGTGTTGCTCGGCCTGCCGGCCGGCAGCCTGCCGGTCAACGTGGACGCCAAGAGCTTTGGCGATGTCTACGAAAAGTTCGAAGAGATCGCCTTCGAAGCCTCGTATGCGCCGAGCGATAAACTGACCTACACGCTGGGGATCAGCTGGCTTTCCTCGGACGAAGGCGACCTGCGCGTCGGCACCGTCGCCGGATCGCTGCCGCTCAACGGCCGTTTCAGTGAATACGAGGATTTCCAAGTCTACGCTGGTCTGCGCTACAACTTTCGCGTCAGCGAGCGCTGGAATCCCTATGTAGCGGCCCGGCTTGGCTATGCGTGGGTCGACGAGATCACGGCCTCGTTTTCCGTGCCAGGCACACCGTTCAACGCACCTTATCAGGCTGCGCTCACCGATGCAAAATTCTATGACGCAAGCAACCTCTTGACCTACGGCGTGCTCGTCGGTGTCGACTACGCGTTCAACGATCGGTTCAGCCTTGGACTCGAGACGGGTTACCTGGCGCAGGGCAGTCTCGATGACGACGACAGCGTGTTGGGCCTGTTGGGATTGAACGCGCTCAATGACGAAGGCGCCCTGAGCTATGTGCCTGTGCGTCTCAGTCTGAACTTCCGCTTCTGACGCCCGCGAAAAGCAGACGTGTGGCCGACAGGTGGCGTCGGAAGCGCCAACCTGTCGGCCACATTTATTGAGCGGATCCGCTCCAGCGAATTGCCGGTGCGCAGCCAGCCTTGATTCCCTCCGCCATCGCATGCCAGCATCGGGAACCTCGCCCGACACCCCTGACGGGCTACCCCTTGGTCCCCCCCCGGAACGTAGCGGGAGATCAGCCCCTCACGCTCATTCGCTTTCTTATGAAACGGCTTCTTGTCCTCGTCCTCATTGCCGCCACGCACACGTCCCTCCTCGTCGCCGCGACCCCGAGCCAGCGCCCGAACATCATCTTCATTTTCTCCGACGATCACGCGCAGCACGCGATCAGTGCCTACGGCTCGAAGGTCAACCAGACACCCCAGCTCGATCGTCTCGGCGCCGGCGGCATTCGGTTCAACCATGCGATGGTCACGAACTCCATCTGCACCCCGAGCCGCGCCACCTTGCTCACCGGGAAATACTCCCACGCGAACGGGACGCCCGTCTTCAACGTCTTTGACGGCAGCCAGCCCACAGTCGCCAAAATGCTCCAGACCGCCGGCTATCACACCGGCATGATCGGCAAGTGGCACCTCGGCGGCACTCCCACGGGCTTTGATCGCTGGATCATCCTGCCCGGCCAAGGCATCTATAACGATCCAGACTTCATCACGCCGCACGGCCGCCTCAGCCTCACCGGCCACACGACGCAGATCACGACCCAGCTCGGTCTGGAGTTCCTCGACACCCGGCCCAAGGACAAACCGTTTTTCCTGATGCTGCACCACAAGGCGCCGCATCGTTGGTGGGAGCCCGACTCGAAAAACAAGGCACTCTTCAAAGACCGTGTCATCCCCGAGCCCGCTACGCTCTTTGACGACTACGCGACCCGACCCGCCGCCCTTCCGGAAAACATGCAGACGGTCGCCCGCGACCTCACACGCCGCGATTTGAAACTCGAGCCGCCCGCCGATCTCCCGCCCGGTCCCCAGCGCCAGCAGTGGCTCAATGAAAAACCCATGTCGCTCGAGATCACGCAGGCCGACGGCACCACGAAGACCCTCACCGGCAAGCACCTCGTGCAATGGAAGTACCAGCGCTACATGCAGGACTACCTCGCCTGCGTGCAGGGCGTGGACGACAGCGTGGGCGAAGTCCTCGATTACCTCGACCGCACGGGCCTGGGGGAAAACACGGTCGTCATCTACAGCTCCGACAACGGCTGGTATCTGGGCGACCTCGGGCTCTACGACAAACGCTTCATGTACGAGCCCGGCCTCCACATCCCGCTGCTCGCGCGCGGCCCCGGCATCAAGCCCGGCCAAGTCACCGATCTCTTCGCCCTCAACGCCGACTTCGCTCCCACCTTCCTCGACCTCGCCGGCCTTCCCGTCCCCGCCGACATGCACGGCAAGTCGCTCGTCCCCTTGCTCCGGGGCGAAAAGCCCAACGAATGGCGCGACTCGATTTACTACCGCTACTATCACGATCCCGGTCACCACAACACCCGCGCGCACTACGGCGTGCGCACGGCCACGCACAAACTCATCCACTATTGGAAGAAGGATGCATGGGAGCTCTACGACCTCGTCAACGATCCGACCGAGCAGAAGAACCTGATCGACGATCCCGCCCAGGCCGCGACGCTGACCGCCCTCAAAGCCGAAATCATCCGCCTGCAGGCCAGGCTGGGTGACACGGGCCAGTTCGCCGACACGATTCCCGCCGACGGCGTCGACGCACCCATCAACGTCCCGCGGCTCGGCGTGAAATCCGTGCCCGAAGCGATCGCCGCATCCACCCCCTGAATTCGCCGCCTTTAAAAGAGGTCACCACCCTGTCCACCGCCCGACCCGGCGCTGGCGCCTGCGCTCACGCCGCAGGCTTCTTGCGCCGCCGGACGAGCCATTCGAGGTAGAAAGACGCGCTGATCAGGGCGGTGCCACCGTAGCTGAGGCCCTCGATCCACGGATTGGACAGCACCTCCTCGATGACGGTGTCCTCTTCGGTCTAGTCAACGTCAGCCGACACCACGGCGGCCGGGCGCGCGGCAGGCACGTCATCCTCCCGCATCTCTTCCCGGGCGACAATAAACGTCAGGATCGTCGCACACATGATAGAGCCCTCCCGGGCTTTCCAGTCGGAGCTTCCTCGCCATTCACCATCTCCACCCCACCTTCCCCTCCCCTGCCACACCCCAAAGCCCCCAATTTCCTGTAGCTCAACCTCGCGCCTCCCTCCTCGCCCAGAAAATGTGACATTGTTCGGCCTGACCCCCTCCGGCTCGGGCCACGAACGAACCGGATATCGGCAGCAGGCCGCGTCGGAAGCTTTCGATGCGTGAAGACCCATGTTGGCTGGGTGTAGGGCCAGGGCTGGGGCGTGGCTGAGTCTGGCTTCACGTGGTTCCGCAGCAGCCATTCGTACGTGGCCGCTCCCATGGCGATAGCGCCAACTTGGGCGATGAAGGGCGCATAGCTCGGCACCGCCTCGCCAAATTGCAGCAACCAGTCGAGACCATCGTCCCGAGTGGCGAGAAACCCATCCAGACTGGAAGCCCCGTAAAACTGCGTCTTGGACATCATCCGCCAAGACTAGAGGATTGCACTGACAGCCCTACGTCAGGAGGCGTCGGCCTGTCAGGATCGTTTTCGTCCCTTGCCCTCGAATTTCCACCAATAGGCTTGGACGAGCCAGTGTTCGAGGCGCGCAACAAGAAGGTCGAGTTCACTGGTTTCGAACCGATGGGCGACCTCCACCTCGCCATCAAAATTCGGCGGAACCTTGGGGTCGCCGTGGCGACGGGACGGCGACGGCGCATACAGCACCTCCAACGTCCAGCGTTTGTCGGGGCATGCGGTGGCATCGACCCGGAAGCCCCGGGCCTCGTCGACCGCGCGAAAGATCAAGCCAAGCTCCTGGGGATCGGCATCGCCGGACGCCGACGTTTCCCGGATCGCGTTGAGATCGATCTGCCAGCCAGCGGGAATGCGCAGCGCCCGCAGAGGACGGGGGTTGGCCTCGGAGAGGGGCCGACCCGATTCGGCAGGGGATAAACGCTCCGCCTGCCCCACGGCGAGCCAGTGTGCAACCCACGAGGCCACTTCCTCGCTAGAGCGTGATTCCCGCTTATACAGGACCTCAACATCCCCGGACTCTTCGCGGTTGGCAGGCTGGCGCTGGACTTGAAAGCCATAGCTCCCAGCGGGATCGAACTCAGGCCGCCACTCCACATCGACGGCGAGTCGCCGGTCCTGGCGTAGGCAGTAAAGCAAGGAAGAGCCGCCGAAGCCGTCCGCAGGGATCCGCATGTCCCAGAAGGTGTTCCACCCGATGATCCACCCCGCCGGCACGCGCAACGGCTGGAGCGTGTATTGGGTCGGCGTGAAGGCATCCACGCGTGAGCAATTAAGGAACGGCAGCCGCGTGGCAAGCAGCGGCCCTCCCTCGATAAGGGGTCAGGCCGAGTTTTGCTACTTTTGCTGCCGTCTGAGCCTGCTGAGATGGGATCGGGCCGTACCGGCGGTTCCCAGCCTCAACTCCCGCGCGAGCCACGCGATCGAGGCTCCTGCCGTGGCGCGAATCTCCAAAGCCAGCTGGAGCTTCCAAGCAGCCGTTTTAGCGCCTCGTACGACATCTCCACGCGTCCGACCTAGCTTCCCGAGGAGATCATCGTAAACCAGGTTCCATCGGGCCTTCATCACCGCCGCCGCTTCTTCAGCCACCAACCCGGCGATGAGCGATTGTTGGGCATGATCTTTGGCCACATTGCGTTTCCAGTCGTTGGACCCAATCGCCCAGCCGTTGGAAAATCCGTCATAACCCAGCCGTCGTTGCGCCTCCTGGTTGTCTGCGAGTTCGCTGAGGTGGTCGAGGTAACCCCGCCAACCCGGCTTCGTATCATCCCAGCCACGGCCACCCAAGGCACCGGAAGCGTCCAGCCCCGGGAACCGATCGCCCTGCACAAAACGGTGGAGGCTGCTCCACTTGAACCACGATGCCCCGCCAACTTCGACCACCTTTGCCCGCACCGGGTTAAGGTGAACGTAGTCAACAACGTGACCCAGCACGCGGTAGTCCTCGATGAGCAACCCGTGAAATCGCCCTTGGAAAAGATGCCCATGCTCGTTGCGAAAGCGATTAAACCGCGTCGCGATCGTACTGAGCAGCCAATGCATCCCCAGGCTCAGATTCGCCTCCGATGTCTCGATCACCAAGTGAAAGTGATTCCGCATCACCACGTACGCATAGAGCTTCCACTGGTTCCGCGCCACGCATTCGGCCAGCGCCTCAACGAAGGCATCCGCCGCGCCTTCCGACGCAAAAACGTCACGCCGATAGTTTCCACGGTTGATCACGTGGTACAGCGCTCCAGGGAACTCGATCCGGAGTTTTCGGGCCATGCCTCGACCCCACTCGCCTTCTAAGTCCCACTCAATCGGACGTTCCCCCTAATTTTCCTCAGCGTCTGCCCCCCTAAAAGTAGCAAAACTCGGCCTGACCCCTTCCGGCTCGTCCGGTTTTGTAACTTGTAACGGCATGACCCCTTCCGGCTCGCCGGCATGACCCCTTCCGGCTCGCCGCCCCTTCCGGCTCGGGTCTGCTTGGTTACGCCCCGATGTCGTTCTTCCAAAGCTGAAGTCCAGCAATCACACGATCCTCGAGCCACGCTCGAAACCGTTTTTGAACATCCAGTGGGTCCTCTCTGAAAGTGAGCGTAAACGGTTCCACGGAAAGAGGAGCAACGTCACTCGGCACCGATCCTTCAGCCTCCCTAGCACCGACTGATTTAGTATAATACATAGCCGAACAAACAATCACACCGGTGGACGCCCGACCCATCCCGTGAAAAGCAAAGAGAATCTCCGTCTTTACTCTAGTGATGATCGACAGATTCACCCACGCCTGATACACTTCCAGATTAGCAAAATAGCCTAAAGCCTTCGCACATGAAACTATTTGATAATAATGATGACCCATATTATCCGTACCGCGCTTGGATGCTGAATGATATGCTTTAAACGATGCGCCACCAGTTCGAACAACTTCAGTAACCTCCAAGGCGATCGCAGCCAGTCTTTCTGCAGCATAAACATGCAGCGCGTCTGCGGTAACGAGAACTTGCTTCTTTCTAGTCTCCTGCACCTCCCTGTCCCGAGAAAATTGAGTCTTAACCGCACCAAGTATATTCCCAATCGCAAGCTTCTCGTACGAGATCTGGCCACTTAGACTGAAGGCTTCACGAATAGATCTGTTCTGGAGCGCTATAAATAGCTTTACCAATAAGCGAATATCCCCCCCCGTCGGCCTGCCTGAGCGCCTTGATATATTCATCCCGATCCGATCTCGTAACCACTAAAGGAAACCACTCTTCTTTCAGAAAAACTAAAGTAGCTAAACAACGAGCAACACGTCCGTTCTCATCAGTAAATGGATGGATTAGCGTGAATCGATGATGAAGCCACGCAGCCTCAACATAACATGGCACACCCCACCGAACATGCTCATCATGCATCTTAAGAAGCGAATCCATTTCAGATGCGACGTGCTCAGGAGGACAGAATTCAAATCGAAAATCCTCAGGGCCAACTACGTTATTAGGAAACATCTTCCATTCACCCTTTGGAAGCCTCCTAAGAACCTGATTCCCCAAAGTATCACGAGCCTCATATGTCATTTGGTGCTCAGTAAGCGTTCGATGAAGCTCCTTGATGTAAGAAGTCCCCAACGGCCTATCTCCTGAAATAAACTGATACAGGCCTTCTATTGCGGCATGCTGATCCTTTATCATGGCCATAACATCAGCGGGATTACCGTCCGTGTCTTGATGGCTGATCAAGGCAGCATCTAGTCCTTTTTCAATAAGCGTCTTGGTTGCACCAGCACTTAAGTCATAGAGCCGTTCGATAACCCCAGTCTCAATAGCCCACTGCCTACGCATGCGGGTCAGAAATTCACTATATTCTTGCTTCCCACGCAGTTGAGCAAGCTGCTCACGCCAAGCCCCCATCAAAGCATCAATCTGCGAATCTTTCAGATCCGACCAATTTTCAGCCAAGTCTTCAATGTGTACCCATTGATGTGATATCGGTGACGACATATTCGGAAGCAGACCAAGTTTTATTCGCAAAAAAACCCGACGTATCTCTCGTCGGGTTTAGTTACTTGTGATGCTTTCAGCTTAGCTAGTTATTGCAAATCTAAATCACTGACAAGCTTCACATTCCTCGCCTCGCTTCATCGCTTCGATGGAGCAGACACGTTTTTCTTCGGCGGTGTAGGTCTTTTTGCCTGCCTCAGCCGTTGCGGCGGCGGCGCCGGCTGCCATCGCGCTGACCGAGTGCGTGCCACCCGCGTCGCCTGAGTTCTGGCCGCCGGAGCTGCCTTCGCTCACGGCGCCGCGCATCTCCTTCTTCACGCCGACCGTCGCTTTTTCGATGTTCGAGGCGCCGAGGGTGCGGAGGTAGTAGGTGGTCACTACCTCCGGGATTTTTGTAATTTCTGGCGCCCGCCTTTTCTTAAATAATTATTCCAAAACGATATAGGAAACCCACCGATTTTCGCAACCAAGCCTGAGAAAACTCGTGTAGTTCCAAGAGCCTCCCAAATGCCCGATCAGAGCGGTCTCGAACGGCCCTGCCGCTTGAATACGTGCGCCACGGAGTTTTATCTTGGGGACGGGCGCGGTCGTGCAGGGATCTGCATCAACTAGCCCTGAGCTGCCTTCATTTCGTCGATGACGAACTTGGTGAATGGCGCGATTTCGTGATGAACCGAGGCCTGTTCGAGCGCCGATAGGTACTGCTTGCGGTTATCGACCCGAATTACCGTCCACGGGTAACCTCCCGAAGCAAGCATCGCATTCATGAAGAATCGTCCGATGCGCCCGTTCCCATCGGGATATGGATGGATGTAAACGAAGAGGAAATGACCGAGCACCGCTCGAACGCCTGGGTGGGCTTCGCCCTTCAGCATTTCGAAAAGTAGGCCGAGCAACTCGGCAACAGACTCATGGGGCGGCGGAACGTAGTCCGATCCTCGAATGAAGACCGCGCGGTTTCGGTAACCCGCGAGCGCGTGCGCCGGCAGAATACCGGCCTGAACGGATGGACTGAAAAGCGCCCGATACCAATCGGGCATATCTCGATCTACCACCACAGCAGCCGACTCGCCGGCGAGGATCGCCCCAATCGATTTCTTCACGAGCTTGAATGCCTCGCGATACCCTTTGGCGGCCATGGCGTTTCGCTGCTGCTGATCCTCCTGGTGATCCTCCGGATTCCAATCCCCGTTCGCAATCTTCGCGATAAGTTCGGACGTGACCTGATACCCCTCGATTGAAAGAGAGTTGTAGGCGTCGTTGGTGTAGATCTCCTCGACGCGCGAGAGATAGGCCTCCGGCTCGATCGCGGGTGGTGGCGGTGGAAAGAGTGCCGCTACCGTAGGTTGAAGTTGCTGCCACAAAGCCTTGAGCCGGCCGACATGAGGAGAACTGAACATCATGCCGACTGGCAGCTTTGGCGGGGTCTCGAATGGGTTGATCTCAGTGAAGTCTAGACCTGCTCCAGTAAGGTCATCAGACAATTTCTTCGCCACTGGCGCCATGCCGCAATGACGAAAGGCTCCGATAAGACGGCCTGCAGCAGAACGATAGCCGACGTCGCCTAGAAGGATACGACTTAGCGCATCAGGCTTCACTAGGCGCAGCGCGATTTCGGCGCCCGTGGGTTCATTGCGAAAGAAAACTCCGGCAACTCGAACCAAGGCTAGCTCAACGGGCATCACCTGAACGCCCATCAGGATCGCCGTCTCCTTCGGCAGATTCTTGGGATCCGAATAGAGCAGGAAGGAATTTCGATTAGGGAGGTCGAGTGTGAACGAGGCTCCCTTCCCTGCCATGACGACGAGCTGCTTCGGGGTGGACGTGTTTCCCGTCCACAGATCGAGCGAATTCTCCGCCGAAAGCGAATACGCGGCCCCATATCGTTGACGAAGGTACGAACTCGCAAAGCCCCAAAAATGCGCGTGCCAAAAGGTGGTGTCTCCGGGCTGGGTTTGCGGAGTTGTGAGTGCGTACCAGCCTTTGATGATTGGGACCAAGAACCCGCGCTTCGTGAGCATCTGGCGATCCTTTGCGGAAAGGTTCGGCCCACGGACCACCTCCTTGGTGGCAACTGCACGGACCCGCTCCAGGGCGGTGGCGAGTTCTTGTTGGGGAGTAGGCATCGACTTTGGTTTACGAGATAAGTGAACTTTGGTTTACCTCGATCGTCAACTTTGGTATTAGAGTGCTCAGGAACTCTGGTATTTGAATAATTGATTCTTAACTATCTTAAATTAAGCTACTTATTTTCAATTCGCCACTCCGCCAGCGGTCCGCAGAATGCAATCGTAAAACCCAAAAATCGGCCCACATGCCAACGGGCATGTGGG
>CAYWRG010000039.1:1543-5602 GCA_964460715.1 uncultured Opitutus sp. | reverse complement strand
ACACCCCACCCCCCCCCCCCCCCCCCCCCGCGCGGGCCCCCCCCCACCGAGCAACTTATGCCGCGCAACGGACCTGCACCACCCTCTGAGGAGCACGGAGCGCATCCCACGCTTCGATAAACCGACGGAGGTGCGGCTTGCTCGGCGCAAGCTCCTCAAGGAAGCCATGGAAGCGGTCCCTCTCACGTTTGGCGTCGCTAGGGTCGAGCAGGCCGCGAAACCGGGCATAGCGCAGCCAGAGCAGATAGGTCGAGCATGCGTCAGTCTCGTTGTAGGCGAGAATTTCGTCGTGCTTACCATCGAGCCACATCTGCGCAACGTCATCGCCGGCAGTATCGAGCTTCCCAGGGATGGCGCACGCCAGCGCCAGTTCGTTAAGAGACGGACAAGCCGCCCCTCGCCCAGCGCCAAGATTGACCTCCTGCATCAAATCAAGGTGCGCTTCCCCGAACCGACTCCAGTAATCCATTCCACTCCACGGTTTATCCGGGCGCGTACCGAAGTTTGGACAAACACATCCGTTAGCGATGGCCCGCTGAACGAGGATAGGTAGATCAGAGCCCACTGAGTTATATCCGACTAACTGCGCAGCTTCGCCGGCCACAGTCTCGAGAAAGGACTCGATGATCGGTGCCTCTCCACGCCATGCGCTCATACGCTCTGGCCAGGTACGAAGCTCGAATTCGGCCCCATAAGGATTGTGACGGCGCACGATGGCGCTGATCGACACGACTTCAGACACAGCCAGTTTCAAGAACGGACGTGGCTTTTCGGGGGTGGCTCCCGATTCCTGCCACATCCGCTGAAAAACCAGATCGTCCATCATAGTCGAGGGCAGGTTAAACAGACGGCGACCAGTGCGGGCGCACGGTACCCACTCGGAGTCCCAGCAGATCACGGTATTCGGAATAGTGTTCTTCATCGATATAGTTATTTAAATTTCGCCCTTGTGCAGACAGAGATGCGCTCCCACTTCGCGCCAGAGCTCATCGGCGAGTTGATGCGTCAAAGCTTCGTCGCAAACGTCGATGCCAAAGCGACGATCAGCCATCGGCGGCCAGAGCAAGGGAGATGGGGCGCTGTGGAAATACTCCAGCATACCCTTCTTCGCTCGGACGATCACTTCGCCGGTATCGATGGCACCAAAGGAGCTCCAGGTAATCCCCGGATACTTATTGTCAGGGCAGTCCGCATAGAAGCAGATCACCCGGTTACCGTGGACAATGTCCTCTAGACGGCACTGTTCATCTTCATCATGGATCTTTTTATTCATAGGTTATGCAGAGAGCAATCGTAGCGATCTGCATGAACGAGAGGTGCGAATCCGCGTTGCCACGGTCGGTTTCCCGGGCTCAATCGCGCTCATGAGCGATGCGCCCGATCAAGGTCCGCCGTATTTGTGGCCGAATTTCGAGCAGGCTGCGGCCAACCATGAATACGCGAGGTCGATGCTAACGGCGAAACAGCGAGCCGAAATGGATCGAGACGTGATAGAGTTAGGCCACCGCCTTCGCTCCGGGATACTGAAAACCCGAGCGATCACCAAGAGGGGCACTGAAGGATGATCGGATCGATGCCTTGGGTATTATTAATAACCTTCACGCCATATGGCCATATCCGGTGGATCAGCGGAACTCAGAGCGAGAGCGGCTAGGAATGCTTACAAGAATCCGTCACGACAAAATCCTACCCGGTAGCCCCAACTGCTGGTCATTGGTCGCGTGAATTCATAAAAAACTAATCAAAAGCTATTTATGAATCAATAATACCCGACCAGATGCCGACCGGGAAAATCCACGCGGTCAAAAGATCTGGTCAGATTTTTCGGCATCTGGTCAGACATCTGGTCATTATTTTAATCTACTGATTTTGAATGATTTACGATTTTCTTCCGCAGGGTTTTTCGGGAAAATACCGCTAGATTCCCGGGCCCGGCTGCTTTTGGATGACTGTTTTCTCCGGGGAGCGAGCAGCGACTTACAAAGATTTCTCAGGTGTTCTTACAAAAATTGGGCCTAGATCGGCCAGATTTCGGATGAAAATGAAAAAGGCCGCGGAGTGATCCGCGGCCTCTGGAGACTAGAATGAAGCTACGACCTTACTGACAGGCCTCACATTCTTCGCCCCGCTTCATCGCTTCGATAGAACATACGCGTTTCTCCTCAGCGGTGTAAGTCTTCTTAGGTTCGACACTAGCAGAAGCCCCAGCAGCCATTGCCGATGCTGAGTGGCTCCCACCCGCGTCGCCCGAGTTCTGGCCGCCCGAGGAGCCTTCGCTCACCGCGCCGCGCATTTCCTTTTTCACGCCGACCGTCGCCTTTTCGATGTTCGAGGCGCCGAGGGTGCGGAGGTAGTAGGTGGTCTTGAGGCCCGCATGCCAGGCATGGCGGTACATGTGGGAGAGGTTCTTCAGGTCCGGCGTCTTGAGCCAGAGGTTCACCGACTGGGCCTGGTCGATCCACTTCTGGCGGCGGGCGGCGGCCTCGACGACCCACTTGGGGTCGATGTCGAAGGCCGTGAGGTACTTGACCTTGAGGTCGGCCGGGACGGCGTCGATGTCCTTCAGCTCGCCGTCGAAGTACTTCAGGTTGTCGATCATGTCCTGGTTCCACAGGCCGCGGGCCTTGAGGTCCTTCACGAGGAAGGGGTTCAGGACGATGAACTCACCCGAGAGGTTGGATTTGACGAAGAGGTTCTTGTAGGTGGGCTCGATGCAGGGGCTCGTGGCCGTGATGTTCGAGATCGTCGCGGTGGGCGCGATCGCGAGCACGTTGCTGTTGCGCATGCCCTGCTTGGCGATCTTGGCGCGGAGGGGCGCCCAGTCCATCCGGCCGCCACGGGGAACTTCGACGGGGACGCCGCGCTCCTGCTCAAGGATGTCCAGCGTGTCCTGCGGCAGGAGGCCGCGGTCCCACTTGGAGCCCTTGTAGCTGGAGTACGTGCCGCGCTCGGCCGCGAGGTCGCTCGACGCCTCGTAGGCGTAGTAGGCGATGGCCTCCATGGCCTCGTCGTTGAACTCGACCGCCGCGTCGGATGCGAAGGCGATGCCCTTCATGTAGAGCGCGTGGGCCAGGCCCATGACGCCCATGCCGATCGGGCGGTGGCGGCGGTTGGACGTCTCCGCGGCCTTGGTCGGGTAGAAGTTGATGTCGATGACGTTGTCGAGGGCGCGGACCGCCGTCTGGATCGTCTCGCGGAGCTTCTTGTGGTCGAGCGAGCCGTCGGGCAGGAGGTGGTTCTCGAGGATGACCGAGCCGAGGTTGCACACGGCCGTCTCGTCGTTGGACGTGTTGAGCGTGATCTCGGTGCAGAGATTGGACGAGTGGATGACGCCGACGTGGTCCTGCGGGGAGCGAAGGTTGCAGGCGTCCTTGAAGGTGATCCAGGGATGGCCGGTCTCGAAGAGCATCGAGAGCATCTTCTTCCAGAGCTCGAGGGCCTCGATCTTCTGGCCGAAGATCTTGCCCTGCTCGGCGAGCTGCTCGTAGCGGAGGTAGGCCTCCTCGAACTTCTTGCCGTAGAGCTCGTGCAGGTCCTTGACCTCGTTGGCGCGGAAGAGCGTCCAGTGCGAGCGGGCCTCCATGCGCTTCATGAACAGGTCGGGAATCCAGTTCGCCGTGTTCATGTCGTGGGTGCGACGGCGGTCGTCACCGGTGTTCTTGCGGAGCTCGAGGAACTCGAAGATGTCGTTGTGCCAGGACTCGAGGTAGGCGCAGCCGGAGCCCTTGCGCTTGCCGCCCTGGTTGACGGCGACGAGCTGGTCGTTGTGGAGCTTGAGGAAGGGGATGACGCCCTGAGATTCGCCGTTGGTGCCGGCGATGTGGGCGCCGGTGCCGCGGACGGAGGTCCAGGAGCCGCCGAGGCCGCCGGCCCACTTGGAGAGCTGGGCGTTTTCGGCGATGCCGCGATACATGATGCCCTCGAGGGAGTCGTCCACGTAGTAGAGGTAGCAGGACGAGAGCTGGGAGTGGAGGGTGCCGGAGTTGAAGAGGGTCGGCGTGCTGCTGCAGAAGCGGCGGGACTTGTAGAGTTCGTAAAGGCGGATGGCCCAGTCCTCGC
>CAYWRG010000039.1:603-1533 GCA_964460715.1 uncultured Opitutus sp. | reverse complement strand
CCCATGGCGACGCGGATCCAGAAGAACTGGGGTGTCTCGAGGCGCTTGGAGCGCTTGCCGGTCTTGTCGATGATGAGGTAGCGGTCGTAGATGGTCTGGACGCCGAGGAAATCGAGCTCGAGGTCGGCGGAGGGGTCGAGGGCGGCGGCGAGCTTGGCGAGGTCGTATTCCCGGAGGCGGGGGGAGAGGCGCTTGATCTCGATGCCGCGGTCGATGTAGGCGGCGAAGGCCTGCTGGTGGAAGCGCTTGAGGGCGCCGATGCCGTCACGAACGATGTCCCAGCCGAGGACCTCCTCGTAGATGTAGGAGAGCTGGATGCGGCCGGCGAATTTGGCAAAGTCGGCGTCCTTCTCGATCAGGGTCTTGGCATTGAGGATGATGGTGTTGTTGAGGTCGCCGAGCGCGATGTTGTCGAAGAGGGCGCGGCGGAGCTCGGCCTCGATCTGGTCGGGGGTGAGGCAGAGGTCGAGACCGATGGCGGCGAATTCGATGCGCTTCTTGAGGTCGAGGCCGTCCCAGAGGAAGGTTTTGCCGTCTGACTTGGCGACGACGACCATGGTGTTCTGCTGGATCGGGGCGGCGGCGGCCGGAGCTTCGAAGGTGGGGTCGGTGAGGCGGGCGGTGGCGCGGGCGGCGCGGTAGAGGATGTAGTCTTCGGCGACTTTGTAGTGGCCGGCCTTCATGAGCTCTTCCTGCACCATGTCCTGGACTTCCTCGATATGGAGGAAGGCCTGCTTCACTTGCAGGGCGCGCTCGGTGATGGCCCGGGTGATGGCGGAGGCGGGGGTGGGGTCCTTTTGGAGGGACAGGAAGGCCTTGCGGATGGCGATCTCGATCTTGCCCTCGTTCCACGGCACGACTTGGTGGTTGCGGCGGATAAGGCGGACGGAGACGCCGTGCGTCTCGGCGGAGGTGGTGAGCTTGGAGGAG
>CAYWRG010000039.1:0-593 GCA_964460715.1 uncultured Opitutus sp. | reverse complement strand
CAGGGCGACGATGCGGTAGGCGCCCTCCCCGTCGGTGATGACCGAACGGGTCTTTTCGATGAGCACGTAGAGATCGTGGAGGGAGACGCGGATCGGGCCGCGCTCCAGGGCTTTCTTGGTGAGGTTGGCGGCGACCTCGCGGGTGACGTCGGCCACGAAGCGCTGGTTCTTCTCGTTAAAGATGTCCTTCTCGCCCTTGGCTTGGAGGAGGTTGGCGAGGGAGCGGCCGACCGTATCGGCGACTTCGTTCAAGTCAAAACGCTCGTCGCCATGCGGGCAGAGCACCTGCACCTCCGGCACGGGCACTTCCTCGTCGCGGAGGATGTCGCGCCAGTTGTAATTCGGTTTCTGATCGGGCGGTGCGCCGGTAAGCTTCTTGAGGGCAAGATCTTGGGCGATGTAAGGAGGATTCATGGGCGAACGGGGGCGTAAGGCGTGGGGGTGAGACTTGAGGCAAGGCAGGCGGGTTGGGGGATCCGGCTCTGCAAAAACAACTTAAAGTTCGTCGTCGCTCGAACCGTGGAGCGCGGAGGATTTTTGGTACTCGGTGACGCGACCCTCGAAGAAGTTCTGCTCCTTCTTGATGTCCATCA
>CAYWRG010000038.1:23277-41188 GCA_964460715.1 uncultured Opitutus sp. | reverse complement strand
TCGCTTGAGAGATCGAGGTTGTTCTCGAGCGACTGCTGACGCAGCTGATCGAGCTGGGCGCTCAGTTCGCGCAGCGGCTTCTCGAATTCCAACGTGTAAACGGGCTTATCCATCGGGCGGGGAGGCTAGGGAGCTGGCGGGAGGCGTGTCAACGGGCTCGCTGATGCGTTTTGGTTGCGTTAATCGGACCAACCAGACGGGAGGACTAACCACCGATTTCGCTCAGAGCCGGTCCAATCGTTCTCGTTCTCGAGCAGGCGGAAATGAACGGGAAGGAAACCTCATTCGTAGCGAGAAAGAGAACGATAACGATAAAGCTCCTGGTCGGTTCGACCGTCCTGCACGTTTTTTCAGTTCAGCCCATCCGTCGCCGCACCCGGCGGGGCCTTGAGCTGGTCTTTCCAGCCGAGGACCTTGGCCTGAGCGCCGTATTTTTCAGCCGTGGCCTTGTCGCCTTTTTCCATCCAGATCCGGGAAAGGGTCGTGTTGATGAAGAGATCGTCCGGGCGCAGCGAGTGGCCGCGATTGGCGGCCGCGAGAGCGTCGTCGAAGCGGCGCAGGGAGAACAGGATCTCGCTGAGTGCGTGCCAGGCCTCGAACGAGCCGGGGACGGCGGTCGTGGCCTGCCCGAGCTTGGCCAGCGCGGCGTCGGTCTCGCCCATCGTGTAGTCGAAAGTCGCGTCGTCGATCAGGCTCTGAAGGTCCTCGGGAGTCATGGCGAGGGTGGAGCGTAGCGGCGTCCGGACAAAAAGAAAGGACGGCCTTGCGGGCCGTCCTTTCGGAGCGAAACGCGTCGTGAAGCGAAACGATCGATCAGGCCTTCGGCGCGAAGCCGGCGAGGGCGAGCGAGAGCTTGATGTCGGCGCCGACGGTGTCCCCGCGCTGGCCGGCCTGGATGCCGAAGTCATCGCGCTTGACCGAGAACTCCGAGCGGACGACGAGGATGTCGCCCTTGGCGTTTGGCTGGCGGCGGCCCAAGGCATCTGCCATGTAGGAGATCTTGGCCGGGACGGTGATTTCCTTGGTCACGCCCTTGATCGTGATGTTGCCGGTGACGTCCGCGGTCGTGTCCGTGCCGGTGGTCTTGGCGTTGGCAACCTTGGTGACCTCGAAGGTGATCTCCGGGTACTTGGCAACATCGATCCAGTTCGGGCTGTGCAGGTGATCCTGCATCGTGGCGTTCGGCAGCTTGAGGGAGTTCGCGGCGACGACGATCTTGCCGGTCAGGGCGGCTGGATTGGCCGGGTCGAAGACGACCGTTCCGGTGACGCCGTTGGCGTTGCCGGACATGGACTCGAGGGGCGCGTCGAGGTCGAAGCGGACGTTGTTCACGCCCTTCGGATCCTTGAAGTCGAAGTTGATCGGGGCGGCCAGGGCGGCGGCCGAGGCAAGCGCGAAGGCGGCGGTGGAGATGAGATGACGGATCATGGTGATGGTTTCAGGTTGGAGTGTGGTTTGCGGAACAAAAAGGAGAGGCCGAAGAGCAGAACCGCGGCGCCGGCGCCCCCGCCGAGAAACTCGAGGCCGGGCACGTAGCGGTCCTCGTACTCGACGTAGGCGATGCCGGTGATCTCGTCGGTCTTGTTGATCGGAACGCGGTTCATGCTCCAACCCCGGTGGGCGCCGCCCACGATCCACCAGATCACAACACCCGCCAGCAACAAGGCGGCCGTGGCGCGGAGAATGAGAGGGAGGGCTTTAACCATGAGTGTGTGGAGGAACGTGCTTAACTACGTGCAGATACAAGAGCCCGACACCCAAGTGCTTATTCCCGCATATGCAACCAAGATGGCTACAAAATCAGCATGGCGTCGCCATAGCTGAAAAAGCGGTATTCCTTGGCCACGGCCTCGGCGTAAAGTTCCTTGAACCAGACAATTCCGTCGGTCGAGCCCGGGGTGAGGAAGGCTGACACGAGGCAGAGCAGGGTGGAGCGCGGCTGATGAAAATTGGTGATCAGGGCGTCAACGCCGCGGAAGGTTCGCGGCGGATAAATGAAGATCCCGGCCTCGGCCACGAACGAGGCATGGCCCTGACCGAGGGCCGGATTGGCGGCGTGGCGCTCGAGAAAATCCTCGGTCGTGCGCACCGAGGTGGTGCCGACCGCGACTCGCCGGCCGGGTGGGGCGAGGAGGACTTGGCGGGTGGCGGCGGGGAGTTCGTAGAGTTCGCGGTGGATGGCGTGCTCCTCGATCGTGTCCGTGCTGATCGGACGAAACGTGCCGAGGCCGACGTGGAGTGTGACATCTGCCGCACCGACCCCCTGCGCGGTCAGTTGGCTCAATAGCTCCGGCGAGAAGTGGAGGCCGGCCGTGGGGGCTGCGACCCCCACCAGGCGGTCGCGCGCGGCGTAGACGGTCTGGTAGCGCTCGATATCACCGCTGCGCTCGGCGGCCTCGCCCGTGCGAGTGATGTAGGGCGGGAGCGGGACCTCGCCGAGACGATTGGCGACGGCGGTGATGGGTTCGTCGCCCGGCGTGGCAAAACGGACGAGCGCCGTGCCGTCGTCCTCGCGACGCTCGATGACGGTGGCGTTGAAGTCGTTGCCGTGGGCAAACGTGCTGCCGACCTGCAGCCGGCGGCCGGGTTTGACGAGGCACCACCAGGCGTGGGGATCGGTGGCGTCGGGGCGGAGGAGGAAGCACTCGACGGCGCCGCCGGTGGGGCGGGTGGCGTGGAGACGGGCGGGGAGGACGGCGGCGTTGTTGCGGATCAGGGTGTCACCGGCCCGGAGAAAACGCGGCAGATCGGCAAACGTGTGGTGTGCGAAGGAGCGGGAAGTGCGGTCCACAACGAGCAAACGCGAGGCATCGCGACGCGCGACAGGAACCTGCGCAATCAATTGCGGGGGAAGCGGGTAGTCGAAAAGATCGGTGGACAGCGGCGGCACGCCGCAAATCAAGGCTTGCGCTTGCCCGCCGGGCGAGTTTCTTCCGCCTTCCTGCGACTGCCGATGTAGCTCAGTGGTAGAGCAACGCTTTCGTAATTCGAACAGGTCATTTTAGCCTGTATCATCCTGAGTGATCGCGAGTTGTAAGTGCGCGTATTCAGAAAAAATTACGCTATTTTGCAGTCTTCTTGAGTTATCCTGAAAAGGCCTATTTTTTGAAGTCGGGTGACAACTCGGGTGACAACTTTTCTGATCTGCGCGGCGGGCTTATCCGTCACGTCTTGCTCGAAGAATCCGGACGTGAAACCGGACCAAGCTTTCGATCAAAGCGTGATCCATGAGAATTCCGGACTCGTATCGTTGATCGAGCTTCTCGCGAATCCCGCGAAGTACCACGGCAAGCAAGTCCTGGTTTATGGAGTCGTAGGCCTTGGTTTCGAGGTGTGTGGCGTCTTTCCTTCGTACGACCTTGCGCTTACCCCTGCCAACGGGATTTGGATCGAGGACGGAATACCTCAGAAGTATCTTAACTTAGAGCGAGAGCCGGGAAGCCTTGGGACTCCGTTGTGGCTCCAAGGGTACGTTGCCGGTACGTTTGATGCCACGATGCGAGGGCATATGGGGATGTGGTCGGGAACGCTGAAGCAGGTTTCTCGATTTGAGGTCTATCCGAGAGATGCGGCCTTGGGCACGGCTCCGCGAAAGTAGTGTCGTGACCAGACCGGAACCCGATTCGCGCGATGCATCCGAGGCCGGTAAGGCTGCCGAGTCATTCACATTATCCCCTGATCCTAAAAAGGATCGTGCCCTGAAAATTGCGTTCGCCTGGATTGATGCCGAAGCGCTGCACAACATTTTGTGCGCAGAAATTGGAGAGCCTAATCCAAATGCACCGAGTTATCCGCAGTGGGTTTGGGAGGCTGGGCGAAGGGTTTGTCGAGGCTACTACCCGAAAATTTACCGGCTTGCTGACTCCGCGGTAGGCACTGCGTACAAAATGGGGATTTGCTTCGGACTGATGGTCGGCGGGGAGAGTAAGATCAGCGAATCCATCAAGGATTTGGATATCTCTCCAAATCGGGAGCCTACCAGCGAGGAAATGAAGCAAATCGCTAGGAAGCTTTATGGTGAGGCAGAAGAGTTCTCATTACCTGCGGATGGTGCTTCGCTTATTCCAACGGAGATTTCTGAGGAGATGGATCGACGAAAAGCCTCCTTCACCCTTGAGCAGTTAGGTTACTGGCACCTTGGTGTGAGCGACGTTTGCCTAATGATGGCTGGCCGAGATTCCTCCACGGTGGCGACGAAGATCTATTCGACGATGGTGCTGTACTGGAAGGTCGTCGAAAAGCTTGGTTCAATCGAACGCCTGACGGAATTTCTCACCAAGATTTACGGCCAGAGCATGGTCGGAAACGATCCCAAGCGAGTTAAACAACTTTGCGGGAGAGTTCGGTTGCGTTTCGCTGCGCCAGGCAGACCTAAAAAACGACCTCACGCGCGCTCAGACGTGAAGTAATTGATCGGGTCGTGGTGTGGCAGAGTGCCGGTGTGAACACACCAGCGCACATCAAAGACCTCCTGCCTAAGCTCGCATTGACGCGAGACGAGGCTGGGGAAGCACTGGGCATCAGCCCTATCACCGTCGACCGCCTGACCAAGCGTGGTCTTCTTCGTCCGTCCCGTGCCACCCGCCGCCCGCTTTATCCCGTTTGGGAAATCGAGCGGTTCCTGCGTGAAACCTCCGAGGTCATCAAGCCATGAGCTTTCATGGTGTTCCGCTCGCTTCGAGGGCAGCGTTTGTGGCCTACCTGGAACAAAATCCGCAGCGGCTTAAGCCCTTTCGGAGTGACCTGCCTCCACGCGTTGGCCATCCGGAATTTGTAGGCCCGCTTCCGGCCAGCATCACGGAAAAGGAGGGACGAATTCGGTACGACGCCGACGGAGTGCCGTTCGTTCTTCTGCACCGCGACGTCGAGCGGATCACTTTTCGCGCGACGGACGGGAGGGCGTGCGCATGAACGCGGAGCGCGCGGCTGACGGGCGGAGCGTGCATGGCCGGTCGGCGCGAAGCGACGATGCGCCCCAAGGCGCAAGGTCACGCGCAGCGGGAGGGTTCCCCGCCCCTCGGGGCGGGGGAAGGGGCGTGGGGGCGCCTGAGGACGGGTTGCGCGTTCTGCGGCCGTACTACCCGCCCTCGTGGTTTCATCCCGTGGGAATCCACAAGGTTCTCGCGCGGCTCGAGCCCAGGCTGCCCGATGTGGGCGGGAAACTCTTCCTCACGTTCACCTTCAATCCTGCTCTCTTTGCGGGGCCGCTGGACGCCTTCGACCAAGGGCGGGACCGCCTGCGTCGGGTGTTCTATCGTCTGCGCCATGGTGTGATGTGGGAAGGCAAGCGGCACGTCGTGGACGCACCCTACTGCATCAAGCTGGAGTTCCATGAGAACGACTGGGCGCACTTTCACTCGGTCTTCCTGACAAAGCGCTTCCTGCCGGCTGACCTGCTAACGGATCTCTGGGGCCTCGGTCGCACCAACGTCGGGCGAATCAAGCGCGATGAGTTCCGCTACCTGCTCAAGTACGTCACCAAGGCGGGCGAGTTGCCGGAGTGGATCAAGCCCCGGTCTCGCGTGCGTGTCTTCCAGTCCTCGCGGGGCTTCCTGAAGCCAGCCGAAGGCAAGACTGCGACGCCGGATGCTGCAAAGGTCCCTACGGCGGGCTCACGTCGAACAGTCTCAACCCTCGGCGACCGGGTGGAGCGGTGGCGCACCCAAGCCCTGTTTCAGGACGGGCAGCACATGCAACAGGTCCAGCTTCGGGCTCCTTTTGGCGAGCTGCTGGCGGACCACGTATTTCCCGCAGCTGAGGAAGGTCGTTACCTCGGCAACGGGCACATCCTAATCAACGACGTTTCGCAACTGATTGAATGGCTATGATTGATCTGAAAATCCCCGAAGGGGGCCTTTACGTTAAGGGCGTGTCTGTCTCGCACAACGCGACGACGGGCCTCAGCAAGAAAGACGGGACCCGTTGGGTCCGCATACAGCACGAGATCGCCACCCAACCCGGGCTGGTCGTCCTGGAGCAATACTGCGACCCCGCGACCCTGCAGGAAATCAAGATCGAGGGAAACAAGGTGGTGGGCTACTCCCACTTCAAGGAGATGGAAACGGTCATCCTCAAGGTGACTCGTTATCGAATGGACCGGGACCGCTTCGTGATCCAAGCGGCCACGCGTGTGGGCTAACAGGGCGGGGGATTGGGCCGGGTGTCGGGTGCGGATGCGGCCGGTAGGCCGCGCCGCCCCGGCACCGGCCCTTTTCCTTGTTTATATGGTCAATAACTGTCCAAACTCTCGAAAGCTGATATGGCACGGATCTACCCTAATAACCTAGCAGAGATGGGCTGGTCTATTGTGGAAGGAATCACCTCGACCTCGGAGTTTGTCGATCTCGCCAACTCATTGGGCGAGGTACTGCAGGGTCCGAACGGCGACAGAGTGAAAACGCTCAAAGTAATGAACTCGTCTGAGGCGCCTAAGGGTACCTTCAGTGAAACGTACGGAATTGGTTCATTTCCGTATCACACGGATACTGCGTTCTACGAAGTACCAGTTCGTCTTGTGGCATTGCGTGCAATTTCCGGTGACTTCCGGCGTCCTACGCACGTCCTGGGATTTCCCGATTTCCTCAAAGGCGCTTTGGGGAAATCCGATCGCAACGTTGCTGATTCAACTTGGATACTTTCCACGGGAACTTCTACGCGGTATTGTCGAATGGGGTTTCGAATAAATGGTGAGTTAGGGTATCGCTTCGATCCTAATTGTATGAAAGCTGCTGGTCGTACTACTCAGATGATCGAAGCGCCTCTCAGAGCCGCAGCGCATCGACTGCAACCGCAATGCGTTGACTGGACGCCGGGAAGGGTTGTTATTATCGATAACTGGAAATGCCTTCATGCGCGTGGCGTACCTCCCGCGGATGAAAGGGAACGGGTTTTGGAGCGTATATACATAAAATAATATGAGCTGGGAAAGAGAGCCCCTTTTCGCGAAATCAAAGCTGTTTTTTGAGCATGCTTTCAACGGATCCAAGGACGACCCTATGTTTGGATTGTGGGCTTCCATGGGTTTGGAGCTCCTTATCCGATCCGCTATTGCATCGGTTAGCCCGACGCTGCTGGCGGACCCCGATAATGTTCAGGAGAACTTGCTTTACGCGCTTGGGCGTTCGTCAAAGAAGAAGATTTCTATCGGAGCTACATATGCAGCCGGTCTGTGCCGCCGTCTTTTCCCTGAAAAATTTTCTGAGGATGACGTAAAGATTTGCGCGGCGATTCTCAACAGGCGCAATGACGAACTGCACTCAGGAGCAGCTGCATTCGAAGAGTACAACACGAGGGAGTGGCTCGGCGGATTCTACAGGGCGGCGAAGGCATTGGCGGAAATCCAGGGTGAAAATCTGGTGTCTCTATTTGGAGAAGGTGAAGCCGCTGCCGCCGAGGAAATGCTCAGCGGCATACGCGCCGAAGTTGCTGGAAAGGTAGCTGGTGAGATAGCGGCATTCTCCAAAGTTTTTTCTGCAAAGGAGCCGAAAGAGCAGGCTGAGCTAAGGGCGAAAGCGGCCGCTGAAGCTGAGGAGCTATCCACGCAGGGACATCATCGCGTTGAGTGTCCCGCCTGCAAATGTATGGGTACAGTCCAAGGGGAGCTATTCGGCAAACAGGCGGTGACTCATGCGGACGGTGAGATAGTGGTTCGTCAGCCGGTGCGTCCTAAAGAGTTCAAGTGTTTGGCCTGCGGGTTTGCCCTCAAGGGGTATGGAGCATTGGAAGCCGCTAGGCTTGGCGGAAGGTACACAAGGACCATATACTATTCTCCGGAAGAATATTATGGCGTCGAAGGCCCGGACTATGAGCCCGAGCACGAGTACGACAATGAGTGAGTTTCAAAAGCTGACGCGCTGCGCAGCGGCTAGACTGTGCTCAACCCTTAGGTGCCCATAGACTCGCATCGCTAGCGCACCGCCATCCTTATGGCCCAGCCACCTGCTGACAGTAGGAATATCTACGCCTGACTCGATGCATGTCGTTGCAAAGAAGTGCCGGAAGTCATGGTGTGAGAATGCCTGATATCCTAAGCGTCGACATGCGGTGCTAATGCATTTTTTTGCGCTCTCAATCTGACTTAGCGCTTCTGAAGGTTGAGGTTGTCGGTCCGTATGAAGCCTTGTCAGCAGCAATCGAAGAGCTGGTGTCAGTGGCACGGTGCGGTGTTCGTGATTCTTCGTGCCTCGTTCACCTCCGGTGACGGTCAGCGTTCCCTTCGCGAAATCGACGTCAGCCCAAGTCAGCGAAATCGCCTCGTTGAGCCGGCACCCGGAGTAGGCAAGTAGCTCGACCAAGGCGGCACCTGCGGCGGCCTTCTTCTGGCTGTCAGCGCGGCCATCGGAGTGGCGGATGGCGGCTACCAGCGCCTTGAACTGTTCCCGGGTGGGGATCGTCATGACTGACTGCGGGACCTTGGCGCGCTTAATGTCTCGGGCGGGGTTCTTGAGCATTAACCCGCGCTTCACGGCGAACTCGAACAGGGCCTTCATCGTGGCCAGCTCGTAGCCCATGGTCAGCGGAGCGATCTTGGGAGCCCGTTTTTCGAGCCACCTTTCGCAATGCTGCGGCTGAACGTTGCGGATCGACACACCGGCGAAGAAAGGGGAGAGGCTCTTGAGGTAAAGCTTACGGCGGGCGATCGTGGCCGGCTTCAGGGTGTGGGACGTGTTGGCCATCCAGCGGTCCGCGATCTCATCGAAGGAGAGCTTCGCTTCGTCGGAGATCGTGAGGTTGCCGACCTGGTCTTGGAACTCTGAGAGCCGTCTCTCGGCCAGTTTCCGGTCCTTGGTCTTCAACGAGCGACGAAATTGCTTGCCGCCGCGTTTCACGAGGGCGTAATACCCGCCACTCGTCTCTAAGCGATAGAGGTTCTCTGACACTCGTTTGAACACCGCATTGCGGCCGGCCTTAGCTTCCTTGCCCGGAGCTTCGTTTTCCATGCCGACAGCATAGGGTGACAAAACAAGGTGACAAAACCAAAGTCACGAAGAGCGAAGATTGACGTAAGTCGTTAATCAGTCTGTAGTTCGCCGATGTAGCTCAGTGGTAGAGCAACGCTTTCGTAAAGCGTGGGTCGTCGGTTCAATCCCGACCATCGGCTCCAGTCCTAAGTGGTTTGTATCCCGCTAGGACAAGGATTTAGGCAGGTTTCGGCGGTCTGGTTGGACCGCTTCCGAAAGTGGGCGTTTTGGACACATCGGACAAAAGTTTGGTCTACTTTTGGTCTACCTTCTTAAACTGGGGCGGATGCTCCCAAAACTGTACGTTGTCGCGCATCCCAAAACTCCGCACCTGGTCGTCTACTCCGGTCCGGACGGCAAAAAAGTCCGCCGGCATTTTGCGGACCGCAAAGAGGCGGCCGCCTGTCACCGTGAACTCCTGGCTAAAGCCAGCATTGGCGGAACGGCCGGCCTGGTCATGGACCGGGTCATGCGGGCCGAATACTTCGCGGCCCGGAATCTCCTGGGCAATGTGCCGCTGATGACGGCGGTTCGGTTCTACCTGAAGCATCAGCCGAACGAGACCACGTCCACGCCGCTGATGGATCTCCAGAAACGGTTCCTGGACGACAAGCGCCGCATGGGCCGGGCGGTCCGCACCGTCGAAGCCCTGGACTCTGCGCTGGGTCTCTTCCTGGCGAAGTCACCGGCAACGATTGCAGCCGATTTCACGCAAGACGTCGTCCGGGAGTACCTGGACAGCCTCCAGGCGCCGCCGCTCACGATCCGGACCCACCGCGCCCGGCTGTCGGCCTTCGGGGAATGGCTGGCCCGTCGTGGCTTCATCCCGGACAACCCCGTCCGGCATATCGAGGTTGCGAAATACGATCCCCGGCCGCCTCGGATCCTGACGCCGGAGGAGGCCCAAACCCTGATGCGTCGCGCCCAGGAGTACCGGGACGGGATGTTTGCGCCGATGTTCGCCGTCGCTCTGTTTGCGGGCCTCCGTCACGGCGAGCTGATGCGGCTAACCTGGTCGGACGTTCACCTGGAGGGCGATTCGCCGATCATCCGGGTATGCGTTCATCCGTCCGCAGAATGTCCCGCAGCCGGTCGAACTCCGGCCGCCCCTGGAGACGCCGCCTTCTGATCTTGGATCGCGATCGGAACCGCCGGCCGAAACGCCGTCAGCCTGGCGCACGGATCCGGATGGGGTGCAGCGACTCAAGCAGCCGCTGACTTGGTGAATCATTCCTGCGCGGGTGTCTGGCAGGGTTGGCTTAAATTTGGATAAACCGGTCGGCATAATCACCAGCCGGGCAAATTGCCGTTTTACCTGGATAGCGATTTGTGAATCGTCTTATAGCCTTATGGTTGCAAAAATGGCTTGGATCAACCGACCGGTATAAACACAGTTCAGCAACAGATGAAGCCGCCCGATTTACTTCCGTTAGCACCAACGATAGTGATGGTGGCCTCAGCGCTGGTACTTCTTGCGGTCATTTTCTATTGGCAGGCGTATCTGACCGCTAAAATGTTTGCCGCTACGCTCAAACGTGCGCTGGAAGCAAATAAAGCAGAAGTTGGATTGGATTTACTCAGCCGGCTTAAGACTACGCACTACGACACGATGGTGCTGAGGATGATTCCGGCCGAATTGATCACGCGTACTAGGCGCGAAGCCGTGGAGAGTAGCCTGACAAAGCCGAACGCTGAGGGTTCTGCTGCGCCGGAGCGCGCAGCGGGACCCGGGTTGAACAAGCCCGTCCCGAGCCAGGACTGATTTGCGCGAGCGCTTATGCGCTTTGTGTTTGGGGCGAGGGGGCGGCGACCGGCATCGAGTTTGACGCCGCCGCCGCGGAGGCGTGTGCACGGCGGCGGTGCGCGACGATTTTGGGCCTCGGGCGGCGGAGTCTATCCCGACGGAAGGACGTCGGGGCGCGTGTTCTCCGCCGCCGCGCAAAGCTCCCGCCGGCGGCGGGGTGAGCACGTTGCCGTTCGAGTCGGAGAGTGAGGATGTCGGCGCTCATCGCGTGCAGCGCGGCGGCGGCGCCCGCGCTTGTCTGGGCAACGAACCGACGCGCACGAGCGTAAAGCGCGCGCAATGCGGGCAGCGCAGGTGCCACTGGACCGCTTCGGGTGGCGCCGCCGCGACGACGATCGGCTTCTGCAACAGGCACTCGACCTGCAGGCGCCGCGCCTTGGCCGAGGGATGCATCCAGCCGAAGTAGCGCACGCGATGCTGGCCGGCCGGCGGCACGTGTTGCAGGTAACGGCGCAGGAACTCCTCGGCCTCCAGCGTGCAGAGCCGCCGCTGCTGCGTGGCACTGTCGGTGTAGCGGAACGTCACGCGCTCGTCGCCCGCCGCCACGATCCGCTCATCCGAGATCGCCGTGCGTCTGACGTAGCGCGCGAGGTAGCGCACCACCGCTTCGCCCGAACCGGCCGGCTGGCAATGCACGCTCCAACGCCGCCGCCACGTTCCGGCCGGAGCCGCCGCCTGCCACGCCGGCGCCTCGGCCCGCACCGCCTCCTCCATCCGCCGCGCGAACACCGCCCCCAGCTTCGCCACCGGCAACAGCCAGTCGCGCTGCCGCGCGGGCACCCACTTCTTCCCGTCGGCGCGCAGTCCGCCGCCCGGCACGATGTAGTGCACGTGCGGGTGATGCTGCAGTTGCCGCCCCCACGTGTGCAGCACCCCCACGAAGCCGAGCTCGGCCCCGAGCAAGCGCTTCTCGGCGGCCACCGCTTGCAACGTCGCCGCGCTCTCGCGGAACAGCATCGCGTGCATCGCCTCCGGCCGCGCCGCGAAGAGCGGCCGCAACTCCTCCGGCACCGTAAAGGTGACCAGGAAGTAAGGCACCGGCAGCAGCCGCGCCTCCTGCCGCGCGGTCCACGCCGCCGTGCCAGCCCCGCCGCAACGCGGACACGCGCGATGGTGGCAGCTGTGATACGCGAAGTCCGACTTCGCGCAATCCGTGCAGCGATACACCTGCCCGCCCAGCGCGGGCGTGCGACAGCGGCGGATCGCCGCCAACGCCCGACGCGCCGGAAGGGCGCACACCTCCGGCACGCGCTGGCGCGCCAGCCAATCGGCGAGGACGGACACGCGGTGCCTCAGCCGCTCGACTCGATCAACCGCGCCACCGCCGCACGGGCGTGGCCCTCGTTGACCGCGGTCAGGTGCGTGTAGATCAGCGTCGTCTCCAGCGAACTGTGCCCCAGATACGCCGAGATCAGCCGGATCGACACGCCTTCCTCGAGCAGATGCGTCGCATACGAATGCCGCAGCGTGTGCACCACCGTCTCCTTCGGCAGCCCGGCCTCGGCCCGCGCCAGCCGCAGGCAATGCTGCACCGAGCCCGCGCCCATCGGCTCCACCGCGACGCCCAAGCGCGCCAGCCGATCCGGCGCCTCCCGCCACCCGCGTCCGACCCCCGGAAAGATCCACCGCGGATGCCGGTGCGTCTTCCAGAAGGCCCGCAGCTCCCGGAGCATCGCCTCCGGCAACGGCACGTAGCGCTCCTTGTTGCCCTTCGCCTCGCGGAGGTGGAGCCGCCCCGGCTCCCGCAAATCGGCGACCTCAAGCGTCACGGCCTCGCCGATGCGTAAGCCGCATGCGTAGATCAGCCGGAACAACGTGCGGAAGCGCGGCACCCGCACCGCGGCGAACAACCGCGCCACCTCCTCGCGCGTCAGCACCATCGGCAGCTTCCGGGCCGACGGCGAGCGGACCAAGTCGAACAGCTTCCAATCCCGCCCAAGGTGCAGCCCGTAGAAGGCGCGCATCGCCGACACCGCCGTGCGCATCGACGACGGCGAGTAATGATGCTCGTCCTTCAGCCGCAGCAGGTGCGCCCGCACCTGCGCCTCATCGAGTTCGGCCGGATCGCCCCCGTGCCGCGCCGCCAGCTTGCGGACGAACCGCAGATACTCCTCCTGCGTCGCCCGGGCGAGGCTGCGCAGCTTCAGCGTCTCGGCGAAGCGCACGAGCGCCTCGGAATCAGGGACACGAACAGCGCGCGCCCCGCCCTGACGGGTCGACGCGTGCGTGGATACTTGACCGGTGGTTTTTGATATAGCCATGCACGCCAGCCTTGCCCGCCTCCGCCCTTCCGCCCATCCTCCGACCCGTGACGCGCACCTCCCCTGCCACCCCCGCTCACCCTCGCCGCGCAGCGGCTTGGTTCAACCAGTCATCAGAGCCAACGGCCCCGAGCAGCCGTGGCTCACCTTGAACGTTCGGCAAAGATGTGAAGCCTCAGTCTTTGCCGAGGGCCTTGCCGTTTGCAGCGTCGACGTAGCGAACCTTGCCGGCCTTCAAGCGGACCAGGTGCCTCCGAAAACTCGGATCGGCGAGAATCTCCTGGGTCTCGTTGGTTACCTTGCGCGCCGGTTTGCTTTTTGCAGGTCGGGCAGATCTAGGCATTGCGATCAGACCTTGGAAGATTGCCCCAGCGTTGGCAATGGAGGTCGACGGCCGGTTGATGACCGCGGTCCGTTGCCCAGGCGAACGCCTCCTCGATCGAGTAGAAGAATGCAGGCTGTTCCGGATGGTCGACCGTGCGATTTCCCCGGACCACGTGAAACGCGGCGCCCCAGTGATTGGGCACGACCAGGACGGGAGGGAGCGGTGCAGGAAACAAATCGAGTTGAACGCCGGGCATGGCAGACGACCCAACGGGGAGGAACCCGAGGCTCACGCCGACATGGCATGGCCACCCCTTTTTCCCTCACCGGGGACGCCCCCTGGAACCACGGCACGCAAGGAGGAACGCACGAAGGAGTAGTCCTTGCGTGCCGTGGTACCCTGGAGGGCGCCTTGGTGAGGGAACGGCCGCGCCGAAGGCGCTCAAATCCGCGGCGGAGCACGCCCGGCAGAGCCGGATGTGGATCGAACTGGGGGAAATTGTTGACCTGTTAACAGGGCTGACGCACGTTCCGCGAATGGCGACTCAGGCAAAAATGACGCAGAAAGGGAAAGCGAGCGTTGGAACGCAAATCGCGGCGAAACTGCGCGCCAAGGCCAATCTTTTGAGCGATGAGCAGCGGCTTGCCCACCGATCTGCGGCCATGAAGATCATCTACGGCAATCCTGGTTCGCAGGTGTCGTATGCTCGTAGCCGTTGATACGAACGTCCTGTTGGACTTGGCCTTGCCCAAGGATGTCACGCATGACGCGGTGTCCTTGGTGAAGCAGCGCGTGAAGTCCAAAGATGGGGTGCAACTTGTTGCGCCTCCGACTGTATTGGACGAACTTCATTTCCTTGCGTCAGAGGGCGAGGAGGGCAGGGAACGGGATTTGGCCATGAAGGCGCTGCAAAGCATGATCCGTTGGGGGATTCGGCCGATGGATCTGATTCCGGTGGGGCATGGCATCACCGAGACCATCGCAGGGAAGCTCCGAAGCCGTGGAATCATTCCAGTGGAGGAGGTAAACGACTCCCTGATTATCGCTGAATGTGCGCTGGCGAACTGTGCGATTCTCATCACGTCGGATGGGCATATTGCCGACGCCGATGCTTCTCGGATGTCGCTCACTCTGAAGGAGTGTGATGTTGATACGGTTCTGGTGATGACTCCGCTGAAGATCGTCCGCCAGTTTTCGCCTCGATCGCGTCGCGGGTGAGCGGACCGAGTGTTTACCTTTGGTTTACCCGAGGGTGTCTCTCCTCGTACCGAGACCCTTTCGTAAAGCGTGGGTCGTCGGTTCAATCCCGACCATCGGCTCCAGTCCTAAGTGGTTTGTATCCCGCTACCCGGGTGGCCGGCCGTGAAGCCCCGCGTCGCTTCGGCAAGCCGCTCCGGGGTGACAAATTCGGATTCTGGCGCTGGAGTGTCGGTGACCACCGGATCGTTGGCTAGATCGACGGAGACCAGATTGTGGTGATTGTCGTGCGCATCGCGCACCGGTCCACTGTTTACGAGGATTGATCAATAGTATGACCGCCTCCGAAATGGGTGTTTCGACCGGCGTCGTCCGCGTTGAGCGACCACGTTTCTTCGGCTGTAAATCGGTGCACCGGTTGTGTTTTGGATTGTTGCGCGCCGGTGAACGCGGATAACTCCGAACTGTGCCGTTTAGTTACTCCGTCCAACCTGAGCGTCGATTGATCCACATCGTGGGGCAGAGCGCGTCGACGACCACGGAGCTCAATGCCGTGCGCGATGCGATCATGGCGGATCCGGCCTTCGATCGCTCGTTCAACGTGCTGATCGAACTCGATAAGCTTGTGCCCAGCGCGGTCGATTTCGGCACCTTGATCAATCTGGCGCGCGTCCGCGAAAACGTCCCGGGACGTCGCATGGCCGTCGTCGCGCCCGAGGCGATCACCTACGGCCTCGCCAAGGTTTACGAAGCCTATGGCCGGACGAACGGCGTCCGGGTGTTTCGCGGCCGGAAGGCCGCGGTCAATTGGATCGACACGCCCGCGTCCACACGTGCGGTGCCGGTGCCCGCCGTCTAGGCTCCTCCGGCTCCGGCCGGCCGGTGGAACGCAGGGTGGGAAAGCGGCGGCGCTATAATCAGATTTCGCCCCGTCTCTTGCGACGCCGCTCGGTTCGTGTCAGGGTTATCTTACGCGTTCGACGATCGGATGCGCTAGGCCTGACTTCATGTCTCTCCCCGGATTTATGAAAGCAATTGTCCCGCGGCTCGCCGGTTCGATTCTCGTGGCGGCTCTTGCTGGCGGTTGTGCCTCAAGCAACTCGGCGGCCGCGCGGAAGAACCAGCAGCAGAATTACGCGGACATCCAGAAGGAGATGCAGGCCTTCGAGATTCGCCGGCAGATGGAGCACAACATCCGGCAGGCCGAGGATTCGCTGCGGATGCCCGGTGGTGTGACGGCGCTCCCTGAGTTCCGGTAGGGCGTGCCTCGATTTCGCGCAGTGAGAATCTCGGACACGTGCCGGCCGCCCAGCGGGGCGGAACGGTACGGTGGAGCCGGCCGCGCTCAGTGCGAGCCGGGCGTCGTATGAGGCTTGGGGGGAGAGGCGAGGGCATGCTCGACGCTCTCCATCAGCTGTGCAGGAGTGAAGGGCTTGCTCAGGATGCCGCTCGCACCCATCTGGTCCGCGAGCTTGAGGCACAACGCTGCGGTCAGGTAGTTGCCGCCGCCGGACATACTGATGATCTTCATCAGGGGGAATTTCGTCCGGATTTCACGCACGAGTTCGGTCCCGTCCGTCTCCGGCATCACGATGTCGCTGATCACCAGGTCGACCTTTTCCCGGGCCAGCACAGCCAGCGCTTCGTTGCCACTTGCGGCGGTGAAAACCTTGTGGCCGGCCTGCTCCAGCACGATCGAGATCACGCGTCGCAGCGGCTCCTCATCATCAACAACCAGCGTGGCTACGTCGGGCATGCGCGAAACGTGAGAGCCTTCGCCGGCGATGTCGAGACCCCATCGTGAAGGATGGGGGCAGCGCCGCCGGCGAATGGGATGAAGCGGCGAGTCGCTGCAGGCCCACGATCCGATTCACCACGAAATCCGCGAAGCGCATGGGAACACGGAAAAACGAAATCGTCGCCGGAATCTCCGGGTCCGGGATTTCGTGATGTCCTTCTGACGTCGGGTCGACCCGATCCGTTCAGGGGGCGATCATCTGAACGGACTGGCTTCCGCCTCCACTCAGTTGTTGGGAATCGCGTCGTCGTCCAAGGGGCCCTGCAGCTTTTTGCGGAGCTTGATCGCATCGATGTCACGACGCAGGTGTTCGTTGAAGAGATGCAGGCGCTGGTGCACGTCGAGGGTCTCCAGCAATCGCTGCTTGAGGGCTGCGCTCTCGCACAGGCTGAAGGCCGCGAGGTCCACGAAGGTCTCGGGGTCCTCGACCGTCTTGAGGAATTGCGTGAACTCCGGCGAGACGCTCGCGCCGAGCCGCTGCTTGAGCGAGAGCAGGCGAGCGACGCTCGTGCGCAGGCGGACGTTCTCGTCGAGGTCAGCGCCGGGCGCACTCGTCAGGGCACGCATGCGCACGGTGCGATAGGGCTCCTCGCGCACGATCTTGAGGAATTCGACGCGCGCGAGCCCCTGCAGCAGGAGGTTCGACGTGCCGTTGTCGTTCTTCTGGCACGCGCGCACGATCCCGATCGTGCCGACGCGATGCGGTGGCTCAAAGGCGTCGTCGTCGCCTGCCGGGTTGAGTCCTGCGACGGCAAACAGGCGGTCTGACGCCAGGACGTCCTTCAACATCTGCCGATAGCGCGGCTCGAAGATGTGCAGGGGCAGCAGAGCCTGAGGAAAAAATGTCACCTCGGGCAAAGTCATCACCGCCACCTCCTCCGGCAGGACAATCTCCATTTCCATGGCCGCACCGTACGGCGGACCGCTCCGGATGCAACCCCTCCGACGCTGTGACAGGCGGACCCGCCGCCGTGGCGCACTTGAGGCATAAAATGAGACAGGCTGACTCGCTTTTTGACGCAAGTTCGTCGCTCTCGTGCCGCACATTGATTTATAACTATTTAATCATCAATGACTAGATGTCTTTGTAAAGGCGGGGGCATGGCCAGTGCTAGGTGAAGGGCATTATGAGCCGTATTTTAGGTATCGATCTAGGCACCACCAACTCCTGCATGGCCATCATGGAAGGCGGGGAGCCGGTGGTCATCCCCAATGCCGAGGGCGCCCGCACGACGCCGTCGATTGTCGCGTTCACCAAGACCGGCGAACGCCTCGTCGGCCAGGCCGCGAAGCGTCAGGCGGTCACGAATCCGCGCAACACGATTTTCTCCGCGAAGCGCCTCATCGGTCGCAAATTCTCCGAGGTCCGCGAGGAGGCCAAGAACCTCCCGTACAAGGTCGTCGAGGGCAAGCAGGGCGACGCCTACATCGAGGTCCAGGCCGGCGACAAGGCGGAGCAGTTCGCTCCGCAGCAGATCGCTGCCTTCGTCCTCGGCAAGCTCAAGGCTGATGCCGAGGCTTACCTCGGCGAGAAGGTGACGCAGGCCGTCATCACGGTCCCCGCCT
>CAYWRG010000038.1:0-23267 GCA_964460715.1 uncultured Opitutus sp. | reverse complement strand
AAAGGATAAAGTGATTGTCCCGTACGAAGTAAAGAAAAGTGATAGCGGGGGAGTAGTAGTACACCTCGGCGAGAAAGATATGCGTCCGGAGGAAGTTTCCGCGATGATTCTCAGCAAGCTTAAGGCCGACGCCGAAGCCAAGCTCGGAGAAAAGATTACCGAAGCTGTCATCACCGTACCAGCCTACTTCAACGACGCTCAGCGCCAGGCGACCAAGGATGCCGGCAAGATCGCGGGCCTCGAAGTGCTCCGCATCATCAATGAGCCGACCGCGGCGTCGCTCGCCTACGGTCTCGACAAGAAGAAGGATGAGAAGATCGCGGTGTTCGACCTCGGCGGCGGCACGTTTGACGTGTCCGTGCTCGAGATCGGCGACGGCGTGTTCGAGGTCAAGGCGACCAACGGTGACACCCACCTCGGCGGCGACAACTGGGATGAGACGCTCATCAACTGGCTCGTCGACACCTTCAAGGCCGAGCAGGGCATTGATCTCCGCAAGGACCCGATGGCGCTCCAGCGTCTTAAGGAAGAGGCAGAGAAGGCCAAGATCGCGCTCTCGTCCGCCCAGTCGGTCGACATTAATCTCCCCTTCATCACCGCGGACGCGAGCGGCCCGAAGCATCTCAACGTCACGCTCTCCCGTGCCAAGATGGAGCAGGTGTGCGAGAAGCTCTTCGAGCGCTGCATCCCGCCCTTCAAGAACTGTCTCAAGGATGCGGAAATCGCGTCGGAGAAGATCGACGAGCTCGTGCTCGTCGGCGGCATGACGCGCATGCCCAAGGTCGTCGACATCGCCAAGCAGCTCGGCGGCAAGCCTCCGCACCAGGGCGTCAATCCCGATGAGGTCGTCGCCATCGGCGCCTCGATCCAGGGCGGTGTGCTCAAGGGTGAGGTTCGCGACGTGCTTCTGCTCGACGTCACCCCGCTCACCCTCGGCATCGAGACCGCGGGCGGCGTGTCCACTGCGATGATCTCGCGCAACACCACCATCCCGACCAAGAAGTCGCAGGTCTTCTCGACCTACGCCGACAACCAGCCGGGCGTGGAGATCGTCGTCCTCCAGGGCGAGCGCCCGATGTCGCGCGACAACAAGACGCTCGGCACGTTCAAGCTCGACGGCATCCCGCCCGCACCGCGCGGCACGCCGCAGATCGAGGTCACCTTCGACATCGACGCCAACGGCATTCTCCACGTCTCGGCCAAGGACCAGGGCACCGGCAAGGAACACAAGATCAAGATCGAGGGTTCCTCCGGCCTCTCCAAGGACGAGGTCGAGAAGATGACCAAGGAAGCTGAGCTGCACGCCGAGGAGGACCGTAAGCGCAAGGAAGCGGTCGAGGCGCGCAACCAGCTCGACAGCGCCATCTACCAGCTCGAGAAGACCTTCAAGGAAGCCGGCGACAAGCTCCCGGCCGAGGTGAAGGCCAAGATCGAACCAGCCCTCGCGTCTGCGAAGCAGGACCTCGAGTCCAACGACGCCGACAAGATGAAGGCTGCGCTCGAGAACCTGAGCAAGGTCGGTCAGGACCTCTACGCCGCGGCCGCCCAGGCCTCGCAGGCCGCCGGTGCCGCCCCTGAGGGTGGTCCCGCACCCGAGTCCGGCGCCGCCAAGAAGACCGAGAAGAAGGCCGACGTCGTCGACGCCGACTTCGAGGTCGTCGATGACGGCAAGGACAAGAAGTAATCTCCGTTAATTTCGTGCGCTCGCCGTGTATCCGCGGCGGGCGCACGTCGTTACCAGCGTAACCCAAAAACAACCTCCAACCCAAAACCCAACACATATGGCTAAAGTAAATATCAAGCCCATCGGCGATCGCGTCCTGGTGGAGCACGTCGAGGAAAAGGAACAGGTCCGCGGTGGCATCATCATCCCGGACGCCGCCAAGGAAAAGCCGCAGGAGGCGAAGGTCATCGCCCTCGGCACCGGCAAGAAGGACGAGAACGGCAAGGCCCAGGCTTTCGAGGTCAAGGTCGGCGACCGCGTCCTCATCAGCAAGTACGGCGGCACCGAGGTGAAGCTCGACGACAAGAAGTACACGCTGGTTCGCGAGGATGACATCCTCGGCGTCATCGGCTGATGCGCGCTCCGCGCCATCTGAAATCTCAAATCTGAAATCTCAAAAAAGTTAACTACCATGGCAGCTAAACAACTCCTCTTCGAAGAAGCAGCGCGGGCCAAGATCCTGCGCGGCGTCGAGCTCCTCTCGCGCGCCGTCAAGGTCACCCTCGGGCCCAAGGGCCGCAACGTCGTCATCGACAAGAAATTCGGCTCCCCGACCGTCACTAAGGACGGCGTCACCGTCGCCAAGGAAGTCGAGCTTCCTGACCCGTACGAGAACATGGGCGCCCAGATGGTGAAGGAAGTCGCTTCCCGCACCTCCGACAACGCCGGTGACGGCACCACGACCGCGACCGTCCTCGCCGAGTCCATCTACAAGGAAGGCCTCAAGAACGTCGCCGCGGGTTCCAACCCGATCTTCCTCAAGCGCGGCATCGACAAGGCCGTTGAGGCCGGCATCGCCGAGCTCCACAAGATCTCCAAGAAGGTCAATGACCGCGAGGAGATCCGCCAGGTCGCAACCGTGTCCGCCAACTGGGACACCGAGATCGGTGACATCATCGCCGACGCGATGGACAAGGTTGGCAAGGACGGCACCATCACCGTCGAAGAGGCCAAGTCCATCCAGACCACCCTCGACGTCGTCGAGGGCATGCAGTTCGACAAGGGTTACCTCTCGGCCTACTTCGTGACCAACGCGGAGAAGCAGGAAGTCATCCTCGAGGACGCCTACGTCCTCATCCACGAGAAGAAGATCTCCTCCCTGCAGGACTTCCTCCCGCTGCTCCAGAGCGTCGCCAAGACCGGCAAGCCCTTCCTCCTCATCGCTGAGGAAGTCGAGGGCGAGGCCCTCGCCGCGCTCGTGGTCAACAAGATCCGCGGCACCCTCAATGTGTGCGCCGTCAAGGCCCCTGGCTTCGGCGACCGCCGCAAGGCCATGCTCGAGGACATCGCTGTCCTCACCGGTGGCAAGTGCATCACCGAGGACCTCGGCATCAAGCTTGAGAACGTCACCATCGCCGACCTCGGCCGCGCCAAGCGCATCGTGGTCGACAAGGAGAACACCACGATCGTCGAGGGTTCGGGCAAGTCGTCCGAGATCCAGGCGCGCGTGAAGCAGATCCGCCGTCAGATCGAGGAGACGACCTCCGACTACGATCGTGAGAAGCTCCAGGAGCGTCTCGCGAAGCTCGCCGGTGGCGTTGCCGTCATCAATGTCGGCGCCGCGACCGAGGCCGAGATGAAGGAGAAGAAGGCCCGCGTCGAGGATGCCCTCCACGCCACGCGCGCCGCGGTTGAGGAAGGCATCGTCCCCGGTGGCGGTGTCGCCCTGCTCCGCACGGCCAAGGTCATCGACGCCCTCCAGCTCGAAGGCGACGAGAAGATCGGTTCCCAGATCGTGCGTCGCGCGATCGAGAGCCCCCTCAAGCAGCTCTGCGCCAACGCGGGCATCGACGGCGGCATCGTCGTCCAGACCGTGATGAGCAGCAAGGGCGCCAATGGCTACAATGTGGCCACGGGTGACTACGAGGACCTCGTCAAGGCCGGTGTCGTTGACCCGACCAAGGTCACGCGCACCGCGCTGCAGAACGCCTCGTCGATCGCCGGCCTGCTGCTCACGACCGAGTGCATGATCACCGAGATTCCTGAGAAGAAGGAAGCTCCGGCCATGCCTCCGGGCGGTGGCGGCGGCATGGACTACTAAGTCCAGGCTCGTCCTGAATCATTCCAAGGCGCCCCGTTTCGACGGGGCGCCTTTTTTGTGCGCGCTCGACGGAATGCGGCCGGCTTGGGCGATCTTTGTAGCCGGCCTCGCTGAGGCCGGTCCGATTGATTGCGTCGAGCGGAATCGAGCACCGGGGTCAGCGACCCCGGCTACATGAATCCCGAACGATCCGGCGGCCTCAGCCCATGATCGCCAGCACCTCGGCCGTGCGCTGCAGGGCGAGAAGCAGGAGGTCCTTGGAGACGCGCGTGCCCGGCAGGCCGGTGGTCGCCTCCATGCGGCCGAGGCGATTCGACAGCAGCTCGGTGTTGTAGGCGGCCATCACGACCTCGAGGGCCTTTTCCTGGCCGAGCTTGGCGACGATCTTGGCCATCAGCTCCTGCTTTTCCTTGTTTTGCATAAAAAGGGCGTTGAAGAGGTCGTGGGGGAGGGGCGGCGGTTCTCCGACCGCGTGGTCGGTCGGTCGTGAACGTGGTCGCGACGGGGCAGGGTGGCAAGCCCGCGCGGGCACCGGGTGCGTTCTTGTCACCGGTCTTCGTTCTCGATCCGATAACGAAGAACGATAACGATTGGGCGCCGTGGCAAGTGGATGAGAGCGGCATGCTCCGCGCGGCGCCCTTGCCAAGGGCGGAGGGCCGGGTTTGCCTGCAGGTGCACCATGGAAGTCATCTTTCTCGGCACCGGCACGTCCCAGGGCGTTCCCATGATCGCATGCGATTGCGCGGTCTGCACGTCGGACGATGCCCGCAATCGCCGGACGCGTGCGTCCATCCATGTCGTGATGGACGGCCTGCACATTCAGGTGGACGCCGCGCCCGAGTTCCGTCTGCAGTGCCTGCGCGAAAAAATCACATGGGTGGATGTATTCATTCTCACCCACGGGCACGCCGATCATGTGGTCGGCATGGACGACCTGCGGCGCTTCTGCGACCTGCATGGGGGCAGCGCGCTTACGATCTACACCACGGACGAGGGCATGAGCCGGGTCCTCTCGATCTATCCCTACGCGATCATGGAGCGGCCGATCGTGAAGGGTTACGCGGCGTTCAAGCTCCAGCAGATGCCTGAAGTGATGGAGTTGCCGCAGGGCACGATCACCTCGACGCTGCTGCCGCATGGGGGAGTGAATACCCTCGGGCTGATCTTTGTCGAACGCAGCAGCGGGAAAAAGTTTGTGTACTACACCGACTGCAAGCGCGTGCCGCGAGAGGCGGTGGCGCTGGCCAAGGGGGCCGATATCGTGGTCCTCGACGGACTGCGTCCGCTTCCGCATCCCTCGCACCAGACGATCGACGAGGCCGTGGCCGTGGCTCAGGAAATCGGCGCGCCGGCGAGCTATTTGACCCATTTGACGCACTTGAGCGATCATGAGCAAACCTGTCGCCAATTGCCGGCGGGGATCAGTCTTGCCTACGACGGACTGCGCCTATCGGTTTAGGGGTCCCTCACCCTGATATGTTACCTAATCGTTACGTGGCGCCACGCGCCCTGGTGTTGTTTGTTGCCGTTATCTTCGGCCTTCCGGCCGCCGCGCAGGCCCAGGCGGCGGATTCGGAAGTCGCTCTCCTGCGTGAGCAGGTTCGCCTCCTTGCGGACAAGGTCCGTCAACTGGAAGAGCGGCTGACGCCCGCGCCGGCCCCGGCTCCGGTGGCCGCGCCGGCGTCCGCCGCGGCTCCCAAGCCCGCCGTCGTGACGGTCAATGATCGCACGGTCAATCTGGCCGCGGGCGATGGCCTGACCTCGCTGCGACTTCGCGGCCTGGTCCAGATCGACTCGCGCTGGTTCTTCGACGACGGTGGTATCGTCGGCAACGACGCGTTTCTCGTTCGCCGTGCCCGGATCATCATGGAAGGCGCGTTCGGTCGCATTTTTCAGTTCCAGGTCACTCCGGACTTTGCGGGTTCAAGCGCGTCGTTGATGAACGCGAACATCACGGCGGCGATCAGTCCGGCTCTCCAGTTGAAGGTGGGCAAATTCAAGACGCCGGTGGGGATGGAGCAGATGCAATCGAACACCGTGACGACATTCATTGAACGGACCCACACCTCGAGTCTGATGCCAGGCTTCGATGAGGGCATCCAGTTGGGCGGCGAACTTGCGGACGGCCGGATCAATTACACGGTGGGCCTCTTCAACGGGCTGGCCGACGCGGCCAACTCGGGAACGAACACCGACACGGACGATCACAAGGGCTTCGCGGGTCGCGTGCTCGTGCGTCCAGCGAAGGGGTGGGAGATTGGGCTCGGCGCGACCTACTCGCCCGACCTCTCGACGGCGACTCCGCTGTCGGCCGGGTACCGCAGCGATGGTCAGCAGCGCTTCTTTGCTTATGATGCGACGACGGTGGCGGACGGAGACGGCTGGCGTATCGCACCACAGACGACCTACGCCCGGGGTTCGCTGGGGTTGATGGCGGAGTACGCCGTCTCCGCCGTGAATGTGCGGTCGGGTGGGGTGCGCACGGAGCTGAAGCATGACGCCTGGCTCGGGCAGGTCAGCTACGTGCTGACGGGTGAGCCGGCGGGGTTCAACGGGGTGATCCCGCGGACGCCCTTCCGCCTCGGCGAGGCGGGTTGGGGAGCGTGGGTGATTGCCCTGCGCGCCTCCAGGATGGACCTCGATGATCGGACATTCCCCACGTTCGCGTCCTCGCGGTCGAATGCGACTGAGGTGAAGTCCTACGGCCTTGGCCTCAACTGGCACCCGACCGCCAGTGTCCGCATCTCAGCGGACTATTTCCAATCGGATTTCGACACGACGCTGGCTTCGACGAGTGCGCTTCTGCGCGAGGGCGAGCAGGCCATCCTGACCCGGATGCAGCTGACGTTCTAATCCGCGTAGCTCTTCGATCAACCGCCCGCGCCCTTTGTCGGGTGCGGGCAGCCCAGGCGCCCCGAGCTTTCTTGAAGACGGGGCGCTTTTTTTGGCGAATAAGTTGAGTAAGTTGATAAAAATACAAATTACAGCTTGCCTTTAAATCCTACCAAACGAATCTACATTCGTTTTCCGGCTCCATGAAGGTATCCAAAAAAGGCGAATACACCCTGCGGGCACTCATCGACCTCGGCATCGCCGCTGAGGTCGGACGAGGCTTAGTGCAGGTTTCCGAACTCGCTGAAAATGAGAAGATACCAATCAAATTCCTTGAGCAGATCATGCAGCAGCTCAAGGAGGCCAATTTGGTCCAGAGCCAGCGCGGGAAGTTCGGCGGTTACCGCCTTGCACTTCCGGCCAAGGAGATCCGCATTGGCACGGTGGTTCGTCTCATTGACGGCCCGCTGGCCCCGATCGGCTGTGTGAGTCACACTGCCTACGAGCGGTGTAGTTGCCCGGACGAGGACCACTGCGGTCTGCGCATGCTAATGTTGGATGTGCGCAACGCGATCGCAGGCATCCTCGACCGGTACACGCTCGCCGACGTGGTGGAGGTGACCACGCGCAAGATGAAGCGCGACGGGATCCCGCTCCCGTACTCCTCGGCCCGGCGAGGCCGTTCCGCCGCGGAGGCGGTTCCCGCGCAACCTGCCACGACACCTGCGGCCAGCCGAGGCCGCTCCCTGACACCACTGGAGGGGATCCTCTCCAATCTGATGCCCGATTACACCATCTGATCATTTTCCTGCCATGAGCTCCACCACTGAAATCAAGCCCGATGTCCTCTCACCCGAGTGGCTCGAGATCGTGCGGCAGAAAGTCGAATCCCTCCGCTTTGGCGTTGTGCAGATCGTCGTCCACGACGCACGCGTGACCCAGATCGAACGGACCGAAAAGACCCGCATCCCGTCCGCCAGTCCCCGCGACAGCGCGGACTGACGTTATAAAATCGGCCCACCGGTCACACCGACGGCCTTCGCGCAGCGAATTTTCCACCCGGAACACCGACCAGACAACTGGAGGCGCCCATGAAAACCCACGTCATCCTTCTTCATGAGACCTTCACTCCTGTCTGCCCGCCGCCTTCTGGCCGCGAGCCTCGCCCTCACTACGTTTCCGCTCATGCTCACCGCCCAGCCTGCCGATGATATTGCGGCGCTGCGCGAGCAGATCCGCCTCCTCGACCAAAAACTCCGCGTGCTTGAGCGCAAGACGGAGATCAAGGACGAGGAAACGGCCGCGGCGACCCGCACGGCTGCACGCGTCACGGTCAATGACCGCGGCTTCACCCTCGCTTCCGGCGACGGCGCCCACACGCTCCGCCTCCGCGGGCTGATCCAGGGCGATTCCCGCTGGTTCTTCGACGATGGTGGCATCCCCAACAACGACGCGTTCGTCATCCGGCGGGCCCGCCTGATCTTCGAGGGCACCTTCAACCGCTTCGTCTCCTACCAGCTCGTGCCCGAGTTTGGCGGCACGAGTGGCAATGGCAGCCTGTCCCTGCTTGATGCCAACATCGGCGTCGCGTTCAGCCCAGCGTTGCAGCTGCGTGCGGGGCGCTTCCGCGAACCGGTCGGGCTCGAGCAGCTGCAGTCGGATGCCGTCGCGTTCTTCGCCGAGCGCTCGGTGGTCTCGCAGTTCGTGCCGAACCGCGACCTCGGCGTGCAATTCTCCGGCGACCTGCGCAATGGCACGGCCAGCTACGCGATCGGCGTCTTCAATGGCGTCGCCGATGGCAGCAACAATGCCAACAACAGCGACATCAACGACGAGAAGGACGTGGCGGCGCGCCTCTTCTTCCAGCCGTTCCGCAATGAGGCGGACTCCGCCCTCAAGGGCCTGGGCTTCGGCCTCGCCGGCTCGCTCGGCGAGCAAAATGGCACCGCGGGTGCACTCACCGGCGGCTACCGCACTGATGGGCAGCAGACCTTCTTTGCCTATCGCTCGACGACGGTGGCCAACGGCAGCACCTGGCGCTTCTCGCCCCAGGCGCATTTCTACCGCGGTCCGTTCGGGCTGCTCGGCGAATACGTTGTTTCCTCGGTCGAGGCGGTCAACGGCGCCGTCCGCCACACCCTCAAGCACAAGGCCTGGCAGGCGGCGGCCGGCTATGTGCTCACCGGCGAGGACGCCGGGTACGCCGGCGTCAGCCCGCGTCAGTCCTTTGATCCCTCGGCTGGCACCTGGGGGGCGTTCGAGGTCGTCGGTCGCGTGACCGGCGCCGAGTTCGATGACGAAGCCTTCGCCGGTGGCGCCAGCTCGCTGGCCAACTCTGCGACCAGCGCGTCGTCCTCGGTGGCCTACGGCCTTGGCCTCAACTGGTACCTCACGCGCACGCTTCGCGCATCCTTTAACTATTTTCACACGGAGTTTGATGCCGCGCCCGGCATCGTCCCCGCGACCACCACGGTCATCGGCAATGACGAGAACGCCTTCGTCACCCGCCTGCAGCTGAACTTCTAAGCTCTCCCTCCAACTTTCGTCCGTTTGATTCCATGAACTCCAAGAGTTTCTCCCTTCTCTTCCTCACGCTGGCCTTGGCCGCCGGCGTCTCCGCCAAGTCGATTGAACTCCTCAACGTCTCCTACGATCCCACGCGCGAACTCTACGCTGAGTACAACAAGGCCTTCGCCGCGTACTGGAAGGCGAAGACCAGGGACGACGTCACGATCAAGCAGTCGCATGGCGGCTCGGGCCGTCAGGCCCGCTCCGTGATCGACGGCCTCCAGGCCGATGTTGTCACGCTCGCGCTCGCGAACGACGTCACCGCCCTGCACAACAACGGACGCCTGCTTCCGGCCGACTGGCAGCAGCGCCTCCCGCTCGGCTCCGCGCCCTACACGTCCACGATCGTCTTCCTTGTGCGCAAGGGGAACCCGCAGAAGATCAAGGACTGGGACGACCTCGTGCGTCCCGGGGTCTCGGTCATCACGCCGAATCCCAAGACCTCCGGCGGTGCGCAGTGGAACTACCTCGCGGCCTGGGAGTACGCCCGCCGCAAGTCGGGCAGCGAGGCCGCGGCAAAGGACTTTGTCGCCAAGCTCTACAAGAACGTGCCCGTGCTCGACTCGGGCGCGCGGGGTTCGACCACGACGTTTGTCCAGCGCGGCGTGGGTGATGTCTTCATTTCCTGGGAGAACGAGGCCTTCCTCGCGCTCAAGGAATTCGGCGCCAACGCGTTCGAAATTGTGATCCCGTCGCTGAGTATCCTGGCGCAGCCGACGGTTGCGGTGGTCGACAAGGTCGTCGACAAGAAGGGCACCCGCGAGGTCGCGACGGCCTACCTGGAGTACCTCTACTCGGACGAGGCGCAGGACATCATCGGCAAGCACTACTATCGGCCCACCTCCGCTGCGGCCAAGGCAAAGTATGCCTCGACGCTGCCGGCGATCACGCTCTTCACGATCGACGAGGCCTTCGGCGGCTGGGTCAAGGCGGCCAAGGACCATTTCGCCGACGGCGGCACCTTCGACCAGATCTACCTCAAGTAGACGGCCATCCCGACACGTCATCACCTCGATGCCCATCCCGATGAGCTACGAAACCTCCACGCGCTTTGCCGGCGTCACCCATGCGCCCCCGCTCACGGTGCCGGCGGCGCCCGCCGCGTTCGCGCAGCGTCTGGCCAGCCTCTACGGTCTGGCGCAGCGCTCCGACTACGTCTTCGGTTCACCTCTCGGCCCGTTTTATCACGAGTCACGCCACCACGCGGTGCCGCGCTTCGTTTACTTCGGGCCGCACACGTCCAATGAGTCGTTGCGCCTCGCGTTCTATGCGGGCTTTGACCACCGCGACTTGCGCGGGACGTTCGGTCTGCTCCACTTCGTCGAGCGGCTCGCGCTCTCGCCGGACCTGGGGCAGGGGCTGAACCTCTCGTTCTTCCCGCTGCTGGATGTGCTCGGTCTGACCGATGGCGAGGCCACGCGCGACCTCGCCTCCGCTCACTGGGCGCGCCCGCGTGCGCCCGAGATCAGCCTGCTGGAGAAGGATGCCTGCCTCCACGGCTATCACGGCTTCGTGCGCATCGAGGCCGCGCCGGGCGACGAGGTTGTTGGCATCCGGCTGCGCGGGCATCCGGATCTCCGGGCGACCGGCGTCGAGCTGATCTCGTCGCTGGACACCGACCCGCTGCCGGTACGCTGGGAGGCGGGCGTTGACGGCTTTCTCCCGGCCGACGGTCCGCTGTCGGTCGCCGACGATTTGCCGTTCCCGCCGTTCGAGCTGACGCTGCGCATTCCTGCAGCCTGGCCGTCTGAACTCCACCGCGAGGCGATCGCCTCGACTCTCAAGCGCTTCGTGCTCCGCTACCGCGGCCACCAGGCCTACGCCCAGCACCTGTAACCCTGTCGCCCGTGCCGCTCTGCCCGCCCACCTCCCTCGCTTTGTCTCCGGACGCCGTTTTCGCCTCCTTGCGGGAGCGCGCGTCGGCGATTCCGGAGGCGGAGATTGGGCGGGCGGGCGAGTTTGTCGCGGATGGACGCGAGTACAACGTGCCCCGCGTGGTGGTGACAGGCACGCGGGTGAACGGATTGCCGCCCGTGCGCGTCGGCCTGTTTGCCGGCCTCCATGGGGACGAGCCCGCCGGTTGCACGGCGCTGGTCCGCCTGCTGGAGGAAATCGTGCGCGAACCCGATCTCGTGGCAGGCTACCAGCTGGCGATCTATCCGGTCTGCAATCCCACCGGCCTCGAGGATGGCACGCGGCACAACCGCGCCGGGCTCGATCTCAACCGCGAGTTCTGGCGTGATTCGGATGAACCCGAGGTGCGCATCCTCGAGCGGGAACTGCAGCTCCGGCGCTTCGAGGGCATCATCACGCTCCACGCCGATGACACCTGCGACGGTCTTTACGGCTACGCGCATGGCTGCACAATCAACGAGGCGCTGCTCAAGCCGGCACTTCGCGCATCCGAGCGCGTCCTGCCCCGCGATTGCCGCCTGAGCATCGACGGCTTTGCCGCGAGCGAGGGCATCATCGGCGAGTGCTTCCAAGGCGTGCTGGCGGCGCCGCCGGACCAGCACCCGCGTCCGTTCGATCTGATCTTCGAAACGCCGGCGCGCGCTCCGCTCGCCCTGCAGGAGGCGGCGGCGGTCGTGGCGCTGCGTTCCATTCTGGACGAATACCGCGGCTTCATCGCCCAGGGGGAGAATCTGTGATGACCGCGCGTACCCAACGTTCGATCCTGCCCGGCTTCGGCCTGTCGCTGGGGTTCACGATTTTCTACCTCTCGTTGATCGTGCTGCTGCCCTTGTCCGCGGCCTTTATCCGCACGAGCGGAATGGGCTGGGATGAATTCTGGCAGGCCGTCGCCTCGCCGCGGGTCGTGGCGTCGTACCGCATCACGTTTCTGGCCTCGCTTGCGGGCGCCCTCGTCAACGTGGTCTTCGGCTCGATCCTCGCCTGGGTGCTGGTGCGCTATCCTTTCCCGGGGAGAAAAATCGTCGACGCGCTGGTCGACCTGCCCTTCGCGCTGCCGACGGCGGTGGCGGGCATTGCCCTGACCACGCTTTACGCCGAGAAGGGCTGGGTCGGCCAGTATCTGGCCCAGGTGGGCATCAAGGTCGCCTACACGGAACTCGGTATCTTCGTTGCGTTGACCTTCATCGGGCTGCCGTTTGTCGTGCGAACGCTCCAGCCGGTGCTGGAGGAACTCGAACCCGAGATCGAGGAGGCGTCAACCACGCTCGGGGCGAACCGCTGGCAGACCCTGACGCGCGTGATTTTTCCGGAGGTCCTGCCGGCCCTGCTCACGGGCTTTGCGATGGCCTTCGCCCGCGCGCTCGGCGAGTACGGCTCGGTGGTCTTCATCTCGGGGAACATGCCGATGCGCACCGAGATCACGCCCCTGCTCATCATCACCAAGCTCGAGCAGTACGATTACCAAGGCGCAACGGCGATCGCCGTTGTGATGCTCACGGCGTCGTTCCTGCTGCTGCTGCTGATCAACCTCCTCCAGAAATGGAGCCGCCGTCACGTCTGGGTGTGAACAACGACGCATCCGGCGCGCCCTGACCTGAGCGCCGATCCACGACTCCCTTAAATTCATGGCCTCCACTGCATCATCCCTAACCTCGACCCGATCCACCGGGGCGCTGCCACGCGCCACGCAGGATTCGGTGTGGGTGCGTTGGACGCTGATCACGGTGGCGCTGGGATTTGTGGGGTTCTTCCTCGTGCTGCCGCTCGCGGCGGTTTTCACCGAGGCCTTACGGCGCGGGGCGGGGGCCTACTTCGACTCGTTTGCCGATCCCGACGCCCGGTCGGCGATCCGCCTGACGCTGCTCACGGCGGCGATCTCGGTGCCGGCCAACCTCGTGTTTGGCGTGGCCGCCGCTTGGTGCGTGTCTAAATTCGCCTTTCGCGGAAAGAGCCTGCTCATCACGCTCATCGATCTCCCGTTCGCGGTCTCGCCGGTCATCTCCGGATTGATCTACGTGCTGATCTTCGGAGCGCAGGGCTGGTTTGGATCCTTGCTGATCGACCACGACATCAAGATCGTCTTTGCCGTGCCCGGGATCGTGCTGGCGACGACCTTTGTCACATTCCCGTTCATCGCCCGCGAGTTGATCCCGCTGATGCAAGCCCAGGGCACCGACGAGGAGTATGCGGCGATCACGCTCGGCGCGAGCGGCTGGCAGACGTTCTGGCGGGTCACGCTGCCCAACATCAAGTGGGGACTCTTTTACGGCGTGATTCTCTGCAATGCGCGCGCGATGGGCGAGTTTGGCGCGGTGTCGGTCGTGAGCGGCCACATCCGCGGCGAGACCAATACGCTGCCCCTGCATGTGGAGATCCTGTATAACGAGTACTCCTTCGTGGGGGCGTTTGCGGTCGCCTCGCTGCTCGCGCTGCTCGCAATCGCCACGCTGGTCCTGAAATCCTTCATCGAATGGCGCCACGCGCAGGTGCGCGGGGCCGCCCACTGATCCGCATGTCCATCCAAGCCACCCACATCACCAAGACCTTCGGCGCCTACACCGCGCTGGCGGGCGTCGACCTGCATGTCCCTCAGGGCAAGCTGGTCGCCCTGCTCGGCCCGTCGGGCTCGGGCAAGACGACGCTGCTGCGCGTCATCGCGGGCTTGGAGCATCCGGATGCGGGTAGCGCGCGCATTGCGTTTCACGGGCAGGACGTGACTCAGGTGCCCGCGGGCAAGCGCGGGGTCGGGTTTGTTTTTCAGCACTACGCGCTGTTCCGCCACATGACGGTGGCTGAGAACATCGCGTTCGGACTTAACGTGCGCTCGCGCAAGGAGCGTCCGTCGAAGGCCGCGATCGCCGCGCGTGTCCAGGAGTTGCTCAAGCTGATCCAGCTTGAGCAACTCGGTTCCCGCTACCCGTCGCAGCTCTCCGGTGGTCAACGCCAGCGCGTGGCGCTCGCGCGTGCGCTCGCGGTCGAGCCCAAGGTACTGCTGCTCGACGAGCCATTCGGCGCGCTCGATGCGCAGGTGCGCAAGGAACTCCGCCGCTGGCTTCGCCAGTTCCAGCGCGAGATTGGCATCACCACCCTCTTCGTGACGCATGATCAGGAGGAGGCGCTCGAGCTGGCCGATGAGGTCGTGGTGATGAACCAGGCCCGCATCGAACAGGTTGGGACGCCCCAGGAGGTTTACGACCATCCGGCGACGCCGTTCGTGTACCAGTTCCTGGGCAGCGTAAACAAACTCCAGCTGCCTTGGCGCGGCCTGCCGTCCGAGGGCTCCTCGATTCCTTTCTCCGATCCCAAGGCAGCGGTGGCGTTTGTCCGCCCCCACGACCTCGACATCGCGCGCTTCTCGCTCGGCCTCGAGGGCGAGGTCGCGACCGTGAGAACCATTCACAGTGCCGGGGCGCTAGCCCGGATCACCTGCCAGCGCGGGCAGGGGGAGGAGTACATCGAGGTTGAGACCAGCCGCCAGCGGCTGGAGGAGCTTCGCCTTGTCCCTGAAGACAACGTCCTGCTTCGCGTACGAAAAGGTCGCACTTTCACTGAAGATTATGCAATTTGACTGTCCCTCAACCTCATAACCCACCCTCGCTATGGCTAAGATCCACGCAGACATCACCTCGACCATCGGCAATACCCCGCTCGTGCGCCTCAACCGCACCGCGGCCGCGCACGGCGCGCTGGCGGAGGTCATCCTCAAGCTCGAGTTCTTCAACCCGCTTTCCAGCGTGAAGGACCGCATTGGCTTCGCCATGATCGATGACGCCCTGAAGTCGGGGAAGATCAACAGCAGCACCGTGCTGATTGAGCCGACGAGCGGCAACACCGGCATCGCCCTCGCGTTCGTCGCGGCGGCCAAGGGGCTCAAGCTGATCCTCACGATGCCCGAGACGATGTCGCTCGAGCGCCGCAAGCTGCTCAAGATCCTGGGCGCGCGCCTCGTCCTCACCGAGGGGCCGAAGGGCATGAAGGGCGCCATCGCCAAGGCCGAGGAACTCGCGGCCAAGATCCCGAACAGCGTCATTCTCCAGCAGTTCGCCAACCCGTCCAATCCCGAGATCCACCGCAAGACCACTGCGCTCGAAATCTGGAACGACACCGATGGCGCCGTCGACTTCGTCGTCGCTGGCGTGGGCACCGGCGGCACCGTTACCGGCATCGGTGAGGTCCTCAAGGCCCGCAAGCCGGCGGTGAAGATCGTCGTGGTCGAGCCCGACGCGTCCCCAGTTCTCTCCGGCGGCACGCCCGGCCCGCACAAGCTGCAGGGCATCGGCGCCGGCTTCGTGCCGGCCGTGCTCAACACCAAGGTCTACGACGAGGTCATCCGCGTGAAGGAAGCCGACTCCGGTCCCGTGTCGAAGCAGGTCAACCAGCTCGACGGCATCCCGGTGGGCATCTCCTCGGGCGCGATCATCTGGGCCGCGCTCCAGCTGGCCAAGCGTCCGGAGAACGCCGGCAAGAAGATCGTCGCGGTCATCCCGTCGGCCTCCGAGCGCTACCTGTCGTCCTGGTTGTTCGCCGACATCAATGTCGAGAGCGACTCGATCGACGACCTGTTCAGCGCGTCCTGAGGCCCCGCTTGTTTTTCGGCCGGATGATTCCGGCCTGTTCCTTCCCCGGCCGGACGCGCTCCGGCCGGGGGTTCTTTCAGCGACGATGACCAGACATCTGGAATCGACCGCCGCTCATCAGCCGCGTCTTGAATTCCTGTCAGTCCTCGCGTGCCTGCGTTTTCCCCTGAGACGCAATTGGTATCAAAGAGAGACGGAACCCGGTATTCGCTGCGGCGATGGCGTGCGGGCTGCTCCCGTGGGAGTCGGCACCTCCGTCGGCTTCGTCTGTTATTAATCCGTTCGATACCATCACCATGCATCCGTCCCTCCGTACTCGCGCCCGCCGTTTTGGCCCGGGAGCGCTTCTCGCCCTGTTATCCGCCGTTCCGGCCTTCGCCCAGGCGCAGGCTCCAGCCGCGGCCCCGACCGCGACCGAGACCGTGAAGCTCGAGGCGTTCGTCACCCTCGGCACCCGCTTCGAGGAACGCACCGTCGTCGATTCTTCCGTCCCGATTGACATCGTGACGCAGAAGGAGATCCGCCAGGGCGGCTACACCGAGGTCGCCAAGATTCTCCAGACCGCGATCCCGTCGTTCAACAACCCGCATCCGACCACGCCCGACGGCAACACGCACATCCGTTCGGCCACGCTGCGCGGGCTCTCGCCTGACCAGACGCTTGTGCTCCTCAACGGCAAGCGCCGCCACACGAGCGCCTGGGTCAACACCGGCGGCACGATCGGCCGCGGCGCGGTCTCGACCGACCTCAATGCGATTCCATCACCCGCGCTCGGCAGCATCGAGGTGCTGCGCGACGGGGCCTCGGCGCAGTACGGCTCTGACGCCATCGCCGGCGTGATCAACCTGATCCTGAACAAGGATCTCGGCTCGACCTTCACCGGCACGTACGGCGTCACGGAGGAAGGCGACGGTGACGTGTGGGAAGCCTCGATCGGTTCGGGCGTCGCGCTCGGTTCCGACGGCGTCGTCCGCACCACGCTCTACTTCCGCGATCGCAACGCGACCAATCGCGCGTTGCCGGATACCCGCCAGTTCTACTTCGGCACGAACGCGACCACAGGTGCCGTCATGGCGAACTCGGGTGTGTACGGTTCGGGTACGACCGCTCCTGCCAACACGATCCTCGACCCGCGGGAGGCGACCGTGAACCGCAATGTCTGGCGCTACGGCGATTCCGACCTGCGCGAGCAGTCTGTCTTCATCAACGCCGAAAAAGCGCTCAAGCCCGACGGCGCGCTCACGTTCTACGCGTTCGGCGGCTACGGCCTGAGCGAGGCGTACTCCAACGCGTCGTTCCGCCGTCCGGCGGACAACAACAATGTCCGCGCGATCTATCCGAATGGTTTCCTGCCCTTCGTCGCGACCGACAGCACCAACGCTTCCTTCGCCGCCGGCCTGCGTGGCGAGGCAGGGGAGTGGGATTGGGACCTCAGCCAGTCGTTCGGCGGCAACAAGCTGAAGTTCTTCACCGAAAACACGCTCAACGCGACCTATGGCGCGGCGAGCTTGACCAAGTTCTACAATGGCCGCGTTGATTTCGCGCAGGCCGTCACGAACCTCGATCTCAAGCGTGCCTTCGACACCGGCTGGTCCGCCCCGCTCAATCTCGCGGCGGGCGCCGAGTATCGCTTCGACCGCTACCGCGTCACCGCGGGCCAGCTCGAGTCCTACAACAATGGCGGCGTGCGCATCCTCGACGGTCCATCGGCCGGCGCGGTGGCCACGGTTGGCGCCCAGGGCTTCGGCGGCATCCAGCCGCGCGATCAGGTCCGGACCGATCGCAACAGCTACTCCCTCTACGCGGAAGCCGAGAGCGACCTGACCGAGCGCCTGCGCCTGTCGGCGGCGGTGCGCTTCGAGGACTACAGTGATTTCGGCACCACGGTGAACGGCAAGGTGGCCGCGCGCTTCGGCCTCTCGGCGGGCTTCGCGGCCCGCGCCTCGGCCAGCACCGGCTTCCATGCGCCCGCGCTGCAGCAGCAGAACTTCGGTTCGACCAGCAGCCGTACGGATGCGAACACCAACACGATCATCCTCGCGCGCCTGTTCCCGGTCGGCGATCCCGCGGCCCGTGCGCTCGGCGCGAGCGAACTCGACGCAGAGGAGTCGATCAACCTCACGGGGGGCTTCACCTTTGAGCAGGGTGGCTTCACCGGCACGGTCGATTTTTATCAGATCGAGGTTGATGACCGCATTCTGCTCTCGAGTCAGTTCACCGGCGCGGCGGTTCAGGCCTACCTGACCTCGCAGGGCATTTCGGGCGTCGAGGGCGCGCGCTTCTTCACCAACGCGGGTGACACCGAGACCAAGGGCGTCGACGTGACGGCCCGCTATCGTTTTGAGACCGAGTCGGCCGGTCGCTTCACCGTCACGGCCGGCTACAATCACAACGAGACCAAGCTCACGCGCATCCGTCCGACGCCAGCGAGCGTGCTCGCGTTGGGCATCACCACGCCGCTCTTCGACGTGACGGAGCGGATCCGCGTGACGCGTGGCCAGCCGAAGGACAACGCGCAGCTCACGCTGGGCTGGGACCTCGGTCGCTTCTCCTTCCTCGTGCGCAATGTGCGCTACGGCGACTACGAGGCGGTGGCATTCACCAATCTCGCGGCGGCCCAGGTCGCGCTGTTCCCGGCGGATTCCAAGTTCCGGACGCAGCCGTCCGAGACGGTCGGCGCCCCGGCGGGCAATGTGGACGTCATCGGGCAGTTTGAGGCCGAGGTGATCACCGACCTCGACATCGGATTCCGCCTGACCGACGCTGTGAGCGTGTCCGTCGGCGCGAACAACCTGTTCGATATTTATCCGCAGGAAGTGATCCGCAGCAATGCGCAGCGGCTCGGCGCTGACGCGGGCGGCGTGTTTCGCTACAGCGAGTTCAATCCGTTCCCGTACAGCGGCGCGTTCTATTACACCCGTCTGACCGTCTCGTTCTAATCCGCCATGCTGTTGCCTGCTGATCGTTCCCTCACTCGTCGCGGCTGGCTCAAGGCCGGCGGTCTGGCCCTGGCCGGACTGGCGGTCGCGAGCCGACCGGCCTGGGCCCAACCGGCGCCGCTGGTGCGCCTCGGGCTCAACGAGAATCCGCTCGGGCCCTCGCCGCTGGTCGATGCGGCGATCCGGGATAATTTGCGCGACCTCCACGCCTACACGACAGAGGCGGAGGCGCAGGCGCTGATCCGACAGATCGCGGACTTTGAGGGCGTGAAGCCGGAGCAGATTGTCCTCGGAGAAATCCTCGAGCCGATGGGGTTGCGGCTCGGTCAGAAGGCCGGTGTCGGGGGCGAGTACATCTACTCGGTTCCCGGCTACCCGGCCTTGGTGAACGCCGCCGCTTCGGTCGGGGGCAAGGTCATTTCGGTTCCGCTGAATGCGGAGCTGGAGAACGACCTGCCCGCGATCGCGACGGCGGTCACGGCGCGCACGGGGGCGATCTTCATCGTCAATCCGCACAATCCGTCGGGCACGGTCAACGGCGCGGCGACGTTCCACGCATTTCTGCGGGAGACGTCGAAGCGCACGCTCGTGATCGTCGACGAGGCCTACCTCGAGTACAGTGACGACTACGCGGGGCGCACGGCGATCCCGCATACCCGGGCCGGGGCGAACGTACTGGTGTTCCGCACCATGGCGAAGGTGTACGGACTCGCCTCGCTGCCAATGGGCTATGCGGTGGCGCCGCTGCCGATCGCCGAGCTGCTGCGCAGCACGGGCGTCGGTTTTTACCGCGACCTCAACCGCCTCGCGGTCGTTGCGGCCGGCGCGGCGCTGCGCGACCAGGCGCAGGTGGCGCGCGTGCGCGCGATCGTGACGCAGGAGCGCAATGCGTGGAAGGCGGAGCTCGTGTCGCTGGGGCTCCGGCAGACGGCGTCGCAGGCCAATTTCGTCTACTTCGATGCGGGGCGTGCGCAGACCGAAATCGCGCAGGCCATGGCGCGTGAAGGCATTGATGTCGGGCGGGGCTTTGCCCCGTACGACCGCTGGGTGCGCATCGCGATTGGCCGGCCGGAGGACAATGCGCGTGCCCGCGCCGCGCTTCGCCGCGTGCTGGCGGTTCCGGCGTAAGGAACCCGGCGCAGGGGCCGCGGTCCGCGCTTCGGGTTGACGCCCGCCGGGGGCCGCGCCCCACTGGCGGGGCGTCCCCCGCGCACGGTTTCCCCAGTGATCCCGCCTCTCACCTTCCGAGGTGCGAGGCCCGTTCTGCGCCAAGGTTGTTCTTATGGCTGATTCGGTTCCCTCACGCTCCCTGATTATTGTTGGCGGCGGCCTCAGCGGTACGCTGGTCGCCGTGCATGCACTTCGGCATGCCCCTGAAGGGACGCATGTGGTGCTGATTGAACGCCATCCACCGGTGGGGCGGGGCGTGGCGTATGGGACCGATTCGCCCGATCACTTGTTGAATGTCCCCGCGGGGCGCATGAGTGCCTGGCCCGACGATCCGGAACATTTTCTGCGCTGGGTGCGGGAGCGGGTGGGGCGGACCGGCTATCCGGCCGCGGTGGAACCGGGAGATTTCATGCCCCGCCGGCTCTATGGCGAGTACCTGGGTTTCCTGTTCATGGAGGCGCGCAACCGGCTCGCGCCGGGCGTTGCCTTTGAGAGCGTCGCCGGTGAAGTGGTCGACGTGGATGAACGGGCGGCTGGCGGAGGTCGCGTGATCCTGCAGGACGGACGCGTGATCGAAGGCGATCGGGTGGTCCTCGCACTGGGACATCTGCCGGGCGAGTATCCGATCCGGCGGTCGCTGCCGATCTACAAGACGCGACGCTATGTGCATGTGCCGTGGGCGGCCGGCGTGCTGGAGGGAATCGGCCGTGATCAGGCGGTGCTCATCGTCGGCCAGGGCCTGACGGCGGTCGACATGGTGGTCGAGCTGACGCGGCTTGGGCACAGGGGGGAAAATCCACGCTATCTCCCGGCGCGGTTTGCGGCCTCAAGTCCACGCGCTGGGTGCGCCCTATGCTTCGTTCATCGCGCAGGGCGGTCTCCCGAGCACGGTGCGCGCGGCCCTGCGCCGGGTTCGGGCTGAGGTGAAGAAGGCGGCAGCAGCAGGCATCGGCTGGCGCGCGGTCATTGATTCGCTGCGTCCGCACACCCAGGCGATCTGGCAGGGATTTTCTCCCGAGGAGAAGAGCCGGTTCATGCGTCACGCGCGACCCTACTGGGAAGTGCATCGCCATCGACTGGCGCCGGGCATTGCAGCGGTGCTCGATGAGCAGGCGGCGCAGGGTCGCCTGTCATTCCATGCAGGCCGACTGGAGTCGATGACCGACACGCCGGCGGGAGCGGAGGTGACCTTCCGCCAGCGCGGCAGCGAGCAGCGCATCACGCTCACCGTGTGCCGGATCATCAACTGCACGGGGCCGCGTACCGACTACTCCAAATACCAGCATCCGCTGCTGATCAATCTGCTGGCCAGAGGGTTGATCGACCACGATCCGCTGGCCCTCGGCGTGGCGGCGTTGCCGTCGGGTGAAGTTCTGCGTTACCGGGGTGGTCCGACCGGGTGGCTGTTCACCTTGGGAGCCCCGCTCAAGGGCGTGCTTTGGGAATGCACGGCGGTGCCCGAGATCCGAGCCCAAGCCCAGGAACTTGCGGGGCGGATCCTCGCAGGCTGGACTGCGCCTGCCTAGGTCCTGCAACCGTCGATTTCAGCCTGAAGTAAACCTCATCGTCGCTCCCGCGCGGTCATCTAATAAGCGGATGGCTTCCTCCATAAGGGTTGTCGACGGCCCGCCACTTGCTAACGTTTCGCTCTCCCCTTGCTCAGTTAAACCCACACCCTATGAAATCTAGTTGTATACAAAATACCCTCAAGCGGCTGACGCTGGGGGTTTTCTCGCTCGCAGCGGCTTCCTTGCTGACCGCCGCTGAGCCTCGGATCACTCCAGCCAAGGATCAGATCGGCTTCAGCATTGGCGACGATTACATGGTCGCCAATTACACCCAGATTTCGGCGCTCCTGCAGAAGTGGGACTCTGAGTCTGACCGCATGACGGTTGTCAGCATCGGCACGACGGAAGAAGGCCGCAATCAGCTGATGGCCATCATCACGTCGCCCGAGAACCATGCCAAGCTCGAGACCTACCGCGACATGTCCACGAAGCTGGCCCGCGCCCGCATCAGTGAGGACGAGGCACGGAAGTTCTCGAAGGAAGGCAAGGCGATCGTCTGGATCGACGGCGGTCTCCACGCTACCGAGACGGTCAACGCCCAGTCGCTGACCGAGATGGTGTACCAGATGATCTCGAAGACGGACGAGGAAACGATGCGTTTCCTGAATGATGTCGTCCTCCTCATGCCGGTTCCGAATCCGGACGGCGTCGAGCTCGTCGCCAATTGGTACATGCGCAACCCGGACCCCAAGGCCCGTACGTTGAATGCGCTGCCACGCCTCTACCAGAAGTACATCGGCCACGATAACAACCGTGACTCGATCATGCACAACATGATCGAGACGGCGAACCAGAACAAGGTTCTCTACGTGCAGTGGAATCCGCAGATCATGCACAACGTGCACCAGACCGGCCCCGCCGGCCAGGTGATCTACATTCCGCCGTTCCGCGACCCGTTCAATTTTGACTTCGATGCCTACATTCCGATCGGCATCCAGGCGGTCTCGACCCACATGCACGCCCGCCTCGTCGAGCAGGGTATGGGTGGCTCGGCCATGCGTTCCGCGGCCCCGTACTCCACCTGGTTCAACGGTGGCATGCGCACCGCCGGCTACTTCCGCAACAACATCGGCATCCTGACCGAAGTCATCGGTGGCCCGACCCCGATGACGATCCCGCTCCTGCCGGACAAGCAACTCCCGCGCGCCGACTGGCCGCTTCCGATCAAGCCCCGTCAGTTCCACTACCGCGACGCGATCAACTACATGATTGAGGTTGAGCGCGCCGTCCTCGACTACGCCTCCCGCAATCGCGAGAAGGTTCTCTACAACATCTACGCCATGGGCCGTCGTTCGATCGAGCGCGGCAGCAAGGACACCTGGAAGATGACCCCGAAGCGGATCGACGCCCTCAAGGCGGCCGGCGCCGCCTCGGCTCAGGCGGCCGGTCCCCAGGCTATGGGTGGCGCGGCGGTGATCGGTGGCGGCGGTCAGGCCGTCAACGGCGATCTCTACGGCAAGGTTCTCGAGGATCCGGCCTTCCGCGATCCGCGTGGCTACATCATCCCGGCTGACCAGGATGACTACCCGACCGTCATCAAGTTCATCCAGGTTCTCCAGAAGGGTGGCATCGAGGTCCACAAGGCCACGTCGTCCTTCACGGTTGCTGGCAAGACCTATGCCGCCGGGTCCTACATCGTTCAGTCCGCGCAGGCGTTCCGCCCGGCCGTCATGGACACGTTCGAGGCTCAGGATCACCCGATGGACTTCGCCTATCCGGGCGGCCCGCCGGTCCGTCCTTATGACATCACCGGCTGGACCGTCGCCCGCCAGATGGGCATTCAGTACGACCGGATCTTGGAAGGCTTCACCGGCCCATTCCAGCCGATCGGTTTCGAACTCGAAAAGCCAGCCGCGGCCAACGTCAGCGGCCCGGCCAATGCGGCCGGCTGGCTCGTCAGCCACAAGGTCAACGACGCCTTCATCCTCACGAACC
>CAYWRG010000037.1:0-42527 GCA_964460715.1 uncultured Opitutus sp. | reverse complement strand
TTTGCTTAACAAGTTCGTTCCTTTCGGATTGAACGCATACCATCACAAAGATTCCCCGCTGCGAATGAATCGTTCGTGCCGCCCTATAGGGCGCCGGACAGCTGCAGAAAGCAGCTCGGCCCTTTTGTGTTTTTCGTGGCAAAAACTCCGGTTCAGTTCCGCCGCCGGGCACGCACGGCTTCGGCCAAGGTGGTGAAGACCGGGAGCGTCTGCTCCCACGACAGGCAGCCGTCCGTCACGCTGCGACCGTACTCGAGGGGGCGCTGCGTGTACTCCTGCGCGCCGGCGAGCAGGTGGCTTTCGAGCATCACGCCGGTGATCGCGCGCTCGCCCGCAGCGATCTGCGTGGCGATCGCGGCGGCGACCTCGGGCTGGCGCGAGGGGTCCTTGCCGCTGTTGGCGTGACTGCAGTCGATCATGAGGCTCGCCCGCAGTCCGTGACGGCGTAGCAGTTCGGCGGCGGTACGGATGTGCTCAGGTGAAAAATTCGGACCGGCGGAGCCGCCGCGCAGCACGAGGTGCGTTTGGTCGTTGCCAGCCGTGCCGAGGACAGCGGGTGTGCCGTCGCGGGCGAGCGAGGGAAACCAGTGCGGATGACGCGCGGAGCGGATCGCGTCGATCGCGACCTGGAGATTCCCGTCGGTGCGGTTCTTGAAACCGACCGGCATGGATAGCCCCGACGCGAGCTCGCGATGCACCTGGCTCTCGACCGTGCGCGCGCCGATCGCGCCCCAGGCGACGACGTCGGCATAGTACTGGCCAAGCGTGGTATCGAGGAACTCGGTGCCGGTGGGCAGACCGGCGTTGCTGACGTCGATGAGCAGCTGGCGCGCGAGGCGGAGGCCGTCGTTGACGCGGTAGGTGCTGTCGAGGCCGGGGTCATTGATCAGCCCCTTCCAACCGACCACTGTGCGCGGCTTTTCGAAATAGACGCGCATGACGATCAGCAAATCGGCGGCGAAACGCTCGGCGGTGGGACGCAACCGCGAGGCATAGTCGAGCGCGGCAACCGGATCGTGAATGGAGCACGGCCCGACCACGACGAGCAGGCGGTCATCGCTGCCGGCGAGCACGGCCGCGATGTCGCGGCGGGCCTGATGAATGAACGCGGCGGTGGCGTCTGGGAGCGGGATCTCCTTGGCCAGCGCCTCGGGTGAGAGCAGCGGCGTGGTGGACCGGATCCGGAGGTCGGCGGTCTTGGGCACGGGAATCAGCCGAGCGCCTGCTGTGCGGCGTTGACCGCGGATCCGCTCGCCAGCTGCACGGCGGGGGCCGACGCAATCAGGCCGAGCCGGCGGGCGCGGTCGGCGGCGGTCAGCCAGGCGATCGAGGCCGATTCGGTGGTGACAGCGTTCTCCGCGATGCGATCAAGCCAGGACGCGGTCGGCGGAATGTGGCCCGCCGGAAGAACCTGCTTGTCGGCGAGGAAAAGGGAGAGCGAGGCGCCGAGCGTGTGGATCCACTCGGTCGGGCGCGTTGCGGGTGTGTAGGCTAGGGCGGTGCCGGCGGGGTAGGGCGACCACTCCATGAAGAGGCGGATCTGCTCGTGGAGATTGGCAAGCTCGCGGTCGGCCGTGGCGGGCGACCAGCGGGCGGTGAAGGTCTTGCGCTCGCGGAATTTCTTGATCTCCCAGAGGCGCAGCACGAGTTCGGTGTCGCCGCTGACCTCGCGAATCGCGCCGGTGAAGGCGTAGTCGATGCCCTCGCTGCTTGTATCAACCAGCTGGCGGATGTTGGCACTGGTCCATTCGGCGGGAAACAGCGCGTAATGCTGCTGCTTCACCGCGCCGATGGCGGCGATCGGCGCGTAATTGGGCGAATAGACGAACGTCTCGGCCAGCCAGAGCGGGAAACCGCGTACGAAACGGCCGAGATCGTCCTCGGGTTTCTTCATGCGTTCCTCGAAATCAGCAATGCCCGGGCAGGCGAGCTGGCCGAAGGCGAGGCGGCGGACGCGGCTGTCCTTGACCGGCAGCAGGCCGGGCATCGACTCCACGCCGTAGGACCAGATGGGCTTGCTGATGCTGACGAGTTCGATCGTGACCGGGGCAACGGCGGTGCCGCCGGGCGTGGATCCGCCGGCGACGGGCGCCTTGCGCTGGGCCTCGATCTGCTCGGCGATCGCGTTGGAGAAACCCCAGAGGCGCTCCTCGAGTTCGGGGCGGCCGAGCGAGAAAAGGATGTCGAGCAGGTGCTGCGCGGCGTTGGGATTGCGGGTCGCGAGGTAGGCCTGGACGAGATTGATGCCGGTGGCGGGCCCGTGGCGCTCGGCGTCGTAGCGCGGCGCGATCAGCTCGATGATGGACTCGACGTAGCCGCAGGTGCCAAGGTCGCCGGAGATCGTGACGAGCACATCCGGGCGATCGCCGGCCGCGGCGAGGATCTGTTCGTAGAGCGCGAGCGCACCGGGCAGGTCCTTGGCCTCCAGGCGTTCGCGGGCGGCGGCCAGCTGGGGCACAAGCCCGCCGCTGGGCGTGCTGGCCGGCTCCGCGGCGGGAGCGGCGGCGGCTGGCTTGGGGGCGGGGTTGGATGACTTCTTCCCGGCGAGGCGATCAAAGAATCCCATGGCGCGAGGAAAGCCCCGCCCCGGTGGGAGGCGAACAGAAATAAATCAACGCCGCGGCGCCGGGATCGCCTCAGGGGCCAGGCCGGTGCGGGCGGAGACAAGGGCGAGGACTTTTGGGACGTACATGCGGGTCTCCGCGGGCAGGCTGTCGGCGACGGCCGCGTAGTCCCGGGTGCCCCGGGCAGTCAGCGTCCGGCCCACGCGGCCTTCGCCCGCGTTGTAGGCCGCAAGGGCGAGCGGCCATTCGCCGAAGCGGCCATGCAGGCGCTTGAGGTAGCGGGCGGCGGCCCGGGCAGATTTTTCGGGATCCGTGCGCTCGTCGGGCAAAAAAGTCTGGAGCCCCATCTCCTTGGCCGTGGCCGGCATGAACTGAAACAGCCCGCGGGCGCCCACCGGACTGCGGGCGGAGGGGTTGAAGGACGACTCAGCCTCGGCGATCCACACCAATTCAGGCGGCACGCCTTCGGCCGCAAAAGCCTGGCGCAAGGCGGGCAGGAGATCGGCTGCGCGCGGCGGGACGGGCCGGCTGCGCACCCGGTTCACCCACAAATCGTAGTGCGGGATCTTCCGTCCCGGGCGGGTCGGCGGGCGCGGTCCGGCGGCGGGCGGCGTGGGCGCGACCACGGGTGGCACGGCGGTGCCCGTCCGGGCCGCATCGGCACCCTCGATTTCGTCGATGCGCTGTTCCAGCCAGTCCGCGACCTCGACATATTCCGGCAGCATCCGCAGCCCGGCGAGGGCGGCGCGCGCCTCGGGTCCGTAGGCCGCGAGCTCCTCGAGCGAGCCGCCCTGCAGGGCCTGATCAAGCCGGGTGAGGAATTGCTCGAAATCCACGCGGGTGGGGAACGCGTACTGCGCCTTCACCTCCGGCGGGGCGTAGTCCTCGAACAATTGCTGCCCCAGCTCGAAAAGCCCGTCGGTTGTGGAAGGCTCTGGCGTCTGCGCCGTTTGCGCGCGGCCGGCCGGGATAAACCCGGCCAGGAGCAGCCAATAAAACGCGCGTGAAGGCATGGCGTTCAGCCTACCCGCCCCCTCGGACGGCGCAAGCAAGCGCGGGATGCGGGTCGGGCGCAGGTGGGAATCCGCGTTGACCCCATCCCCCCGCCCGGTAGCTAAGACCCTTCCGGAACATGAACCGCGTCTTCATCAAAACCTACGGGTGTCAGATGAACGAACGCGACAGTGAGGCTGTCGCGGCGATGCTGCGTGCCCGGGGGTACCGGATCGTCGACAAGGAGGACGGTTGTGACATCCTCCTGCTCAACACGTGCAGCGTGCGTGACGCCGCCGAGCAAAAGGCGATCGGCCGCGCGGCCAATGTCATGGCCCGCAAGCGGCGCAACCCTGACTTCGTGCTCGGGATCCTCGGCTGTATGGCCCAGAACCGCGGCGCGGCCCTGCTCGACACGCTGCCTGACGTCGACCTGATCATCGGCACGCAGAAATTTCACCAGGTGCCGGACTACCTCGACAACCTGCGCGCGGCCCGGGCCGCCGGGGTGCCGGTGGGGGCCAGCATCGTCGACATCGGCGAGGAGGCCGGTTCACAGAACACGATCCGCGACCACCTCGAGACCGAGGAGCGACAGATCAGCGCCTTTGTTTCGATCCAGCAGGGCTGCAACATGGACTGCGCGTTCTGCATCGTGCCGAAGACGCGCGGCGACGAGCGCTCGCGCACGATGGACGACATCGTGGCCGAGTGCCGCCAGCTGGCGACGCGCGGTGTGCGTGAGATCACGCTGCTGGGCCAGATCGTCACCAGCTACGGCCGCCGCGACTACACCCACACGAACGGCGTTTCCCCGTTCGTGCAGCTGATCGAGCGCGTCCATGCGATCGACGGGATTGAGCGCATCCGCTTCACCTCGCCGCACCCCCGCGGGTTCAAGCAGGACCTGGTCGAGGCCTACGGCCGTCTGCCCAAGCTCTGCGAATACGTGCACCTGCCGATGCAGTCCGGCAGCGACCGGATTTTGCGCGCGATGAACCGGCCCTACTCGCGCGACCGCTACCGCGAGATCGTGGATTCGCTCCGCGCCGTGAAGCCCGGGATGTATTTCTCGACCGACGTCATCGTGGGTTTTCCCGGCGAGACAGACGAGGATTTCGAGCAGACCCGCGAGCTTTTCGCCGCCTGCAACTACGACATGGCGTACGTCTTCAAGTACTCCATCCGCAGCGGCACGCCCGCAGCGGACCTGGGCGACCAGATCCCGGACGACGTGAAGGAGCACCGCAATCAGGTGCTGCTGGAACTGCTCAAGGCCAACTCGGTGCGCCGCAACGAGCAGCTCATCGGCACGGTCGAGGAAGTCCTGGTCGAGGGTCCGGACAAGTCCGGCGCCCACTTCACCGGCCGCACGCGCGGCAACCGGGTGTGCATTTTCGATGCGGATCCGCGCCTGATTGGCCAACTCGTGCCGCTGCGGATCGAACGCGCGTCGGTGAGCACGCTGTACGGCGAGCTGGTGCTGGCCGGCGTGGCCTAAAGAACCGGCTAGCTATCCGGAAGAGAACGAGAACGATTTTTATCACGAACCCATGTCACTCACCGTCGCCACGCTGATTCCCGGACTGATCCTGCTGGTGCTGGGCGTGCTCTTTCTGATGGGTGGGACGGCGATCTCGTCCTCGGTTAAGGCGCTGCCGCGCTCGCCCGCGGCCTCGATCCTCCTGTTTGGCGCGGGTGCGATCTGGTTCCTCTTCAATATCTGGCACCTGTCCGAGGCGGACTTTGGTCAGTACCGGGTGGCGCTGTTCATCTTCTTTGCACTGGTGGCGGGTGCGTCGTTTTTCCTCGTGCCGGATTTTCTCGCGGTGCGCGGGATTGCCGTGCTGATCCTGCTCGGTGCCATGCCCCTGCTGGATGCGGCCTACATGGAATTTCAGCATCCGCAGCGCCTCTTCATGGTGACGGTGGTCTATCTCGGCGTGGCGCTCGCGATCTATCTGGGGGCGTCGCCGTTCCGCCTGCGTGATTTCATCGAGTGGCTCTATCGTCAGCCCACGCGCCCGCGCATGCTCGGCGGGGTGCTCGCGGCCTATGGTCTGCTGCTCTGCGGCGTGGCCTTTACGTACTGAACCCGCCTTCCGAGGAATTTGTCGTCGCATGACCGCATCCGCCCGTCCGACTCCTGTTCTGATCGTCATCGCCGGCCCGGCGGGCTCGGGCAAGAGCACGCTCTGCGAGCGGCTGGTCGCGGAATCGCCGGGCTTCTCACGCGTCGTGACGACCACGACCCGCGCGCCACGGCCCGGAGAGGTTGATGGCGTCCACTATCATTTCCTGTCTGCGCCACAGTTTGACACCAAGGTCGCGGCCGGCGCCTTCCTCGAATGGGCCTGGGTCCACCAGAAGAACCGTTATGGCACCTTGGCGTCGTCGGTGATCGAGCCACTGGGCGCGGGAAACAGCCTGGTCATCAACATTGATGTCCAGGGCGTGGACAATTTCCGCAAGGCCGCCGCCGAGAATCCGCTCCTCGCGCGTCACATGGGCACGGTGTTCATCGATGTGCCGCTGGAGACGCTGCGCGCCCGCATGGTCACGCGCGGGCAGGATAGCGAGGCGGAGATCGAGCACCGGCTGCGCACGGCCGAGCTCGAACTGCGCGAGGCGCCCAAGTTCGATTTCCGAATCACCAGCCGTTCACGGGACGAGGATTTCTCGGAACTCCTCACGATCGTTGGCACGGTCCGGCGGCGCGCCGTCGGGTAGATTGACTGAGGCTGGATATAGCTGGGGTCGCTGACCCCGGGGATCGTTTTTCCTTCGCAAGCGCACTGGACCAGGGTCGGCGACCCTGGCTACTATCAGGCCTCGCGGCGATAGGCCTCGGCGAGCAGTACGATCGGATGAACGACTCTCGCGGCGGGGCCGCCGTCAGACTTGAGCTGCTGGTCAATCTGCAACTGGCAGCCGGGATTCGCCGTCGCGACGATCGATGCGCCGGTGGCGCGCAGGTGTCCGCCCTTGCGGGCCTGCAGCCACGCGGCGGTTTTCGGTTGGGTGATCGTATAGATGCCCGCGCTCCCGCAGCACCAGGTCGACTCGCCGCACTCCCTCAGCTCGATTCCGGGCAGTGCCCGGAGGATCGCGCGCGGCTGGGCGGTGATCTTCTGTCCGTGGCAGAGGTGGCAGGCCTCGTGATAGGTGAGCGCCGTGACGGGCGTGGGACCTGCGGCGGCGCGGGGTGCGCGAAACCCGATCTCGACCAGCCACTCGGAGATGTCCTTGAGCTTCGCCGACCAGACCGCGGCGCGCGCAGCGTACACCGGATCGCCAGCCAGCAGGCGACCATAGTGCTTGAGGTGAGAGCCACAGCCGGCGGCGTTGGAGATGATCGCGTCGAATTCCTCCGGATTGATCGCATCGAGCTGGCGTCGCGCGAGCAGGGCGGCGGTCGAGGGATCACCGTTGTGCGCGTGGAGGGAGCCGCAGCAGGACTGGGCGCGCGGCGTGACGACGTCGCAGCCATTCTCGAGCAGCACGTCGGCGGTGGCGCGGTTGACGTCGGAGAAGGCGAGGTCCTGCACACAGCCGGTGAGCAGTGCGACGCGGTAGCGCCGTGGGCCGCGGGCGGCCTCGACGGGCGCGATCAGGGCATCGGAGAACTGGCGCTGCATGCGCGGCGCCGAGGGCTCGAGTTCGCGGAGGCGGCGGGGAAGCAGGGCGGTGAGCTTCAGCTTGCGAACGACGGTTTCGAGCCCGCTTGTCTGGTAGAGCCAAAGCGCACGTCCCACGGCGCGCAGGAGTCGCGGACGGGTGAACAGCGTGCCGAGCGTGAGTGCGCGCACCAGCGAGCGTCCGGTGGACGTCGCGACCCTCGTTTGCTCGACCTCGGCGCGCGCGGTTTCCAGCAGGGTGGTGTAGTCGACGCCCGCCGGGCAGGCCGTGGTGCAGGCCAGGCAGCCGACGCAGTAACTCATCTCGTCCGCGAAGGATCGGGACAGCGGAAGTTCGCCGTCGGCAACCGCGCGCATGAGCGCGATGCGTCCGCGCGGCGAATTTCGCTCTCGTCCCGTTTCGGCAAACGTCGGGCAGGTGGGCAGGCACAGCCCACAATGCATGCATTGCTGCAGGATTGAGTAGTCCAGAGCCGCCAGTCCCGCCTTGGCAGGACTGGAACGCTCAACGTTCAACGCTGAACGCTCAACGCTCAAGTCGATCTCCTTCGTGGACGGTTGGCCTCGGCTGTGCGGATGCTGGCCGCGAAGATGCGTACAAGTTCGTCGGCTTCCTCAATCAAACTCGCAAGCAATGAGGGCCTTTCGATTAAACTGGCGCGCTGTACGAGTCGCAGCCAACGGCGGGTCTCTCGGAGCTCCTTAAAACATATCCGTAGTTTATGTATGAAGTCGTCGCGCGATTCGGCGCCCTCAGCCTCGCCGTGGTTTCCGTAAGGCGAAGTGCCTGAACGCAGAAGCTGGCTGGCAATGTGATCGGCGGCCAGGGATCGTTTCATGGACTCCGTTACGCGAATCACCCGTACGGAAAATTCCAACAACCGCTCCTCCAGATCGTACTTCGGTTCAGCCATTGAACGTTAAGCGTTGAGAGTTGAACGTTGAGCGTTCGACCGGTGTCCTCACCGGTCGAAGATTTTTCCCGGGTTGAGCAATCCCTCCGGATCGAGCGCGTGCTTGATCTGCTTGAGCAGCGCGTAGCTGCCGTCACCAAGCTGCTGACGCAGGAAGGCCTTCTTCGCGAGGCCGACGCCGTGCTCGCCCGTGATGGTGCCGCCGAGGGCGAGGGTGCGGTCGAAGATCTCCTTCATCGCGAGCTCGACCCGGTGCATCTCGTCGGCGTCGCGTTCGTCGGTGAGGAAGGTCGGGTGCAGGTTGCCGTCGCCGAAGTGGCCAAAGGTCGCGACCTCGAGCCGGTGACGGGCGGCGACCTCCTGGATGAAGCGCACCATGCCTGCGAGTTCGCTGCGCGGAACGGTGGCGTCCTCGAGAATCGTGGTCGGCCGGATGCGGGCTAACGCGGAGAATGCGCTGCGGCGGGCGGTCGCGAGCCGGGCCGCCTCGGCGGCGTCAGCGGCCCGGGTCACGCGCGTGGCGCCGTGCCTCCGCGCAAGCGCCTCGATTTGCGCAGCCTCGTCGGCGACGGCCGCCGGGTGGCCGTCGGTTTCCATCAACAGCACGGCGTCGGCATCGAGCGGCAGGCCGACCTTGGCGTAATCCTCGACGCACTGGATCGTCTTGCGATCGAGGAACTCCAGCGTGCAGGGGATGATCCGGGCCGCGATGATCGCCGACACGGTCTCGGCCGCCGCCTCCATGCGCGCGTAGGTCGCCAACAGGGTCTGGCGTGCGGCGGGCTTGGGCAGGAGCTTGAGCAGGACACGCGTCACGACACCCAGCGTGCCTTCGCTGCCGATGAAGAGGTCGCGAAGATTATAGCCGGCGACGTCCTTCACGCACTTGCTGCCGAGCCAGCAAACGGAACCGTCGGCGAGGACGACTTCCATTCCCATGACGTAGTCGCGCGTGACGCCGTACTTGAGCCCGCGCAGGCCGCCGGAATTTTCCGCCACGTTTCCGCCGATCGTGCTGATCTTCATCGAGCCTGGATCGGGTGGATAAAAGAGTCCGACCGCGTCCGCCGCATCGAAGATGCGCTGGGTTGTGACGCCAGCCTCGGCCAGCAGCGTGAGATTCTTTTCGTCGACCTCGATGATCCGATCGAGCCGACCCGTGCACAGCACGATCCCGCCGGCGACCGGCACGCTGCCGCCGCTGAGCCCGGTGCCGTTGCCGCGGGTGACGACAGGAATGCGATGCGCGCGGGCGAGCGTGAGGACGGCGCCGATCTCGGCGGCGTCGGCGGGAAACACGACCGCCAAGGGGCGCTGTTTGAGCGCGGCGGTGCCGTCGAATCCGTAGGGAATGATGTCTTCCGCCGCGGTGAGGACGTGGGCTGCGCCCAGCCGCTGGGTGAGGGCCTCAATGATCACGCGGGCAGCTTGGCGAATAGGCTGCGCCGCGTCGCGAGAAATCGGCGAATCTTCCGCTCATCAGTCGAACTCAGACGAGTGCTCGCGAATCCGCGCCAATCTCCACGAATCAGAAGGACAAAAATGATTTATCGTTGATCGACGTGATCGTGACCTTGGCGTTCGCGTCAATTCGCGTGATTCGCGGGCGACCCTTTCCCCGATCCGATCTCAGGGCTCGCCGACCGGCTTGTGCTCGACCGACTTCACGCCGTTGCCTGCGCCGATCAACACGATGGCGGCGGTGTGATCCGCGATCTCGGCCTCGTCGAGGCTGGCGTAGGCGGCGACGATGATCGTGTCGCCGACGTTGACGAGCGCGGCCGCGGCGCCGTTGACCTGGATCTGGCCGGGATCGCCGTAGATCACGTAGGTCGTGAAGCGCGCGGCGTTCGTGATGTCGTACACGTCCACCTGTTCGAACTCCAGCAGGCCCGCGGTGCGGCACAGATCGCGGTCGATGGAAATGGAGCCTTCGTAGTCACGATCGGCGGCCGTGATGGTGGCGCGGTGGAGTTTGGCGCGGAGAAAGGTGCGGGTCATGGACGGGGGAAAATCACGGGTGGAACGCGGGGGCCGCGGAGGGAGCGAGCGCGGCGGCGAGCGCGGCGGCTCCCGTCACGATCTGGGGGCTCGCGGTGGCGGCGGCAAAGATCCGAAAGGTCTGCCGCGCGACGCCGGTTGACTGGATGTCATCCTGATCGTTGTGCACCACGGCATCGACGCCGCCCGCGGCAAACTGGGCCGCGACCGCCTGGTGCTGGGCGATCGCGTCGGCCCCGGCGGTGAGCTTGAAGCCGATGACCCGCACCGGGCTCGTCGACAGCGATTTCAATTGCGGCAGGAGCTTGGGATTGCGCACGAGACGGAGTGTGAGTTCGTCCGCAGTCGAAGGGATTTTACCTGCGGTAGTCTCCGCGGGCCGGTAGTCGGCGACCGCTGCGGCCATGACGACGAGATCGAAGGCCTCGGCCTGAAGCCGGCGAGTGAGGCGGGCCTCAAGATCGGCGGCGGAGGTGAAGGTTTCGCGCTCGACCGGCTTCGTCGGCAGGACGGCACCGTGACCATGCAGGAGGACGACGGTGTGGCCGGCCTGCGCCCACGCGTCGGCCAGCGCGGCGCCCGTCGTGCCGGTGCTCGTGTTCGAGAGGAAGCGCACCGCGTCGATCGGCTCACGGGTCGCACCAGCGGTGACCAAAATCCTCATGATGACAGCGGACGAACGGCTGCGATAACTTCGGCGGCGAGTGCCTCGGGCTCGGCGAGGCGGCCTGGTCCGCCTTCGCCGCAGGCGTGCGGGCCGTCGACGGGATCGAGCAGGCGGACACCCCAGCGCTGGAGCGTCGCGAGCGAGGCGACGGTGGCGGGGTGCTGCCACATACGGTGGTTCATCGCCGGCGCGATCCACCAGGGTTTCTGTCCCAGCTCCCAAGCGAGAAACAGGGCGCCGACCGGATCATCCGCGAGGCCGGCGGCGAGCCGGTTGACCGTGTTGGCGGTGGCGGGGCAGACGAGCGCGAGGTCGGCGGCGCGGGCGAGTTCGATGTGGTCGAGCGCGCGGCCTGGTTCCCAGAGATCGGTGAACACCGCGCGGCCGCTCAGGCCCTCCAGCGTGGCGGCGCCGACGAAACGCAGCGCGGCCGGGGTGGCGACGGTCTGCACGGTCACGCCGGCCTGTGTGAGGCGCGAGATCACGGTGCACGCCTTGTAGGCGGCGATGGAACCGGTGAGCAGGAAAAGGACGTTAGGCGAGCGGGACATTGTCGATGAGGCGGGTGAGACCGAGGCGGACCGCGCCGAATCGGCGGCTGCCGCGATCCTCGATGTAGTCGATGACGAAGCCGGCCGCGGCCAGCCGGGCCGAGGCTTCCGCCGCGGTCGGCGCGGACACAAGGGCGGCGTGAAACTGCGGTGCGAGGGCGCGCTCGGCGGGCGTGAGGCGGGCGTTGCGCGAACTCATCGCCAGTCCGTCGGGCTCGCGCACAGTCGGGCAGCCGACGATGACCGTGGGCAGAAAAAATGCGCGCACCAGGCCGCGCACGAGCTGCAGCTGCTGGTAGTCCTTCTCGCCGAAGTAGGCGCGTTCCGCACCGGCGATCTGCAGGAGCTTGAGCACGACAGTGAGCATGCCGGAGAAATGTCCCGGACGATGCGCGCCGCAGAGTTCGCGACTGAGCACGGACTCGTTGACGGTGTAGGTCCGGCCATCGGGGTACATCTCGGCGACAGACGGAGCGATCACGACATCGACGCCGGCCGGGGCCATCAGGGCGAGATCGGCGTCGAGCGTGCGCGGGTATTTTTCGAAGTCATGGGCCTCGTCGAATTGCGTCGGATTGACGAAGACCGAGGCCAGCACCACGTCGCATTCGCGGCGGGCGGCGTGAAAGAGCGAGGCGTGGCCGGGATGAAGCGCGCCCATCGTCGGCACAAAGCCCACCGAGCGACCCGCGGCGCGATGCGCGGCGAGTTCCTCGCGCCAGGCGGCGACGGTGGTGACGACGCGGGGCGCGGGCATCAGTAGGACTCCTTTTTCGCGGGGAACGAGCCATCCGCCACGGCGGCAGCGTAGCGGGCGAGTCCGTCGGCGACGACCTCGCCGCCCTCCGCGAAGCGGCGCACGAAGCGGGCGTTGAAACCCGGGTTGAGGCCGAGCAGATCGTGAAACACCAGCACCTGTCCGTCGGTGTCGGCGCCGGCGCCGATGCCAATCACGGGAATGGCGAGCGCCGCGGTGATCTCGCGGGCGAGGGCGGCGGGCACGCATTCGAGCACGAGGCCGAAGCAGCCCGCGGCCTCGACGGCCTGCGCCTGGCGCAGCAGATCGGCGGCGGCAGGTTCGCCGCGGCCCTGGACCTTGTGGCCGCCGAGCGCGTGCGCGGATTGCGGGGTGAGACCGAGGTGCCCCATCACCGGAACGCCGGACTGAACGAGGTGGTGCAGCACGTCCTCGTGTCCGTCGATGCCCTCAATCTTCACGGCGTGCGCGCCAGCCCGCAGGAGTTGCGCGGCGCAGTCCACAGCCGCTGCGATGCCCTTGCGCGCCGCAAGAAAAGCGAAATCCGCGATCACGAATTTTCCCGCGGCACCGCGCGCGACGGCGAGCGTGTGGCGCGCCATGATCTCGGGCGTGGCCGCGAACGTGTGAGCCTCGCCATCGAGGACGACCGCGAGGCTGTCCCCGACGAGGATGCAGTCGACGGGCGAGTCCGCCAGCAGGCGCGCCTCCCAGTGGGTGTAGGCCGAGACCATGGCGATTTTCGGTCCGCGGCCCTTGCGCGCCTTGAATTCGAGGACGGATTTCATCGACGGAGACAGGAACGTAGACCCCGAAACGCGCTTGGCGAGCCCGGGGGATGGCTCGGTTGGTAACAAAGAAGCAAAAGTCACCTAACCAGCTTCATGGTATCATTTTAATGAATGAACGGCCGACGGTTTCGCCCGCTCCGGGCACCAAAAGGCCCGGTTTCCACACCCAACCTTTACGTGGGCTTAACAATTCTCCCGCAAAGGCAAATACGGCGCTTACACGGCAGGGGTAGAGTGAGGGGGTAATCAACGAACACCCACAAAACAAACAACCACCCGCCTCCCATGAAAAACAACGCCTCCTTCCTCCTCGTCACCGCCACCGCCGCCGTCGCTATGGCCCTCTGCTTCGGCAGCGTCGCCGACTTCAACCCGGCTCAGCCGCAGGTCGCCTCGACCGTGGCTCCTGCCGCCGAGACCGCCCCCGCGAGCGACGCTCCAGTCACGCACCGCGTCGAGTAACGCCACTTCCACCCGCCCCTCATCATTCGTCCGCACCACCGCCCTCTCAACCCCTGACTCCTCCCTCCCATGAAGAACAACACCTCGTTCCTGATCGTCACCGCCACCGCCGTCGCCGCCATGGCCCTCTGCTTCGGCAGCATCGCCGATTTCGGCTCCGGCGTGGCACAGAACTCCGCCGCGATCGCCAAGGCTTCCGCCCCGGTCGCGACCCCGGCCGCCGACCTGACGCCGCGCGTCGAATAAGCCGGCACCGATTCCCGGCGCCTTTTCCTCCCCTCCGTCCACCTCAGCGCTCTGCCGACCATGAATGCCGCTTTCGCTCTCTCCGCACCCTCGGGATTTTTCTTTGCTGGCGTGGAAACGCCAACGCCGGTTCGCCCGGCCGTGCGATCCAAGGCCCCGGCCCAGAGCTACGACGAGGCCTTCGATTACAGCGAGTGCCTGACTCGCGTTCGCGAGGGAGACCAGACGGCTGCGCGCGAACTGGTTGAGGCCCTGCACCCGTTGGTCATCAGCATCGTCCGCTCGCGTCACCCGCGTCGCACCGACGAGCAGGATCTAACCCAGGAAATTTTTCTGAAGGTCTTCTCGCGACTCGACCAGTACCGCGGCGCCGTGCCGTTCCCGCACTGGGTCGCGCGTATCTCGACCACCACCTGCATCGACCACCTGCGCCTGTGGAAGCGCCGCCCGGAATTCCGTCTCGCGGATCTCACCGAGGAGGAGGCCGTGGCCTCCGAGCGCGCCCTCGCCAGCGAGACCCAGGCCAAACCCAACGACGCAATCGTCGTGAAGGAACTTGTGGGCCGGCTGATCAGCGCCCTCGATCCCAAGGACCAGATGGTGATCCAGCTGCTCGACCTCGAGCAGAAGTCACTCGCCCAGATCGAGGCGATGACTGGCTGGAACCAGTCCATGATCAAGGTCCGCGCCTTGCGCGCCCGCCGGAAACTCCCGAACCTCTGTCTCGCACTGCGCCAGACCGCGCGCGCCTGAGGCCGCCCTATAAACTGGCGCCGGGGGCGCTGACCCCGGGGAATTGACTTTCCCTGCGAACCGCCAACGGACCGGGGTCAGCGACCCCAGCTACATCGATCCTGTTACATCATGACCTTTCTCGCCACGCCATCTCCGGCCGGATTGACGCTCGATGAGCCGGTGGCTACATCCGATGGCATCCCCATGGACGAAAACGGGCGCACGCGCCTCCTCATGATTGATGATGACCGGAAGCTTTGTCGCCTCGTGTCCGATTACCTGAGTCCGCTCGGCTTCGACGTCACTGCGATTCACACCGGCCCCGAAGGCGTGGAGACGGCCACCCGCGAGCGCTGGCATGCAATCATTCTCGATGTCATGATGCCCGGTCTTGACGGCTTTGAGGTGCTCAAGCGCATCCGCCTGAAGAGCGCGGTGCCCGTCCTCATGATGACCGCGCGCGGTGATGAGATGGACCGCATCGTCGGCCTCGAGGTCGGTGCCGACGACTACCTGCCGAAAACCTTTTCCACCCGCGAGCTGCTGGCCCGTCTGCGCGCGGTCCTGCGCCGCACGGCCATCACGTCGACGGCCCCGGCGGCCGAGGCTCCGACCGAGCTCGTGGTCGGGCCGCTGCGCATCAACGTCGACGCCCGCTCCGCGCTCCTCAATGACCAGCCGCTCGCGCTGACGCCGGTGGAATTCGACATCCTGGCCAGCCTCGCCAAGGCCCGCGGCCGCGTGAAGACACGCGAGGCCCTCCTCGATGAGGCGCGCGAGCGCAACTACGACGTGTTCGACCGCTCGATCGACGTGCACATTTCCGCCCTGCGCAAGAAACTGGGCGACGATGCCAAGCAACCCCGCTTTATCCGCACCCTGCGCTCCGCCGGCTACATGCTGACCGAGCCCGACGCGGCCCTTTGACGGTGTGTGCGGTTGGCGTTCGCCGACTGCCGCCTGTTCCTCCCGGACCATGATCCCCTCTCCAGCTCCCACTGCTGCCGCCACCACCCGGCGAATCAAGTTTCCCCTTTCGCTGAAAGTGGCGACCTGGCTGTTTTTCAATGTTCTCTTCCTCGTCGCGATCGCCGCGCTCATCTTTTTCGCCCGCACGGGCTTCAGCTGGCACACGCTGATCTCGGGCGCGGCGGCAAACCGCGTCGAGGCGGTCGCCAACGTCGTCGTCACCGAGCTGTTCCGCGATCCGAACCGCAACCGCAACGAGATCCTCGCGCCCTTCAGCGCCGCCTATGGCGCTGATTTTTACCTCTTTGGCGCCGACGCGGTCCAGATCGCCGGCACGCCGGTCACCCTGCCCGAATCGGTGCAGACCCGGATCCGCGCCCTGACCGTGTTTCCCGATGACGGCGGCCGCGGGGGATCCCGCAGTGGGCGGTTTACTCCACCACCCGCGATCCCTGATCCGTCGCTGCCGCCGGATTCGGTGCGCGAGGCGCTCTCGCAGCAGAACCTCCGGACGCCCGCGGACATCAACCGGCTGATCATCGCCGGTGAGCGCGACGAACGCTTTCGCTTCGTCGAGCTGATCCGTGGCACCCCTTCGGTGTATTGGATCGGGGTGCGCGTCCTGGTCCCGGGCGAAGGCAGTTTCCGCCGGCGGACTCCGGCGGTGCTCATCGCCAAGACCGACCCGCTCGGCGGGGCGGGCTTGATTTTCGATCTCCGCCCGCTGCTCGTCGGCACGGCGGTGGTGGTGAGTCTCTCCGTGCTCTTTTGGCTGCCGGTGGTTCACGGGGTCACGCGCGCGCTTCGTCGCGTCACCCGGACCGCCGAAGCGATCGCCGACGGGCGGCTCGACGCCCGCGTGGACGTCGATCGTAGCGACGAGATCGGTCGTCTCGGGGAAACCGTCAACACGATGGCGGCGCGGCTGGAGAGCAACGCGACGGGACAAAAACGCTTTATCGGCGACATCGCGCATGAACTCGGCTCGCCGCTCGCGCGCATGCAGTTCGCGACGAGCATTCTGGAGGAGCGGGCGGGCAAGGATCTCGCGCCGGCAGTGGCAGACGTGCGCGAGGAAGTGCAGCATATGTCGGAGCTGGTGTCCGAACTGCTCGCGTTCACCCGGGCCGGGCTGCGTCCGCGTGAAGTGAAACTGACTGAGATCGTCCTCGCTCCGCTGATCGCCAAGGTGATCGATCGCGAGGATGCCACGGAGAAAGTGACGGTGCGTCTGCCGTCTGACCTGCGTGTCCAGGCGGATGAACCGCTGCTGGCGCGTGCCATCGGCAACCTCGTCCGCAACGCGGTGCGCTACGCAGGCGATGCAGGCAGCATCGAGGTGGAAGCGGTCGCCAAGACCGGCGGCCAGGTGATCCTCACCGTCTCGGATCGTGGCCCCGGTGTGCCGCCGGAGGCGCTGGCCCGCCTCGGCGAACCGTTTTTCCGTCCGGAATTCGCGCGCACTCGCGAGACCGGTGGCGTCGGCCTCGGATTGGCCATCGTGCGCAGCGCGATCGAGGCCTGCGGCGGCACCCTGCGTTTCGCGAATCGCGTCCCGAACGGATTCCAGGCGGAGATCACGCTGCGAGCCGTAGCGTGATCGAAGGCTCGCTGTAGCTGGCCTCGCCGAGGCCGGTCGGCGGATTTCGTTTTCGATGGCCGGCCCCGACTGGGCCGGTGACGGCATCGTCGTGTCCCTGAGTCGGTGCCATCAGCGGTCGGAATTCGTCAAGGAATCATCTGTATCCGTGTAACGGATATATAGTCCCGCCGTCATGCCGGCGCAATCAGTCAACCCATCCATGCTTCAATTCCCATGAAATCCCTCCCTTCCGCTCTTCCGGTCGCCCGCCTGATCCTCCTCGCTGCGTCGCTCGCCGGTGCGGCTGTTCCCGCCAGGGCCCAGGCCGGGCCTCCGCCAGCACCCATTCCCTTCGAGGTGGCGGCGGTCGAGGACTATGTGTCCACCAACCTGATCATCAGCCGCGACGTTTCCGCCGCGGCCCGGCTCGGGTTCTTTCACCAGAGCACGCTGGTGACGGGGATCGACGATGCGATTGCCGACGACCTCTCCACGCAGAGCCTGTTCTTCTACAAGATGAACAGCTGGTTTCGCGTTACTGCGGGTGGCTTTTATGCCACGCGCCCGGGCTTCAGTCCGACGGTGGGCGTGCAGTTCTTCAAACCCGGACGGAACTGGTTTCTGCTCGTATCGCCGCGCGTAAACCTCGAGAGCGATCCCTCATACTCGGTTTTCTCGATCATCCGTTACGAACGGCCTTTGACGGAGACAATCGACCTCTACCTATCGCTGCAGGCGCTGAACACGTGGGACGACGGCGGCCATGTGAAGAGCTACCAGTGGCTGCGCCTCGGCTTTGCGAAGCAGGCGACCCAGTTCGGCCTTGCGGTGAACTTCGACTACGCCGGCCGTGACCCGAGGGCGGAGACGAGCATCGGGCTCTTCATCCGCCGCGAGATCTTCTAGGGGATTGGTTTCCGGAGTCGTGCCGCGCCGGGTGTGCCGGCGAGCTACGGATCATGCGCGGCGCCGCGCCAAAAGACGCATGAGCTGAGGAAGGAACTGTTTATCGATCCTGGGTGGATGGCTTGAGCATCTCTCGCTCGCGGGTGCGAGCGACTTCGAGCGTCGGAACGTTGAACTCCGCTCTCAGCGCATCCGTCACGATAGGAGCGACGTCGTAGAGCTGCATGGGTTCTCCGGGGCTGAGCGGACGGTACTGCGTTCCGAAATGCTGCGGCCGGTTCGTGTGCATGAGGAAGCGATCGAGCGTGGCGGCAGCCAGCCACTTGGCGCGGATCGCGCCCTTGCTGAGGGCAACAATGCAGAAGTGATGGCCGAGCAGGTAGTCGTCCGGTTCGTTCGCATGCTGGAGAATCATGGCCGCATGATAGTAATCGTTTCCGGTGCAGAGACCGTTGGTCTGATAGATTTCCTTTACGCGTGCCTCGCGGGCGCGATCCCTCGGCGCGACGACGGAAAAATCGACGGGCTTGCCGTCCGGAGCAGGGCGCCGGTCGGCCTGATCTTCGTCAAAGAGCCGCTTCAGCTCGGCATTGTCCGGCAGATTCTCGCCGCGATCCAGTCGGATGGCCTTGCCGCCTTGCGTGGGCGAAGTCGGATCCAGCACGGCGTTTGACCCGCCTCGTTCGAGCATCTGTTCAATGACGCCGCGCGGAACGGCCTGGGCCTTGTAGCGGTGGCGGATCTCTTCCGGCGCATTGGCCAGAAACGCTTCCGCCACCGACAGGGACGAGAACAGGGCGATCGCTGGCCCGTTGGCCGATTCCACGCTGAGCTGTTTGAAGCGGCCTTCGCCGATGGGTTCCATCAGGAACACAATCGAGAGCGGCAGGGCGTGGGTCGGGACTGATTTTTCAGCCGCGCGAGTCATCACGCGGGATATGAGCAGTAAGCAACAGCAGCACAGAAGCGGGGTGATCTTCAGCATGCTTCGTTAAACGGATCGCGGGGCGTTTTATTAGAGATTATTTGCAACCACGGGCTCGATTTGAGCCGGGTGGCGACGGAGGCCGGGATTTCACTGGTTGTCATGAAAGTCACCCTGCCTCTGATTGCTGGGCCGTCCAATCTCCGCAAAAGATGCGGAGATTAGGTCGGTTATTCTCCGCATCTTTTACGGCGATTGACTCACTGATCGTGGGACTGATCCGGGCCAGGCACAAAAAAAGCGCCGCCCGAAGGCGGCGTTTGAAAGGAAACGAATTGTTGGTGACTCACCCCAACTTGAGCGCGTTGTCGGTGGGGAGCGTGTTCGCATCAGCGTCTTCGAGGCCGTCCTGCGCGCCGACGCCTGCAGCGTGGTGATTGGCCCGCCGCACAAGTCCCGATTTGCCGACATCCTCACGGCCATTACCTTCATGCGCGGAAGTCATTCAGTCTTCTACTGCCGCATCTAAGTATTTTCCTTAGGCCTATTCGGGCCTTTTGCCTCTAAATTGGACCGGTCCGGTACCGATGTAGTCCTAACTTATCTACATCTTACGTTTATGCTCAGCCTCAACAACCCGTTTTCGGGGCCTGAAAAGTCATTCCACGATGATGAGATCATCGTGAGCAAAACGGATCTGCGCGGGATCATCACGTACATCAACGGCGTGTTTGTCCGCGTCTCCGGCTACTCCGAACGGCAACTCATGGGTTCGCCACACAACATCATCCGCCACCCGGCAATGCCGCGCTGCGTCTTCAAGCTTCTCTGGGAAGCCATGCAGGCCGAGCGCGAGATTTTTGCCTACGTGCTCAACCTCTCGAAGGACGGCTGCGGCTACTGGGTCCTCGCCCACGTCACGCCCAGTTACGATCTCCAAGGCCGGCTCGTCGGTTACCATTCCAACCGCCGCGCTCCCCACGCCGATGCGTTGCCTCAGGTGAAGAAGCTCTACGCCGCACTCCTCGCCGAGGAGGCGAAGTATCCCGGTCGGCGCGACGCCGCCCGAGCCGGCGCCGACCTCCTGAACCAGATGCTCGCCAGCCGTCAGGTCGACTACGACCAGTTCGTCTTCAGCCTCTCCCGCCACACCCGCCTGGATGCCGCCGTATGAAAACCTCTCAACGAATCTCCGGGTTCCGGCGCAAGCTCTGGCACGCCGTCCGCCCCCTTTTCCGCAGCCGCACCGCCTACGTCACCTCCATCTGCAAGCGCGCCGCGGCCGGCGACCTCGAGGCCCGCATCACCGGCATGGGCACCCGAACCAGCTTCGGCAAAATGTGCCAGGCCATCAACGAGACGCTGGACATGGCCGACTCGTTTTCCCGCGAAGCAGCCGCCGCGATGGAAAATTCCAGCCGCGACCGTTTTCATCGCCCGATCCTCCTTCGTGGACTCAAGGGTGCGTACCAGCAGGGCGCCGGCATCATCAACGCCGCAGGGCTGAAAATGAAGCAGAGCAGCGACAATCTTCATTTCGTTCGCACCCAAGCCGCCTCCAACGCCCAGAACGTCTGCCGTGTCGCCGCCGCCTGCGAAGAGCTGAGCGCGACCACCAACGAGATCTCCGGCCAGACCAACGATGCCGCCACCACCGTCCGTTCCGCCGTATCGGAGATGGAGCAGATCAATCGCACGCTCGCGGAGCTCACCGAAGCCGTGACCAAGATCGACCGCGTGGTCGACGTGATCAACAACGTCGCCCGGCAGACCAATCTTCTCGCCATCAACGCCTCGATCGAGGCATCCCACGCCGGCGAGCAGGGCGCGGGCTTCGCCGTCGTCGCCGCCGAGGTTCAGGCCCTTGCGACCGAGACCCACCAGGCGACCGGCAAGATCAGCAACGAGGTGAAGCACGTTCAGGCCACCGTTGCCCAGATCACCCGCCAGATCACCGAGATCAGCAAGACCGTTGACGGCGTGCACCAGACCGCGAGCAACATCGCCCTTTCCGTCAAGGAGCAGGTGCAGGCCACGAACGAGATCAGCAACACGATCACCGAGGTCTCCGTCAACTCCGAGGAGGTTTCGATTCGCCTCGCGCAGGCCAAGGACACCGGGTCGAAGCGTTTCGCTCCGACCGTGGCGTTTGCCGCCGCCTAGCGCTGGCCACGGTTCGTCACCCTCCCCGTCCGATCCTGCAGTGCCTTGCATCTATCCAGCATGAGCGCACACCTTGAGGCCATCCAGTCTCCCGCGGGCGCATCCATGAGCGAACTGTTTGACGATCTGACCGATTACCTCGACATCGATTCGGGTCTGACTCACTCGCAGCGAGTGAAAGAACAGGAGAGGTTGCGCGGACGAATCCCAGCATGGGAAGACACCGGATTGATCATGTTTGCCGGATGCCACCGTCGCATCTGCCGGCATGAACAAGGCGAACCTTTCACCTTGGAATGCGCCGTGGTTTCGATCGTCCCCATCGGTGACGCGAAGATTCAGCGGACCAACGATGGTCAGGAAACCATGCGCGCGGCCTTAGAAAAGAAGAGACGGCTACAATTTTGACGCGCCGAAGTGCGCCGCCTACGAAGAACCCTGCTCGCCGACTTAACTTAGGAAGTCCGAAGCGGGCCTTTATCCATGCCTTACCAAGCGCTGGCTCGTCTCGAGCCGCACGAATGCCGACCTGCCGATTAGGACCCCTTCAGCGGCAAGCTGGCCAGCCAAGTCTTCCTGACTCAGCGGGAGCCGTTGCGCAAAGCGGAGTTTTCGCACCGTTGGCCCAATGGCGTTCTTCGCTTTGCGGCTTGTTTTGCTTAAACCCAATGGTCCTCAGGTTTTTGTAGACCGCTTCAGAACGCCCGGCCGACTTTCCACTAAATTCTCCAGCGGTGACGATTCAATCGTCACTGGTGATGTTTTGATTATCACCAGTGACGTTTTGAATTATCTGCCAACAGCGAATCGAGGATTTTTAGGCCTCGAGCTGGGGCCGGTGCGCCTCGGGCCAGTCGATGTGGAAGAACTTGCCGCGCTTCACATCGGTGCGCTCGTAGGTGTGGGCGCCGAAGTAGTCGCGCTGGGCCTGGAGCAGGTTGGCTGGCGAGCGCTCGGAGCGGTAGCCGTCGTAGTACGCCAGCGCGGAGCTGAAGGTCGGCGTGCTGATGCCGTGCTCGGCCGCGAGGGCGATGACCTTGCGCCAGTTGGCCTGGGCCTTCTGGATCGTCTTGTTGAAGTACTCGTCGAGGAGGAGGTTCGCGAGCTTCGGGTTGCGGGCGTAGGCCTCGGTGATCTTCTGGAGGAAGGCCGCGCGGATGATGCAGCCGCCGCGGAAGATCTGGGCGATCTGGCCGAAGTTGAGTTTCCAGCCGTACTCGCCCTGCGCGGTGCGCATGAGCTGGAAGCCCTGGGCGTACGAGCAGATCTTCGAGCAGTAGAGGGCGTCGTGGATGGCCTCGATGAGGGCCTTCTTGGAGCCGCTGTACTTCTTCACCTTGGGACCCTTGAGGATCTTGGAGGCGGCGACGCGCTCTTCCTTCACGGCGGAGAGGCAGCGGGCGAAGACGGACTCGGCGATGGTCGGGGCCGGCACGCCCATGTCGAGCGCGTTGACCGACGTCCACTTGCCCGTGCCCTTCTGGCCGGCGGTGTCGAGGACGATGTCAACGAAGGGCTTCTTCGTGACCGGGTCCTTCTGCTTGAGGATGTCGGCGGTGATCTCGATCAGGAAGCTGTCGAGCGCGCCCTTGTTCCAGGTGGAGAAAATCTCGCCCATCTCGGCCGGCTTGAGGCCGAGGATGCCCTTCATCAGCGCGTAGGCCTCACAGATCATCTGCATGTCGCCATACTCGATGCCGTTGTGGACCATCTTCACGTAGTGACCGGCACCGTTCTCGCCGATGTACGTGGTGCAGGGGACGCCGCCCTTGACGGGCTGGCCGGGCTTGGCGCCCATGAGGGGCTTGCCAGTCTTCTTGTCGACCTTGGCCGCGATCGCGGTCCAGATCGGCTTGAGCTCGTCCCAGGACGACTTCTCGCCGCCGGGCATGAGGGACGGGCCGAAGCGGGCGCCTTCCTCACCGCCGGACACGCCGGAACCGATGAAGCGGAGGCCCTTTTCCTTGAGCGACTTTTCGCGGCGGATCGTGTCCGTCCAGAGTGCGTTGCCGCCGTCGATGATGATGTCAGCCGGGGAAAGGAGGGGCACGAGACCATCGATCACGGCGTCGGTGGCCTTGCCGGCCTGGACGAGGATCACGATCTTGCGCGGGAGCGCGAGGGACTGGACGAACTCCTCAAGCGTCTTGGTGCCGATGAGGCCGCCGGGCGTGGAGGGATTTTCGGCGACGAACTTCTCCGTCTTCTCGACCGTGCGGTTGTAAACCGAGATCTGGAAGCCGTGGTCGGCGATGTTGAGGGCGAGGTTCTGACCCATCACGGCGAGGCCGATGAGTCCGATGTCGGAGTGCGTCTTAGGCATAGGCGGGGAAGGACGAGGTAAAGGACCCGCCGACCCGAACACCATTCAAATTTCCGCCCCGACAGTCCGAATTGCGAACCTAGGAGGGCCCGCCTGACTGCTTGCCCGCGTAGTTGATCTTGCTCGGAAAGAAGGGGGCGATCTTGTCGATCGTCGGGGTCAGGAACCGGGGTTCGTTGCGCTCAAAGATCCATTGGAAGCCGACCACGGTGATCAGCAGGAAGATGATCAGGGTCAGGACCAGCTTGTTCATCCGGGCCGCATGCTGGAACAGGATGATGCCGATCAGCAGACCGCCGATGGCCATGACGACATTGACCCAGAAGCTCTTGGGCAACTGGGCGGCCTTCTCCAAGGCGGTGGCGGCGAGGAACAACATGATGACAGGCAAGAGGTAGAAGATCGGCTCCGGACAGACGAGGCGAAAGGCGGGGACGCCGGGGGTTTAGCGGTTTTTTGGCAAAGCACCTGCGCCTGCCTCCATCATTGCCAGCCGGGTGTCGGCCCTCCCATCGTGGCGCCGCATGGATGCCGCGACGCCGCGCCCGCAGCAGAAAAAACCCAGTTTCCCGATCAGTGACGGGCTGCGGGCCTACCTGCGCCGCACCCGCCGCGACCGCGAGCTCCCGATCGCCTATGACCGCCTGCGGCGCTTTGTGGAGTCCATTCCCCTGGCGGACGCCGCCGGGCGGCCGACCCTATGGGAATCGGTCATGTACGACCGGATCGAGATGGAGGCGCTCTACGAGGACCTGAAGCGGATGTACGCCATCCTGCGCGTCGATGGCGACCTGTCGGTCATGCAGCACCTCTACATCGACCGCATCGACTTTTGCGCTTTCGGCAACTCGGCGCCGTTCCGGATTCGCATCGTCAACGCGTACAACGACAACCCGGACCACTTCTACATCAAGCGTGGCGACGCCTCGCGCGTGTACGGCCTCGAGCTCGAGCATCTGCTCTCACCGAATCGCATGAACTACCTCACCAGCGGTGGCACGCTGGTCGAGGAGCACGTGGCGGGCATCCCGGGCGACGTCTTCATCGACCGCTGGCTGCACAGCGCGGAGATGAAGCCGATCCGCGTGGCCAAGGAGCTGGTGAAGTTCAACGAGCGCAGCTTCGTGCGCCTGCTCGGTGACATGCGCAGCTACAACTTCGTCGTCGTGGTGACGCCGGATTTCGAGGGTGCGCAGATCCGGATCCGTGCGATGGACTTCGACCAGCAGTCCTATGAGGGCCGCATGAATTTCTACCGGCCGCAGTTCTTCAAGGACAACCAGGCGCTCGCGCTGTTCTGCATCGAGCGCCTGCGGCTCGAGACGGCGCGCCAGTACCAGCGCGAGGAGCAGGTGCTGATGCTGCAGCGCGCGGCGGTGACCGAAGACCGGCTGATGACGCTGCTGGCCGCCATGTCGGCCGACACGCTTGCGCCGCACGAGCATGTGCTGGAGCTGCGCGCGTCACTTGCCGAACACTACGGCCGCAAGGACTACCTCCGCTGTGAATCGATGGGCGATCTTGTGCGCGAGAACCTCGAATCCATCCGCCTCAACGTCGCGGCCCTTGCCCCACCGATCCCCGGCCGCGACCTCTTCGGCGCGTGAGCGGAGAGAAGCTCATGATTTAACCACGGATGCACACGGATTGACACGGATTCAAACCATCGGACCTGGGATCTGATCCGTGTGCATCCGTGTTTATCCGTGGTTAAAACTCAGGTCTCATCTCTCACGCCGGCGGGACGGCGCCGGCGAATTCGCCGCGGGTCGCGCAGTTGATCCACTGGGTCGCGCCGTCGGCGTAGTATTCCTTTTTCCAGATCGGCGCGCGGGCCTTGGTCTCGTCGATGATGTAGCGGCAGGCGTCAAACGCGGCGCCGCGGTGGGCCGCACTCACGCCGCACCAGACGGCGAGATCGCCGAGTTGCAGGTGGCCGATGCGATGGACGCAGACTGCCGCCGTGAGCGCGAAACGCTCGCGCGCCTCAGCGAGGATGCGCCCGCCCTCGCGCTCCGCGAGCAGGGCGTAGGACTCGTATTCGAGCGAGAGCACGGGCTTGCCCTCGTTGTGATTGCGCACCCAGCCCTCGAACATCACGCAGGCGCCGGCGTGAACGTCGACCAGCGAACGCTTCAGGGCGTCAAGGTCGAGTGGAGGGCTGCTGATGCGAAAATCCATGGGTTCAACCTCCAGCCACCGGCGGAATAAAGACCACGTCGGCCCCGCTCTCCAGTGAACGGGTCCAGGGAACGAATTCCCCGCCAATGGCGACGCGCAGCTGTTCGGCTGCGAGCGTGAAGTTATGGCGCGTCCTCAGCTCCGCGTACAATTCCGCCGGCGTGGCGGCGGTGGTGCCGACGTCCTCGCGCGCGAGTCCGCGTTGCTCGCGAAGCAGGGCGAAGTACTGCACGTGGACCGTCTTCATGACGCTGCGTCGGGAGCGCGAAAATCCTGTTTGCCGCCCGTTTTTTCGACGAGGCGCACCTCGCGGATGACGATGTCGTGCGTCACGGCCTTGCCCATGTCGTAGAGGGTGAGCGCCGCGACCGTCGCGCCGGTGAGCGCCTCCATCTCGACGCCGGTTTTGCCGTGGAGGGCGACGCGGCAGTGAACCTCGACCTCGACCGAGCCGTCGGCGGCTGCGGGTCGCGGGGTGAGCGTGACCTGGCAGTCCTCAAGCGCGAGCGGGTGGCAGAGGGGGATGAGGTCGCTGGTGCGCTTGGCGCCCATGACGCCGGCGAGGCTCGCAGTCTGGAAAATGGGGCCCTTCTTGCTGGTGATCTCACCGCCGTCGAGCAGCCGGGCGAGCGCGGGCGGAAGCCACACCACCGCGACGGCGTGCGCGGTGCGCGCGGTCACGGCCTTCGTGCCGACATTGACCATGGCGGGCCGGTTTTTCGCGTCGAGATGGGAGAGCATCGGAGGGGAGGGTAAGCGTGGGCGAAATCCGGGCTGACGCAATGCCGCGTGCGGGGAAGGAAGGAGATGGGACCAATAAGACGGAGGGGACGGATAGGATGGATGGAAAATATAGGTCTCATCAGTCCTATCCGTCCTCCAGGTCCCATCCTCCGACCTCCGCCCTCAGCTCCACGCCCAATACCGCACCACGGTGCCCGCGGGGAAACTCCCTGGGCCGACCGGCAGTTCGATGAACCCATCGGTGCCGATGAGGCCGCCGAAGTCGCCTGAGGTGTTCAGCACCGCCGGCGCGGCCGTGCGGCGGCCGTCGGACCCTGTGCTGAGGCGCACCGGCGGGAGCCAGGCGAGCGGGGCCTTGAACGAAACGGCATGGGCCAGCGGCACGTAGTCTGGCGCAGGCGGCGTCGCCCCGCTCATTTGGGCGAGCGCGGGCAGCACGTAGCGGTGCAGGCAGGTGTAGGTCGACACCGGGTTGCCCGGCAGCGCGAACACGGGTGTCCGGCGCGGGCTCAGGCCGTACCAGAACGGTTTGCCCGGTCGCTGGGCCACGCCCCGCAGGCGCTGCGCGACGCCGAGCGCCGCGAGGGCGGCCGGCACGAAGTCGAATTTTCCCTTGGAGACCCCGCCGGTGAGAATGACCGCGTCGAAGCCGGCGAGGATCGCACGCAGGCTTTGCTCGATCTCCGTCTGCTGATCGCGGAGGTGAAAGCGTTCAACCTGCGCGACGGCGTTGGTCGCGAGCAGCGCGGCGCGCACGGCGTAGTCGTTGGACTTGCGCACCTGGTGGGGCGCGACGTCGTGGGCGTCGACCTCGACCAGTTCGTCGCCGGTCGCCACCACGGCGACGCGCGGGCGCAGACCCACGCTGAGGAACGCGTGTCCGCAGGCTGCGGCGACCGCGATCTCGCGGCCGGAGATGCGCACGCCCGCAGGGATCATCTGGTCGCCGGTCCGGTGATCGGAGCCTCGCGCGTGAAGATTCTGGCCGGCGCTGACCGTGCAGTCGTCGGCGATGACCATGGAGTCGCCGTCGCGACGCGTGTCCTCGTAGGGCACGATGGCGTCGGCGCCTTGGGGTTGGACGGCGCCGGTGGCGATCTCGATGCAGTCGCCGTCGGCGGCGAGGGTGAGCGGAATCATCCCGGCCGCCTGCAGTCCGGCGACCCGAAAACGGCGGGTGCCGGCGGCCACGGCGGCGGCCCGGACGGCAAAGCCGTCCATCGTCACGCGGTCGAACGGCGGCAGGTCGCGGTCGGCGGAGACCGGGGTGCGCAGGATGCGGCCGTGGGCCGAGGCGAGCGGGCAATGCTCGGCCGGGAGCAGGGGCAGGGAGGAAAGGATGACGCGTTCGGCGTCGTTCGGGGGCGGCAACATGGGGAATCGGAGAACGTTCAACGCTCAACGCTTAACGCTCAACGTTCAATTGCCGGCCACTGCAGACGATGGCCTGACGTTAAAGGGGGAGAGGATGGCTTGGTCGGACCGCTCTGGGTGGTTGCGTTGAGCGTTGAACGCTGAATGTTGAGCGTTGAACGTTCTCTTTCGGCCATGTCTTCCGTCCGCGATTCCTTCCAGCGCCCCCTGCGGGATCTTCGGATCTCCGTGACGGACCGTTGCAATTTTCGCTGCCCGTACTGCATGCCGCGCGAAGTGTTCGGGCCGGGCTACGCCTTCCTGAAGGATCCGCAGCTGATGTCCCTCGCGGAGCTACGCAAGATCGTGACGGCGTTTCGCGCTCTGGGCGTGGAGAAGATCCGGCTGACGGGCGGCGAACCGCTCCTGCGCGCGGATGTGCCAGACCTCATCCGGATGCTGAAAACGGAACTCGGCGTGCCGGACGTGGCGCTGACCACGAACGGCTGGCTGCTCGAAAGGCTCGCGCCGGCGCTCAAGGCGGCAGGGCTCGACCGCCTCAACGTCTCGCTCGACTCCCTCAATCCGGAGATCGCCGGCCGCATGAACGGCCTCGGCTTCTCGCCTGAGCGCGTGCTGCGCGGGATCGACGCGGCGACCGCCGCGGGGCTGCCGGTGAAGGTCAACATGGTCGTCCAGCGAGGGGTGAACGATCAGGAGATCCTGCCGATGGCGGAGCACTTCCGCGGGCGCGGCCTGCCGTTGCGTTTCATCGAGTTCATGGACGCGGGCAACACGAACCACTGGTCGTCCGCCCAGGTCCTGCCAGCGAAGGAGATTGTGGAGCGCATCGGCGCCGTGTGGCCGCTTGAAACGGCCGGTCCCGCCTACCGGGGCGAGGTCGCCGCACGTTACCGCTACCAGGATGGTCGGGGGGAAATCGGGCTGATCTCATCCGTGACCGAACCCTTCTGCAAGGACTGCCATCGGGCCCGCCTTTCGGCCGACGGCAAGCTCTATACCTGTCTCTTTACCGCGGTGGGCTGGGATGTGCTGGGTTGCCTGCGTTCAAACGCAACTGATTCTGAGTTAGAGGATTACATTAGAAGGATCTGGTCAGGGCGGCTAGATCGCTACTCCGACGACCGGGCCGGTTTGCTGGCCTCCGGCCAGACCCGGCCCAAGGTCGAGATGAGTTACATCGGCGGCTAGGGTGGAAGTACGCATAGGGCGGTTGGCGTATTAGTACTAGGGTGTTTACCCTATATAGGACGTGCGTTTAAGAGGGGGGGCGCCAGTTTAGGGATGTGAATCTGCCCCGTCTTTTCCTCGCCATCAGCCTCCTCGTTGGAGGGCTTTCGTCGGCTCGCGCCCAGACGATCACCGAGACGTTCATGAATTCGACGGCTCCCGGCTGGGTGTTTGGCGGCTCCGGGTTCACCCCGACCCTGACCTCGGGCGGCATCGATCCAAGCGGCGACGGCTGGCTGCGGCTGACGGACAACGCGAACAATCGCGCGACCTACGCCTACTACGACACGGCGCTGACTTCGGCCGGGCGCACGTTCTTCACGAGCTTTGATTTCGCGCACTACAACGGTTCCGGTGCGGACGGCATGACGTTTTTCCTGTTCGACGGCAGCGTCGACTTCTCGGTCGGTGCGTTCGGTGGCTCGATGGGCTACGCGCAGAAGACCACCGCCGGCGGCGGCGAGGTGAACAAGGAAGGTCTCGCGGGCGGCTACCTCGCCATCTCGCTCGACGACTTCGGCAACTTTTCCAACGCAACGGAAGGCCGCGTCGGCGGCATCGGCTCGAATCCCAACAGCGTCGCTGTGCGTGGTCCCGGCAGCGGCTACGAAGGTTACGAGTTCATCGCGGCGACGGGTGACGGCACGAATGCTGCGCTGACCCAGCAGATGGATTTTCCCTCGCTCACGACGCGCCCGAACCAGACCGGCGTGGATTATCGCCACGCGGAGATCCTGATCACGCCAACCAACCAGCTCACCGTGTGGCTGCAGTTCGGTGCCGCGGGCACCCTCAGCAAGGTCCTCGAGGTCGACCTCTCCGGTTACCTCCGGCCCGAAACGCTGAAGTTCGGCTTCACCTCCGGCACCGGCGGCTCGACCGAGATTCACGAACTGCGCGCCCTGACGGTGGCAACGCTTGTAGCCAACCTCTGGGACAACGGTGGCGGCACCAGCACCTGGTCCAATGCGACGAATTGGGACCCGAATTTCATGCCGGCCAACAATGCCGACATCCTTTTCAACAACGCCAAGGTCAACACCGCGCAGACGATTGATGTCGGGACCGGCGCCACTCGCGACGTTCGCTCGATCTCGATCGACGCGCCGTTCTCCTACGTCCTGAACAACGGCACGATTCGCATCAACGACGGCGGCCTCCCGGGCTACGCGGGCATCAATGTCACGCAGACCAATGGCGTCGCCACTGGCGGTCACACCATCAACTCAGCGATCAACCTCGACGTTGCCGCCACCGTCACCAACGCGACCACCTCCCTGCTGACGCTCGGTGGCGCGATCGACACCGACGGTTTCGGCCTGACCTTCACCGGCACCGGCAACACGACGGCGAACGGTGTCATCTCCGACGCGGGCGCGCTGACCAAGTCCGGCGCCGGCACGCTCACGCTCAACGCCGCCAACACGTACAGCGGCGGCACCACGCTGCAGGCCGGCAACCTGGTGGTCGGCAACAATGCCGGCCTCGGCACCGGCACGGTCAACCTCGCGGGGGGCACGCTCTCCTCGACGGGTGGCCGCACGATCGGCAATGCGATCACGCTCACGGGCAACACCGGCCTCACCTCGATCACGACCACCGGTACGATCACCCAGAGCGGCGCCAACCGCACGCTGGCCCTCAGCGGCGCCACGCTCAACGGCGGCCTTGCCCTCTCCAACAACAACACCGGCCGCACCCTCACGGTGGCGGTTGATACCGACTCCACGATCGGTGGCGTGATCTCCAACGGCGGCACGGGCGCGGGCGGCTTGACCAAGACCGGCACGGGCACGCTCACGATCAGCGGCGCCAACACCTACACCGGCGCGACCACGATCAACGACGGCACGCTCAAGCTCGGCGCCAGCGACCGCATCGCCAACAGCAGCAACGTGGTGATCGGCGGCTCCGGCACGCTCGACCTCAACGGCTTTTCCGAGCGCATCGGCAATCTCACCGCCTCCGCCGGCGGCGCGACCCTCGACTTCGGCGCGACCAGCGGTGCCAACACCTTCCTTTTTAACACCTACACCGCCCCCGCAAGCGGCGTGCTGGTCGTCAACAATTGGGAGGACGGCCTCGACAAGCTCGGCACCACCATCAACAGCCAGACCGTCGGCAGCATCTACTTCTCCGGCTACGGCGTCGCCACCTACAGCGGCACCGACACGCTGTACGGCCAGAGCGCCTACCTGCTCCGCCCGGTCATGGCCACGGAGAAGGAATGGGACGGCAGCTCCAGCTCGACTTGGGGCACGGCCAATAACTGGACCACGACCACTGCACCGACCTCCACGCAGATCGCCCTCTTCGACGATCTTGGCCTCGCGCGACTTGCGCCGAATCTGACCGCGAACACGACGATCGCCGGCGTCAAGTTCGGCGAGAACGCGACCGCGAGCTACAATCTCGTTGGCGACACCACCAACCGCACCCTGACCCTCACCGGCGCCGTTCCCTACATCCAGCAGCAGAGCGCCAGCAGCCAGACCGTCTCGATCGCCCGCCTCCAGCTCAACGCGAACACGGTCGCGGACATCACCGGTTCCGGCAATCTCACGATCAACTCGTCGATCCGCCAGGATGTCGCCGGCCGTGCGCTGATCAAGGACGGCACCGGCTCCGGCAAGCTCATCTTCGGCGGCACGACCGACAACACCTTCAGCGGCGGTGTCTTCATCAACAATGGCATCGTCCAGGCCGCGAAGACCACCGCGCTCGGCACCGGCACCACGACGATTGCGAACGGCGCGACGCTCGAACTCGCCGGCGGCATCTCGCCCACCAACGCGATCAGCGTCACCGGCGCGGGCGTCGGCGGCAACGGCGCGATCCGCAACGTGAGTGGCACGAACACGATGTCCGGCACGATCACGCAGACGGGCAACACCACGATCACGGCTGACGCCAGCTCGACCCTCAACCTCACTGGTACGCTCACGGGCACGAACCGTGACACGACCTTCGGCGGCGGCGGCGCGATCAGCGCGGCGGCCATCACGACCGGCACCGGCGCGGTGACGATCAATTCCACCGGCAGCGGCACGGTCACCTTCAACGGGGCCAGCGCCAACACCTACACCGGCACGACGACGGTCAACAACGGCACGCTCATCCTCAACAAGACCGCCGGCGTCAACGCGGTCGCCGGCGATCTCGTGATCGGTGATTCCATCGGCGCGGCCGCCTCGGCCAACGTCCAGCTCAACGCGTCCAACCAGATCGCGAACACGAGCTCGGTCACGATCTACTCCGACGGCCGCCTCAATCTCAACAACCAGTCCGAGACGATCCGTAACCTGAACTCCGCTTCCACCGCCGCGCAGGTCGCGCTCGGCAGCGGCACGCTTTCGGTCACGAATGCGGCGAGCAATTCCTACGCGGGCAGCATCTCCGGCACCGGCACGATCAACAAGAGCGGCGTCGGCCGCACCACGTTGTCCGGCTCCAGCACCGGCTTCACCGGCGCGACCAACCTGAACGAGGGCATCATCGCCCTGCAGTCCGGCACGGCGCTCGGCAGTGGCACGATCACGGTCGCCAACGGCGCCAATCTTGAGATCCAGGGCGGCATCAGCGTCGCGAACAACCTTGTGCTGAACGGCAATGGCACGGGCGCGACCGACGGCGCGGTCGAGAATTTCTCCGGCAACAATACGCTCACCGGCAGCATCACGCTGGCCACGGATGCCCGCATCCAGTCCAGCGCCGGCACGCTCACCGCCAGCGGTGACATCACTGGCACGAACCGCAACCTGGTCGTGAGCGGTGCAGGCGACACCGTGCTGAATGGCGCGATCGCGACCGGCACCGGCAACCTGACCAAGGAGGGGGGCGGCACCCTCACGCTCGGCGGCGCCAGCACCTACACCGGCGACACGCTGATCAACGCCGGCACCCTCGCCCTCGGCGCGAGCAACCGCATCGCCGATGCGAGCGACGTGGTTGTGGCGGCGGGCGCGGTCTTTGATCTCAACGGTTTCTCCGAGAGCGTCCAGACGCTCGCCGGCGCCGGCACGGTGGACTTTGGCGGTGGTGCGCTGACGCTTGGCACCGGCCTGACGACGGCCACCAACACGACCTTCTCCGGGACCTTCGTTGGCGCGGGTTCGCTCAAGCTCGCCGACGCGGACTACACGCTGACGCTCGGCGCCGCGATGAACAACAGCTTGCTCGATATTGAGCTCGCCGGCAGCACGCTGGCGCTCGGCGGCTTCAATCACACCTTCGACGCACTCACGGTAAGCGCCAACTCGATCCTCGATTTCGGCGGTGCCTCGACGGTCAACTTCAGCTCGGTGAGCTTCACCGGCAACTACACGCTGACCGTCCAGAACTGGAATAATACGGTCGACTACTTTTACTCCCTGCTGCCTCCGACGGTCACGGATCTCTCGCGCATCGTCTTTAACGGCTTCTCGGGCAACCAAACGAAGTACGAGCCTTTCGCCGACGACAACCAGATCACGCCCGTTCCCGAGCCGTCGACCTACGGCGCGATCTTCATGAGCCTCAGCGGCGCGCTCGGCTGGTGGGTTCGTCGCCGCAAGCAGCGCGCCCGCGCCTAAGCCGCACGGGGCCGGGCCGGTGATCAATGCGTTGCTTTGCCCGCGGCTAAAACCGCTTGTCGGGGCGTAGTTATGGGTGATAAACCCCCGAAAAAACCGAACACACGGAATTTCATGCTCAGAGATTCTCTCTTCGATCGTGGCTCGGATCCGTGTGTTCGGTGTATTCCGTGGTCAGCACCGGATCGAATTCGCGCCGATTCGCGTGATTCGCGGGCGGCTTGTTTGAATGCTTTCGATCGGACCTGAATCAGTGGGCCGTCTCGAACCGGCCGTACTGCACGAGTTGTCCACCACCGCCGAAGACGTATGTGCCGCGGTAGCCGGTGTCGTCGATCACGCCGCGGAACACCGTGCGCGTGCCGTCCTCGTAGCGGCAGATTACCTCGCACCAGGCACCGCGCTTCGTTCCCTCGACCGGGAAGCGACCGGCCTTGAGGGGAGCCTCGACGGTCAGGAATCCGCGCACGACCTCGCCCTCGAAGGTGAGTTCAAATCTGGCGGGGGCGCTCACTGCGTGCGTCGTGTTCTCGAGCGTGCCCTTGAGGAGCCGGGCGTCCGCCGGCAGCGGTGCCGGCGCGGCGGCCTGCAGGGCCGCGGCCAGCACAAGCGGAAGAATCCAGGCCGGTGGTTTCATGTTCATCGGGTGGGCTTGGCCGCCTGGCGGTCGACTTCGCGCTGCACCTTGCGCATGATCAGGCCCCAGGTGCCGCCGGAGCCGTCGACTGCGCGAGCGAACAGATCATAGAGCGGACTGGGATCGGGCCGGCCGACCTCGCCGCCGATCTGCACGAGTTGATTGAGCCGGCGATAACCGTCCGCCATCGGCTGCTTCTCCAGCAGCTTCATGCCGTTGAGGATGACCGCGACCTCGTCGCGTGCCTGCAGCTCCAGCTGCATCGACAGCGCGCGACCGGCGAGAGGAATGCCTTCGACGACTGGCACGCGGCCGGTTCCGCGCAGGCGCGCCTGCGGCGAATCGATGCGGAATTCCGCGAGTGACAGGTTGCCGTCAATGTCGCGCGCGCCCTCGACGCGCACTTCCTCGAGCGGCATGGCCGAGAAGGCCTTGAGCAACCGGCCGAGCGCGCGCAGCTCGGGCGAGAATCCCACCGTGCCGGCGAGCGCGAGCACGGTGGACGCCGACCCGGCCGGCGGGTGGGTCAGGCGCATGACGCCGCTTTTGCCGGAGAGCGTGAAGCTCCCTTCCGTGCGATCCATGATCTCCCACCACCGGTTGCCGCTGCCCTTGATCGTGGTGTCGAGATTCAGCCGCGTATCGATCGACCCGTACTCATTGGGAAAGACCGTCTGAATCGCCTGCGCGGTCTCGAACTGGGCGATCTTGAACTCGGCGGTCAGGGTGTGATCGGCCTCGGGCTGGCTGGGATCGTAGGCCACCTTGAGATCGCCGCTCCACGTGCCGGCGAACATCGTGCCTGTGAGGTTGCGCAGGGCCAAGGTGCGGTCGTCCAGCTCCAGCCGGCCGCGAATCGCGTCGATCCGGTACGGCGCGTAGCGCACCGATCCGAGATTGAGCGTGAAACGTCCGCGCAAGGTATCCCAGAAGGGGACGCCGAGGGGCGGCGCGAGCGCCGGGCGGGCGGGAGTTTCGACGACCGCGGCAGGCGCCGGCGGCGGAGTTTGGGCCGCGGGAGGAGTGAACGCCGCGGCGAAGGCCTCGAACGCGGCCAGATCAAGGTAGGTGCTGGTCAGCGCGGATTCGAAGGACAGGTCAACCGCGCTTTGCTCGGCCGAGAGCGTGAACGCGAGGTCGCTGGGCTGCGGCTGGGCGTCGAGTCGGGCCTTCACGTCAAAGCGCAGGGCGCGCGATTGGTCCGGGCTCTGGCCGGTGGCGGCGACGGTCAGGGTGGGGAGTGGCGTCGTCGAGCCGGCGGCGCGCAGGTCCGCAATCTGCAGCCACACCTCCAGCGGCTTTGGCCCGAGCGGATCGCCGCTGATCCGCGTGATGAGCGTGCCTCCCGCTGGCATGCCGGCCTCCGCCAGTGCGGGCACGGCGTGGAGCGCGCCGAAATCGAGGCGGGTCGCGACATCGAGGGTCTGGGGCAAAATTGCGCGATCATTGCCGATGAAGCTCAGGCCGGTCTCAAACTCGACCCCTGTTGTGCTGCCGACCGTGATCACCCCGTCGGTCGCATGCAGGCGGCCGGTGTAGCCGAGTTGAAACGCGGGGCGGAGTTCGTGGAGCAGGTTGAGGTCGAACCCGGGAAAGAAACGCCCGGTGGCCGCGACGAGCCGGGGCTGTCCGCGCTGGCGGTAACTGAGGTTCGTGACTTGCACCGGCTTGGTTGGCCGCAGCAGGAATTTCTGCGGTTCGGCCACCAGCATGAAGCTCATCGCCTCCATCCGGCCTTCGATCTCGTCACCGGTCGGGAGCAGCGGCTGGAACCAGGCAAGGGGCAGCGGAGCGATTTCCAGCGTGAGGGGCGCGACCGAGCTGAGGATGAGCTCACCGCTCGGCTTCGTGAAATAATAGAAGGGCTGTGGGGCCGCGATCGTGAGCAGCGGCCCGTCGGCATTGCGCGCTTCCAGGTGGAAGGATTCAACCTGGGCCACCTCGCCCTCGACCGAGCTTGCCCGCGTGCGCAGTCGCACCGAGACCGCGCCGAAGGTGCCCGCACTGTGAGGCAGCGCAGGCAGCTCCGCGTCGGCCTCCAGCACCGTCTGGAAACGCTTGTCCGCCGGCGTGGCCGTGAGCGTGAGCGCGCCCGTGATCCGGTTCCCGTTGGCGTCGGCCAGCTCCATCTCTCCCAGTCGGGCCTCGACTCGTGCCGTGGAGAGGGCGCCATCCGGATCGATCCCGGCTTCCCCGCGGAACAACTCCTTGCCGCCGACGCCGAGACGGAGTCCGGTGAAGCGCCAGGGGGTCGATGTGGTGAGTTCGAGGCCGCGATCCGCTGACGGGGAGCGCAGGGTCGACGCTCCTCGCGTCCAGATGCCGTCGAGGTCGTAGCCCGGGAGCCACCGTGACACCCACCCGAGCGGCAGTGCGTCGGCTTCGAGTGTGAGAAGGTCCCGATCATTGGGCGCCACGAACACCCCGTCGGCCATCCGGGCGATTGGCTCGCGCTGCGTGAGCGCGATGGCCGGCTTGGTGCGGTCGGGCAGGCGCAGCTCTAGAGCGCTGCGCTCCAGCGTCACGGCACCGTCGCCTCGGAGGGCCGCCTGCCAGTCGGCCACGAGCGTGAACGGCAGCGGTCGGTCGGGTCCGGTCAGGACGGTGGGCAGCGCGGCATTGAGGTGGCCGGTCAGACGCGAGTCGCCGCTCACGAGTTCGTGGCTCGCCTCGAGCGTCAGGTCCACGCGGTCGCCCCACGCAGTGGTCAGGGCGGTTGCTGGCAGGTCGAGGGTGACGCGCCCGTTTGCGAGGCTCACGCGCGAGGGCACCTCAAGCGTCAATGCCGGCAGGGCCGGCAGCCCCGGTCCGGTGAGCTGGAGCGGACCGATGCGCAGCGGCTCGGTTGATGCGAGATCAAGGGATCCGTCGCGGCGGACATTCGCTTGCCAGCCGCCCGCGATCGGCTCGCCCTCGACCTGGATCGCGGAGCCGAGCCACGGATTGGCCCAGGCCGGCGGCAGTCCCGCGAGACGGAGAGTGAAGCGTGGTGCGGCCGTGGGCTGGGCCAGATCGACCGGACCCGCGAGGGTGGCCTGCGCGGTCAGGCCGGAGGCATCTGCCGCATCGAGGCGGGCGTCGAGGGTCTTGAGCTCGAGCACGGATCCACGGCGGGCGAAGGTTGCGACGAGCCGGCTGGCCAGCGCGGGGATCGGTGCGAGTTCGGGCCGCAGGCGGGCCCAGTCGCGTGCCGTGAGATCGCCCTGGAGGGTCGCGTCGATATCGGTGGTGGCGAGATGGACGGTGGCTGCCAAGGTGGTGGACACTTGGCCCGTGGGTGCGCGGCCCTCGGTGAGGCTGGCCGCGAGCGTGTCGTCCGTGCGGAAGTCGAGCGTGGTCGCGAGCGTGCCAAGGCTGCGCTTGAGTTCGCCGGCGAGCGCGAGCGTCGTCGCCGTGCCAAGTCGCAGTCCGCCCGCGTAGGTTTCGCCGTCGGGCGTGGCGCTGATCGTGAGATCGAAATCGCCGGCCGGCAGCGTGAGCGGGCCGTACGCCGGGAGTCGCAGGTCGCCGCGGATGGCGATGCGCTCCACGCCGCGCGCGGCGTCGCGGGTGATCTTGATTTCGCCGCGGCTGCGGACGCGGTTGTCGGGCCCGGCGGGCAGCAGGGCCGAGGCGACGTCGAGCGTGTAGGTGATCACGCCCGCGCGCCCCGCGCGCAGCTCGCCGCCTTGCAGCGTGAAATCACCCACGACGACCGACTGGCCACCGTCGTTGACCACGAGCTGGGCCTCGATGCGGGTCTGGCCGACGACCCAAGGCAGGGGCGCCGTGAGCAGGGCGAGCAGTCCGGAAAACGGCTCGGCCGCCCCGGTCGCGGCCGCCCCTGATTCCAGTTGGGCCGGCGTCAGCTCGATCCGGAGCTTCTGGACGTCGACCTGTTCGACATGCAGCTCGCGGCGCAGCAGACGTGAGGGCCAGACGCGCACCGCGATCGGCTCCGAGGTCGCGGTAAGTCCGGGCATGGCGAAAGCGACGCCGCGGGCATTCAGCCCGTCGGCGCCGATCCCAAAGTGTTCGAACTCAACCTTCCAACCCGGCTGACGGGCGATGACCTGCTTGACCAGCCAACCCTGCACGCCGGGGAGCAGCAATGCGCCGAACGCCAGACCTGCGCCGATCACGATCCCGCCGCCGATCAACGGCCAGCGCCGGCGACGATTTTTGGGGGATGCGGTGGAACCGGACACGCGCGGCGCAGCCTATCCAAGCCGCGGTGACCGCCAAGGATTATCCCAGATCGTACGAGGGAAACACACGGTGGGAGAATTTACCACGGATGGACACGGATAAACACGGATTCCATCCACGAAGCAGAATCATTTCCGGATCCGTGTGAATCCGTGTCCATCCGTGGTTAAAATTCTGATCCTGGATTATCCGGCCGCGAGCAGCCGGTCGCACAGGGCGAGCAGGCGGGCTCGGAGGGGTTCGCCGCGGGCGGAGAAGGTTCGCTGGTGCCGTTCGTACTCTGCGCGGCCCTCGGACGTCTCGATCCGGACCGGCGGGAAGCCCAACGCCTGCAGGTCGTAGGGGCTCGCCCGCATGTCGATCTCGCGGATGTCGCGTGCGAGCTCGAAGCAGTCGGCCACCAGCTCGGACGGCGTGAACGGCGCGAGTTTGAACGCCCACTTGTAGAGATCCATGTTGGCGTGCAGGCAGCCCCGCTGTTCGAGCTGGGACGTGGACTCTCGATCGGGCTGCAGCCGGTTGAGCGGACGCGCCGGTGCGGTAAAGAAGCGGAAGGCGTCGAAGTGCGAGCAGCACACCGGTCCGGCCTCGACGATGCGCGCGAGTTCGTCGGGTGGAAAACGGAGCGGCCAGGCGTTGTGACGGATCTCTTCCGGCGACTGCCGATAGACCATCGCCCACTCGTGCAGCCCGAAGCAGCCGAAAAATGCCGGCCGCGTCTGCATCGCCGCGAGCAGCGTGCGCAGCCAGGCGAGGAAGGCGCGGCGTGACGGTGCGAGTGTCGTTGGATCAACCATCACGCCGGTGGACGTCTCCCGGTATTCGGACCAGCGCAGGTAGTCGCGGGCCTCGGCTCCCTCGAGGATCACATCGGGACCGGGATGCCACCGCCGCAGCCAGGCGGGTCGGAATGCGTAGTAGGAAAACAGGAAATCGTAGACGGTTCTTTCGCCTAAATACTGTTTCAGGCTTTCTGATTCGGATTGATTGCGGGTAAATAAGTGGGTGGGGTGAGGGGAGGGGCGCAGCCCCTCCCCCAATCCGAACCGACAGTCGAAACGCTATGAGAACGAAAAAGTCGAAGCGGCCTCCCATGCGTCGTTCGGTTCACGTGATCCGAGCGATTGGTGGCGTGGGAGATGATTGGTCGGGCGAGCTTCCTCAAGGGTGCCCGCTCTTCTTTGATCACACGTTTGACCCCATGAGCGAGCCAACGCGCTTCTGCTGCGAGATTCTCCTAGGGTACTCGAATAGCTTAGGTACGGCAACGAGATACGCCTACGCACTCAGAACCTTCCTGGAGGCGTTGCGCGGGCTAGGTATCGACTGGCGGAAGGTAGATCGAGAGTTGCTCTTCCTTTATCGCGGTCGGCTCCAGAAGGCGGGACTTCGCAGCACAACGATTAACATCGAACTCAAAATCGTTCGGAAATTCTATCAGTGGGCGACAGACGAAGGGGCCATCGACGAATTTCCATTCCGCGAACTCCGTCCCGGCGAGAGGGATCCTCTACTTCTCACCGGTGAACTTCAGAGCAAGAGAGGCATTCCCGCTCGTGCGCTCGACAAGATTTACAGGCACCTAAGCCCTAAGATTCGCCTGTGTGCCGTAATCGCGGCGTGCACTGGGTTGCGAGCACACGAAGTCTGCAAACTTCTAGTCTATGACTTTAAAACCGATATGGACGATTTTCTTGAAATCGTTATCCGTCGTAAGGGCGGCAGGCAGAAGCCCGTCTTTTTTCCGCTAAGACTCGTCGATGAAATACGACGATACATTGATCTAGATCGGTCTGCGAGCGTTAGCAGTCTGAAGCGAAAGGGCCTTTCAGTGCGCTCACCTTTTGTGTTCTTGAATAAGCGCGGGGCGCGCCTTTCGGAAAAGGGCATGAGCACTGAGTTTCGAAAGGCGGTCACGAAGGCCGGCTTTCAAGACCACGGAAAATACGTGTTCCATGCACTGCGGAACAATTTCGGAAACACAACGCATGAGCTGATTCTCCGCGAAAATGAAGCGCGGCGCAGCGAAGGGGAAACGCCAGTCGACGTTCTCCTGGGCGTGAAAAGTTTTATGGGCCATGCGCGTGTCGAGACGTCAGAAAGGTACCTGGCTGAAATGAGTGTTCAGCGCCGAGTTCAGATGACCTCAATCCTTCATCGTCTCTATGAAGACGTCGCGCCGACCCAAAGAATCGGATAGGAAAGCACTTCCCTTAAGATACCGGAGAAACTGGGACCTCAAGAAACTCTCGGCAGATGGTGAGTTTATCGCGGACTAACGCTTTCTCCGAAGATGAAGCAAATCGCGGAGTCACACACTCCTCTCGCTGCAACCGTGCGGCTCTGGACTTCTGCTTTTGGAAATCCGAAGTTGGTCTTTCGTGGTGACGTGAAGAGGTGTGCCTTGTTGATGCAGATGCGAAATCATCTCTCTGCTGGTCGATCGCAGGTGAGTGCTTCTCGCTGGAGCGCAGCCTACGAGGGGCTATTTCTTCTGCTCGAGACAAAGCTTCTGCCTCGGTTCGCGCCTGAAGTGCTAGAACGTGCGCAAGGTATCCTTAATGAAATGCCAAAACTGACTCCTGTGACATGATATCTTTGAAGGATACCCAAAACGTCCATGAACCTTGGACGAATGCTGAAGTGAATTTCTTGGTCTTCAAGGATCGGAACCATGAATGTTGGTTCCAAGACAGTAAGTGGTACTTCAAGCACGGGAATGCCCCGCAGGTGAACGCATATGGAAGCATCAATTTCGCGGTTACACTACCCGACCAGAGTTTGCTGACAGACGATAGGAATAGAAAGCTTTTGTTGACCGCCAAGTGCTTCGTTTGGGCCCGGCTTAATCCGGGTCCGTGGCGGCAGGCAAACGGAGCCTTCGGTACTGCACGACTCAGCTTTAGTTATTTTCTACAGGTTGTGCGGTTCATGTTCGAGAATGGCTACCAACGACTGTCGGAAATCGACCGTGAATTCGTTCACGACTTTGTGGCGCACATGCGCCGGATTAGAATTCGTGCAGCCGGTCTCAACGAGCGGACTGTGAAGGCTGAGATCTCCGTGTTGAGCCACCTGTACGAGGAACGGTCGAGGCTTCCTAGTTATGACCGTATGAGTTCGCCGCCTTGGATTCTCAAGCCACCGCTAGGGAGGGGCGCAGGAACTATCAAGACTACTCGGCCGCTCTCTGAAGCGAATCTCCGAGCTCTTCTCACAGACGCGGAGGAATGGATTGAAAGGCGATCTCCGGATATAGTCCGCGCTGTAGCAGAATATCGCGCACTCCGGCCACTTTTGAGACGGCGCGCCAATCGTGGAGAAATTATCCGAAAATGGGCACAAGAGTTTGAGTTCAGTAAGACCCAAGATCGCCGGCCTTGGAGGGCGCCTCTCGGTGGAGCAATCGATGTGCGAAGAATGCACGCCAAGCTCATGATTGTTTGTCTGAGCACGATTGGCGTCTTAGTGGGTCAGCGGGTGCACGAGATTGTTGGACTTGGTTTGAAAGAAACCGTTGTTGAGACGCTGAGTCCTGACCGCACGCACGAGATATATTTCTTCAGAGGCATCACGACGAAGCTGTCGAATAGGCGATCTGGGCACGCCCATCGCTGGGTGGCAGGAGCACGCCCAGTCGGGAGTTCTACTCGGGTCCTTGCGGTTCGAGCATACGAAGTCCTGCAGGAACTGGCGAAAGCGTATCCTCCTCGTGCGCCTTACGCCTTTGCGTCTCCGTGGAGTGGGGTGCCGCTGTCTCCAACATCCGCTTGGAAGTATCTGAAAGTGCATCTGGCTTCAGTACCAGGGCTAGATTTGAAGCTGGAAAAGGTGGGCACCCGTGAATTTCGGAAAACTTTCACGAGGTTTGTGTCTCGATACGACACAGGTAACCTCACAGGCGTCCTTTCCCAAATAGCCCACGTAGGCGTGAGCGGCGCCCACGCCTACATTGATGATCTCCACATGCGGGAGATTATTTCAGAGGAACGTCGCTCGGCAACTGCTGACGTTCTCTATGAAATCGCGAGTGCGCCAGTTCTTGCGGGTGAGCGAGGCAAGGCTATCCAAAAAGTAGGCAATCTAGCGGCATTTCGAGCGCAGTTTTGTGACCGGGATGAATTCGTGGAAAAGGTGAGCGTGATGCTCAAAGTTGAGGGCATTCGGTTGTTCGCTAGTTTTTGGGGTATTTGCTACTACCATGAAAAGGAGGCGGCCTGTGGCGGGGGCCAGCATGGGCCCAATTTTGCCAATCGAGAATTCGGCATCTGCTGCGAATGCGCGAACTACATTGCCGCAGAAACGCACTTACCGTGGTTGAAAGTGCAACTGAAATTGAACCAGGAGTTTTTAGACGAATATGAGGTGGACCCCGAAAGTTGGACACCGCGGATCGTTAACCCAAACTCAGGAGA
>CAYWRG010000036.1:43325-43728 GCA_964460715.1 uncultured Opitutus sp. | reverse complement strand
AAGCCGAGGCCGCGCACCTCATCGAGACGGGCGTGAAACGCCTCGCGCCAGAGGCGCAGGGTGCGCGCATAGTCGTGGCCGAGGTCATCGAGGCGGTGGAGCCAGAAACCGCCGGCCGCGCCGAGCTGCTCATTGACGCGGTTGAGCGAGAGGAGCAGTGAGCCAGGGAAGATGTGCTTCTGGATGAAATCCACGCCGCGGCGGAACTCGGTGTAGCGCTGGTCGGGGCAGGTGATGAACTGCAGGGCGATGAGGCCGTCGCGCGTGAGCACGCGATCGAGGACCTGGCAGAATTGCGGCAGGTAGGCGTGTCCGATCGCCTCCATCATCTCGATCGAGACGATCTTGTCGAAGCGGCCCTCGATGTCGCGGTAATCCTGCAGCCGCACCTCGATGCGATCCG
>CAYWRG010000036.1:30713-43206 GCA_964460715.1 uncultured Opitutus sp. | reverse complement strand
ATCGTTCTTTTCCCGCTGGGCGGCCTCGAGGGACTGGTCGGGCGTGGTCCACTTCGCCGCCGAGTACATCATCGACGGATCGAGGAAGAGGGAGAAGAAGTCGTTGGACAGATCGTAGTGCTCGCGGATGTTGCGGCGGGAGTTCTCCTGCGAATTCGCGCGGAGGCGGTGACCGATGCGGTTGGTGAAGCGCAGGAGATTGAGCGCCCAGTCCTGAGCCTGACGGCGGGCTGACCCGGACAGGGTGGGGGCGTCATCGAGATTGTGCAGGAACCAGGCGACCACCGCGGTCAGGTTCGGCGTGTCCCAGTCACCGTCGAGGTAGGACTCGGCGAAGCCAATGTCGCCGGAGAGAATGCATTTGCGGAAAAAGGCGTCGCGCCTGACGCGGATCTGGGCGGCGGCGGGAATGCCGAGCGGCAGCGTGCGTTCGAGGGTTGCGGCGTGGGGCCCGTCGAGTTCGACCGATCCGCCCTGCGGCAGCTCCATGTGCAGGTGTCCCCGCTTCATGGCGGAGAACGCGCGCAGGACCGCGCTCTGGTGGAAGGACGGTTTGGCGGCGCCGGCGAAGGTGCTGGCGCTGACAGTGGTGGAGGTGACGGGTTCTTGGCTCATGCCGGATCAGAAAGTTTGGCGGGGGCGATGGACGGGTGGGGTCGGTAAAGGTCGCGTTGATCCGCGGCCCGGGCGGATTTGCGAAACCACGGCACTTTTTTCAGGTACAGCCGCAGGGCGTGCCAGTGGATCAGGGTGATGACGCGCAGGGTGACCAGCGGGTACTTGAAAAAGAATCCGGCCAGCGCGCGGTCAGTCAGGGGGCGCGAGGGGCCGACCAGCGTGCTGGTGAGCGTGCGTTCGCCGCCGGCGTAGTCGTCGATCTGCACGTTCAGACGGTCGCCCGGGATCTGCAGCCGGAAGTCAAAGGCGACATCGACGTCGGAGAACGGTGAGACGTAGAAGTGCTTCGGCGTGCGCAGGTGAAAGGACGCCCGGCCGTTGGTCGAGGCCGCGAAGGTGTCGGGCCCGAGCAGGTAGGGCTTTACCTCGCGGAAGGTGTTCGTGACTTCAGCAAGGGCTGCGACGGGCACGCCGTTGCGATCGTGGCAGAAGTAGAACGAGACCGGATTGAAGTGGTAGCCGAGCACCCGCGGCAGGGTGACGAGCAGGACCCGGCCGCCGGTGAGATCAATGCCGTGGCTGGCAAGGTGGGCCACGACTCTCGCCTTGAGGGAGGAGGGCGAAGTGCCGAGGGCGGAGTGTGGATTGCCCGCGGTCGTGTTGTGGGCGGGCTCCTGGGTAGGCAGGTAGTCGGCCTCGTTGAAACGATAGGGCGTCCGACGGTTCAGGGAGAATAAACGCAACCGGCTGGCTAGCGTCTCCAACTCGTCCAAATCGAGCGCAAACAGGAACAGCCGGTAGTTAAACCGGTGTGCACGCGGCGAGAAGCGAGCGTGCATGACCTGGCACTCGTAGAGACAGGAGCGCATGGGTGAGTTTAGGATGCTGATATCCGGAGGGTTAACGAGCCCCGACTTGGGGCTATCTTTGTCCGGGGATGGTACGGCTGGCCCACCTGCCGGGATGCATTCGGACCGTGATTCGGCCGCGGCCTGCGATCCGCTCAGGTCGCCCAAGGATCCCGGTCTAGGAGGAGGCTGCTCAGCTGGACCGCGCTCATGAAGGCATCCTCGTGGAAGCCATAGCGAAAATAGCTGCCGGCAAAGTAGGTTTCAGTCGTGCCGCGGGCGGCGGCGTTGAGGCCGGGCAGGCCGGCCTGGGCCTGCAGCGCGCCGAGACTGAACAGCGGATGATCGTAGGGGATGCGCTTGATGACCTTGGCGGGATCAATGGCCTCGGCGCCGTTGATTGAGACGAGGTAGTTCTCGCGGTCGCTCACGCCCTGCAGCGAGTTCATCCAATAGTGGGTGGCCGGCATCAGCTTGCCCTCGGCGTTGCGCGCGAGCTGGTAGTTCCAGCTCGACCAGGCGAGCTTGGTGCGCGGCATCACGGAGGTGTCGGTGTGGAGTGTGGCCAGGTTCGACTGGTAGTGAAACTCGCCCAGCAGCCGGCTTTCCTGGTCGGTCGGATTCACGAGGAGGCGCAGGGCCTGGTCGCCGTGGGTGGCGATGATGGCCCGATCGAAACTCTCCGACACGCCCTTTGCGGTCATGACGACGACGCCGCGCGGCGTTCGCACGACGCGGGTGGCCTGATCACCGGTCCGAATCCGGTCCTGCCAGGGCGCGGTGAGCCGCTTCACGTACTCGCGCGAGCCGCCCTCGACCGTCCACCACGGGTGCTGGGTCTCCAAGCCGAGGAATCCGTGGTTGTGGAAAAACCGCAGCAGTGACGCGGCCGGAAACGAGAGCATCAACTCGGGTGGCGTGCTCCACACCGCCGAGCTCATCGGCACGAGGTAGAGATTGAAAAAATCATCCCCGTAGCCGCGGCGACGGACGTACTCACCGAGGGAAAGCTCGGCCGTTTCCGGCTGATCGATCGCGGCCGCCGCCTCCTTGTTGAAGCGATTGATCGCCATCAGCATCCGGATGAAGCGGAGGTTGAACAGATTCTTCCGCTGGGCAAAGAGGTGGTTGAGCGAGGATCCACACCACTCCAGCCCCGTCTGGTCGTCGCGCACGGCGAACGACATGGACGTCGGCTTTACCGGGACCTCGAGCTCCTTGAACAGCCGGCAAAGCAGCGGGTACGTGACCCGGTTGAATACCATGAAGCCCGTGTCGATCGGCACGGGCCGGCCGGTCCCGGGTTCGGTCGCGTCGACCGTGTGACTGTGGCCGCCGATCCGCGCGTCCTGTTCAAAGACGGTGATCGTGTGCTCGCGATGGAGGAAATGTGCGCAGCCGAGTCCGGCGATGCCGGACCCCATGATTGGAATACGGGCCATGATGGAAGTCGGAGGAAAGGGAGCCGCGCCCGGTTGGTCGCGGATCTCCCTTCCTACGATCCACTACGACTGCTTGGACGCATCCGGCTTTGCGGCCGGGGCTTTGACGTCGCCCAACTCGTGAGCGAGTTCGGTCACATCCTTGTGGATGGCGGGACCGTCGGCCTTCTTCGGAACATTGGCCTGGGCGGCGGCGGCGGTGGCGACCGCGAGAGCGGCGGCGGCGGGGACGACCTTCTTGAGCGAAGAGAACTCTGGATGGGCGTGCACGGAGCGCTGGGCGGCCTCGACCGAGCGGTGATGGTCGGCGTGGGCGCCTTCCTCGAGAATGGACTTCGGCACGGCCTTGAGACCCCAGATGAAGCCGGTCCAGGACAGGAACTTCAGGCCGTAGTAGGTCGGGTCGATCTCCCACCAGTAGAAGCCGTTACGCGTGCAGCTCTGGTAACGGTGGTGGTTGTTGTGCCAGCCCTCGCCGAGGGTGATGATCGCGAGGATGAAGCTGTTGCGGGAGTCGTCGTCCGTCTTGAAGCGACGCTTGCCCATCAGGTGGGCCATGGAGTTGATGCAGGCCGTGCCATGGAAGAGCGCGGTCGTGCTTACGAAGAAGCCCCAGACCAGCATCTGCGGACCATTGGTCCCGAGGCCGGGAGCGAAGCGCTCGAGGATCACGCCGAGGGCGAAGATCGAGGTGGCAAAAACGATCGGCACGACGAGGTCGAACCGGTTGAGCCAGACCAGCTCCGGGAACTTGGCGAGATCCTTGACCTTGGAGTAGTCGGTCGGGAAGTTGCGGCGGCTGGTGATCCAGCCGATGTGCGACCACAGAAAGCCATGGACATGAGGGGAATGGGCGTCCTCTGGATCATCCGAGTGCTGGTGGTGATGGCGGTGGTGGTAAGCCCACCAGAGGCCGCCGCGCTGGACGGTCGTGCCACCCCAGAGGGCGAGTAGGAACTGACCGAAGCGGGACGTGCTGTAGGTCTTGTGCGAGAAGTACCGGTGGTAGATGCCGGTCACCGCGAACATGCGGATGAAATACAGGAAGACCGCCGACCAGACGGCAAAGGAACTCGTTCCCACCCAGAGAATTCCGAAGCAACCGAGGTGAAGAATCACGAACGGCATGACGCGGACCCAGTCGACCTTGTCGGGCTCGGCGCGCATCTTTTCGGCGCCGTCAGGGCAGTAATCAGAGTCGATCCACTGCACGACAGCCGTCTGCATGCGTTGGAAGAGGGAGGGAGAGGAGGATACAGGTACAGACACGATGGCGGAACGGGTTAAAACGAACGATCAGGAAAGCCCACGGCAGTCATCGGCGCAAGTCGTGTTTGGCTACAATACGTGGGCAAGATTACCCCCATTAGACGCAACCTAATGCATTTGGTTCACTGGACCTTGCCTAAGCGGGGAGCGTGACGTTCACTGCCGCCCGCATGAGCGATGCTTTGCCCCCCACGGCCGCCCCGTCCCCGGAGGCCGGAGTTTCGTCCGGTTTTCCTCCGGTCCGGAAGCGCGAGATCTTTGGCTGGTGCTGCTTCGATTTCGCCAATTCCGCCTTCACGACGATCATCATCACCGTCGTCTACGCGGTCTATTTTGCCAATGTCGTGGCCACGGGTGATCCCCGGGCGGAGGGGTGGTGGGGCTCGGCCCTGGCCTCGTCGCAGCTGGTGGTGATCCTGCTCTCGCCGCTGCTGGGGGCGTTCGCGGACGTGACGGCGCGCAAAAAGACCCTGCTCATGGGCACGGCGGTCGTCTGCTCGCTGGCCACGGCGATGCTCTACTTCGTCGGACCAGGAGCGGTCGCGCTGGCGTTGGGCCTCGTGATCGTGGCCAACATCGCCTTCTCCCTGAGCGAGAACATCTGCGCCGCCTTCCTGCCCGAGATCAGCACCCCGGCCAATGTCGGGCGCATCTCCGGCTTCGGGTGGAGCTTCGGCTACTTTGGCGGGTTGCTCAGCCTCGTTCTCGCGCTGGTGATCATCCAGAGCGGCGAAGGCCGGGCGTCATGCACTTCCCTCATGCCGGGGGCGTTTTCCTTCGGCGCCCGCCGGCCCACCGTGCTGCCCCGGCGCCACCGCGCGCGGCCGTGCGCGCTCTCGCCGGGTGAGACGTACCTCGGCCGCGGTTGGCGCCAGCTTCGGAAGATGCGGCAGGAACTGCCCCAGCACCGGACGCTCGCGATCTTCTTCATCGCGCTGACCTTCTACCTTTCGGGCCTCATGGCCGTGGTCGGCTTTGCCGCGCTTTACGCGACCAAGGTCATCGGCATGACCCAGGACGAGGTGATCAAGCTCTTCATCCTGCTCCAGATCGCCGGGGTGGCCGGCGCCTTTGGCTTCGGTGTGCTGCAGGACCGGGTCAGCTCGAAGCTTGCCCTCATCCTCGCGATTTTCCTGTGGATCGGAGTCTGCGTGTGGGGCTCGGTCTGTGAGAGCAAGGCCCAGTTCTATCTCATCGGGGCCTTGGCCGGCGTCGCGATGGGAGCACTGCAGTCCTCGAGTCGCGCCGTGGTGTCCTCGCTCACGCCCCCTGGCCGGGCGGGCGAATTTTTCGGCTACTGGGGCTTCTTCGGCAAACTCGCAGGCGTGATCGGGCCGCTCGTCTTCGGCTGGTTGGCCACCCTTTGGGACTACCGCGTGGCGATTGTCGCCACGGCGGTCCTGTTCCTGGTCGGCCTGCTGATCCTGCTGCCCCTCTCGATCAAGCGAAGCTGGGTTGAGACCTGACCCAGTTCGATTTGGCGAAAAATGACCCGTGGGGAGGCCGATGCGGCGCCGTCCAATGAGGGAAATGAATTCTTTTCATGATTCTATCAAATCATTCTTAATAAAAGAGATAAGAATCATTCTGATGGATTTTGATCGTCACGCGATCGTCGCGGGACATCCGGCATGGCCTCTGCTAAAGTGAGGCTGTCGCAGGACAGTGCTTTCTTGGAACCCTCCCCAATACTTGCCCACCCGGGCAGGGAGACGTTCTTTGCACCAGTCCGAAGGATCCGATCAGCCGCGATGAGCTGAACTTCCGGTTGATGAATCGTCCGAACGGGTGCTGCCCGTTCCCGTCATCCCAAAACCATCCCTTTCGCCGCCGGGGCGCAACCCGTGCCGGTGGCGAGACATTGCGTTGGCCTGCGGCCCTCGAGGCCGGTGGTCGCGCGATGCCTGATCAACCGAAACCAAAACTCTCCGCCTCACCGCGGAGTTTATGCTCAAATGAAGAAGTCCTACCTGCAGCTCATCCTCAGCCTCGGCGTGCTCGCCGCCCCTTTCGCCGTCTCGGCAAAGACCAACGAGCAGGCCTATGTCGAATCCTTCAAGGGTCGTACTGACATCCCGGTGCCGGTCGCGGTCGTTAAGCCCGCGGTCAACGCCTTCTATGTCGGCAAGACCGTCAAGCTCCAGTTCGTCGTCGACGCGAACGGTGTGGTGTCGGACATCACGCCGGTCTCCAAGGCGTCCCCGGAGCTCGTCGAGGCCCTCACCGTCGCCCTTGCGCAGTGGAAGTTCGCTCCCGCGCGCACGGCTGATGGCAAGGCCGTCTCAATGAAGGTCTCGGTCCCCTTCCGTATCACGGAGGGCTCGACCCTGGCCATGAACTGATCCGTTCAGTTCATTTCAGCTAACCAAGAAACCAACCAGGGCCGCCCTTCTCCCGAGGGGCGGCCTTGTCATTTTCGCCCGGCGATGAAAGCGCTGACTTCATTCTCGAGCCCGGGTCCGAAACTCGCGGTTCGATCTCTCGTTTCAGACCGAGAAGGAGAACGATAACGAAGAACGAGAACGATATCTTGGAGGACATGAGGCTTGGCCATTTCCGACCGCCGGTTGACGCGTCGGCCCCTGCGTATCACGGTGCGCCGTGCTTTCCGACGCGTTCAGCGGACTGCAGACCCTCCTCCTGCCCGATCGCTGGCAGGCCGCTGCCATCATGGCCCTCAAGGCCGGGCGCGATGTGGTGATTGATGCCCCGACGGGAGCCGGCAAGACCTACGTCTTTGAGCGCTGGGCCGAGCAGACCAACTTCGCCCGCCGCGCGCTCTTCACCGTCCCGACCCGTGCCCTCGCCAACGACAAGTACGCCGAGTGGCGCCAGCGCGGCTGGCGCGTCGGCATCATCACCGGTGACGTCACCATCGATCCCGGCGCCCCGCTCGTCGTCGCCACTCTCGAGGCCGTCCAAGGCAGCCTCGCCGCGCAGGCCCAAAGTAACCCAATCGGTTACCGGATGCCGGATGCGCCCGCGCGGTTTCAGCTGCTGGTGGTCGATGAGTACCACTGGCTGGCGGATCCGCACCGGGGCAATCACTACGAGGGGGCGCTGCTCGCGCTCGATCCGTCCGTGCAGTTGCTGCTGCTGTCGGGAGCGGTGGGGAATCCCGAAGAGGTCGCGACCTGGCTGCGGCGGCTTGGCCGCACGGTTGAGGTCGTGCAGACCTCGGTGCGCCCGGTGCCGCTCGAGGAGGTCGAGGCCGACGATCTCATCGCCGGACTCCCGCGCACGATCGAGGGCTTCTGGTCGCGCCGCGTGGCCGGCGCGCTGCGCGAGGGGCTCGGTCCGGTGCTGGTCTTTGCGCCGCATCGTCAGGATGCCGAGCGCCTTGCCCGGCAGTTTGCGCGCGAACTCCCGCTCGCCGAGCCCCTGACCCTCACCGCCGAACAGGAGGTGCTCGCCGGTCCGACCCTGGCCAAGCTCCTGCGGCAGCGCGTGGCCTACCATCACAGCGGCCTGACCTACGGCCAGCGCGCGGGCTTGATCGAGCCGCTCGCCAAGGCCGGGCAACTGCGCTCCGTCGTCGCCACGCTGGGGCTCAGCGCAGGCATCAATTTCTCGCTGCGCTCCGTCATGATCACGGCGGCCTTCTACCGGCAGGGCGCGCTCGAGCACGAGATCGCGCCGCACGAGCTGCTGCAGATGATCGGTCGCGCCGGGCGCCGCGGACTGGACGAAATCGGCTACGTGCTCGTCAGCGCCTCGACCCCGCGCGTGCGCCGGGCCGCGCAGCAGCGCCTGAAGCGCGCGGCCCCGCCGCCGTGGGCCGTCCTCTTGCGCGGACTCAAGCCGGGGGACTACGCCCGCGAGGCCGTGGTCGCAGGCGTCCGCCGGTTCTTCACCGAGACTCCACTCGCGGCGGGCGATGAACGCACGTCGACGCTCGATGCCGCATCGTTCCCGTGTCACCAGCGCACCGATACCGGCCGCGCCCGGATGGTGCGCCGGGGAAAGAATCCGTTTCCCGCCTGTGCGACCTGCGCGCACCGCACCGCGTGTCTCGCGCTCTCGCCCCAGCCCACGCTCCTTTGGCAGCTCCAGCGGGCCGGTGTGCTCGATCGCGACCTGCGCCTGACCGCACGCGGGGCGATTGCCGGCGCCTTTCTAGGTCCCGAGGGACTGGCGCTCGCCGTGGCGTTGGAGGACCGGCGCTACCCGCTTGAGGCGCTGGTCTTCGACTGCGCGAATCTTTTCGGCACCGATCGCTTCACCGGGACCAACCCGCGCCGTCTCGGCCGGCTGGCGGCGGTGTGTGAAAAGGCCTTTCACCGCCTCACGATCGAGGGCTACCTCGAGGAAGGCCTGCCGCCGCAGTATGGCTATGGCGCGAGCGAGGTCGTGCAGGCCCTGGTGGAAAAGACGGCGCGGGCCGGGGCCATCCTGACCGACATCGAGAATGCCGGCCGCGGTGACATCGACCGGCTCATGACCGAGTGGCGCAGTCTGCTCCGTCAGATCGTGTCCGCCCCGGCGCTCGCGGTTGACGCCGGTTTGCCGCCGCTGCTGGTGGAGCGCTGGAACGATTTTCGCGCCCTCTGCCGGACGCAGCTCGGCGACGCCAAGGCCGATGCGCTCCCGACCCTGCCTCCGCTCACGGCCGACCAGCGCCGGCCGGTCCAGCACCGCTTTTTCAAAAGCGGGTCCGCGACTCAGGCCAGTAGACCGGCGATCACGATCGTGGCGCCCATCGCAAAGGTCAGGGCGAAGCTGTAGCACGCGCCAACGAGCGTGCCTTTGACGAAGATGCCCAGCCGCGATCCGCCAAACACGCGGCGCAGGGTCGCGTAGAAATAATAGAAAACATACGCCGTCGCCGCCAGGCCGGAGAGGTCGGCCAGCGATTCCGACCAGAGTCCGATCAGCTTCACCCAGCCATAGGCCACCATCCACCATAGGAACACGAAGGTGTGCAGGTGCACCGAGAGGATGAGGTGCTGGAGGTAGAGCAATCCGCCGCGCCGGTAGAGGATGCGCGTGATGAGGGCGAAGATCGGCAGGCAGGCGAGGAGGGTCTTGGGCAGCGCCCGGAGAAAGGCGTTCCAGAAGAGCGCCGGGTCCTGAACGAACTGCCCCACACGATCCTCGATCATCCGTTCGGTGGTTCCGGGCTCGGACCGGGACGGTGACCCGTTCGCCGAGACGCCGTTATCCAGGAGTTCAGCACGATCCTGATCATCGAGGATGATCGCCCCGTTCGTGGCATCGTGAGGCGGGATGAGCAGGAAAAAGAGGACGCTGACGACGAGGTAGAAACGCAGCGGCGGGACGTGGCGGGCGCGTTTGCCGTCGTTGAACTCCTTCGTCATGACCCCGGGACGGAAGAGGAGATTGTAGAACCCGCGGAAGAAGCTGCCGTCGACGTGAAACCACGTCTCGAGCGCCTCGTGGACGACATGCCCGAATGACTGGTGAAAATCGAAATCCTTCTGGCCGCACGCGGAGCAGTAGCGGCCCTTGAGCTCGGCCTCGCAATTCTGGCAATGCGTGCGGATCGGGTGGTCGTGGTCGCTGGACACGCCCGGACTGAAGCAGGAACCGGGCGCAAAGAAAAGCGCCGCGCGGTAAGGCGCGGCGCAGAGATTTAGCCGGAGTCGCTGACCCCGGGGATTAAGGATCGTCCTAGGTCAGCCGACTCAGCGCTGGCGCTCGGCCGCGTTCTTCCGGACCACGATGTCGCCATTCATGGTGGCGATCTGGATGTCGGCGCCGCCGCCGTTGAGCGTGCCGCTGACGACCTTGCCGCCGGCCATGGCGGGGATCTGCGGAATGCGGGGCGGGCGCGGAGCCCGCGGTGCGGCGACAGGCTTGCCGTCGCGGTTATTGCGCTCGGCGTTGGCCTTGTCGCTTTCCATCGCGATCTTGACCTCGACCGCCACCTGGCGGGCGGCCTCGGCCACTTCGCGGGCGACCTCACCGGCGAGGCGGGCGGCTTCGCTCATGGCCTTGGCGTCGGTGGGCATGGCCTCGCTCTTGGTGATGAGCTCGGTGTCGCTGAAATCGGTCAGGATCGAGCCGTTCTGGGTGCGGATGCGTACGTTGGCCTTGGTGTCGGGCGGGAGGCGCAGGGCGATCTCGCCGTTCATGGACGTGAAGGAGAGCGGCTTGCCGGAGGGCAGGGTGGCGAAGGAGGCCGTGATCTCGCCGTTCATCGTCTCGACCAGGGCGCCGCCGCCAAGGCCGGTGAGCTCGATCTCGCCATTCATGTTCTTCACCTCGACATCGCCGGTAACGTCCTGGACCTCGATATCGCCGCCCCAGCCGGTCGTGACGTCGAGGGCGGTGTTGCGCGGGACCACGATCTCGAAGTCCGCGTTGTCGGATCCGGCATGGGCACCGCTGCCGTAGTTGAGTTCGATCACGTTGTCCTTCTCCGTCATGGCGAAGCTGGAGGCGGTGCTGATCACGCGCAGGCCGTCGCGGCGGGTCGCGGTGCGGCCCTCGGGCTGGGCGGAGGAGGTGACGGTGACCGTGTCGACGTCACCGCCCTTGATGGCGAGGTCACCACGGCTGACGTAGACGCGAAGCAGGCCGGGCTTGCTCGGGTCGGAGAACTTGATGGTGGCGGTCGTCTCCTCCGCCGCGTGGAGGGCGGCGGCGAGGAGCGGGAGCGCGATGAGCAGACGAAGGGAGCGGATATTCATGACAGACAGTGATCGTGTTCCAGACGGAGGTTTCAGTTGAGGTTGTTTGGTTCGTAAAAGGGGCGGCTCGTCAGAGCTGGGCGAGGGCGCGCTGGGCGGCCTGGCGCACGGCTTCGTCGATCGTGGTCGAGCGGATCATATCCTCGAGGACCGGAGCAGCCGCGCGGTCGCGGGTGGCGGCGAAGAAGTCGATCATTGCGACCTGGACGAGCGGGGAATTCTCGCGCGGGAGCGCGGCGAGGACGCCGGCGCGGACCGGGTCGAGATTGGCGTGGGCGTAGAGCTCCTCGAGGGCGCTCAGGCGGACATTGGTGCTGGGATCGAAGGCGAGCGTCTGGAGCAGGCGGGCGAGCGCGGCCTCGTTGGTCTCGCCCTGATCGACGGCGGCGAGCACGCCCTGGAGGCGGGTGTTGGCCGACTGCTGCTGGAGGGAGTAGGTCACGAGCTGGCTCATCGACTCCACCTTGCTGCGAAGATCGGCGAGTTCCTTCTGCGTGGCGGGATCCGGGGCGGCGGCGACCACGGCCGGGGCCTCGGGACGGAGAAAACGGGCGCCGATCGCGAGTCCGGCGACCGCGAGAGCGAGGGTGAAGGCGGCCTGGAGCGCGGGCCGGGCGGGCAGGAGCGAGGCGAAGAAGGCATCGATCCGGCTGCGGGCGATCGCGAACGGGCTGGGCGCGTCGGCCTCGCGCTGGAACTCATCCAGCATGGTGTAGAAGTTGGCGCGCAGGCGCGGGCTGGGCGCCTCGGCGGGGAGGCGCTCGAGCTTGAGCAGCACTTCCTGCAGGCCGGCCCATTCCCGCTGGCAGGTGAGGCAGGTCTTGAGGTGGGCGCGCACCTCGGCCGACTCGGCGGCGGCGAGAGTGCCGGCCTGGTGTTCGACGAAGGATTCCTGGATGCGTTGGCAATTCATGGCGGGAGAGGGACGAGGGTCAGACGGTGCGCTCCTTGCGGAGGCGGAAAAAGCTGTCGCGGAGTGCGCCGAGGGCGCGGTGCACGCGGACCTTCACGGCGCCGACATTGCAGTCGAGCAGGCGGGCGATCTCATCGTGACGGAGGTTCTGAAAGCGGTGGAGCGTGAGGATCTCGCGCTGGTCGTGGGACAGATCGGCGAGCGCGGCGCGCATCATGGCGAGGTCATCCGACTGGGCGGCGCGTTCCGCGGCATGGGGCTCGTCGCTGGCGAGGTCGTGCAGATCGGTCGGGTCGGTCGGGACCGGGGTGGAGGCGTGCTTGCGGAAGTGATCGGCGGCGACCTTGCGCGCGAGGTGGTAGATCCAGGCCGAGAACTTGCCCTCGTCGCGGTAGGTGTGGCGGTACTTGAGGATCCGGTAGAAGACCAGTTGCACGAGGTCCTCGCTCACCGTCCGGTTGCCCGTGAGGCGGACGAAGAACCCGTAGATCGGCCCATGATGGCGTTCGAACAGATCGCCGAGCCGGGCGATTTCGCCGGCGCGGACCGCAATCATCAGTTCGTGGTCGGTGGGAGTGTCCACGGTGCTAGCCACGGGAGAGTCAACCATGGCGGCAGGCGGTTGGACATTGATTTCTGGTGCGACGGCGATCACGGCGGTGCAGGTACATGAGGTCTGGACGCAGGGGATAACCGGACCGGTGCGAAAAGGTTACTGGGAGATTTTGCCCTTTTGTGTAAAATCTGCAT
>CAYWRG010000036.1:18950-30703 GCA_964460715.1 uncultured Opitutus sp. | reverse complement strand
GGCCGTCTCCGCCGGCCTGCTTTCCCGGTCTCTCCTCCGCGCCCAGACGCCTCCGGCCGCCCCCGCGGGCGGTCCGCCGGCCCCGGCGCCCTACCAGACGACCTTCACCCCGCTCCGCCGGAATGTCGGCCTGTTCACGGGTCGCGGCGGCACCATCGGCTGGCTGGCCAATAGCACGGCCCTGGCTGCGGTCGACACGCAGTTTCCTGATGCGGCCCAACGCTTTCTGGATGAATTTCCCAACCGCGGCGGCCGTCAGTTCGACCTGCTGATCAACTCGCACCACCACGGTGACCATGTTGGCGGCAACCCGGTCTTCCGTCCGGTCACCAAGTCGATCGTCGCCCACGCCAATGTGCCCGACCTGATGAAGGCGGCCGGCGCCCGCGCCAACCCGCCCCAGACCAACTTCGTCCTGCCCGATGCGACCTTCACCGATACCTGGCGCAAGGAGCTGGGCGACGAGGTCGTTTCCGCCAAGTATTACGGCGCAGCCCACACCAAGGGCGACATCGTCGTCACCTTCGAGCGCGCCAACGTCGTCCACATGGGCGACCTGATGTTCAATCGCGTCTATCCGGTCATGGACCGTCCGGGCGGCGCGAGCACCAAGGGCTGGATCTCCGTCCTGGAAAAGGCCGTGGCCGACCACGATGCCGACACGATCTACATCGCCGGCCACAGCGCGGCCAACAACCCGCAGTTCACCGTGAAGTGCGCGCGCGCCGACCTGCTGGTCTTCCGCGACTACCTCTCCGCCATGCTCGCGCACGTCGAGAAGGAGATCAAAGCCGGCAAGACCAAGGAAGAGATCGTGGTCCTGCAGAATCTCCCTGGCTTCACCGATTTCCACGTCGAGCGCGGCAGCCGCCTCCCGGGCAACCTCGGAGCGACGTACGACGCGCTCACCCCCCCGCGCGCGTGTGCCCGCCAACCCTATTATAAAAATAAAACGGCGCCCCGCTGTCGGGGTACGCCTTTTTTGCTTCGATGTAGCCGGGCTCGCCGAGCCCGGGGATCGAGGTGGAGCGATTCTTACGGACCGGCCTCAGCGAGGCCAGCCACACCGATCCTGTGCGTGTTGGCGACCTCAGTTCGTCGTCGCCGCCGCCCTGGGCCGGCGGTTCTGCGGCGGCAGGGTCTCGCGCAGTTCGTTGGGCTGGCCGTTGCCGCGCTTCTTGAGCACGAAGGCGTCGTAGAGTTGGCCGATGGCGGTGCGCGCCTCGTAGTGGATCTCGTCGCCGCTGACCGTGATGACCTGGAAGAGCTGCGTGTCCTCCGCGGTGCGGACGAAGTCCTCGTTGGTGATGTTGTACATCTTGGGTCCGCTGACCGAGACCACGTACACCGTGCCGACCGCGGGATCGTAGGTCTTCAGGCCGGTCGGGACATTGGCGGTGCCGACGCGATCCGAGAGGTCGCCGCTGCGGGCGTAGGTGTGGTCGTGACCCGTGAGCACGAGGTCCACCTTGAATTCATCGAGCACCGGCTGCCACAGCTCGCGCAGCCGCGGATTGTCGCGGCCGTTGGCGGGCGAAACGATCGGGTGGTGAAACGTGACCACCGTCCAGCGCTGGGGATTGTTCGCCAGCACGCCGCGCAGCCAGGCGACCTGCTTTTCCTGCTGCTCGTTTGAGTTGAGCGAGATGATGCGGGCCCCCTGGTAATCGAGATAGTAGACGGATTCCTTCAGGCCGTCCGGGCCGTTCTCCGGCAGCGTGAACTGCGGACGCCAGTGCAGGCTGATCGAGCGTACGCCGGGCTGGGCCATGCGATCCTTGAGCAGATTCGCCGGCTGCTTGCCCAGCGCCTCGGCGACGGAGTAGCCGGTCACCGTGGTGAAGGCTGCGTCGGCGGCCGTGATCTGCGTCGCGTCATCAACGGACACCTTCGTTTCGGCGCCAGCCGCCTTGACCGTCCACTCCTCGCCGATCTTCTCGCCCTTCGCGTCGCGGAGCGGGCGGGACTGGGCCAGCGTGACGGGGACCGTGCTGCCATCCTTGCGCGTCCAGATGCGCTCGGTCTCGGGACCGGCGCCGAGGTTGGCGTACTCGTGATTGCCGGGGGTGACGACGGCGGGAATCATCCCATTGACCCACGCAGGCGAGCCATGCCACTCGCCCCATTCGGCGTCGCGGTTCGCGCGGTTGATCAGGTCGCCGGCGTGCAGCGTGAACGCCGCGCGCGGCGCGGTGCGGACGGCCTCGCGGAAGACGCGCGACCAGTGGGTCTTGATGTCGTTCTGCGCATCGCCGAAGTAAACGAAGCTGAACGGCTTCGCCTCGCGGCTGGCCGTGCGGAACTGGAACCACTCGCTCCAGTTCGCGCCGTCGCCGACGCGGTAGGCGTAGAGCGTGTCCGGTTGGAGATCGGTGAACTCGACGCTGTGGTAGTGGGCGGAGCCGAGGTCGCTGTCGAAGGCGCGGGTCTGCGCGGGCAGCTTGCGCGGCTCGGCCTTGAGCGGTTCGGACGTCGCGAGCGTCAGCTCGGCGAGCGAGGAGAGCACGCTGGTGTCGGTGCGCCACGTGACGGCCTGTGACGTCGCGGGATCGCCCGACCAGGTAAGGATGACGCGATCCGGCAGCGGCCGCGGTGCGTGGGCTGCCTTTTCCGGATAGGGCTTGGGTGTGTGGATGGCGTCCTCGTGGGCAAATGCCGGGAGAGCCAAGGCGAGAATGAGCAGAGTGGGACGGAGCAAGGTCATGATGATAAGGGAAACGGGCTGGGATGATCAGACTGGCGGATGAAACACCCGGCGCATGGCAGTCATGCGCCGGGTGAGTGACCATTGGGTGAATCCGTTTAAGCGAATTCCCCGCACGCGGGCGGACTCAGAACTTGTAGTCGACGCCGAAGATGTACTTGCGGCCGGAATAGCTCACGTCCTCGGGGAACTCGGAGCTGCCGGTGTACGAAACCTGCGGGCGGTGCGTGAGATTCGTGCCGGTGACGTAGAGGCTCAGGCCCTTGCGGATCTCGTAGGTGATCTCGGCGTCGACCTGCTCGGCGGCGGCGAACCACTCGTCGGTGATGACGGAGTCATCAAGACCTTCGATCCGGTCGCTGCGGTAGCGGTAGTCAACCCGTGCGCGGAAGTTCTTCCAGACGTACTCGAGCGAGCTCGTGAACAGGTAGTCGGAGAAGCCCTCCAGCGGCAGATCGTCGTTCTCGCGGCCAGGAACCTCTGCATCGCTTTCCGTGAAGGTCGCGCTGACCGAGGCGCTGAGGCCGCGCAGGGCGCCGGGAAGGAAGTACAGACGCTGACGGGCGATCAGCTCCAGGCCGTAGTTCACGGCTCCGGGACCGTTAAGCGGCTGGGTGAAGGTGAAGGCGCCGTTCGTGGCGGGGATCGGATTATCCTGCGCATCCAGTTCGTTGAACCGGATGATATTCGTGAACGTGAAGTCCTTGATGTCCTTGTAGAACACGCCGACCGAATAGAGGCCGCCATTCTTGGTGTAGTACTCGATCTGTGCGTCGAGATTGTCGGACATGCTTGGCTCCAGCGCGGCGTTGCCCTCGGAGATGTTGCCGGTGGTGCTGACGACACGACCGCGGGAAATGTCGTTCAGGCTCGGACGTCCATAGCTCTTGTTGTAGCTCTCGCGGAGGATCAGGTTGTCGGACAGCTCATGGCGGAAGTGCAGGCCGGGCAGCCAGACGTCGTAGTCGGCGCTGCTGCTCACCAGCGTGGTGGAGAGGCCGCCCACGTTGTTCACCTTCTTGTTGGTCCGCTTCCACTTGTTCATCTCCGTGCGGATGCCGCCGATGATGGTGTGGCGGCCGAACTGCGTCGTTCCCATCACATAGGCGGCTGTCGTGGATTCCTTGGCCGAGAAGTCAGCCTGGTTGGTCGCGTTGAAGGAATTGGGCTGCTGGAGCGTCCAGAGCCCCGGCTGGCTGGCCAGCACCTTGCGGGCCTCCTTGGGCAGCGCGTAGAGGTAGCGCGGCGTGCCGAGCACATCGCCGGTCGCGGGGGTCGTGACCGCTTCAAACGGAAACAGGTTCCGATTGGCGCCGAGGACCTGGTAGGTGGAGCTCTCCTGGTCGAACTCGGGCTCGCTGGACCGGTACTTCGCACCCACCTTGATTGCGTTGGAGAAGCGATCACCGATGAACTTCTTCTCCCAATCGACCTTGGCGCTGTAGACCTCCTCGTCCTTGGTACGCGGGACGATGATCAGATTGACCGGACCCTGGCGGGCGTAGTCAAAGTTTGTCGGGCTGAGGCCGTTGGTGATGGTGAACTGGGGACGAAGACGATTGGTCGCGTCGTATTCCATCACGTAGTAGCCCTGCGTGATCGGATCGAGGCGCATGTTGAACTCCGTGAAGTCCTCGCGGACGAACTTGCTCGAGGAGTAGTGGAAGTCGTAGTTGAGGGTCGAGGTGTCGACCTCGTGCTTTCCGCCGACTGAGAACGAGTAGAGATCATTGTACGACTTGTCGTCGGTTCCGATGTAGCCGAGGGTGCTGCGGCTGCCATTGGCGCCTGGTGTGCCACCGCCGCGCGACCCGTCCGAGGTCAGGAAGGCGTAGGTCTTGCGACCGCCAACCTCGTCCTGGAAGCGGGTGTCGACATCCCAGTCCGTCTCGAACGTCTCGGAATCCTGGTCGTAATGGCTGTAAAGGGGCCGGAAGTAGAACGAGTTGTTGTCGTCGATGCGGAAGTCGATCGAACCGTTGATGCCGTAGGTGTGGGTCCGCCGGAAGCTGCGCTCGGAGTGCGAAGCCTCGAGGAACTTGGTGTCACCCGAAAGGTTCAGGGTCGGATTCGTCGCCGCCGTGACGAAGACCCAGTCGATGTCGGAGTTTTCCGAGTAACGATCCGTGGTGTAGCTCGTCGCCGTGAGGCTGATGCCCAGGTTGTCCTGCTTGCCGCCGACGCTGTAGAGGTCGGAGAAGGTGAGCTTGGTGTTGTAACCCCACTTTTCCGCCAGGTCATTGTACGAGGCGCTGGCGCTCAGCTTGATCTCGCGGCCGTCGCGCTGGAAGGCGGAGCGGGAAACGATGTTGATGATGCCGCCGATCGCATCGCCATCACGATCAGGCGTGGGCGCCTTGATGACCTCGATGTTGGAAACACCGTCCGCGATGAGCTGGCGAGTGTCGGCCGCGCGGCTCGTCCCGCCGGAGTTTGGGGCGCGGTTGCCGTCGATCTGCAGGGAATTGAGCTCGCCGGAAACGCCGCGGAGATTGATGCCCGTGGGCGATCCGTCCTGCGCCTCGTCCACGCTGATGCCCGGAAGGCGCTGCAGCGCATAGCCAACATTGCCGTCGTTCATCGCGCCGAAGGTCTCCTCCGAGACGACGTTGATGATGCCGGCGGCCGTCTTCTGCTGGTTGATCGCGAGCGCCTGACCGCGGGCCGAGCCGGAGACCGTCACCGTTTCCAGCTCGAGCACCGTGCTCTTGAGGGCGGCGTTGAAGGTTTCCGGCGCACCGCCGCGGACCGTGACGGTCTCGACCATCGGATCGAGGCCGAGGTAATCGACCTCGATGCGGTAGGTGCCGGCGGGAACCCCCGGGAGCGAATAGCGACCTTCGGCATCGGTGAAGTCGCGGTAGGGCGAATTGACAATGCGGACGACGGCGCCCTGCAGGGAACGGCCGGTCGTGGCGTCGGAGACGCGGCCCGATAGGGTACTCGCGCTCGATTGCGCGTGAAGTGCCGCGGGCAGGAGCGCGGTCACAGCCAGTCCGGCGAGGGGGCGCCGGGCGAGCAGGAGGAGGACGGAAGCGAGTTTCATGACGTGGTTTGGTTGAGGTCGGCCGCACAAACCGCCCCAGTGGTTAAAAGTTGCGGATTCGTCATGATTGCTTCGCGACGTTACAAAGCTGCGGCGCAACGATGTCGTTTTCGCAACGATCTCGTGACGCGTTGAACGTCCAAGCCGGTGGGCTCACCACGCCCATTCGGGCTAGGTTTACCACGATTAATCACTGTCGACCAACACCTGACACCCACCACGTTGGGTGCGTCAGCGGGTGGCTCCGTCGAGGGGCAACGTGTCGAAGCGATTCATGCCCGCACCGCCCTCCGATCCTGCGTCGTAGATGTAAGCGTACACGGCCCGGCCATCGGCGGCGCGCAGCACGCGGTTGCCCCGGACCCAGGATCCTTTGATCCCGTCGTGGAGCAGCGTGGAGCCGCTCCAGCCGCTGCGATGCTGCGTGTGGTAAAGCGATCCGCTGCCTTGTTCGACGAAAAGAACATGCAGGGTGTTGTCATCGGCGATCACATCGGCCGTTGGCTGCTGGGAGTCGACCGCGTTGCGAACCACGGGCCGGTCGGTCACCCGGACGGCGGGCGTCGGAGGGGTTTCGCCGCTCACGCGACGTTCCCACAGATGACCGTCCGCCAATCGATAGAGGATCGCCACGGTTCGGGTCGCGGGGAGGTACACGAGCGGCAGCACCGCGCCATACTCAGCGCGGCTCGTGCCGGCGCCGGTGGCGAGCAACTCGCGCGGGGTCAGGGTGCCATCGGTCCGCAGCCGACGGTACCAGAGCGTTCCGTCCCATCCGTAGTAGGCCAGGTGAACCACCCCGTCCGCGCCGAGCACGGCTTGCGGCCCGGCCAGATTCGGGGCCTCGTTCGCATCGAGGAGAAATTCCTCGCCCCACTGGCCCGCAGGCGAACGAATCCGGCCGTGAACCTTGGTCTGACCGACGTAAAACGTGACGATGCTGCCGTCCGGGCGAACCACGAGTGAGGCCGCTTGGGCAACCGAGGTGGCGGTCGCGCCCGTTTCGCCGCCGATGGCCCAGGTATCGGGATGGGTGGGATGATCCGACGTGCGGAACGCGTGGTAGCGCGTGGAGCGTGTGACCTGATGGAGGATGTGGATCGTGTCGCCGACCTGGCGGGAATCGACGGACTCAAGATCCCGCGTGGGCGGGCGGTGGGCCGCATCCACCTCGCGCCAACTGCGACCGCCATCGGTCGATTTCACCATCATGAAGAGGTTGCTCGTCTCGGCCGGCTCCATGATGAAGTAAAGGTCGCCGTTACGGGCCTGCCAGGGTCCGATCCGCCCCGGAGTTTCGACAAAGGTCCCGCCGACATGGCCTGGCCGGATTTCAAGGGTGAGTTCCGGCTGCGCGGCTCCGGGCAGCGGCGCTCCCGCCTGATCGGTCAGGCGGAAAGCGAATCGATCCCCGGCTTCGTTGGTGACAGCACCGTCGGCGAAGCGCCGGACCACCAGGGCCCACTCGAGCTCGGTGTGACCGGAGACGCCCGCCGCCACAACGGCCGCGTGATCGACGAGGGAGATTCCGGTGCCGGGCTGAAACGGCAGATTCGAGCCGGCGAGCACGTCGGTGGTCGCCGCGCCATTGGAGTAGGCAGGACTTGAAACGATGCTGACCCGCGGCGTCTTCGCATTTTCCGACTCCGGGTGCGGAAAATCGTGGGCTTCGACCAAAGTCCACTCGTCAGTGTTGCGCCGGACCTGAAGCCGGACCGGGCCGTTTGCCGGTGCTGCGTCGAGCGTGAGCTCAAAGCGCAGCCGGAAGGGTTCGTCGGCCTGAATCGTCCCGGCTTCGTTGAGTGCCGCCGCCCAGCCGGAGTCGGCGTTCAGCGGGGCGGTCACCTCGCCGCGCACGCGGAAGCTGGATGGCGTTCCGGCCGCCGGGAGGGTGCTGCCGGCGGCGAAGGAGAGCAGGCTGAGCGCAAGACTGCACAGAACGGGCGTGTGCCCGCGCCGATGGAGGTGACGTGGGCGAGTTTGGACGGCAGGGTGCGCGAGGACAACAGAAGGCATCATGATCTCTCGCTAGTGGCGAAGCCCGTGCGCGCCGCGAGAGAAAGCGGCGGCGATACCGAATCGTAACGCTTCTGCGCGCCGATTCGGTCGTGACGTCCGCAGCGCTCACTCCTGCTTCAGCAGCGTGAAGGAGTCGCGCACGGCCGCCTTGCCGTCGATGAAGGTGAGGTCGAGCCGAAGCGCGTCCACGTCGATGACCACGGATCCGATTTCGTTGAGCGACACGAGCATGGCCGGGTGGTTGAGCGGCACCGGCTTGCTGCTCGCGTGGCCGGAGCTGCCGGCAACAATCGAAACCTCGCCGGAGTGGGGCGTGCGCTGGCGATTCTTGCGGTACACGCCGCCGCCCTGCGCCCGGCCGTCGCCACCCTGCTTGATGTGCACGGTGGCGTTGAAGGTGTCGCTCTTGCCGTAGTGGCCGTCGATCAGCGGTGAACGCTCGTAGACGTGCGAGTGGCCGGTGAGGACAAGGTCCACGTCGCCCTGCTCGAGAATCGGCAGGAAGATCCGGCGCATGTCGTTCATGCGCCCGCCGCTGTCGTCATCCTTGTCCGAGTCGTGGGTGCCCTTGGTGTAGGTCGGGTGATGGAAGAAGGCGATGATCCAGTCGCGCTGCGTAGCCGCGAGGTCGGCCTTGAGCCACTGGGCCATGGCACCGTCCGCCGAGCGGTCCGAGTCGTGGGAATCCAGGCAGATGAAGTGAATGTTGGCGTAGTCGAAGGAGTAATACGCCTCCGTGCCGGACGGGACGCCGCCGGCCTGACCGCGGGTGGGCAGGGTGAAGATGTCGTAGTAGACCCCGGACTGGGTGATTGAGTTGGCCGTCCCGGCGTCGTGGTTGCCGAGGGCGGGCCAGAGCGGCGAGGTGCGGAGCGTGTCGCGGTACATGTCGAACACCGCGCCCTGGTACTCGGCATCGGTGCCGGAGTTGTAGGCATTGTCGCCGAGCATGAGCCAAAGATCGGTGGAACGGTCCTTGTTGAAGGCGTGATAGGCATCGCGGACGTCGATCTGATCCTGGTCGCGCGTGCCCGGATCGCCCAGCACCCAGACGCGCGTCGGCTGGCTCGGACCGGGAGTCGGCGGTGTCACAAACGAGTAAACGGCACCGCGGGCGCCGGGATCGGCCTTGCCGGGCTCGGGCGGCGGAGTGGCGGCGACCCGGTAATAGTAGCGCGTGCCGGGCTTGAGCCCCGCCAGTTGGACCACGTGCTCCGTCACCAGCCCACGCGCGGTGCTGCGTTCAGTCAGGGCGTCCTTCTCCGTGCCATACCGGACCACCGATTCCTCGGCGACATCGGTGCGCCAGCGGATAACCATGCTTTCGGGCGTGGCCTGCTGCAGGTAGGGCCCGCGCACGACGGTGACATTGGCCTGGAGGCAGGGAAGCGTTAACGTGAGACAGGCGAGGGCGATGAGGTGACGTGGATGCATGGAGAAAATCAGGTGGAAGGCGGGATGAGTTGAACCAGTTCGGTGGCAAGGCGGAGGGATTCAGGGGAAGATTGGAGCCAAGCGGGCAGGCGGCGCAGTTCGGCGAGCGCGTCCGCGTAGGCCGCGCGCGCCTCGTCGGGCCGGCCGGCGGTGGCAAGGATGTCACCGCGCCGGCGCAACCACGGGGCCTTGCTCTCCGCCGCGGCGGTCAGCGCCGCGACGCGGGCCAGGGCGGCATCGTACCGCGCGATGCTCAATTCGATCGCGATCGCGCGCTCGAGCAGGCCGATGACCGGACCCACCGTGGCCAGACCCTGATCGAGACCCGCGAGGAGCTCATCAGGCGCGAGCGGCAAGCGGGCGCGTTCCAGGAAAAGTTCAGGCGGCGGCGTGGCCAGGAGTGCGAGGGCGCGATCGTAGTCGAGCCGGGCAGCGGCGACTTCGCCTGCCTGGGCCGAGGCGCGGCCGCGCAACACGAGCGTCTCGGCGTCATCCGGGCGTTGCTCAAGAACGCGCGTCAACGCCACCCGCGCTTCCGCCGGCCGCCCGGCGCCCAGGTGGAGTCGAGCCCAGCTTGCCGCGAGTTCGGGCAGAGCCGGATCGAGCCGGGTGGCGGTGCGGAGATCGCGCTCGGCTGCGTCCCATTCACCATGCTCGATCGCGATGTCGGCGCGGCGCATCAGCAGCAGCGGCTGATCAGGCAGGGTGGCGATCAGGGCCTCCAATTCGGCCAGGCGGGCCACGCTCTCCTCATGCGCGGAGGCAGGGAGGAGCAGCGCGAGGCTGGTGCCCAGAATACGGAGGCGATAGCCCATGCGGAGGCGTTGTCGGGTGTCCCGCTTGTCGCGGGACCGAAGTCAGGTGGGGTAGGGAAAGCCCGGCGCGGAGATCCGCGCCGGGCGATGAACAAGAAAGCGGGCTTAGAAGCTGTAGCTCGCACCCGCCGTCAGCCGGTAGGTGTAGAACGTCGAGTCCTCGGGATTGAACGAGAAACCCTGATAGGAAATCTGGGGGCGCTCGGTGAGGTTGTCGATGTTCATGAAGACCTTCAGCTTGTCCGAAACCTCGTAGCTGGTCTCGAGATCCACGTTTTCAGAGGCGCCATAAATGTCGTCGAACGTGTAGTCGACATCCAGGCCCTCGAGGTACTCGGAGCGGTAGGTGTAGCTGACCTTCGCCTTGAACCGGCCGATGGCGTACTCCAGCGACGAATTGAAGATGTAGTCAGAAAAACCGTACGTCGGCAGCTTCTCCGCGAGGCGGCCCGGATACTTGCCGTCGCTCTCCGTGAACGTCGCGCTGACATCCACGCTGAAGCCGTCGAAGGGCTTGGGCAGGAAGAACAGGCTCTGGCGGGCGATCAGCTCGACCCCGTAGTTCTCTGCGCCGAGCGCGTTCTGGGGCTTGGTCACGTTGTAGACCGTGGGCACGCCGTCCTCGTCGATCGTCTCGGTCGTGGTTGCGTCGTAGTAGAAGCCCTTGATGTCCTTGTAGAAGAAGCCGACCGAGTAGAGACCACCGCGGTCCGTGTAGTACTCGAGCTGCGCATCGAAGTTTTTCGCGAGGCTGGGCTCGAGGTCCGGATTGCCGTCGGCGATCGTGTTCGTCTCGGGAGTGACCTGACGGCCGCGGATGAGGTCGTCGAGGTCGGGCTTGCCGTAGCTGCGGTTGTAGCTGGCGCGGAGGATCAGGTTCTCCTTGAGCTCATGCCGCAGGTGAATGCCGGGGAGCCAGACGGTGTAGTCGCGCTCGCGCGAGACGCGGTTGGCGCTGGCCGGGCGTGAACCGGCGGCGGGCACGAATTCGTAGACGTTGGTCTCGAGGTTGATGTTCTCGGCGCGCACGCCCGTGATCAGGCTGGTGCGGCCGCGGACAACCGTGCCCATGACGTAGGCGGCATTCGTCGTCTCCGTCGTCTCGAAGTCGTTGAACGATTGGTTGCGGAAGGCATCGGCCGCCTGGAGCGTGAAGAGTTCGGGCCGGGTCTTGAGCAGCGCGACCACCTTGTTCATGTCGGGCTCGAGCGTCATCTCCGTGCCGTTCGAGACGCGGTTGCTGCGGCGCAGGATGTCGGCGTACGGCATGCCGCTCGCGTTGGAGCCGGTCTGGTAGACGAAGCTCGACTGGTCCTGCGTGCGGTCGCTGACGTAGGTCTTCACGCCGCCCTTGAGTGAACCGGAGAGCTCGGAGCCGGAGAACTGCTTCTCGAGGTCAACCTTGCCCGTGTAGACGGACTCCACGTAGTTGACCGGAGCGACGGTGAGGTCGCCGCGGGTGATGGTGGAGATATCGTAGGGGCTTTTGCCGTTGAGGATGGTGTAGACCGGTTGCGACGGGTTGGTGCGATCGTAGGCCACCTGGAAGCCCGTGTTGCGCACGGAATAGCTGTAGGTGTTCTCCACGTTGCGCTCGTTGTCCCCGTAGTACGCGTCGTAGCTGAGCTTGATCGTGTCCATCTGGATCACGCCGCCCGCATTGAGTGACGTCAGGTGCGTGAGGGTGTCGCTGATGCGGTTCTGATGGCGGCGCTCGTTGTTCGTCAGGCGGCCG
>CAYWRG010000036.1:0-18940 GCA_964460715.1 uncultured Opitutus sp. | reverse complement strand
GCCGGCTCTGGTCCGGTCGGTTGCGTTGAGCACATTGGCGGCCCCGCCGCTCGTCACGATGTAGATGCGCTCCTCGGGCTTCTCCCCGAACGTGTCGGTGTAGCTGTAGCCCGGGCGGAAATAGATGCTCGCGCGGTCGCTCAGACGGTAATCGATCGAGCCGCTGAAGCCCATCGACTTGGTCGAGCGGAAGTTCGTCTGGACCGTGCCATTGCTGTGGAAGTAGACCGGCTCGGTCAGGCCAAGGTCGGGCCGCTGCGCCGGCCTCAGGAAGAAATAGTCCATGTCGTGGTTGTCGTAACCACGGGACGTGTCGTAGGCCGACAGTGTGAACGTCACGCCGAGGTTGCGCTCCTGTCCGCCGATGCTGAAGAGGTCGCTGAACATGAAGGCGGTGTCGTAGCCGAGGTCCTGGTCGAAATCGTAGTAGACTCCGGAGGTCGTCAGGCTCATCGCGCGGCCGTCGCGCTCAAAGGGCGAGCGGCTGATCACGTTGATGATGCCGCCGATCGCATCGCCGTCGCGGTCCGGCGTCGGGGCCTTGATGACCTCGATGTTGCTCACGCCGTCGGCCACGAGCTGGCTGGTGGCGAAGCCGCGGTTGTTGCTCGAGGTCGGCGTGCGGTTGCCGTCGATCTGGAACGAATTATACTTCGACTCGAGGCCACGGATGTTGACGCCGTTCGGCGTGCCGTCCTCGCCCTCGTTCACGCTCAGGCCGGGCAGGCGCTGCAGCGCGTAGCCGATGTTGCCGTTCGCCATCTGGCCGAAGGTTTCCTCGGAGACGATGTTCACGATGCCGGCCGCGGTCTTCTGCTGGTTGATCGCGAGGGCCTGGCCGCGTGCGGTGGCGGCGACGGTCACGGCTTCCATCTCCAGCACGGTGCTCTTCAGCGAGGCGTTGACGGTCTGGATCCCGTCGCCGGTGACCGTGACCGTTTCAACATAGGGATCGAGGCCGACATAATCGACTTCGAGGCGGTGGGTGCCGGCCGGCAGGCCGGGCAGCGTGTAGCGGCCCTCGGCGTTGGTCGTGCCGCGGATCGTCGTGTTGGCGATCCAGACAATCGCGCCTTGGAGTGATTTGCCGGTCGCCGCGTCGGAGACACGGCCGGTGAGCGTGCCGGTGGCGACCTGCGCGTGCAGGGCGACCGGCGGAAGAGCGGTGAGTGCAAGGGCGGCGAGGGGCGCTCGCCGGGCCAGCACAAGGATAACGGAGGCCAGTTTCATGGTTGGTTGGGTCGGTGGATGCGCCGCACCCGCCCACGTGGCGAAATGCGGATCACATCCAAGCGCCTACCTTCGCAGGGCAATGTGACGCTCCCATGAAGACCGCGTTGCGGTGCGGTGACTATGCGGTGAACTTCTGCGGAGTGCCCGGCGTCGAGGCTGGAATCAATCGATCCAATCCAGAGGTCGCGCAGAGACGCGAAGCCGCAGAGAAGACCGCCTAAAGGAGGGATCCCGTTTTAGACCTCTGCCGCTCTGCGCCTCTGCGCGACCTCCGTGAGGTCCGGTTCCGATCCTGCGACGTGAGGGAGAATCAACGCGCTTGGCGGGCAAGTCGCAGATCAGGCGCGACCCTGAATCCGCCGGAGATTGTCGCAGACGATGGCCGCGGCGACGCCGGCGTTGAGCGACTCGGCTCCGCCGATGCGGGAAATGGTGACAAGTCGGCTGACCCGCGCGCGCACCGGCGCGGTCAGGCCGCGACCCTCGCTGCCGATCACGATGACGGCATCCCGCAGCGCAGGGAGGGTGTGCACGTCATCTCCTCCGAGATCGCAGCCCAGCACCGGGACGGCGAGGCCAGCCAGCGCGGGTTCCAGCGGGACCGTGATCGTGCGCACGCGGCTGAAGGACCCCATGCTCGCGTTGATGACCTTCTGGGAAAATAGATCGGCGCAATCCGGAGAAAGCAGCACGCGGTCGAGCCCGAACCAGTCGGCGATGCGCAGCAGTGTGCCGACGTTGCCGGCATCCTGCACGCCGTCCAGCGCGAGCGTCAGGCCGTGATTGAGTTCACCGGATGCAAGGACGGCCCGGTCAATCCGGCCCACGGCGAGCACGGGTGACGGAGTGGGGAAGTGGCTGATGCGTTCCATCTCCGCCGAAGAAACCGGACGCACGCGCGGGTCCCGGCGCGGTCCCTTCCAGTCGTCGGTGACGTAGAGTTCCAGCAGCGGGGCATCCGCGGCGAGCAGTTCGGCCACGACTTTGACGCCTTCGACCACGTAGACGCCGGCGGCCTCGCGCGCCTTCTTTTCCTGGAGCGAGCGCAGGCGGGAAATGTCGGCCTTGGTCAACGGCATGACGTCAGACAAGGCGCGCGCCGCGCGCTTGGCAAAGCCAACCTGCGGCACGGATTTGTCACGCGAACGCCATTTACGTCACGCCCGTGTGTCCGCCGTGTTAAGATCCGGTGGCGCCGGCGGTGGTGCGTTGACGGTTGTTTTGCGGGCTCCCCAGCGTGGGCCACCGACTCACTTCCTCCGCTTATGAACTCCCTGCTTCGCTCGTTGTTACTTCTGGGTGCCGTTCTCGCAACGGCGCTTTCTGCGCAAACCGGCGACACCGCCCTCGTGACCGGGCGTGTGTCGGATGCCGCGACGCGTCTTTCGCTCGGCGGCGCGAAGATCACCGTGATCGGATCGACGCTCGAGACCTACACCGGTTCGGACGGTTCCTACGTGCTCGCAAACGTCCCGGCCGGTACGCAGACGCTCGAGATCAGCTACGTGGGTTATCCGACCGAGCGGCAGACCGTGACGATCGGCGCCGGCTCGTCGGTGCGGGTCGATGCGACCTTCGGCGGCGAGGCGATCCAGATGGAGCGCTTGGTGATCGAGGGCTCGGCGGTCGGCTCGGCCCGCGCGATCAACCAGCAGCGCGCAGCGGATACGCTGACCAACATTGTGGCGGCCGATGAGATCGGACGCTTTCCCGACCAGAATGCCGCCGAGTCGCTTCAGCGTCTTCCGGGCGTCTCGCTCTATCGCGACCAAGGTGAGGGCCGGTTCGTGAATCTCCGCGGCCTGAACTACATCTATACCTCCGTGACGCTCAACGGCGCCAAGATGGCCAGCCCCGAGGTCGGCGGCCGGTTCATCGCGCTCGACGTCGTGCCGGCGGATACGCTCGCGACCCTGACCGTGACCAAGGTTCCGACGCCCGACATGGACGGCGAGGGCCTCGGTGGCGTGGTCGACATCAAAACGAAGAGCGCGCTCGATGCGAGCGGCGCCAACGCCTCGTTCAGCGCGCAGACCATCCACAGCGCCCTGCGCGACGCCTACGGCTATAAGGTCAACGGTTCCGTCTCCAACGCCTTCGGCGACGGCGACCGCAAGCTCGGCCTCCTGCTCGGCTTCACCTGGCAGGAGCGCAAGTTCGGTTCCCACAACTACGAGATCGACGATGGCTGGACGGAGCGCACGCCCCCGGGCGGCACACAGCCGGCCTACTTCCTGCAGGACGTGGCCTTCCGCGACTACGTGATCGACCGCGAACGCACGGGCCTGAACGCCGCGATCGACTTCAAGCCCGACGCGTTCACGACCTACTCGTTCAAGGCGGTCTACAACCGCTTCACCGACACCGAGGACCGCCACGTTTCCTTCGTTCCCTTCCTGGAGGGCACGGTCAGCGCGCTCGACACCGACTCCGCCACCGTGACCTCGATGCGTCGCGCCCGTCGCGATGTCCGCCACCGCGCCAAGGACCAGACGCTCACCGGCCTCGAGTTCAGCGGCGAGAAGCAGGTCGGCGCCTGGACGTTCGATGGCCGCGCCGCCTGGTCGCGCGGTCGTGAAGACAAGCCCGAGGAGGTTGTCTTCCGCTGGCGCCGCAATGCGGCCGACAGCTCGTTCCGCTACGAGATCAGCGACACCTATGACCTCAACGTGACGCAACTCGCCGGCCCGAGCGCGAACGACGCGACGTATTACACGAATTTCAACCGCGCCTCGCTGACGTCCGAAATGGGCGACGAAAAGGAAGCCAATCTCGCCTTCAACGCCCGCTACGACCTCGGCGGCTCGCGCTACCTCAAGACCGGCGCCAGCTACCGCGCCAAGGACAAGGTTTCCGCGGCCGACTACTGGGAATACAGCGCCGCGCCTGCCGCCTTCACCTTCGCCTCGGTCGCGGCTGAGCAGGGTGACTACCCGTACTTCCGCGCGCCGCGCATCAATGCCGAGGCCGCTTCGGCCTACTTCTTCGCCAACCGCGCCCAGTTCACCAATCCGACCTTCGCTGGCGGTTCCGTTCCCGCGGACAGCCTCTTCGATGACTGGACCTCGGAGGAGGAAATCGCGGCCGTCTATGTGATGGGCGGGACGACCATCGGTCGCACCAATCTCATTGCCGGCCTGCGCGGCGAGCGGACCTACTTCCTGACCCGCGGCAATGATCTTCGCCTCGATGAGGACGGCGTCCTCCTCCAGCGCAATGCGATCTCGGCCACCCACAACTACACGAACTGGTTGCCCGGCGTTCACCTCCGCCACGACTTCGCGCAAAACCTGGTGCTCCGCGCCTCGATCTCGAAGTCGATGATGCGCCCGGAATTCAGCGACAGCGCGATCCGCCGCAACATCAACGTCGACGACCTCGAGGTCTTCCAGGGCAATCCGAACATCGAGGCCCTCGAGTCGGTCAACTACGACCTCTCGCTCGAGTACTACCTGCCCTCGCTCGGCGTCGCCTCGGTTTCGGTCTTCAACAAGCAGGTCGACAACTTCAGCTACGAGTACACCGCGGGTGATCCGCTCGTCATCGGCGGGACGGCCTACGAGCTGTCCACCATCGGCAACGGCAGCGATGGTGACATCAGCGGCGTTGAGTTCGCCTACCAGCAGCAGCTCCGCTTCCTGCCATCGCCCTTCGATGGCCTTGGCTTCATGGCCAACCTGACGCTCGTCGACAGCAGCGCGACTTATCCGACCCGTGTGGGCGAGGAACTGCCCTTCATCGGCCAGTCTGACACCACCGGCAACGTCGCCCTGACCTATGAAAAGGGCCGCTTCTTCGCCCGCCTCGCCCTCAACTACCGCAGCGAACACCTCCGCGAGGATGAGCCGATCGGCGGCGGCGAGACCGAGGACTTCTGGATCGACGACTTCAAGCAGCTCGACCTCAGCCTGGCCTACAAGGTCGGCGGCGGCGCCGAGGTCTTCGCTGAGTTCACCAACCTCAACGACGAACCCTTCCGCGTCTACCAGCGGGGTGGCGACACCGCTCCGGCCAAGCGCCTCGTGCAGATCGAGGAGTACGACGTGAGCACCTACGTCGGCGTGCGTTGGAAGCTTTGATCCCGCGCCCCGTCCTCCTCTGAGTGAACGCCGCCCGGCTCCGCGCCCGGCGGCCTGCTCGTTTCCTCCCCCAGCGCGTTCCCCCCCTACAATCCCGTCAAGATATCTCCGTCACCCGTTCTCGCGACGATCCTGCTGGCGGCCTCCGCCGCCGGTTTGCTCGCGCAGCAGCCCGATCCCGATGCCCGCAACCCGACCCCGCTCAAGCCGCGCGTCGTCACGACCGCGTCGAAACACGACACCGATGATCCGGCGATCTGGATCAACCGGGCCAACCCGGCGGAGAGTCTGGTCCTCGGTACGGACAAGGATGTGGACGGTGCGCTGCGGGTCTTCGGTCTCGACGGGAAGGAGAAGAAGGACCTTTCAGTCCGTGGGATCGTCCGCCCGAACAACGTCGACATCGCCTATGATGTCCCGTTCGCCGGCGGCAAGGTCGACATCGCAGTCGTCGCGGAGCGCTACGCCCATCGGCTGCGGGTCTACCGCTTGCCGGACATGGCGCCGATCGACGGCGGCGGCATCCCGGTGCTCGTCGGCGAGCGGGCGCGTGATGTCATGGGCATCGCGCTCTACACCCGTCCGGCGGACGACGCGATCTTCGCGATCGTGAGCCGTTCGGATGCCGGCGCGCCGCGCGAAGGTTACCTGCACCAGTACCGTCTCGTCGATGACGGTACCGGCACGCTGCGCGGCGTGTTTTCCCGGGCCTTCGGCACGTGGAGCGGCAAGAAGGAGATCGAGGCCATCGCGGTCGATCAGGAGCTCGGCTTTGTCTACTACAGCGACGAGACGGCAGGCATTCGCAAGTACCTGGCCGATCCGGCGGCCGAGGATGCCGAGGACGAACTCGCGTTCTTCGGCACGGCGGGCTTCGCCGAGGATCATGAGGGCATTTCGATTTATCCGACCGCCCCGGGCAAGGGCTACATCCTGGTCTCCAACCAGCAGGCGAACACCTTCCGGATTTTTCCGCGCGAGGGCACCGCGGCCAACCCGCACGATCATCCGCTGGTCTCCAGCGTGCGCACCTCGACCCTCGACAGCGACGGCAGTGACGTGACGCGCGTCGCCCTGCCAGGCTTCCCGGGTGGCCTCTTCGTGGCGATGTCGACCGACCGGACGTTTCACTTCTATGCCTGGGACGATCTCGCGGCCGCGGCCGGACTGCCGGCTGCGCCGACGCCGTAAGATTTTCTGGATGTAGCTGGCCTCGCTGATGCCGGGGATTGAAGGCGGAGCGGCTTGTGCCTAGACCACTTCCGTTGACCTCGACTTCGGACCGGGGTCGGCGACCCCAGCTACACCGAAGGTACAACCGCCTTAAAGAAACATCCTGCAAATTTCCGCGGGCCTGCTAAGGGTGAGGAGTTCAGCCCCTCACCATGAAACGCTTCCTCCCGCTTGTTGCCCTCGTTTCGCTGCTGGCCGTGCTCGCCGTTCCGCTCTGGGCGGCGACGGCCACCGCTCCGGCGCCCTCCGCCTCGGACAAGTCGCCTGCGGCCCCGATCGCGGGCGCGATCTCGACCGTGACCGGCATGGCGATCTCGCCGCTGCTGGGCACGGGAGCGTATGGCGCCTACCAGTACTTCAAGGCCTCGGAAGAACAGCGGGCGGCGCTGCCGTGGTATGCGCAGGCGTCGTTCTGGCTGCCCGCGCTTTTGATTGTCGGCGCGTGCGCGGCCAAGGACGCCCTCGGCGCGGCGCTGCCGCCCGGCTGGAAAAAGCCTCTGGATGTGCTGGAGACGGTGGAGAACAAGGCCACCGGTCTGGTCGCCGCGGGCGCGGTGGTGCCCTTCACGATGGCCGCCGTGTCCAAGATGATCGTGGGCGATGCGTCGACTGCGGTGGATCCGCTGGTCGCGACCGGCGTGGCCTCGATCCATGTCGCCGCGTTCGACGTCTCCTGGCTGCTCAATGTTCTCACCGTACCCTTCGGCATCGCGGTGTTCGCGATGGTCTGGATGGCCTCGCACGCGATCAACGCCCTGATCCTCCTCAGTCCGTGGGGTGCGATCGATGCGGTGCTCAAGAGCGCCCGCACGGCCGTGCTCGGCCTGCTGACCCTTTCGTCGATGCTCAATCCCTGGATCAGCGCGGCGCTCTCGCTGGTGATCATCGTGATCGCCTACTTTGTCTCGGGCTGGGCCTTCCGCCTTTTCATCTACGGCAGCATCTTCAGCTGGGATTTCTTCACCCTGCGCCGCTCGCGTTACACGGTGAAGCCCGATGAGAACAAGATGTTCGCCGGCGGCAATCTGCCCGAGGTTCCGGTGCGCACCTACGGACGGCTCCGTCAGACTGACTCCGGAATGGTGTTCACCTACAAGCCATGGATGGTCCTGCCGGAGCGTTCCGTGACGATCACCGATCCGACGCTGTTTGTCGGCAAGGGCCTGTTCTTCTCCACTGTCATCACGGGCAAGGACGCGACGTACTTCATCCTCCCGCCACGCTACCGCGGCCACGAGGACGAGTTGGTCAAGGCCTACGGCTGGGGCGGTGTGCAACCGGCCGGATTGCGCAAGGCGTGGAGTGTGCTGCGCGAACTCTTCGGCGGCAGCGCCGCGAAGGTGCAGGTCGCGTGAACGTCGCGCGGACCGCTCTGCGGTGGATCCTCGTGGCGTTCTTTGCCGCCGCCGGGTTCAACCATTTCCGCGACCCGGCCCTGTACCTGGGCATGATGCCGCCCTGGCTGCCCTGGCCGGACCTGCTGCAACGGATCGCGGGGATCGCTGAGATGGCCGGCGCCGTCGGTCTCGCCCTGCCGCCGCTGCGACGGGCCGCGGGCGTGGGCCTCATTCTCCTGCTCATTGCCATCTTCCCCGCCAATCTCCACGTGGCGATGCAGGGTCAGATGCCGGGTTTTGACCTTCCACCGATTGTCCTGTGGCTGCGTCTGCCGTTCCAGTTGGTGTTCATTGCCGCCGTGTGGTGGGTCGCCTTGGACCGACGCGGTGGGGTGGGGGCGGGAAGCGGTCGGAGCCGCTGACGCCAGCCCCTCTTTCGTCTGGCAAGACCCGGTCGCCGGCGGATAATGCCGGGCATCATGGCGTTGTCTTCCTCCGTGGCGTTTCGCCGCTTGTTTGATGAAATCGGCACGGTCGATGCCGTTGGCATCGAGGAACGTGTGGCCAAATACGGAACGCGTTCGATCAAGAAAGCATCCAAACTCTGGGGGCTGCGCACCGCGGTTACGATGGTCGACCTGACCACGCTCGAGGGCAAGGACACGCCCGGCAAAGTCGCCTCCCTCTGCGTCAAGGCAGTCCACCCGCACGACGACCCGACCATCCCGCCCGTCGCGGCCGTGTGTGTCTATCCGTCGATGGTTCGCCACGCCCGCCGGGCGCTGGGCCCGGGCTCCCGCGTCAAGATCGCCTCGGTCGCGACCGCTTTCCCCTCGGGTCAGGCGCCACTGCGCACCCGCCTCGCCGAGGTCCGGGCCGCCGTGGCCGACGGTGCGGACGAGATCGACATGGTGATCAACCGCGGCGCCTTTCTCGCGGGAGAGTTCGCCCAAGTGCAGGACGAGATTTCGGCCGTCGTCGAGGCCTGCGGAAAATCCGCACTCAAGGTCATCTTCGAGACGAGCGAACTCGAGACCTACGACAACATCCGCGCCGCCTCCTTCCTGGCGATGGAGGTTCTGCGGCCGGGCGATTTCATCAAGACGAGCACCGGCAAGACCTCGGCGAACGCGACGCTCGGTAACAACCAGGTGATGATCGACGCGATCCGTGACTTCTACCTCGATACCAATATCGCGATCGGCATGAAGCCGGCCGGCGGCATCCGCACGGCCAAGCAGGCCTTAACCTTCCTCGTTGCGATCAAGGAAACGCTGGGCGACGCCTGGCTCACGAATGCGCGCTACCGCTTCGGTGCGTCGTCCCTCCTCAACGACCTCCTCCGCCAACTCGAGAAGGAGCGCACCGGCGCCTACCAGGCCCCGTACCACTTCAGCGAAGCCGCCGAAAGCTACTAACCCTTGAACCACGGATTAACACGGATGAACACGGATAAGCAGGTTTGGAATCCGCGTCTATCCGTGTCCAAGCGCGGTTAATTTGTCATGTCTGTCTCCACCAAAAAATCTCCTGCTCGACGCAGCTCCCGTCCTGAACTGATTTTCGGCGATCTCTGGGCCTTTGACCCGGCGCCCGAGACGGCTGATCCGAAGCTCAAGCCGCGCTACGACCTCTTCATCAACGGGCGGTTCGTCGCGCCGAAAAAGGCGGCGTACTTTGCGTCGATCAACCCGGGCAATGAACAGACCCTCGCCGAGATCGCCCTCGCGGGCGCGGCGGATGTCGATGCCGCCTACCAGGCCGCGGCGAAGGCGTTTCCCGCGTGGTCGAAGCTGCCCGGGGCCGAGCGCGGCAAGTACTTGTATCGCCTCGCCCGCCTGCTGCAGGACCGGGCGCGCGAGTTCGCGGTCGCGGAGACGCTCGACGGCGGCAAGCCGATCAAGGAATCGCGTGACTTCGATGTGCCGATGGCGGCCGCGCATTTCTTCTATCACGCCGGCTGGGCCGACAAGTTGGCCTATGCCTTCCCGGGCGCGACGGTCGCGCCGCACGGGGTGGTCGGGCAGGTCATCCCGTGGAATTTTCCGCTGCTGATGCTCGCGTGGAAGCTCGCTCCGGCCCTCGCGGCGGGCAACACCGTGGTCCTCAAGCCGGCTGAGACGACGTCGATCACCGCGCTGAAATTTGCCGAGATCATCCAGGAGGCGGGTCTGCCGCCCGGCGTGGTCAACTTCGTGGCCGGTGCCGGTGAGACCGGCGCCGCCGTGATGGCGCATCCGCTCGCGGCCAAGGTGGCCTTCACCGGCTCGACCGAGGTTGGCAAACTCATCATGCGCTCGCTCGCGGGCAGCGGGAAGAAGACGACGATGGAGCTGGGCGGCAAGGCCGCGAACATCGTCTTCGACGACGCCCCGCTTGATCAGGCGGTCGAGGGCATCGTCAACGGCATCTTCTTCAACCAGGGCCACGTCTGCTGCGCCGGCTCGCGCCTGCTCGTGCAGGAAGGCGTGGCCGACGCGGTCCTCGCCAAGCTCAAGCTGCGCGTGCGCCAGCTCCGCGTGGGCGATCCGCTCGACAAGAACACCGACATCGGTGCGATCAATTCCAAGGCGCAGCTCGACAAGATCCGCACGCTGGTCGACGCCGGTGTGAAGGAGGGCGCGGAGCTGTTCCAGCCCGCGTGCAAGCTGCCGGCCAAGGGCTGGTACTTCCGCCCGACGCTCTTCAGCGGCGTGCAGCAGAGTCATCGCATCGCGCGCGAGGAGATCTTCGGCCCGGTGCTCTCGATCCTCACCTTCCGCACGGTCGACGAGGCGATCGAGAAGGCGAACAACACCGCCTACGGCCTGAGCGCCGGCGTCTGGACCGACAAGGGTTCGCGCATCCTCAAGCTGAGCACGGAGCTCAAGGCCGGTGTCGTCTGGGCCAACACCTACAACAAGTTCGACCCCGCATCGCCGTTCGGCGGTTACAAGGAAAGCGGCTTCGGCCGCGAGGGCGGCAAACAGGGCCTGGCCGACTACGTGAAGCTGGGTTGAAACATTTAACCACGGATGGACACGGATAAACACGGATTCCATCTCCCGGAAGGGGAGTTGACGCACGCGATCGTCGGGGTGGCGTTCGAGGTGCTCAACAGTGTTGGGCACGGTTTGCACGAAAAGCCGTACGAAAACGCGATGATCGTAGAACTGGGGTTGCGCCGGTTGGCTTTCGAACAGCAGAGGCGTTTTCCGGTGAACTACAAAGGAGTTGTCGTGGGCGAGTTCGTCCCGGATCTGATCGTAGGCGGTTCAGTGATCGTCGATGCGAAGGTGATTGATCGGATCACCGATATTGAGCGCGGTCAGATGCTCAACTATCTAAGGATCAGCCGGCTCCATGTTGGCCTGATCATCAATTTCAAGAAACCGAAACTGGAGTGGGAACGTGTTGTTCTCTGAATCCGTGTTTATCCGTGTCCATCCGTGGTTAAAAATCTCATGACCCGTTTACCTATCACCAAGACGCCCAAGGTTTATGTCGGTGGAGCGTTCATTCGCTCGGAGAGTGGGCGGACGTTTCCGCTCAAGGATGCCGCCTCGGGCGAGTTCATCGGGCACATCCCGCAGTGCACGCGCAAGGACCTGCGCAATGCCGTCGAGGCCGCCGCGAAGGCCGGCCCGGGGTGGGCGAAGCGCACGGCCTACAACCGCGGACAAATCCTTTACCGCCTGGCCGAGATGATCGAGGCCCGCACGGGCGAACTCACCGCCGCACTCGTGGCAGGCGGGGCCACCAAGGCGGCCGCCGCGCGCGAAGTCGCCGCGTCCGTCGACCGCCTCGTGCACTATGCGGGCTGGACCGACAAGTACGAGCAGGTGCTCGGCGCCGTGAACCCGGTGGCCGCGCCCTATTTCAACTTCACCGTGACCGAGCCCATGGGCGTGATCGGCCTCATCGCTCCGGACGAGGCGCCGCTGCTCGCCCTCGTCTCGCTCTTCGCCCCCGCCATCACTTGCGGCAACACCGTCGTCGCGCTCGCCTCCGAGGCCCGGCCCTATCCGGCCGTGGTGCTCGGTGAAATGCTGGCGACCAGCGACCTGCCCGGCGGCGTGGTCAATCTGCTCACCGGCTTCCGCAAGGAGATGGTCCCGACCTTCGCGACCCACGCCCACTTGCGGGCCGTTGCGGGCGTGGCCACGGCGGCGGATCGCAAGACGATCGAGACCGGCGCGGCCGACAGTGTGAAGCGCGTGCGCCTGCTGCCGGCCGAGGAATCGCTGGATTGGTTCGATGAAACCCGGCAGGGACTCTACGCGCTCCGCGACTTCGTGGAGTTCAAGACGACCTGGCATCCGGTCGGCGCGTAAACACACTGGCGTCCCGTGGGTTGGCCGGCAACCTCCTGCTGCCCATGCTGTTTTCTGCTCGCATGAACGTACGTTTCCTTGTCCGGCTAACCTTCGCGGCGGTCGTTGCTTCGGCCGGCCTCCTCGCGCAGACGCCGCCGCTGGAGAAGGTCCGCCTGCAGCTCAAGTGGCAGCATCAGTTTCAATTTGCCGGCTACTATGCCGCCGTGGAAAAGGGCTACTACCGCGAGGTGGGGCTCGATGTGGAGTTGATCGAGGCCGTCCCGGAGCGAGACCCGGTTGAAAACGTGCTCAACGGCGGGGCTGAGTTTGGCGTGGGCAATTCGGATCTCCTGCTCCTGCGCGCCGCGGGGCGTCCGGTCGTCGTGCTCGCCGCCATCTTTCAGCACTCTCCCCTGCTGCTCGTCACGCGGGCCGCCAGCGGTGTGAGCGATCTGCAAGGTCTGCAGGACCGCGAGATGATGATCATCGACTCGGAAAAGGCCGAACTCTTCGCCTACTTCAAGTACGAGGGCGTCGATGTCAGCCGCCTGCGGGTCCGCCCGCACACGCTGCGGCTGGCTGAATTCATCAATGGCCAGGTGGATGCGATGTCGTCCTACAGCACAGATGAACCCTTCGAGCTGCGCGAGGCCGGGGTCGAGTTTCACGCCTTCACCGCCCGCTCGGGCGGCATCGACTTCTACGGCGACAATCTCTTCACCACCGAGGACCAGGTCCGTCGCTTCCCCGAGCGCGTGCGCGCCTTTCGCGCCGCCAGTCTGCGCGGCTGGGAGTATGCCCTCGCGCATCAGGAGGAGATCGTCGATCTGATCCGCCGGCAGCATCCCGAACGGCTGAGTCGGGAGCATTTGCTTTTCGAAGCGGCGAAGACCGCCGAGCTCATGCACCCGGGCATCATCGAGGTCGGTCATCTCAATCCGGGGCGTTGGCGGCACATCGCGGACACCTATGCCGAGTTCGGCATGCTGCCGCGCGAATTCGATCTGACCGGATTCATCTACTACCCGGACCCGCCGCCGAATCTGCGCTGGGTCTACTGGTCGCTCGCCGTGCTCGGAGTCATTGCCTTCGGCGCGCTGGCGTGGGCGCTGCCGCTGGTCCGGCTCAACCGTCGCCTGCAGCAGGAGATCGCGGCGCGCCGCCAGACCGAGAACGAGCTACGTCACGCCAAGGACGCCGCCGAGTCGGCAAATCTGGCCAAGAGCCGCTACCTCGCCGTGATCAGCCACGAGGTGCGCACGCCGGTGGCCGGGATCGTCGGCCTTGTCCATCTGCTGCAGGCCGAGGCGGTGGCACCTCACCAGCGCGAGACGCTTGGCCTGATCGAGCGTTCCGCCGAGAGCCTGCTGCGCCTGATCGGCGAATTGCTCGACCATTCGCGGATCGAGGAAGGCCGGGTCGAGATCGAGCCCGCCCCGCTGGCGGTGCGTGAGTTCGTGCGTGACCTGTGCGAATTGTTCCGGATCCCGGCGCAGTCCAAGGGACTGAAGCTGACCTACACCGTGACCGCAGATACGCCGGCCTTTGTGGTCAGCGATGCGCAGCGTCTTCGTCAGATCCTCAGCAATCTCCTCGCCAACGCCGTCAAGTTCACGCCCAAGGGCGAGATCAGCGTGAACGTCTCTTCCGCGCCCGCGGCGGCGGGGCGCCGGTTGCTGCGCATTCGCGTCAGCGACACGGGGATCGGCATCCCGATCGAGCGGCAGGCGCGGCTGTTCACGCCTTACGAGCAGGGCGACGCCTCCATCGGCCGCCAGTTTGGCGGCACCGGCCTCGGCCTCGCGATCTCCCAGCGCCTGGCCCGTCTGCTGGGGGGCATGATCGTACTGGAAAGCGAATCCGGTCACGGGGCGACCTTCACGCTCGAGGTCGACGTGGGCGAAGCGTGAGGACGGATTGACCGCCCGCGAATCACGCGAATCCGCGCGAATTCAAACCGGGATAAACCACGAAATACACGGAACACACGAAAAGGGATCAGGAGATCAGGGATCGGAACCTTTTCGTGTGTTCCGTGTATTTCGTGGTTCCAAAATCCGGTGGTCTTCGTCGATTCGCGCCGATTCGCGTGATTCGCGGGCGGCTTCAGAACGTGCGCTCCGGCTCCGGCAGGACGCCGACGACCTTGATTTCAATCGCACCGACCTCGCCTTTAAACGCCAGGTTTTCGCGATAAATGTCGGCAATCTCCTCATTGAGGTAGCCTTGAATGGCATCGAGCTTGGCGTCGGGGCGAACCTTGAGGCGAATTACGGTCGTCAGCCGGTTGCCGCGACGGGTGATGCTGGCGCGGGCGGACGCCACGCCCTTGAGCTGCTCGCAGCAGGCCTCCACGAGGCGGTGCAGGGCGTGGCGGGAGATCTCCAGGCGCCCGGAGCTGTCTGAGACCAGCGTCAAGACGGAGGGCTGGCGCAAAAACAGCAGAATCACCAGCAGTGCCACTCCGCCCCAGAGGACGAAGAGCTGCACCGGGGACGTCAGCAGGTATTCGGTGAGGGCGCTCACGCTGATTCCGGTCGGGGTTTAGTCCGTGGCGGGGGTTTCGGGCCAGAGATCGTCGTTTCGTTCGCCGCCACCCGGGGTGTCGGACGGAAGGCGAACGCCTTCGATGATCACGTCGACCCGCGGTACGTTCTTGCCCGTCATGGCCATGACCTGCGTACGCACGGCGACCTGAACTTCGTAGGCGGTGCGCCCGATTTCGGCGCCGTAGGCGACGACGAGGCGGACCTCGATGGAGTAGTTGTCGTTCTCGTCCTCCGAAACCTTCACACCCCGGTGGTCGCTCTCGCGCTTGGCAAAAATCTCGCTGATGCCGTCCACGAGTCCACCACCGACGCCGGCCACGCCTTTGACCTGGATGGCCGCAAGGCGGACGATGCTGGCGATCACCGTATGGTTGATCTTGATGTCACCCAGCTCTGGCTGGTCGTCGAGTCGGGTGGGCGGGTTGAACTCGGGCGATTGCATGATGCGGCCACTGTACCGGCGGCCGCCCAGATGTTGCAAGGCCCGGACACGAAAAACTCCCGCGGCGCGAGCCGGCAGGAGTTATCACTGAGGGGCGGCGCGGAAGCGCGGATCAGCTGAACAGATCGGTGGGGGCGCGGGCCATGAATTCCTCCATGTAGGCGGTCGTAGCCTTGCCCTCGATGAACACCGGATCGCTCATGATCGCCTTGTGCAGCGGGATCGTGGTCTTGATGCCGCGGACCAGGTACTCGCTCAGCGCACGGTAGGCTCGCTCGAGCGCGACCTTACGGGTGTCGCCGAAGCAGATGAGCTTGCCGATCATGGAATCGTAGTACGGCGGGATCGTGTAGCCGCTGTAGGCATGGCTGTCGACGCGCACACCGTGGCCGCCTGGGGCGTAGTAGAGACCGATCGTGCCGGGGGACGGCGTGAAGTTGCGGGCCGGATCCTCAGCGTTGATGCGGCACTCGATCGCGTGCTTCTCAAACTTGATGTCGCCCTGGTCGAAGCCGAGCTTCTCGCCGTTGGCGATGCGGATCTGCTGTTTGATCAGGTCGATGCCGGTGCACTCTTCCGTCACCGGATGCTCCACCTGGATACGGGTGTTCATCTCGATGAAGTAGAAATTGCCCTTCGCATCGACGAGGAACTCGATCGTGCCGGCGTTCTCGTAGGAAGCGGCCTCGGCGGCCTTCACGGCGGCCTTGCCCATCGTCTTGCGGAGGGAGGGCGTCAGGAACGGGGAAGGGGACTCCTCAATGAGCTTCTGGTGGCGACGCTGCACCGAGCAATCGCGTTCACCGAGGTGGAGGACCTTGCCATGGCTGTCGGCCAGGATCTGGAACTCGATGTGGCGGGGCTTCTCGATGTATTTCTCGATGTAGACCGCGCCGTTGCCGAAGGCCTTCTCTGCCTCGTTGCGGGCGACGTGGTACTCCTTGGCGAAGGACATGTCGTTGTGCGCGATGCGCATACCGCGCCCGCCGCCACCGGCGACAGCCTTGATGATGACCGGATAGCCGATCTTCCGGGCAATCTTGACCGCCTCGGTCTCGGTCTCGACCGGTCCATCAGAACCGGGAACGGTCGGCACGCCGGCCTTCTTGACGGTGTCCTTGGCGACTGCCTTGTCGCCCATCATCTTGATGGACTTGGACTTCGGACCGATGAACTTGATGTTGCAGGATTCGCACTGCTCCGCAAATTTCGCGTTTTCGGAGAGGAAGCCATAACCCGGGTGGATGGCATCGACATCGGCGATCTCGGCCGCGCTGATGATGCGGTCGGCGCGGAGGTAGCTGTCGGCGCTGCGGGGGCCACCGATGCAGATGGCCTCATCGGCCAGCTGGACATGGAGGGATTGGACATCCGCTTCAGAGTAGACCGCGAGAGTCTTGATACCCAGTTCGCGGCAGGCGCGAACGATGCGGAGAGCGATTTCACCGCGATTGGCGATGAGGATCTTTTGAATCATCGGGAAAGTAGAATAGTAAACCGCTAATCTACGCTAAATTACGCTAAAATGAATTAGCGAAAGTCAGCGCGGATTAGCGGTTCGAAGTGCGGAACTCAGCCTTGTTTGACCTTAAAGATGCGCTGGCCGTATTCGACCGGCTGGCCGTTTTCAACGAGGAGCTCAATGACGGTACCCTTGGTCTCGGCCTGGATCTCGTTCATGATTTTCATGGCCTCGATGATGCAGACCACGCTGGTCTCAGTCACCTTGGTGCCTGGCTCGACGTAGGCTTTGCTCTCCGGGGAGGCGGCGCGGTAGAACGTGCCGACCATCGGGGACTTGATGTAAGTGATACCAGCCTCGTCCGCGGCCGGAGCGGCGGGGGCGGCAGAGGCGGCCGGAGCCGGAGCGGGCGCCGCCGGAGCGTCGCCGGAACTCGCGGCAAAGGGTGGGTTGGATCCCCGACCGCTGGTCGAGACCACCGGCAGCCCGTTGAGGCCGCGGCGGATCTTCAGCTTGAAGCCCTCTTCCTCGACCGCGAATTCGGTCAACTCTGAGCGCTTCATGAGATCAATGATCTGCTTGATTTGTTTAAGGTCCAAAACGGGTTCCTTGGTTAAAGTGTGGTCCCTAGTTAGTGACGAATCAGGGAAGGTCGTTCAAAAGTAATCTGGGTGGGAGTGCAATCACCGTTTTTTTGGCCGTTTTGCCAAAATGGACAAAAATCCCCTAAAAACCGGGTGATTTCGGGGTAAAATCGCCAAAAAACACGATGAAATTGGTGTATTCCTAAAGGTGCATGATCGGGCAAAGGACCTTCAAATTGGCGGTTTTGACCCATTTTGCGGCCTCAGGTGACGTTGGCCAGGGCTCGGGCTCAATGGGGGCAGCCGATCGATCTGACCGCTTCGTGTCACGGCCCCGTCACGTTCGTCGCGGGTTCAATTTTGGCTTCAGAGGGCAAAAGACAGGTGGGCGAATCCTCCTTGTTCTTGTCTGAATTGGGCAAACTTGGCGTGCGAATGGGGCTGAATCGATTCGTGGCTGTTCGTTCGCAAAGCGATTTTGGCGGCAGGCTTTGCCGCGGAACCCCGCCTCGGGTAGCACGCGCCGAGGTGCTCGACCGCAAACATGCCGGTCCGCATCGTGCGCGGAGACGGGATGGAGAAAGGCACGGTGCCGCCGCCATTGGTTCTTGGTTAAGTAACCGCCGAGGGATGGGGCGGGTGGTGGAGTGGCGGGGAGCGGCAGTAGGTGGAGCCTGGGGCGCCTGTTGAAGCGGCCTTCGGGGTGGCGCGCTTGGTGGAAAGGTTTAGCTGAGTGATCATTCCTCCTTCCTCGGGGCGCCCGCGGGCTAAGCAGGCCCGGCGCGGACCTGGGTGGAAGGGGCCAAGCCGAGCAGCCGCGCCTGGTTTGCCTGGAGCGTGTCAGCGATGTGGGCTGAGACGTGAACCTAGTACGGGCAGTCCTGATCGGACCTGATGTGCGGCCATGCCACGGCGCACTGCCGGCGGTACGGAGTGCGTTAACAGGTTAAATGATTGTTCGGGCCGGCGTGGGGCTGGCTCGCTCCACGCCGCCTTTCCGGACGGCGGGGCTTTGGTGGGGGCAGCGAAGCGATGGAATGGGGATCAGGCTGCAGTCCCCGAAGGGGGAACGAAGGCGCTCCCTCCCGGGCCCCTTGCTTGGGGCCCAAGCGCAGATCACGCCGGATCCGCTGGTGTGCGGCGCCGCGGTGGCAATCGTGCTACGGGCGAGGGGCTCGGAACACTGCTGCAGTCATGTGTAGTTAAAAAACAACTACAACGGCAATCGGGGCCTGCCGCGATCCGCTCCGCTCGAAAAAACAACGCATCGCGAGAAAATGAAATCTCTAATTCATTTTTAATCAGTAATTTATGACGGCCTCTGAAAAATATTCCAAAAAGGTCTTGAACCGAAAACCGTGAGTAGCATTGTCCGCACTCCCATCGATTCGGAGGCGCCTAAAAAACGCCGACAGCGGTGGGGGTTCTTTGAAGTTCAGATCTCGATTCGGTCGGCAATCGCTTCGAAAAAGTTTAACTTTCTTCGAAAAAGATATTGACGACGGCTTTGGGAAATGTCTTCTTTGAACTCTTTCCCCTAAAAAGGAAGCAGCTCTTTGAAACTTACTTTGTACGATTGATTGGGACCCCCAATCAAGAAATTCCATAAATCGAACAACGGCCTTTGGTCGTTGTTCATGTAGTTCATGAATCACTAGGTTCTGAACTCTCTTTTCGGAGAGTTTGATCCTGGCTCAGAATGAACGCTGGCGGCGTGGTTAAGACA
>CAYWRG010000035.1:41237-44083 GCA_964460715.1 uncultured Opitutus sp. | reverse complement strand
TCGGGCCCGGGTATCCCGGCTGCCGAGCGGGAGCGGGTGTTCGATCGGTTTTATTCGCTGCCGCGCCCGGGCACGGAACGGAAGAGCACGGGGCTCGGCCTGGCGCTGGTGCGTGAGATCGCGCATTTGCACGGCGGCGATGCGATGCTGGCGAACCGCCAGGAAGGCGGTGCGCGTGCGGTGTTCTGGGTGCCGGAGGCATGATTGGGTGGAGGGCCCGCGTCCCTGCAGGCCGGAATCGGTTAACTGGCAAACGGCTCGCAGGGACGCGAGCCCTCCAGAAAGTCGTCCGATTTCATCACTACTTCACACGGGCTTCATATGAGCCGGGCAGGATGGGCGCATGGATTCTGCGCAACCTCCAATCATCCCCACGCCGGGTTCGCGCCGGCTGGCCGTTTTTCTGAAGATCACGAGCATCTGTCTGCTCATCCCGTTTCTGCACATTCCGCTGTTCATGACGAACGGCGTGCTGCGCGAGCGGCAGGGTTACCAGAACCAGGCGACCGCGGAGATCGCCGGGCTGTGGGGCAAGGCGCAACAGGTCACCGGCCCGGTGCTGGCCGTGCCCTACGCCTACAAGACGATGATCGTCCGCCAGAAGGTCCTAGGCGAGAAGGTCGTGTCGGTGGAGGAACCCGGCCTGCAGTGGACGACGGCGTATTTCCTGTCGGACAGGCTGGCGGTGGCGGGGACGGTTGAGCCCGAGGTGCGGCGCCGCGGCATCTACGACGCGGTGGTGTATGCCGCGCGGCTCAAGTTTGCCGGCGGGTTCGTGCCGGACTTCGCCGCGGCCGGCATCGAGTTTGATCGGATCGACTGGGCGCAGGCGAAGGTGCTGTTCGGCGTGTCGGACCTGCGCGGCATCCGCACGGTCTCGGCTTTCCAGCCGACGGGCGGCAAGGCGGCGGCGTTCGAGTCAGCCGACGCCGCGGGCGGCGGTTTTCTGCCGCTCGAGGCGAAGCTCGCGGAGCTCACGCCCGGGGCGCGGATTAATTTTGAGTTCGAGGCGGCGTTGCAGGGCAGCGAACGACTGCAAATCGTTCCCGCCGGCAAGGCCACCACGGTGAAGCTCACGGCGCCGTGGGCGGACCCGTCGTTCGGCGGCGCCTACCTGCCGGTGCGGCGGGAAGTCGGTCCGGCGGGCTTCACGGCGGAGTGGGAGATCGCGCATTTCAGTCGCGGGTTCCCACAGAGCTGGACAAAGCGCGGCACGAACCTGACCGAGCTGGCGCAGAAGATCGACGCCGCGGGTTTCGGCGTGACCTTCGCGCAGCCGGTGGACGGCTACCGGCTGGCCGAGCGGGCGCAAAAATACGGCGTGTTGTTCTTCGTCCTGGTGTTCGCCGTGTTCTTCCTGTTCGAGGTGACGTCGCCGGCGCTGAAGATCCATCCGCTGCAATATGCGATGGTCGGCGCGGCGCTGTGCCTGTTCTTCCTCGGTTTCCTGGCGCTGTCCGAATTTCTGACGACCGGCCTCGCCTATGCGGTGGCGGCGGCGCTGTGCACGGTGCTCGTGTCGCTTTATGCCTGGAGCTTTCTCCGGACCGGCCTGCGCACGCTGATCATCGGCGGCGGGCTGGGGGCGACGTATGGCTATCTGTATTTTGTCCTGAAGTCGCAGGACTACGCGCTGGTGGCCGGCACGGCCGCGCTGTTCGGGGCGCTGGCGCTCGTGATGTTCTGCACCCGGCGGATCAACTGGTATTCACTCGAAATGAATGCCGCGACCGCGGGTGCGGCTCGGTAAGTGTGTTTATCCCTGGGGCCGGTTACGGCGCTCCCTAAAAGCTCCGTATCCGCTCCCGTTGGGTTTTTTAACCAAGCAGTCCATCAGTTGGAATTGTAGCCGAAATCGCGGGATCCAAGAGCTTCTTTCCAATGGGATTCTCTGCTCAGGACTTCATCTTGTGTCGCGAGAACATCACATATTTCCAGGATCGAATACCTGAAGTGCGTGGCGTGAGCTAGTCCCTGCTCGCTGAGCAACTGCTGCAGCTTCTTATTAAAGCCGTGCGGTGTTTCGACATACAGGCTCCAACGCCCCCAGAATCCTTGGGTGCCGTAGGCGCTGCCAACGTAATGCCTGCCGCATGATGTGTCGGTAATCAGATAAACGCCCGCGACGCTGCTCAGGGCGGCTCGCCAAGAGGGAAGACTTCTGGTGATGACATGGCTGAGTTCAGCATAGCTCAGCAAAACTGACGAAAATCCTGGAAAATCTCTCAGGGTTATTCTTTCGGAAAGAATCTCAGAAACGATTAACAGGTCCGCATAGCGAGTTCCGACCAAATACGATGCCCGGAAAGTTCGTTTAAAAGAAATAATCGCGCGACCAGTCAAGTGCTCCAATCCAGGGACTTCCGACGTGGAATACGCGAACCAAGTTTTTTTGCTTTCTGACTTCTTTAGAGGAGTGCCATGAACATTCCAGACGCCGGCAAATAGCCATCGGCCGGTGGTGATCTGAATTAGTGACAGAATTCTCTCACACTGGAAATTGCGCTTAGTCTGATATTCCTGCCATTCCTTGAACTTTCCTTCGAGGAAAGCCTGCAATGGTGGGTTGGGGTATCCAGTGGCACAGTGTATTTTGAAGTGCCCAAGCTCTACGTTTGAGAGCCTAATCAAATCGCTAAGCTTGAGCATATGGGGGATTTCCAGCTGTGACCGCTGGGGGCGGCATTATTTGGGGCGGGACAACCGTTTGATGGACTCGGGGGCGTCGAGATTGTTCTCGCGGCTCACGACTTTGCGGCCGGATTTTTTCTCCAGTTCGCGCCGGGCGTTGCCGGCGACAGTGCCGCCTTCGTTGGCCGCCGTCTTGCTCTCCGGCAGCCCTTGGG
>CAYWRG010000035.1:0-41227 GCA_964460715.1 uncultured Opitutus sp. | reverse complement strand
GTGATCTCCGTGGTGGCGGCCTCGCCCAGCATCGAGAAGATCAGCTCAAGGTCGGTCATGTGGTCGCGCAGGTTTCCGCGTTTCAGGCCCTTGAGGGCGGTGTATTCGGCGGGCGTGAGGCCGAAGGCCGCCTTGGATATCTCGGCGGTGAGGATGGCATACTCGCGCTGTTCCTTGACGCCGCGTTTCTTCCACTCGTCGGTCAGCTCGTCGCGGATGGCGATGCTTCGCATCCGGCGCTCGATCCAGGCGTCGGAATACCCCTTGGCGCGGTAGAGGGCGCGGGTGCGCTTGGTGGCGAGTTCGGGATCCTCGATTTCCTGCACGCGTTCATAGCCCACCTTGGCGAGCCAGCGTTTGAACGGCTCGGCCTTGGGGCTCGGGATGGATTGGATCAGCCGGAAGATGCCCTCGGTGTGCCAGCAGAGAATATTTTGCGGTCCCCCAGCGGTGGGGACTTCCAGGGCAAGGGGGGGGGCAATTTGCCCCCCCCCTTTGAGGGCGTCGGCCAAGGCGGGATCGCGGCGGCGCATGTCCTTGAGATAGCCGGAGGGATTGGCGGAATCCGTGAGGGCGGCCACCACATCGACGATAACGAACCACCACTCCCCGGCATGGAGAGTCTTGCGGATTTCTTTTTTCTGAAAGAGGGCGATGCGGGTTTCCATAGGGCGGCAGGGTCAGGATGGTGGGCCGCCAACCCGGTCGGTTGCACGCGGGGCGGCCTAAGCGCACGCGGCAATACTGGGAGGAAGCGGCATAATGGTTGGCCCGGGGTTAGTGGAACGCGGCCAAAGGCCGGCGGCAAGAGCGGAGCCGTGCTGAGTTGGATACTCCCGCGGCGGAAGCCCGACCGGATTGCGCGCGTGCTTGTCGGGGCATAAAGCCCCTCCCACCTGATTTGGCGGGGTCGGCGACCCCGCCCTACAGCAGGGACTGTTGGTCGCCGGTGGCGGCTTTAAGGCCGATGGCGCCGTAGCCTTTCGCGGTGAGGATGCGGCCCTGCGCGGTGCGGGCGAGGTAGCCTTCTTGAATGAGGAAGGGCTCGTGGACTTCCTCGAGGGTGTCGGCTTCCTCGCCGACGGCGATGGCGATGGTGCCGAGGCCGACGGGGCCGCCGGCATAATTCTCGGCCATGAGACGCAACACGCGCTTGTCCATCTCGTCGAGACCGGCGGCGTCGATTTCCAAAAGTTCGAGCGCGGCGGCGGCGACGGGCTGGGTGATGCGGCCCTTGGCTTTCTCGGAAGCGTAGTCGCGGCAGAAATTGACAAGGTTGTTGGCGATGCGCGGCGTGCCGCGGGCACGCTTGGCGATTTCCTGCGCGCCGCCGGTGTCGAGGTCGACCTTGAGCAGGCCGCAGCTGCGGGTGACGATGCCCTCCAGCGTGACGCGCTCGTAGTAATCGAGGCGGGTGTTGAGCGTGAAGCGCGAGCGGAGCGGGGCGGTGAGCAGGCCGGAGCGCGTGGTGGCGCCGATGAGGGTGAACTTCGGGATCGAGAGGCGGACGCTGCGCGCGTTGGGCCCCTGGTCGATCATGATGTCGAGGCGGAAGTCCTCCATCGCGCTGTAGAGGTATTCCTCGACGGTTTTCGGAATGCGGTGAATCTCGTCGATGAAAAGGATGTCGCCCTCCTCGAGACTGGTGAGCAGGCCGGCGAGGTCGCCGGCTTTTTCGACGACCGGGCCCGAGGTGACGCGGACCTGCTTGCCGAGCTCGTGGCCGAGGATGAAGGCGAGCGTGGTCTTGCCGAGCCCGGGCGGGCCGCTGAGGAGAATGTGGTTCAGGGCCTCGCCACGCCGCTTCGCGGCCCCGACCATGACCTGCAGGCGCTCGACGGTGCGCGGCTGGCCGGTGAAGTCAGCGAAGGACAGTGGCCGCAGCGCGGCTTCCGCGGGCGAGACGGGCGTGGCCAGAGCGCCCGTGATGAAGCCCACACCCGTCGGGGCCGAAGAAGGCGCCGGAATTTTCGATTTCGGATTTTTGATTTTCGATTCTGACACGGAAAGGAAGGTCGGGAGACAGGTGGTGGATCGGTGATTCGAAAATCAAAATTCGAAAATCGAAAATGCCCTCACTTCCACTCGAGTTCCGCGCCGAGGCTGCGGAGGTTTTCGACAAAGCGCGGGTGGGCGCGCTTGATGATCTCGGCATTGCGCACGACGCTGCGGCCCGGGATGGAGGCGGCGACCATGGTCAGGGCGACGGCGGCGCGGATCACGTACGGCGAGTCGACGACGGCGGGGCGCAGCGGGCGGTTGCCGAAGACGACGATGCGATGCGGGTCGCTGACGACGGCGTGGGCGCCGAACTTGGCGAGCTCGGGGATCCAGGAGAAGCCGTTCTCGTAAACCTTGTTCCAGAAATGGATCGTGCCCTCGGCGCGCGTGCTGAGCGCGATGAGGAGAGGCAGCAGGTCCACGGAGAAGTAGGGCCAGGGCGCGGCCTCGATCTTGGGCAGCAGGTTGCTGGTGTGCGGGGCCTCGATGCGCAGCGACTGGTTGCGGCGGACAATGGCGGTGTCGCCCTCGTGCTCGACGACCACGCCGAGCTTGTGGAAGGCGCGGGTGATGAGGTCGAAGTGGTGGGGCAGGGACTTGCGGACGCGGACCTCGCCGCCGGTGATGGCGCCGAGGGCGAGAAAGGTCACGACCTCGTGGTAGTCGGTGTTGATCGTGATGGTGGCGCCGTGGAGCTTCTTCACCCCGGTGATGCTGATCATCGACGTGCCGATGCCCTTGATCTTGGCGCCCATGGCGACGAGGGCGGCGCAGAGATCCTGCACGTGCGGTTCGCTCGCGGCGTTGATGAGGGTCGAGGTGCCCTTGGCCAGGGCGGCGACCATGGCAAAATTCTCCGTGACCGTCACTGACATGTAGTCGAGCCAGTGGCGGGCGCCGGTGAAGCCGGCCGGCAGCGCGATGGTCAGGGGATCGCCGTCGTTGATCACGGCGCCGAGCGCGCGCAGGATCTCGAGGTGCGGGTCGATCTCGCGCACGCCGAGGGAGCAGCCCTTGGCGTTGGCCTGCACGGTGATCTTGCGGAGGCGGTGGAGCAGCGCCGGGTAGAGCAGGACGGTTGAGCGCATGTCCTGCGGCAGCTCGTCGTTGGCGAGATTGCTACGGAAGGTGGAGTGATCGACCTTCATCACACCCTTGTCGCGGTTCCAGTCGATCTTCGAGCCTTGGGAACGGAAGAAACTGACCAGCTTGTCGAGGTCGGTGATGTCGGGGACGTTCTTCAGCGTGACCGGCTCGTCCGTGAGCAGGGTGGCGCAGAAAATCGGGAGGACCGAGTTCTTGTTGCCGGAGGGGGTGATGGTGCCCGCGAGGGGCTTGCCGCCGTGAACGATGAGATCAGCCATGAAGGAAGGGTGGAAAGCAGGTAAAGTCGGTCGAAGTGGGCGTTGCGTCCGCCGCGCAGACACAAAAAAGGCGCCCGGTAAACCGGACGCCTTTGAACTGGGCTCAGGCCCGAAGGCCTTGGCAAGGTTTAACTGGTGGGACCGCTGCCGCCACTGCCGCTGCCGCCCTCGGGGCGGGGACCGCCGCCATTGCGACCGCGGCCGCCGCGACGACGGCGTCGACCGCCACCGCCGCCACCTTCACCGCCGGGATGACCGCCGCCACCCTGAGGCCGGCCTTCGTGGCCGTGACCTTCGGGACGAGGTCCGCGGGATTCACCGCCCGGGCCGCCCTGGCCTTGGAAACCGCCGCCGCCATTGCGGCCGCGACCACCGCGGCGACGACGGCGGTGACCGTCGTCCTGACCGCCGGGACGGCGATCGCCACCACCGGTCCGCTCCTCGCGGGCCGGTGCGGGGCTGGAGGTGTCGGCCGGACCGGCGAACAGACCCTTCAGCCAGCCGAGCAGACCGCCCGACTTCTTCGGCTCCTCACGGGGAGGACGCGGGGTGTGAACCGGGGCGGACGCGGGCTTTGATTCAAATTTACGGGGCTCACGCTGCGGTTCGCGGGCGGGCGCGCCTGCGTTGATCTCGCTGGCCGGGCGCAGCTCGCGCTTCTCGGGCTTGAAAACCGGGCGATCCTCACGCTTTTCGCGGCGACCCTCGGGGCGTGGCTCGGAGCCACCCTTGAAGGACGACGACTCCCAGCTCTGGGCCGGGCGCTTGAGTTCCGTTGGCGGCAGGATGTTGAGCTCAGCCTTGGCGGCCGGGGTGCGCTCTTCCAGAGGGAAGAGGTCGGCGGACTCAGCCTTCGGGGCGGGAGCCGGTGCTGGTGCGACCGCAGGCTTGGGGGCTGGAGCGGGAGCCGCTGGTTCGGCGACGACGGCAGTGGGTGCGATCACCACGGGAGCGGGCGCGGGGACCGGCTCGGCCACGACCGCCGGAGCCGGCGCGGGAGCGACGACCGCAGGGACGGGTGCAGGGGCGGGGGGGGGAACCTCGTCGACGGGGGCGAACGGGTTCTTGTACTCGGTCTTGACCGTGATCACCTGGATCGACGTGGGCTGGTAGTCGCCCGAGGGGGCGACGGCGGGGGCTGCTGCGGGCGACGGACTGTTTCGCTTGCCGCGCGCGAGGCCGGAGCCCCGGCCGGTCCCGAACGAAGCGGGAGGCGGCGCGCTGAAGGTCGCGGCGGGGGCCGCGGCCGGAGCCGCAGGCGTTTCGCCGGACGTGGATGTATCTGACATGACGTGTTTTGTGTTTTTGGTTAAAGCGCGCTCACCAAAAGGCGGGAGCAGCGCGAGGATTGCCATCGGCGGAACGCGTTCAGCGCTCGACGCGGGCAACAAGGCTCTAAAGTCCCTGAATTGCGCTCGTGGGGCAACGCTTAATTTAGGCGGCGTCCGAGGGGGAAGTTGCCACTTGCGCGAGCTTCGTCGGCCTTCCAGCCTCGCCGTCCATGGACAAACTCGAAGAGATTTTCCGCATGCAGGATGGGCTCAATCGCCGGATCGGGGTGGAGCTGCCGCCGCCGACTGACGAGGAGAAGGCCAAGTGGATCCTGAACTACACGCGTGCGATGCAGCAGGAAACCGCCGAGCTGATCGACAGCGTGCCGTGGAAGTGGTGGGCGAAGTACCAGAAATTCGATGAGCAGAATGCCAAGGTCGAGGTGGTCGACCTGTTCCATTTCCTCGTCTCGCTGGCGCAGACGCTGGGCATGACGGCGGATGATGTTTACCAGGCTTACCTCAAGAAAAACGCGGTGAACCACCAGCGGCAGGACAGCGGCTACGTGAAGAAGGACGAGGCCGACTCGAAGCACATCTGAGCGGCGGATTCGCCGCCGGAAATCCTCAGTCCCAAGCGGCCAAATTCTAAAGCTGGAGTCGCCGGTGGCGACCTTCCTTAGCGCGTGACGACAAAGGCCGCCTTCACGTCGACCGCGGTCTGGCCGCCTTCGATGACGCGGGCGCGGAGATTGAGCTTGGCCTTGCCGTAGCGGGCGAGGGAGGCCTTGAACTCCTCGATCGCGGCCTTGGCGGGACGCTCACAGATCGCGCGGAGATCGCCGATGACGGGGCGGCGATAGGCGGCGCGGCTTTCCTTCACCACGATACGCCACTCGATTTTCTCATCGGCTTTTTCGGCGCGCATCAGCTCCCACACGACGCCGTAGCCGGCGAGGGTGGCGAGGGAAACGAGGCTGCCGCCGAACGCGGTGTTGAGCGAATTTTTGTTCTGCTCCTTCGGCGCGGTCAGCACCAAGGACTGGTCGTCGCTGACCTCCACGCCCACGCCCATGGCCTTGGCGAGGGGGATCGCTTCGTGCATGAACATTTCGAGCGCGGGGACCTTGACCGACTTCATTCGTGGAGAGTGAGAAGGTTTTTCGCTAGTTCGTCAAAGGAGACCGTGAGGTAAGACTACGGAGAGCGGCATGGCGGGCTGCGGGCTGGCGATGGTGGACTCGTTGGCGTGAGTGGGAGCAAGTTTTTCCCTGGGTGCAGCCGCGTTGTCGTGTAGTTGCTGCGGGATTTTTGCGTTACTTGCTGATTTTCATCCACTAAAGCTGCATTCTGGCGCTATTGTCAGGCAGTTACTTTATTTGTAAGCACTGTAGATCGTGGTTGTGCAGAAACCCTGAAGTAGCAACATAGGGATTATACCCTAACTGATCGTGATATCGCTTCGATCCATCCTCCGTGTCGGTTTCGCCCTGATGGTGTTCGGGGCAGGCGTCACGTTGTACGCCCAAAAGACATGGGATGGCGGGTCCAACGACGGTTTGTGGAGCAGCGCGAACAATTGGAATACCAACGGAGTCCCTACGACCACTCAGACGGTCACCTTCGACTCCGATTTGGCCACCGGGGACTTCACGATCGATCTCAACGGCAACCGCACCACAGCCGGAGTCACCTTTGCTGTCGGCACGCTGGCGAATGCGTTCACGTTTAATGATAACACGCTGACAGTGAACACGGGGGGGATCGTCAACAACGATGACCTCACTCAGACCTTCAATTCGGCGGTGACCGTGGGGGGGACTCAGACGTGGAATGCAGCCTCCGGTGGTCTGACGTTCAACAATGTCACGTTCAGCAACAACCTCACGCTCTCGGGTTCATACGCGATTGCCATCAACGGCACGATGACCACCTCGGCGACGCGTACGCTGACCAACAACAACTCCGCATCGGTCACGATCAACAACTTCACCCAAGGCGGCACGCTGACGGTTGCCGGCACGGGGGCGACGAGCATCACCGGCGCGCTGACCATTGCGGCGAATCGGACGTTGACCAACAACAGCTCGGGCGGGCTGACGATCAACAACGTCACTGCCAGTTCCGGCAACCGGCGTTTGACGCTCAACGGTTCCGGCTCGACGAATATCACGGGTGTCGTGGCACTCAATGCTGGCGGCATCACCATGAACAATGCCTCGGGCACGACGACGCTGTCGGGCGCGAACACCTACACAGGTGTCACGACGATCTCAGCTGGTACGCTGGTTGCCGCGAACAACTCGGCGCTCGGCACGACGGACGCCGGCACCACGATCGCGAGTGGTGCGACGCTCGGCCTGCAGGGAGGCGTCAATCTGGGGAGCGAGGAACTGACTTCGGTCACGGGCACCGGCGTCGGTTCTAACGGAGCGATTCGAAACATTTCCGGCAATAACACGATTGGCGGCACGGTGACGTATGTCGGAACCACCACGATCGGCAGCACGGCCGACACCCTTACGCTGAGCGGCACCCAGACGGGAACGAACCGCAGCCTCACCTTTACGGGTGCCGGCAACACCACGGTTTCCGGCAATATCACGACCGGAAGCGGCACGCTGACCAAGACGGGCAACGGCACGCTCACGCTGTCGGGCGCGAACACCTACACGGGTGCGACCACGGTCAGCGTGGGCACCTTGGTCGCGGCGAGCAACACGGCGCTGGGTACGACGGCTGGCGGGGTAACGGTCGACAGCGGCGCAACGCTGGGCCTCCAGGGTGGCATCACGGTTGGAACCGAGGCCCTGACGCTTTCCGGCACAGGTTTCAGCAGCACGGGTGCCCTCCGCAACATCAGCGGCAACAACACGTATCAAGGGGCGATCACGTTCAATGCCGACACCACGATCACGAGCGTGGCCGACACCTTGACGCTGTCCGGAGCGCTCGGCGGCACCAACCGCAGCCTCATCTTTAACGGCGCGGGCAACACGACGGTTTCGGGTGCCATTTCGACGGGGACGGGTTCCCTCACGATGGGCGGGAGCGGCATCCTGACGCTTTCCGGCGCGAATGCGTACACCGGCGCGACCACCGTTTCGTCGGGAACGCTTATGCTGTCGGGCGGCGCGGATCGGATCAGTAATTCATCGACGCTTTCGGTTTCGAGCGGCGCCACCTTTGATCTGAACGGCAACAGCGAGACCGTTGCGTCCATTTCCGGTGCGGGTAATATCCTCCTTGGAGGCGCCACTCTCACGTCCGGCACGACGACGAGCACGACCTTCTCGGGTGTGATTTCCGAGTCGGGTGCCGTGACCAAGCAGGGCACTGGCACGCTGACCTTGAGCGGCGCGAACTCGTACACCGGCCTGACGACCGTTTCCGACGGCACGCTGAACATTCAGAACGCCACGGCCCTCGGTACGAGCGCCGCCGGCACGACGGTGACCACTGGCGCAACGCTTGCGTTGCAGGGTGGCATCACGGTCGCGGACGAGACGCTGACGCTGACCGGCGCAGGTGCCAGCAGCGCGGGTGCGTTGCGCAACGTCGCCGACACCAACACGTGGAACGGCAACGTCACGCTTGGCGGAAACACGACGATCGTGTCCGCCGGTGGCACGCTCAACATCGGCGGCAGCGCGATCTCCGGGATCGACACGTTCAGCGTCGGCTCGAACCAGCTGATCTTCAATACGGACGGCGGCAACATCGACATCCGCGCCGGACTGACCGGCAGCAGCCCGGGCACCATCACGAAAACCGGCACGGGCACCCTCACGCTTTCCGGCGCCGACAACACATTCAACGGCACTTACCAGATCAACGATGGGCAGGTGACGCTCGCGACTCCGACTTACATCGGTTCCTACGTGAACAAGGGTATTCAGGGTGATGTGACGATCGGTGACAACACAGGTGCGGCCGGATCGGCCTCGCTCGTCATGTCGACGCTCGTCCCCGGCAACAACCGCATCGCCGACACCGTCAACGTGCGCGTCAACAGCGACGGTCTCTTCAATCTCGCCGGCCGCTCCGACGCGATCGCCGCGCTGACCATCCAGGGTGGCGATGTCACGACCGGCGTCGGCACGCTCGATCTCGGCGGCAACGTGAGCTTCCTCTCCTCCGGGCGCCAATCCACGATTTCGGGCTTCCTCGGTCTCGGCGGCGTGGTCCGGACGATCGACGTAGCCTCCGGCACCTCCGCCCTGATCAGCGCGACGATCAACTCCGGCGGCTACATCAAGACCGGCGACGGCACCCTGATCGTCTCCGCCAACGACCCGAGTACCTACGCCGGCACGACCACGATCGACGGCGGTATCCTCAATGTCCGCGGCAACCTGGCCCTCGGCCAAGGCAATAGCAGCACCTACTCCTCCCGGACCGAGGTCAACGCCGGCGCCCTGGAGCTGCAGAATAACGTCAGCATCGCCGGCGAGTACCTGCAGCTCGGGAGCACGGGCATCAGCAACGGCGGCGGTCTGCGCAGCGTGAGTGGCAACAACACCTGGTCCGGCTCGATCGCGCTCGACGGTGCCAGCCGGATCAACACCGACTCGGGCAGCACGCTCCTCCTCGACGGCGTGACCCTGAGCATGAGCACCTACGGCCTGACGGTCGGCGGCGCAGGCAACACGACGATCAGCAAGGATATCTCTTCGGACATCTCCTCGCCAGGCAACCTGGTCAAGGATGGCACGGGCACGCTCTTTCTCTCGGGTAACAGCACCTACCGGGGCCAGACCCAAATCACTGACGGTATCGTCAATATTTCAGGCAGCGACGCGCTGGGCAGCACCGTGGGCAACACCGTCGTTTCCGGCGGGGCGACGCTCCAGCTCCAGGGCAACATCAGCTCCGGCGAGGCCGTTTCCATTTCCGGCACTGGTTACTCCGGCACGTCCGGCGTGATCCAGAACGTCAGCGGCAACAACACGATTTCCGGTGCGGTCACGATGACGGGCGCCTCCCAGATCGCCTCCGATGCCGGCACGCTGACGCTCTCCGGCGGAGTGACCGGCTCCGGTCAGGCGCTGACGGTCGCGGGCGGCGGCAACACGACGATTTCCGGTGCCATCTCCTCCGGGGTGAGCGGTCTGACCAAGGATGGCGCAGGAACGCTGCTCCTCTCCGGTGTCAACGGGTACACCGGTACGACGCAGGTCAATGCCGGTACGCTGGCCTTCGGTGCGACGAATTCGATTGGGACTTCCAATCTTGTGGCGACGGCGACCGGCGCGGTCGTCGACCTCAACGGGTTCAATCAGTCGATCGGCTCGATCTCCGGCACCGGCACGATCGACTTCGGCGGCGCGCAGCTGACGCTCAACGGCAACAGCACTTTTTCGGGTATTTTTGACGGCTCTGGCACCTTGGTGTTGAATGCGGGTTCGAGCCTCACCTTCGGCGCGGGATTCAATAACACGAATCTCAATATCGTGCTCAATGGCGGTTCGCTTTTCCTCAACAACACCTACAGCACCTTCGGCAGCCTGACCGTCACGGCGGGTTCGATCCTCGATTTCGGCAGCGGGGCTTCGACCGTGCAGTTTACGACCGGCGTAACGGCCTACTCGACGCTTACGGTCAACAACTGGGTCAACATGGTGGACTACTTCTACTCATCGAACAACGCCGGCATCCAAGGCCAGTCGCCGCTCAACAACATCGTCTTCAATGGCTATGTGGGCAATGACACCATGTGGCGGCCCGTCGATGATGGTCCAGGAATGGACAATCAGATCACGCCGGTGCCTGAGCCTGAGGTGTACGGTGCAGCGTTTGTGTCCGGGCTCCTCGCCCTCGTCGCCTGGCGCCGCCGCAAGGCCGCCACGGCCAAGCGTTGATTAATCACTGGGTGGACTTGGATTTGCGACCGGTTGTTGCCGTTCGATCCAAATCAGACATCGCGCAGAGCCACATAAAGAATCTATCGGAAAAGGAGATCGGATCCTGCTCGAGAGTGGCCGCCCCGTGAGCGATTGCTGGAGGGTGGCGTCCAATCAAGGATAGGCGGCGAGTTTGGGCTGCTCAGTTTGCGATCAATGACGCGCACAGCCGAGGAAGACGACGATCGGCCTTCACTTTGCCGGATATATCGACCACGAGGGTGATGAAGGCGCTCTGTCAGCCACGTGTCGTGGGCTTGGGCTGAAGTGAAACAATCCGAGCATTCCGAGAATCATACGGAGTGACATCCTGCCGTTCGAGCCGCCAGGGATGGAGGCGATAAAGTAAGAGACGAACTTTGTGCCGCGGCTGTTCTTGCTGTCTGAACGCCGGGGAGGTCGCTGCTGGTTCCTGTGTCCGAAGGCGGGCGTCACAGATTGTGAACCCGCTGGGCACAAAAAAGGCCGCTCTGGAGAGCGGCCTTTTTATATGAACCGTCGGATCAATCATCCGCGCTTCTTCGACTTGTCGTCCTTCTTTTTGTCACTGTCCTTTTTCTTGTCGTCCTCGCGCTTCTTTTCCTCGGCCTTCTTGCGCTCCTGCTCTTCCTTGGCCTTGCGATCGTCCTCCTTCTTTTTGTCTTCGTCCTTCTTCCGGTCATCGTCGCGATCCCGGTCACTGTACCGATCGCGGTCGTTGTCGCGATCGCCGTTGTTGTTGCAGGAGCGATTGCGGTCGTGGTTATGATCGCAATTCCGGTCGTGATCGTGGTCCCGGTCGTCGTCATCGCGATCGCCGTTGTTGTTGCAGGAACGATTGCGGTCGTGGTTGTGGTCGCAGTTCCGGTCGTGATCGTGATCCCGGTCATCATCATCGCGATCGCCGTCATGGTTGCAGGAACGGTTACGATCATGGTCACGATCGCAGTCGCGATCATGGTCGCGATCATCATCGCAATCATCATCGGGCGGTGTAGCGGCCTTGGTCGTGATCTCCTTGGTGCCGAGCAGCTGGGCCGAAGAGGTCGAGGAGGTGTAGACCTCAACCTTGTAGCGATGGGCGCCCGCGGCGGTGGTGAAGTTCAGATTGTAGACGTTCGAGGTGATCGAGTAGGCGCCGTGCGTGTAGTACCTGGGCGAGCCCGACGTGCCGTTGGCGAAGACTTCGTAGATCGCGACGACCACGGTGGTGTCGCTGACGAGTACGGCGTTCCGCGAGACCGAGAAGCGGACCGGCATGACTTCGCCACCAGTAATCGTGACACCATTGGTGATCGGCGGGAGCCAGATAAGGCTGGTCGTCACCGGGGGCGGCGTGGTCTCGGTGACCGTGAAGGTGCGCGTGGCCGAAGCGACCGCCGAGCCGTTCGAGCCGGTGGCGACCATGGTGTAGGTGCCCGGGGTGGTCACGCTAAAGCTGCCCGAGCCGGTGGCCGTGCCCGTGTTGAGGCCGCCGGCCGTGGCAGTGATGGGGTTGCCATTGAGCGTCACGGAGACTGCCTGGATCGTTCCGGCAGGGGTGGTGGCCTGGAAGGCGAACGGAACGACCGTCGCGGCGCTTCCGGCGACACGGGAGATCGTGGTGCCGGCCGTCGGCTGGCTGATGGTGACCACAGGCGTGGGCGCCACGCTGTTGACGGTGAAGCTGAGGGTGGTGGTGGCGGAACCGATGGGGTTCGTTCCGGTGTAGACCAAGGTGTAGGTGCCAGGCGTCGAGATGCTCAACGTGGCCGTGCCGGTCGCCTGCAGGCTGTTGAGGCCGGCCGCCGACAGGTTGCTGATCGGCGAGCCGTTGAGCGTGGCCGAGATGGCGGAAATGTTGCCGTAGGTGCTGCGTGCGGTGAAATTGACCGGCACCTGGACGGCGGCACCGCCGGTCGTGTAGGTGTAAACGGCGTTGTTGCTGGGCTGCGCCGCGGTGATGGTGGGCGGTGGGGCGGCCACAACGACGTTGAATTCAACCGAATCGGAGGCGGTCTGGGTACCATTCGAGGCGCGCGCGCGGAGGGTGTAGAGGCCGCCTGAGGTGATGGAGAGCGTGCCTGAGCCTGCGGCCGACGTCGTGTTGATGCCGGTTGCGGTGACGGCGACGGTGGTGTTGTTGAGATCTGCGTCGACGGTCAGGATGGGTGACGTGCCCGTGGAGGCGGCGGTAAACGCAAAGGGAAGCAGCAGGGGGCCGTTGGCCGGGGTGTAGGTGAAGGTCTGCTGATCGAGGGGCGAACTGATGGAGACGCTTGGCGGACCGTTGGAGCCGGCCGCAGGGCGGATCTGCATGTTGATGAAGGTGCCTTCATCGACGAGGGAGAAGCCGGTGGGGAGAGAGAGGTTGAGGGTCTTGATCTGGTAGGAGTAGTCGCCGGCGCTGAAGCCGGCGGGAACGTGAATGGAGATCGAGAAGGACTGGGGTGCGCCGGAGAGCGGGAGGGGAAGGGAGTAGGTGCTGAGAGTAACAAAGCTGAGGGCGGAAGCCTCGGAGACGCCGGCCGGGCGGGTGAGGGAGATGACTTGCAGCGGGAGGGCGAGGGCGAAGCCCGGAGCGCCGTAGTCAGATTCGCGATACGGGGTGACCGAGACGTTGTAGACGTAGTTGGTCGTGGCGGACGGGAAGGGCGCACTGCCCTCGATGTTCCGGTAAAAGCCATCGTAGACCAAAATCACGTTGTCGGCGGCCTGCGTGCTTGCGCCGGCCATCAGGGCGGCGAACAGGAAGAGGAAGAAGCGGGAAACGGAACGAATCATGGCGAAGTGAGTTGAAGCGGGGTAGAGCCGACTGGATGCAGTTACCGTATGAATGGGCCTAGTGAGATCAATCGAAAATATAGGGTTAACCCCCTATATTTTGTAGGCGCGCATGGACCTAGTGCGGGTAGGTCTGTTTGTAACAGGGGGCTGGTTGGCTAGCCTCATGAAAGTCAGCTATTTGCGAGTGATCAACGCTGCCAGGTAGTTCTTAGCCGGGAAAACAAAAAGGCCGTCCGCGGTGTGCGGACGGCCTCCAAATGAGGGGAATTACCGGCTTTTAGGGGGCGACCTGAATCAGGCTGGCGCCACCGTTGACGGTCAGGCGGTCGGCGACGATGCCGCCGACAAACTGCGTATTGCCGTTGATGATCACCGTTCCGTTGGGCGCGACCACGCAGCCATAGAAGCCGTTGCCGCTATTGAGCGTGAAACCGCCGGAGTGGACGTTGAGCGTCATCCAACCCGTGTTGCCTGCTTTTCCGATCGTGCCGTTGGAGGAGAAACCGTTCTTCACGGTGATGACCACCGGGCCGAGGAGTTCGATCTTGGTCTGGCCGTTGAGGGTCAGGCTCTGGAACTCGTAAACCGTCGGCACCGTCGAGCCGGCTACGCCGAGCGTGAAGCCGCTGTTGTTGCCGTTGGAGATGAAGGATCCGTAGCTGCCCGGAGGGACGGTGCGGGAGCCGACATTGCCGTTGAGCGTCAGGTTTTTGACCGTCGCCCAGTTCGTGATCGCCTGGCTCGACGAATTGATCGTGAGCGACTGCGTTCCCGTTGGATTGGAGGGAGCAGCGACAACGGGCATGACGAGCGGGTCGGTTTTGCGGACCAGTTTACCGAGGGTCGAGTTGCCGTTGAGCGTGATCTGATAGTTGGTGGGCGAGGAGGCACCGCTCCCTTCGACCGTGCCGCCGAAGTTGGGCTGGCCGTTGGTGCGGACGGTCGGGGTGCCGACCACGTAGAGGTTGCCGGTGATGACGGCGCCACCGTTCAGCGCGACCGAGCCGGAGGTGAGCACGCGGATCGAGCCATTCACGGTGCCATTGATGGTCGGCATGTTTCGGACCATGATCTCGTCGCCGCAGCAGCCCTCGGGCTCAGGAGCGGCAAAGGTCGTCAATTGCTTCGTCCCGAGCAGCACCGCCGAGGCGGACGAGGCACTGTAGACTTCGACCTTGTAGACATGGGCGCCGTTGGTCGTGGCATAGTCGAGTTGGTAAACGCCGCTGGTGATGGCGTAGTCCGGGGCACCCGGGCCGCTGGTGCCATAAGGGAACAGGACCGGCGAGGAGCTCGTTCCGTTGGGGAAGATCTCGTAGATTGCGATGATGACGTTCTGGTCGCTGACCGAGGCGCCGGTGTTGGCGTTGGTCAGGGTAAACTTGACCGGAACGGTGGTGCCGCCTTCGACGGCGACGCCAGTCGAGATGGGCGGCAGCCAGGTGAGCGTGTAGCTCGCGGGAGGAGCGGTCTCGACCACGGTGAAGGTGCGGGACGCTGAGGCGACAGCGCCACCGTTGGAGGCGGTCACCACCATCGTGTAGGTGCCTGGCGTGCTGACACTGAAACTCCCCGTGCCGCTGGCGTTCTGCGTCTGGAGGCCGGTGGTGTTGGCGGCGGTCGCCTGACTGTTCAGCGTGACCGAAACGGTCTGGATCGCGCCGTAGGGCGAGGTGGCCTGGAAGGTGAAGGGAACTAGGCTCGGGGCGTCGCCCGTGAAGCGATTGACCACGGTGTTTACGACCGGCTGGCCGATTGTGACGACAGGGGGCGGCGTGATGCCGTTGACGGTGAAATTGACCGTGCGCGAGACCGTGCCGGAACTGTTGGTGGCGGTATAGACGACCGTGTAGTTGCCGGGAGCGTTGATGCCCACGCTGCCGGTTCCGGCCGCCTCGAGCGAATTCAGTCCGGTGGTTGTGAAGCCCGCGACAGGGGTTCCGTTCAAAGTGGCGGAGAGGGCGGTGACTGCACCGTAGGTGCTCTGGGCCGTCGCGCTCAGGGGGACGGTGACCGTTTGCCCCAGCGTCAGGCTGTAGACGGCATTGTTGAGTGGCTGCACCGGGGTGAGGGTGACGGGCGCCGCGGCTACCGTGACGTTGAATTCAACCGAATCGGAGGAGGTCTGGGTTCCATTCGAGGCACGGGCGCGCAGGGTGAAAAGGCCGCCCGAGGTGATGGAGAGCGTGCCGGAGCCGGTGGCGGCGTTGGTGCCGATTCCGGACGAAGTGACGTTGACCGACGTGTTGTTGAGGTCGGCGTCAACCGTGAGAATGGTGGAATTTCCGGCGCCGGCGGAGAAATTGAACGGGATCAGCAGGGGGCCGTTGGCCGGGGTGTAGGTGAAATTGCTCTGGTTCGCCGGATTGGTGATCTGGATCGTGGGCGGGGTGTTGGAGCCGGCCGCAGGGCGGATCTGCATGTTGATGAAGGTGCCTTCATCGACGAGGGAGAAGCCGGTGGGGAGAGAGAGGTTGAGGGTCTTGATCTGGTAGGAGTAGTCGCCGGCGCTGAAGCCGGCGGGAACGTGAATGGAGATCGAGAAGGACTGGGGTGCGCCGGAGAGCGGGAGGGGAAGGGAGTAGGTGCTGAGAGTAACAAAGCTGAGGGCGGAAGCCTCGGAGACGCCGGCCGGGCGGGTGAGGGAGATGACTTGCAGCGGGAGGGCGAGGGCGAAGCCCGGAGCGCCGTAGTCAGATTCGCGATACGGGGTGACCGAGACGTTGTAGACGTAGTTGGTCGTGGCGGACGGGAAGGGCGCACTGCCCTCGATGTTCCGGTAAAAGCCATCGTAGACCAAAATCACGTTGTCGGCGGCCTGCGCGTTGGCCCTCGCCAGCAGAACGGCGGCGAAAATGAAGAAGAGGCGGATAACGGATTTGATCATGACGGGACTCCTTTAAGGAAGGCGGACTTTGGCGGTATGTTTGGAGACTGGCGATATTCGTTCTGTGAGCAATCATGAAATAGGGTTTAATACCTAGATGAACTGGAAGAATCTGGGGTTCACCCAGACGGGTTAATTGCAGATTAGTGGCTTCATAAATTGCAGATAGTTAAACCTATAGGAATTCTGCATCGATTGTAATGCGGTTACCTTGCGACATGGCTAATGCTTTATTTTGGCGTTAATGAACAATTGTGCGGTCGGCCCTCGCTTGTCATCTGCCTGTAGGTACCGCGACGATGAAGGCCATGAGTCTCGGATGTCGGCCCGGTTGCGGCGCATGCTGTATTGCTCCGTCGATTACGTCGCCGATTCCAGGCATGCCGTGGGGAAAGCCGGCCGGGGTGCCGTGCGTACAACTCCGTGCGGACTTTAGCTGCGCCTTGTTTGGGCAACCGGAACGACCTGCGGTGTGCAGCGGGTTGCGCCCGACGCAGGAGATGTGTGGCGCCTCACGCGACGAGGCCCTCGCCTTTTTGACTGAACTCGAACGGGCCACGCGGCCTTGAATCCAGGTTACCGCCGGGCTTGCGGAGCCGGCGGTCGCGGCTTGTGCTGCCAGCCATGGCCAAGACCGAAGAACCCAAGGTGATCTTCTCGATGATCGGCGTCTCGAAGAAAATCGAGCGCAAGGAGATCCTCCGCGACATCTCCCTCTCCTTTTACTACGGAGCCAAGATCGGCGTCCTCGGCCTCAACGGCTCCGGCAAGTCCTCGCTGATGCGCATCCTGGCCGGACGCGATAAGGAGTTCGACGGGCACGTTGCGTTCGAGCCCGGCTATAGCGTGGGTCTGCTTGAGCAGGAACCCCAGCTTTCCGCCGGGGCCACGGTGCGGGCATGCGTGGAGGAAGGCGTGAAGCACCTGACCGAGCTCACCGCGGCGTACGATGCCTCCTGGGACGAACTTGCCGCGGCGGAGGATGATGCAGCGCGCGATGCGGTTGCAGACAACCAGGCCAAGCTGCAGGCCAAGATCGATGCGCTCGGTGCGTGGGATGTCGCGCCGATGGTGGAGCAGGCGATGGACGCCCTGCGCTGCCCGCCGCCCGATGCGGTGGTGGATCATCTCTCGGGTGGCGAGCGTCGCCGGGTCGCGCTCGCCCGGCTGCTCCTGCAGAAACCGGCGATCCTGCTGCTCGACGAGCCGACCAACCATCTCGACGCCGACAGCGTTAACTGGCTTGAGCAGCACCTCGCGCGCTACGAGGGCACGGTCATCGCGGTCACGCACGATCGTTACTTCCTCGACAACGTCGCCGGCTGGATCCTCGAGCTTGATCGCGGTCATGGCATCCCGTGGAAGGGCAACTACTCCGAATGGCTCGACCAGAAGCAGCGTCGTCTGGCCGTCGAGCAGCGGACCGAGGATCGCCGACAAAAGGCGATGGCGCGCGAACTCGAGTGGATCCGTTCGGGCGCCAAGGCCCGTCAGGCCAAGGGGCAGGCGCGCATCAATGCCTACGAATCCATGCTCAAGCAGGACGTCGCCGAGCAGGAGCGCAAATTCGAGATCATCATCCCGCCCGGACCGCGGCTCGGCACGCTGGTGGTCGAGGCCCAGGGCGTGACCAAGGCATATGGGGACAAGCTGCTCTACGAAAATCTCTCCTTCTCTCTGCCACCCGGAGGTATCGTCGGCATCATCGGTCCCAACGGCGCGGGTAAGACAACGCTGTTTCGCCTCATCACCGGGTTGGAGCAACCCGACGCCGGAGCCTTCCGCGTGGGCGACACGGTCAAGCCGGCCTACGTTGAGCAGTCGCGCGATTCACTCCAGAATGACAAGACGATCTGGGAGGTGATCAGCGACGGTCAGGAGATGATGCCGCTTGGCGCGCGCACCGTGAACAGCCGCGCCTATTGCGCGCAGTTCGGATTTGTCGGCGCCGACCAACAAAAGAAGGTCGGCGTGCTCTCTGGCGGTGAGCGCAATCGCGTGCTTCTTGCCCGCGTGCTCAAGAGCGGGGCCAACCTGATCCTGCTCGACGAGCCGACCAACGACCTCGACGTGAACTCGATTCGCGCGCTGGAGGAAGGCCTGGAGAATTTCGCCGGCTGCGCCGTCATCATCTCGCACGATCGCTGGTTCCTTGACCGCATCGCGACGCACATCATGGCCTTCGAGGGCGACAGCTACGTCCATTGGTTTGCCGGCAACTACACCGCGTACCTCGAGGATTACCGTCGCCGCAAGGGCAAGGACGCGGATCAGCCCCACCGCATCAAGTACCGCAAGCTTACCCGGCAGTGAGCCGCCGGTGGAGTTGCGCGGCCGGATGTTTGCGCTATGCTGATGACAATATACCGCCCATGAGAACGCTCCTTCTCGCCGCCACACTCTGCCTCCTGATGACCACCGATCTCTCCGCCGCCGACCGAAAGAACGAAACCCTCGTTGTGGGTGGCGGCTGCTTCTGGTGCACCGAAGCCGCGTATGAACTGCTCCCGGGCGTCAAATCCGTGATCAGCGGTTACGCCGGGGGCAGCCGCGCCAATCCCACCTACGAGGAAGTGTGCGACGGTACGACCGGCCATGCCGAGGTCATTCGCATTACCTTCGATCCCGATGAGGTTTCGCTCGATACCTTGCTCGATTTTTTCTGGGAGATTCATGATCCGACGACCCTCAATCGTCAGGGGGCGGACGCTGGGACGCAGTACCGTTCCGTCATCCTTTACGCCAACGAAGCCCAGAAAGTCGCCGCCGAGGCTTCGCTTGCCCGGGCAAATCCGGCGTGGGGCGGCAAGATCGTGACCGAGTTGGCGCCCCTCGCGCGGTTCTATCGCGCCGAGGAGGATCACCAGGATTACTACCGAAACAATCCGGGAGCCGGCTACTGTCGCGTCGTGATCAAGCCCAAGCTCGACAAGCTCAAGAAGCTGCCAGTCGTGAACGAGAAGTAAGCGGCCAGTCTGCTTCCGGGGTTCGACAACGGGGGATTCCCCGTTCTCATTGCCCCATGCCTGATTCCGCTCCCATCAACTCGTCCGACAGCGGCCTCGAGGTGCGCACGTACTTCGTGCGCAGCCGCAACGTGCTCCTGTCCACGGCGGACTTCAGCGATCTGTACGTTGATTACTACCTGCATCTGGCGGAGCAGCAGATCAAGCCGGCCCCGGCCCATGATGCCCTGTTCAAGCGGACGCTGGCTGCGTTTGTGCTCCATACGGCGACGCGTCCGTGGAATGAGCTGACAGCGTGGACCCTGAATTTCCAGGACCCGCTGCTCAATGTGTTCCTGGCGGGAGACAATGAGACCGGCGCCGTGACCGGACGGATTTTCGACGAGAACGTCCGCGTGTTTCCCGAGAATCTGTTCTACTCGGACGTGATCCAGGGCGACCAACCCAAGCGTCGCAGCACCGTCGCCTTCACGGGCGCGGATCCGTTTGCCGCGCTCGAAGCGTTTTATCTGCAGAGTGAGCAGCGGCTCGCGCGGACCTTTACGACCGGCGACGAGACCTTTGTTCTGGCGGTCGAGCATCCTGATTGTGACCTCGCGTGGTTGCGCGGGCTGAGCGACGCGCGGCAGTCGACGCTCGAGGCGAGTGAAAACGTCGTGTTGATGGAGCGCCGCATTCATCGTTGGCACTGCGGCTGCAATCAGTCGCGCATGCTGCAGGTCCTCGCACCGTCATTCCGTGCGGACCCGGAGGACTTGTTCGGGAGCGGGGAAACGCTGGAGATCCGCTGCCCGCGCTGTGGAGCCCGCCACGCGATCACGCGTGAGGCCCTGGAGGCTTATGTCTCGGGCAACAAGCCCGACGCATGAGTGCACTCGAAATTGCAGGGACGGTTCTGGGCGTGCTGGGCGTCTGGCTGATGATCCGCCAGAACATCTGGGGCTGGCCGGTCGGTCTGGTGCAGGTGGCGCTGTACGCGTGGATTTTCTTTGGTGCTCGGCTTTATTCTGATGCGATTCTGCAGCTCATCTTTTTCGGCCTTCAGCTCTATGGTTGGTGGCACTGGCATCAGGCCCGTCGCGATCCTACCCGCGTAACGCCGGAATTGCCGGTCACCCGTCTGTCCGCTTCCGCGCTGGCGATCGTCAGTGTCGCCGGGCTGGCCGCTACGCTGGCCTGGGGCGAATTCATGCGTCGCACGACGGATGCAGCGCTGCCGCATTGGGATGCCTTCATCCTTGTTTTCAGTGTCGTCGCGCAGTGGCTGCAGGCACGCAAGGTGCTCGAGTGCTGGCTCGGCTGGATCATCGTCAACGTGGTGGCGATCGGCGTGTACTGGGTGAAGGACCTGCGTCTGACCGCGGGCCTCTATGTCATTTTTCTGGGCATGGCGGTGTGGGGCTGGGCCGCATGGCGGGCCTCCCGGCCGGAACGCAAGGTAAGTCATGCCTGAGCTCCCGCTCCGCATTGCCCTCTTCGGGCCCGAGTCGACCGGCAAGAGCAGTCTGGCCGAGCGACTGGCGGCGCATTTTGGCGAACCGTGGGCGCCGGAGTACGTGCGCAATTTTTGGGATGCACACGACGGCCGGATTGTCGCGGCGGATCTCGATGCGATCGCCCGGGGTCAGGTCGCGGGCGAAGAGGCGGCGGCGGCGAAAGCCCGGCGGGTGATGTTCTCCGACACGGAACTTCTGACCAACGTCCTGTGGGCCGATCTTCTGTTTCAGGGGCATTGCCCTGCTTGGGTTCGAGCCGAAGCCGATGTGCGGGCCCGACGCTTCGCGCTCTATCTCTTGTGCGATACCGATCTCGAGTTTGAGCCCGATCCGCAGCGGTGTTTTCCGGACGAGGCCGGACGCGAGCGCTGCCGCCGGCTCTGGTTGGAAACGCTTGAGAGCCGGAAGCTGCCCTTTGTGCGGATCCATGGCGACTGGACGCAGCGTGAAGCGATGGCCATCCGGGCGGTGGGTGACGTGCTCGCTCGCTGAGGTCTGAGGCCGAAGCCCCGTGAGTGCGGTATTGCCATGCGGGCCGGGATTGTTGCTCGCTTCCGTGCGCATGGCATTGGATCCCGACTATCTTGAGCGTTTCGGTGGCTTGGCCCGCCTTCTGGGCGCGTCTGCGTTGCCGCGGCTTCAGGCCGCCCATGTGGCCGTGGTCGGTCTGGGCGGGGTGGGATCGTGGAGTGTGGAAGGACTCGCGCGGAGCGGAGTCGGGGCGATCACCTTGATCGACCTCGATGATGTCTGTATCACCAACGTGAATCGCCAGCTGCCGGCGATCGACGGCAACATCGGTCGGCCCAAGGCGACCGTGCTGGCCGAGCGCATCCGGGCGATCAATCCGCAGTGTCGCGTCACGGTGGTCTCGGAGTTCTTCACCACCGCCACGGCGGCCCGCTTGCTGGAGCCGGCGTTCGATGTGGTGATCGATGCCGTGGACCTCATGTCGCACAAGGCGCTGCTCATCGCTTCCTGCACCCAGCGCGCGATCGCCTGCGTGACGGTGGGCGGGGCGGGCGGAAAGCGGGATGCGACGCAGATCCGGGCCGCGGATCTCGGCGATTCCACGCAGGATGATCTGCTGCGCATGGTGCGGAAAAAGCTCCGCCGGGATCACGGGTTTGCGGGAGGCGAGGGCAACCACTACAGCGTGCGCTGCGTCTGGTCAGCCGAGAAGCCGGTCTTCCCTTGGTCCGATGGCACGTGTGCGGCGACCCCTGAGCCGGGCGGCAACCTGCGCCTCGATTGCGCGACCGGATTTGGCACCGCGGTCTTCGTGACCGGCGCCTTCGGATTGGTGGCGGCCCAGGAGGCCGTCAACCTCATCCTCCACCGAAAAGGCGCGTGAAATTAGCCGCGACCTGCGCGGCGAGTTCCTTGACGGGCAGGCCCCGCAGCGCCGCGAGACCGGCGTAGGCGGCCTCGATGTTTCCGGGATGATTGATCGTCGCGCCCTCGGGCGAGGGCGGCAATTTATACGTCCGCCACGGCGACGGCGGGGTCATCGCGGGCGCATCCGTTTCGACCAGGAGCCGTTCGAGCGGAACCGCGCGAAAGGCGTCGCGAATCGCTTCCTTGCGTGGATCGAGAAACGCACCGTTGAAGGAAAAGTAGGCGCCGAGTTGGGCGAATCCTTGCACCATCTCTTTGGGGCCGCTGTAGGCGTGCAGAAGAAAGCCGCGTCCAGGCCGTGACGTACCGCGCAACCGTTCGTCCAACGCGCCCCACGCCTGCAGACAGTGCACGGTCACGGGGCGGTCGAGTTCGATCGCAAGGGCGAGCTGGCGAAGAAAGACGTCGGTTTGTTCCGGCAGCGGAGCCCGACGCAAACCGGCGAGGCGGGGATCGTCGGGCCGCGCGCTGTCCGTCATCCAGCGGTCGATGCCGATTTCGCCCACGGCGGCATTCGGATCGGCCAGCAACCTTGCGCGCAGGTGGTCGAGCCAGGCTGGCGAACGATTGCCGGCATCCCACGGATGAACGCCGTAGCTCGGACGAACCCAGGGAAAGCGTCGCGCGAGCGCGGCGACGGCGTCCCAGTCGTCCTCGCAGGTTCCATTCACGACGGCCTTGGTCAGGCCCAGCGTGCCGAGTTGCTCACCCAGCCGTTCGAGGTGGGGCTGAAGCCACGTGTCCTGCAGGTGATTGTGCGCGTCGATGTACACCGGAAGCGGTGAATCGCGGCTACGTCAGGGCCGACTCGGCGAAACTCCGGATCCGTGCCCGCACGGCGGCGAGTCCATTTTGCCTCGTCGGGGTTAGGTCGCGCAGCAGCCCGAGCTCGGCGAGGGGATCGCCTGCGTCCGCCGCGATTTCCGTCGGGGTGGCTCCGCTGTAGAGCTCGCAGAGGAACGCCACGAGTCCTTTGACGAGTGGCCCGTCGGCATCGCAGCGAAACTGGCAGTGGCCGTCGATGACGTCCGCCACGACCCAGACCTGCGAGATGCAACCGGGGACGCGGTTGCCATCGACCCGTTCGGCGTCGGGCAGCGGCGGCAGCTTGCGCGCCCGGTCCACGATGGCGGCGAGGCGTTCCTGCCGGTTCTCGATGAATGAAAAATCCTCGATCAGGCCGGCCCGTTTCTCGCCCAGGGTCATGGCTTGGCGGCAAAGATCGACGGCATGTCCTTTTCCGGATTCACGAAGCGGATGGCCTCGATTTTCCCTGCCGGATCGAGGGTGAACACCGTGAGGCGGTCCTTCTCGGAGGGGAAGCGGTCGAGAAAATGCTCCTCGTCGGCGAGGAGGATGCGATGGGGATATTTCTTCATCTTGGGCAGGGCGAACATGCGGCCGATTCCGGGCATGCCGTGGATGTTGGCGATGAACACGGCCTTGTGGTCGGCCAGAAATGACGCCGGCTGCTTCTCGAGATAGGCGTTGGCGTCCTTGCCTGAGCCCATGACGAAGCTAACGATCACGGTGCGTACGCCCGGGGTGAACTGGTAGGACTGGTCGTGCTGGTCCTTGGTGGTGAAGGGGGCGAACAAGTCGCCCGGCTTGTACAATTCAGCGGCAAGGGCCGCGCTTGAAAGAGCGACGAAGGCGAACAGCCAGCGAAAGGAGTTTTTCATGACGACTTCATGCTGTCACCTCCGGCTCCCGGCGTCAAAGCCACACCGGCAGGCGGCGCCGGCATTGGCTTTGACCGCGGCCCGGGCCGGATCTTTAACCGTGGGGTTGAACCCTCTGTCGGCAGTTACGTGGATCTGGAAGGCATTGCGCGGCCGTAGCGTCACGTTTGCCGCGCTCTTTGCCCTGACGCTGACGGGCTTCTCCGTCATCAGCTGGCTCAAGTGGCTGTTGGCGCTGGCCGGGGCGCACTGGCTGGCCCTGCTGGTGGCGCCGACCCTCGTGTTCGGGCTGCTGGTGCGCAAGGAATCGGAATGGATACCCGATGAGCAGGTCAGGCGTACGTGGGCGCGGGGTCTGGTGTTTGGATCGATTCTGGCGGCCATCCTGTCCGGGCTGTTCATCCCGGACGCACCGGAACCGACACGGCCTCGAAGCGCACCCGCGGTCATTCACCCCCAGGGACCGCGCAGCAAATAGACCTGCGGGGTGCCCCGATCAAAGCACCGGGGGCAGTGGGCAATCGAGCACGGCGGCGATCGCCCGGAGCAGCTCGGTCTCCCCGATCGTGACCCGTCCGTCGCTCGTCACGGTCCGGCCGGCCGCCGTCAGCAGCCCCTGCTTGATTGCGCCCGACGCGGTCGCGAGGTGGTCGAGTGCGGCGTCAAGCCGATCCAAACCGCAGCGTTCCCGCGGCAGGAGCTGGATCGGCCGGCCAATGGAGGCGAGACCGGCGGCCCCGGCGGAGAAGGCGGTCTGGGCCGCGGCCTCATCCCGCGATCCCTGCCAGGCCAGGGCGGAAAGGACGACCGCAAGGGAGTCCGCGGCCGCGGCAAACGAGTGAAGGGTCGTCCGCTGCCCTGCGGGCTGACGGTAGAGCTCGAGGTGGTGGATGAGGACCTTCTGCAGTGTGTATTCGAAAACGGATACGCTTTGATCTGCGTGGACGAGATCATCCAGGGTGGTGACGAAACGATCAATGCCGGCGGCGTCGTGTTCGCGCAGGGCGGGCAGTGCGAGCTGAAGCAGCGGCAGGCGGCCTTCATCGCCCAGCTGGTGCAGCGACGAGTCGAGTTCGGCGAGGATGTGGGCGGCGCTGGCTCCGGCTCTTGCCGTGACGAGGTCAACCTGCCGCTCGCGAAGGGAGGGGTCGGCCGCGAGCACCAGTCCGTACACCAAGGCCGGAGCCTGGACGGGATCGAGGGCGGCCGCATGGAGACGGGCTGGCAGGCGCGCCAGGATCTGCCGGGCTTCCTTCACGTGCGCCGGTCCGGGCTGGCCGATCGTGCGCATGACCGCGGCGGGCTCGAACGCCAGCCGGGCCGGCGGTGGCAGGGGTGGCGGCAGGTGGGCGGCTGCGCCGAACGCCTGGGCTGCGGTGGCCTCCGAGGTGGAGCGGCGGGCGAACCCGGCGGTCCGGAAGCTCTCATTCTTCACGTCGACCACCGTGGCGGGTTCGAAAAATTTTCCGTCAAAGGAGGCATCCACCGCACGAATGCGTTCGACCAGGGGCGGATGGGTCGCAAAGAGGCCATTGAAGGCCGAGCGGAAACCCTGTGCGAAGAAGAAGTGGCGGATCTCCACCGCGTGTTTGGCCGTGATCGAGCCGCCCATCGCGTAGCCGCCGATCTTCTTCAGGGCGCCCACGATGCCGTCGGGATTGCGGGTGAACTGGACGGCGGAGGCGTCCGCGAGGTATTCGCGCTGACGCGACACGGCGGCCTGGATCAGGCGACCGAAAAAATAGCCGACATAGCCGACGATCATGAGCGCGAGGCCGATCGCGAGCATGACCGCGATCGCGCCGCCGGCGTTCTTGTTGTTTCCGCTGCGCACCCGGGTGCGGTCCATGCCCTGAAGCACGCCGCGCCCGATGAGGGCGATGACGAGGATGCCGAAGAGGATCGCGGTCAGCCGGAGGTTGAGCCGCATATCCCCGTTGAGGATGTGGCTGAACTCGTGTCCGACCACGGCCTGCAGCTCGTCGCGGGTGAGCTTCTCCAGCGAACCCCGCGTCACGGCGACCACCGCGTCGCTCGTGCCCAAACCAGCGGCGAAGGCATTCAGGGCCGGTTCCTCATCCAGGATGTAGACGGCGGGCATCGGCACGCCGGAGGCGATGGCCATTTCCTCGACGACGTTGAGCAACTGGCGCTCGCGCAGGTCGGTCGTCTGCGGATTTGCGCGGCGGCCGCCGACCATCTCCGCGACGGCGGGACCACCCTGGCGAAGCGACAGCCATTTGAAGAGGGAGGCGAGGCCGACGACGGCGATCGTGACGACCGAGACCGTGGCTAGGACACCGGGCTGCCAAAGGCTCTGGACGCCGTCGGGCGTAGAGGTGACCTCATAGGGACCCGAGCGATCAACCCGGCCGGCGACCTGTCCGAGGACCAGCAGCGCTGCGAAGTAGCCGGCGGTGATCGTCCCGGCCACCGCCAGCACGAACAGCCCGACCAGGCGGGTGGTCTGCTTCTTCGCCCGGGCCTGGGCCTCGAAGAAATCCATGATCAGCGATAAGCTTTAAGCTCTAGGCTCTAAGCAAAAAGGGCTCGGGATCGGATCTCACGCTTATTGCTTAAAGCTTACGGCTTTCAGCTAAACTGAACCTTTGGCGCGTTGCGCTCAGTGGGATCGTCGACCTTGAAGAGTTCGGCGGGAAGGAAACCGAGCATGCCCGAGAAGATGACGGTGGGGAAGGTTTCGCGCGTCGTGTTGTAGGTCATGACACTGTCGTTGTAGGCCTGACGGGCAAAGGAGATCTTGTTCTCGGTCGAGGTGAGCTCCTCGGTGAGCTGCATCATGTTCTGGTTGGCCTTGAGATCCGGATATTGTTCCGAAACGACCATCAGGCGCGAGAGCGCGCCGGCGAGGCCGTTCTCAGCGGTCATGAGGCCCTTGAGGGCGTTGGCGTCGGCCGGGTTGGCGGCGGCGGACTGGGCGGCCGCGGCGGCGATGTTGCGCGCCTTAATCACGGCCTCGAGCGTTTCGCGCTCGTGCTTGAGGTAGCCCTTGGCGGTCTCGACGAGATTGGGAATCAGGTCATAGCGCCGCTTCAGCTGCACATCGATCTGGGCGAAGGCGTTTTTGAAGCGATTGCGGAGCGCGACCAGACGGTTGTAGAGGCCGGCGATCCACAGGCCGGCAACAATGGCGACGGCGAGAAGGGCGCCGAGAACAATTAGTACGCTCATGGAGGGAAGGGAGGGGTTGGATGAACACGGCCAGTCTGTCGTTGCCGGGCCGCGCGGCGAGAATGAATCCGTTACAACGCCGGTTGGCGTTTGCATCATGGCGACGGGCTTGCGTCGTGCCGGCTCGCGACGCATCGTTGTGCGGACGATGCGATCACGATTCTCCTTCGTAGTTTGGGCGGTGCTGCTGGCCGTCGGTTCGGGCGGGACGCTGGCGGCTCAGGATACGGCCGGTGCGGCGGCCCCGCTGCTGGCGGGCCAATCCGTGCCACCCGGAAGGACCCTGCTCACGGCGGCGTCCGCGCGCAATGCGCTGGAACTGGGTTTTCCCTCGCTTGCGGCGGAACTCTACCGCGCCATGATCGAGGCACCCCAGCCACCGGCAGGTGATCTCAATCAACTGGTGCTCGAGTGGGTCACGGCGCTCCTCGACGACGGCCGCGCGACCGAGGCTGAAGCCGCGCTGAAGCGCTATGTGGGCCTGCCCACAGCCTCGTACCGCCTGCGCGCCGGCCTGGTGGCGGCGGCGCTGCGTCGACCGGAAGAGGCGAGGGCCGAGGCGGATGCCGTTCAGGTGGAGGACCTGCCGGCGGGTGATCGCTCCTGGTATCATTATCTGGTCGGACTGAATGCCTCGACCGCAGGTGACTTTGCGCGGGCGAACAATGCCTATGATCAGGCCATCACGCTGGCCTCCTCGGAATTGTCCCGGGCGCGCTTCGTGCTCGCGCGGGTCCGGGCGCTGCTGAACGTGGGCGAGCTGTCCGATGCCGACCTGGCCACGCTGCGCCGCAATGTGGAGCAGTACCAAGGGCGAAGCACGGGCTATCGCTTTGCCGAGCAGTATGCGGCGGCGCTCCACCAGCGTGGACGCCGCGATGAAGCCGTGAGATTTCTGCAGGAGCAGCTCCAGGCGCTCCCGCCGCAGGAGCGCGAGGTGCATGATGACTTCCGGCTCGATCTGGGCTTGATCGCCGGCGCGCAGGACGGCGTGGGGCGCAACGCGCTCAACGGCTTGCTCGCGGCCGCGGCCGATCGCGACAAGCAACGGATCGCCCTGCAACTGCTGTCGCGGGCCTCGACGGAGGAGGCACCGCGGGCGGCGTTTCGCCGGACGCTCAATGAGCTGACTGCGGTGGAACCGGCGCATCCCATCCTGGAGGATCTGCTGATTGTGCGAGCGCAGCTTTCGCTGGCGGAGAACCGCTACGCGGATGCGGAGGCGGACGCGAACACGGTGCTGCAGCTCTTTCCGGGTTCACAGCTCAAACCGGCCGCCTTGGGCGTGCTGATGGGGTCGGCCTGGGAGCGCGGACAGTTTCGTCGCGCGGCGGGCTATGCCACGCAGGCGCGGGATGAACCGTCCGCCGGCGCCGCGCGCGCGGCGCTGGGTGTCCTGGTGGCGGAGGCTTATTTCCGTGCTCCGGATTATCGCAGCGCGGCGGATGCGTACGCGGCGGCGTTGACGGATGTGCCGGTGGGCATCGCCCCGGGGGCGCTCATGTTTCAACGCGTCCTGTCCGAGATCAACGCCGACCGGCTGTCCGAGGCGGAGGCGCAGCTTGACCTGATGGGGCTGGATCCGCGCTTCGATACGGAGAACCGCTGGCGCACGGAATGGAATCTGGGGCGCGCGTTGCAAACCGCAGGGGATGATGGCGTGGCCCGGGCCTATGCGCGCGTCAATCGGCTCCTCGCCGGCGATGCGACCACGCTTCCCGTCGAGCTGCGCGTGCGCATGGCCTGGTTTCAGGCCCGGCTGGCCTACGAAACCGGCGACGCGGAGCAGACCCTGATCCTGACCGCGCGCTTGCGCGAAGGCCTGGGCGAAGTGGATGCCGTGCTCCGGGCGGACGTCGTGAGCTCGCTGGCGCTGTTGGAGGCGCAGGCGGATTTTCGGCTGAATCGTCCCGATGCCGCGCTCGAGGTGCTTAAGCGCCTTCGGGCCGACTATCCTCGGGCCGATGCGTCGGTCTATTCGTTCATCATCGAAGCGGAAGCCTACGCGGCGCAGGGCCAGTTCGTGGAAGCGCAGCGTGTTTACGTGAAACTGGCGGACGATTATCCGCAGAATCGCTTCGCGCCCTACGCGCTTTTCCAGGCGGCGTTGAATGTCGAGCGCCGTGGGCAGGCGGAGTTTCTGGAGGAGGCGATCCGGCTGATCGAGCGTCTCGTGCAGGCCTACCCGACGAGCGACCTGGTGTTCATGGCCCGGTTCAAGCAGGGCGATTTGCTGCGAAGGCTGAACCAGTTTGGGGCGGCGCAGCAGGTGTATGAATTGTTGGTGCGGGATTTTGCCCGCCATCCGGATGTGCGTGCGGCCGAGCTGGCGCTGGCGGACTGCCATGCCGCGCAGGCCGCGACGGATGCCTCGCACTTGGAAAGCGCGATCGCCATCTACGAGCGGCTGCAGGATCAGGTCGCGGCCGACCTCGATCTGCGGGTGGAGAGCGGGTTCAAGCACGGCCACGCCCTCGTGCGGACGAGCAAGATCGACCGGGCCCAGGAAGTCTGGTGGCCGGTGGTGAACGCCTACCTGCTCAACGAAACCGAGGCGCGGCGCCTGGGTGCGAACGGCCGCCATTGGATGGCGCGCATCCTGGTGGAACTCGCTTCGCTGCACGAGCAGCAGGGTAAGCTGGAGCAGGCGCGCGATCTGTATGAACTCGCCGTCAAGTCGGGCCTCCCGTACGGCGAGGCGGTGCGCAGCCGGCTGGCCCGCCTGCGTGGTGGCGAGGTTGCCCCGAATCGTTGACGCGGGTTGATCGACCCCGTCTAACTTCCTTTCTCGCATGTCGGCATTCGAATTCAGTCTTCTCGCCCGCGGAGGTCCCATGATGTGGGTGATCCTCGCGATGGCCGTCCTCCTGCTGGTCCTTTTTGTCGAGCGCACGCTCTACCTGCATCGCGGGCAGATCCGGCCCGCGGCGTTTCTCGACGGCATCAAGAACATCCTCGCGAAGCGCCGCATTGTTGAGGCGCTCACCGTATGTGAGGAAACCCCGGGCCCGGTGGCCGTGGTGGTGAAGACCGCCCTGCTCAATGCCGGGGAGGACGAGACCACGATGCGCTACGCGGTGCAGGAGGCGGCGGTCATTGAACTCCCGGCGCTGGAGCGGCGCCTGGGCTCCATCGCGGCCGTGGCGCAGGTGGCGCCCTTGGTTGGATTGCTGGGCACGCTGCTCGGCATGCTGACCACCTTTCAGGCGTTCATGCAGGGCGGCGAGTATGCCACGGCGCGCGCGCTTTCGGCCGGGATGTGGCAGGCGCTCCTGGCGAGCGTGGGCAGTCTGCTCGTCGCGATTCCCGCGCATCTCTGCTATCACTTTCTCAGCGGCCGCGTGCGGGCGATCGTGCGTGATGTGGAGTGGTCCGCCAACGAGGCGATGCGTTACCTGCTGACCGATTATCGGGGCAAGGGGCCGTCGGATGACACCCCGCCGTCGTCGCCATGATCACACGTCCGCTCGATCTGGCTTCCCGCCTGCGGCCGCCGCCGCGGAATTTCGACGTGCTGTTCTGGGTGAATGGCGCGGTGCTGGTGCTGTTCTTCGGTCTGTTTGGCTCGCGCTTCGTGTTGTCGCCAGGGTTGGGGGTCGATTTTTCCCTCCCGGCCATGCCCGGGGCCTTGAGTGGGTTGGCCAGCACCCCGGTGGTGATTGCGGTCAAGGATGCCGGTTTTATCATGACCGAGGACGGCCGCCTGAATCTCGGGCAGCTCGGGGCGTGGATGAAGACGCGGGTGGGCGGACGGGCTGACCTGCGCCTGCTGGTCCAGGCCGATGCCTCGCTGCCGCTGCAGGACTTGAGCGCCATTCTGGAGATGGCGACCGCCGCCGGCTTCGTTTCCCCGCAACTCGCGGTTGAGCCGCCGGCGACGGCGGATGGCGCCACTGGCCGCTGAAACCATGAGCGTCCGCCTCAAGTCCGGCCGCTTTCCGTGGATCCTGGCGGTGCTCGTTGCGCTGGTCCTCGTCGGCGGAGCGGTCTCGCTGCTTCAGGTGCCGATTGAGCCGACCCCGGTCAATCTGGCGCCGCCGCCCAAGGTTGAGCTGGCCCGCCAGGGGAATGATGCGGGCGAGCGCATGCTCCGGGAGGAGGTGGCGCTGCTCGATCCCCGGCCGCTGTTTCTGCCCACTGAGCGCAACGCGGGCCGGGCGGAAGCGCTCTCCGATGATGGCCGGCGTGAGCCTTCGGCCTCTTTTGCAGATTTCGTTCCGCAACTTGCCTACAAAGAGGAGGATGTGGCGATCAACTTTCCGACTGGGGTCGAGGTTCCGTCCAGTCCGGTGGCGGCGCTGCGGACGGAGCAGGGGAGGGATTCGATGAGCAGTTTTGGCCGCCGTGACGCCCAGTCGCCGGCCTTGCCGCAGCGCCTGGGGCACATTGAAGTCGTTCTGGCTCAAACGGGTCGGATGGTGCTGCAGGATGAACTGCCGGTCTCCGCTGGGGTGCCTCCTGGGGATTGGAACCCGATCGAGTTGGTTGCTGCGGTCGGATCGGGGGGGCTGATTGGACTACCGGTCCTGACCGGGAGCTCCGGATCGGCCGGGATTGATGCCTGGCTGCCGTCTTACCTTGCCAATCGGTACCGGCTCGGTGAGCGTATCCAACCCGGTTTTTATCGGATTCGACTGGGGCCCTAGCTTTTTCCCTCAACTCGCCAAGTTTGCAGTTGACGGAGCAAAAGCCGGGATGCACTTTCGACACTCTTTTCTCGTTTTTTGACCCAATCTTTGTGTGCCCAGATAGCTCAGTTGGCAGAGCACGTCCTTGGTAAGGACGAGGTCGCCGGTTCAAGTCCGGTTCTGGGCTCCAGGATACACTTCGGTCACAAAAACCATCTCATCATCCACCAACACACGTCCCATACCCACAATGGCTAAAGGCACATTCGAGCGCAAGAAACCGCACGTGAACGTCGGCACCATCGGCCACGTTGACCACGGTAAAACCACGACCACGACGGCCATCCTCGCCGTGCAGGCCCGCAAGGGACTGGCCGAGGTCAAGACCTACGCGGACATCGCCAAGGGCGGCACCGTTCGTGATGCTTCCAAGATCGTCACGATCTCGGTCGCCCACGTGGAGTACGAGACGGAGAAGCGCCACTACGCGCACGTCGACTGCCCCGGCCACGCCGACTACGTCAAGAACATGATCACCGGCGCGGCCCAGATGGACGGCGCCATCCTCGTGGTATCGGCCGCTGACGGCCCGATGCCCCAGACCCGTGAGCACATCCTCCTGGCCCGCCAGGTCGGCGTGCCGAAGATCGTGGTCTGGCTGAACAAGGTCGACCTCATTGACGACAAGGAACTCCTCGACCTCGTCGAGATGGAGATCCGTGAGCTCCTTTCCAAGTACCAGTTCGACGGTGACAACGCGACGATCGTTCGCGGTTCCGCCACGGCCGCCCTCGAGGGCAAGCCGGAGGGCGACGCCGCCATCACCGCGCTGATGAACGCCATCGACAACGACATCCCGGAGCCGGCGCGCGAGACCGACAAGCCGTTCCTGATGTCGGTCGAAGACGTCTTCTCGATCACCGGCCGCGGCACCGTTGCCACGGGTCGTATCGAGCGTGGCATCTGCAAGATCAACGAGACCGTCGAGATCGTTGGCCTCAAGGACACCACCACGACCGTCATCACCGGCATCGAGATGTTCCGCAAGCTGCTCGATAGCGGCCAGGCGGGCGACAACGTCGGTATCCTCCTCCGCGGTATCGACAAGGATGGCATTGAGCGTGGCCAGGTTATCGCCGCCCCCAAGTCCATCACCCCGCACAAGAAGGCCAAGGCCGAGATCTACGTCCTCACCAAGGAAGAGGGCGGCCGTCACACGCCGTTCTTCAACGGTTACCGTCCCCAGTTCTACTTCCGCACGACGGACGTGACGGGCGTCGTCAACCTCCCGAAGGGCGTTGAGATGATCATGCCGGGCGACAACATCGCCGTCGAGATCGACCTCATTGTTCCGATCGCCATGGAGAAGACCCAGCGCTTCGCCATCCGTGAAGGCGGCCGCACCATCGGTGCCGGTCGTATCACCGAGATCATCGAATAATCACGTAACCTGCGTTTGCCACGACCGCCGAGGCCTCTTTTTCGGGGCCTCGGCTGCGTCGTCTAAATAATCCCTCTCACAGGCGCGTAGCTCAATTGGTAGAGTAGCGGTCTCCAAAACCGTTGGTTGGGGGTTCGATTCCCTCCGCGCCTGCCAAGCAAACCTCTTTCTGATGAAAAACCCGTTCCGCAGCACCCGCATCTTTGTCGGCGAAATGATTGGCGAGCTCCAGAAGGCCACTTGGCCCACGCGCACCGAGCTGCGTGACTCGACCATCGTCGTCATTGTGGCGGCCGTGATTCTTGGGGTTTTCACCAGCATCAGCGATTTCGCCCTGTACCAAGTCATTGACTGGGTCACTTCCTGGGTCAGCTAACGCCACCATGTCCACCGCCACCACTGCTCCCGCCGGCGCCCAATGGTTCGCGCTGCACACCCTCTCCGGCCAGGAGGGGAAGGTGAAGAGCTACATCGAGAAGTTCAAAAAGCCCGAGGAACTCGAGGATTACATCTTCGAGGTGCTCCTGCCCACCGAGGTTGTTTCCGAGGTCAAGGCCGGCAAGAAGTCGACCAAGGTCCGCAAGCTCTATCCGGGCTACGTTTTCATTCAGATGGTCCTCTTTGGTGAGGACAAGAAGCTGATCAATAAGCCCTGGTACTTCGTCAAGGAGACGAGCGGCGTGATCGGTTTCGTTGGCGGCGACAATCCCGCCGCCCTGCGCCAGTCCGAGATCGATGAGATCAAGGCCCGTGTCGAGGCCGCCAGCGGCAAGGAAGTTCCGAAGGTTTCCTATGAGCTCGGCGAAGAGGTCAAGGTCACCGACGGTGCCTTCGCCAACCTCACCGGTCGCATCGACGAGATCGATCCGGCCCGCGGCAAGCGCACGATTTCCGTTTCCATTTTCGGCCGGTTCACTCCGGTCGAACTCGAATACTGGCAAGTCCAGCGCATGACCGAATAACTCTCCTGCTTTCGATTTTAGATTCTCGATTTTCGATTCCAGGCACGCCTCTCGCCGGAACTGAAGATCTGACGGATCCGCCAATCGAAAACCGAAACTCAAAAATCGAACATCACTTCCCATGGCTAAGAAGATCCAAGGTTACATCCGCCTCCAGCTCCCTGCCGGCGCCGCGAATCCCGCGCCCCCGGTCGGTCCCGCGCTTGGCGCCCAGGGCGTCAACATCATGGCGTTCTGTAAGGAGTTCAACGCCAAGACCAAGGACCAGAACGGCATGATCCTGCCGGTGGTCATCACGGTCTATTCGGACAAGTCCTTCACGTTCATCCTCAAGTCGCCCCCGGCGTCGGTCCTCCTCAAGAAGGCCGCCAACATCGCCTCCGGTTCGGCCAAGCCAAACCAGGACAAGGTCGGCAAGGTGACGAAGAAGCAGCTCGCCGAGATCTGGAAGATCAAGAAGGCCGACATGAATGCCAAGGACGAGGCCGCTGGCATCAAGATCATCGCCGGCACCGCCCGCAACATGGGCATCGACGTCATCGACTAATCCCTTTCGTCCGCAACCCAGTCAACTCAACGCGGGAGTTCCCCCCGGAACGTTCGCACCGCACGGAGTCTAAATGGAAAAACAAAGCAAACGCTACCGCAGCGCCGTCAAGGTCGCTGACCTGTCCAAGCCCTACAGCTTCGCGGAGGCCGCTGAGGTCCTCGCGAAGTTCCCGAAAGCCAAGTTCGACGAGACCGTCGAGCTTTCCATCCGTCTTGGCGTCGATCCGGCGCAAGGCGACCAGATGGTCCGCGGCACCACGCCGCTGCCCAATGGCTCCGGCAAGAAGGTTCGCGTGATCGTCTTCACCGACGCTCCCGAGGTCGCCCTCAAGGCGGGCGCCGATGAGGCCGGCCTGGCCGACCTCATGAAGAAGGTCACCGACGGTTTCCTCGACTTCGACGTCGCCATTGCGACGACCGAGGCGATGAAGCAGGTTCGTACGCTCGCCCGCATCCTCGGCCCCAAGGGCCTGATGCCGAACCCGAAGAGCGGCACCGTGACGGATGACATTCCCGCCGGCATCAAGGCCGTCAAGGCCGGCCGCGTGGAGTTCAAGATGGACAAGGCCTGCAACATTGGCGTTGGCATCGGCAAGCGCTCCTTCACCTCCGCGCAGATCGTCGAGAACGCCCAGGCGGTCCTCGATGCCGTCGGCAAGGCCAAGCCCTCCTCGTTCAAGGGCCAGTACATCAAGACCGTTGCGATCTCGTCCAGCATGAGCCCGGGCGTGCACATCGCCTCGACGGAATACAGCAAATACTAACCGGAGGCCCGCACCCATGAGATCCGAAAAGAAATATTTGATCAGCGAGGTCGAGACCCACCTCAAGAAGTCCGACTACGTGATTCTCGCGAATTTTTCGAAGATCACCGTCGCCGACACCGCCGACCTCCGTGCGCGTCTTGCTGCCGAGCAGGCCGAGTTCCACGTCGTCAAGAACAGCTCCTTCAAGGTCGCGGCCAAGGCCGCTGGCCTGCCCGAGGTCGACTCTGCGCTCGCCGGTCAGACCGCGATCATTGTCGGCGGGAAGAACCCCGCCGGCGTGGCCAAGGCGCTGAAGAAGTTCGTCAGCGACAAGCAGAAGCTCGAAGTGAAGGTCGGCATCCTCGACAAGCAGGTCTTCAACGCGAGCCAGCTCAATGCGCTCGCCGACCTGCCGTCGTTCGACGCCCTGCGCTCGCAGTTCCTCGGTATGCTCATGCAGCATGCCGCGTCGTTCGTCCGCGTCCTCGACGCCAAGGTCAAGAAGGAGCAGGCCGCTGCTCCGGCCGCCTGATCCCTCCCTTCAATCCATCAACCATTTTCCGGCGGCGCGCCGGTTTCCGTCGCGCCGCCTGAACCCAAATCCAAAGGGGCAGGCTAGGGGATACGTCTCTTAAACGCGTTTCATTCCCGAAACCGCTAGTCCGCCCAAAGGAAAGTCAACATGAGCAACATCACCAAAGACCAAGTCATCGAGTGGCTGTCCGCCCAGCCCATTCTCGAACTCGCCGCCCTCGTCAAGGACCTCGAGTCCAAGTGGGGCGTGTCCGCCGCCGCCGCTGTCGCCGCCGCTCCCGCGGGTGGCGCCGCCGCCGCTGGTGCGGCCCCGGCCGAGGAAAAGACCGAGTTCAACGTCATCCTCGCGGATGCCGGCGCGAACAAGATCGGCGTCATCAAGGAAGTGCGCGCGATCACCGGCCTGGGCCTCAAGGAGGCCAAGGACCTCGTCGAGGGCGCTCCGAAGCCTGTCAAGGAAGGCGCTTCCAAGGCCGACGCCGAGGAAATCAAGAAGAAGCTCGAGGCCGCCGGCGCCAAGGTCGAACTCAAGTAAGACCGCTTGGCGATTTTCGACGCACATCGTCCGAAATCTTCGGGACAGGCCGCAGCTCTGCGCGGCCTGTCCTTTGCCTTTTCTTTCATCCGTTCTTTTTAGCGTTTTTCCGGCTGCACGGCCCGGGCTCCGCCCGGCTGCCGTCGCCGGCTTTTGCGCCTCCGCGCGCCCCTTTCGTCTCTCCTCTCACTCAACCGGGACAATCACATGGCCGACCGCAATCACACCGACCGAGTCAACTTCGGCAAGCTCCGCGAAGTCATTCAGCCGCCGAACCTGATCGAGATCCAGATCACCTCCTATCTCGATTTCCTGCAGAAGGGCATCCCGGAGAAGCAACGCAAGCCCCAGGGCCTCGAGGCGGTTTTCCGCGAGGTCTTCCCGATCGAGTCCTACGACGGCCGGCTCACGCTGGAGTACGTTTCCTACACCCTCGGTGATCCCAAGAACACCGAGATCGAGTGCATCCGCGAGGGCATCACCTACTCGGTGCCGCTCTACGTGAAGCTGCGCCTCCGCGAGGTCCAGTTCGACAACAACGACCTCCTCTACGTCTACCTCGACCGCCGCCGCCGCCGCCGCAAGTTCCTCATCACGACGCTGCTTCGCGCCGTCGGCTACTCGAGCGACATCGACCTCCTGAATCTCTTCTACGAGATCAAGGACCTCAAGGTCTCCAAGGCCCTCGACCTCGAGAACGTCAGCTCGCTCGTCCTCGTCGAGGACGCGATCGATGCCCAGCAGGGTGTCGTTCTTGCCCGCGCGTTCGAGCCCCTCACCAAGCAGATCGTCCGCACCTTCGAGAAGCACGACATCGCCTCGATCCGCGTGATCGACACCGCGGTCGACGAGGGCGCCCTCATCCGCGCGCTCAAGAAGGACCCGACCCGCAACGAGGAGGAAGCCCTCAAGGAAATCTACAAGCGCCTCCGTCCGGGCGAACCGCCGACCACGGCGAACGCCAAGGCCCTGCTCAAGCGTCTCTTCTTCGATCCCAAGCGCTACGACCTCGGCCGCGTCGGCCGCTACAAGGTCAACCAGAAGCTCGGCCTCAAGGTCGACCTCGAGCAGCGCATCCTCGAGAGCGGTGACGTCGTTGCCGCCACCAAGTACCTCGTCCGCCTCAAGCGCGGCGAGGGCGTCGTGGATGACATCGATCACCTCGGCAGCCGCCGTGTCCGTACCGTCGGCGAGCTCCTCGCCAACCAGTGCCGCGTGGGCCTCGCCCGCACGGAGCGTCTCGTGCGCGAGCGCATGACGATGTACGATCAGAGCGTCGACTCGATCACGCCCCAGAAGCTGATCAACCCGAAGGCCCTGACGACCGTCATCCGCGACTTCTTCGCCCGTTCGCAGCTGTCGCAGTTCATGGACCAGATCAACCCCCTCGCGGAGGTCACGCACAAGCGCCGCCTCTCCGCCCTCGGGCCGGGTGGTCTCAACCGTGAGCGTGCCGGCTTCGAGGTGCGCGACGTCCATCCTTCGCACTACGGCCGCATCTGCCCGATCGAGACCCCGGAAGGTCCGAACATCGGTCTGATGGCGTCGTTGTCGACCTATTCCCGCATCAATGAATACGGCTTCCTCGAGACCCCCTACCGCATGGTGAAGGAAGGCAAGGTCTCCGACAAGATCGACTACCTCACGGCCGACCAGGAAGAGGCCAAGGTCATCGCCCAGGCCAACGCCGAAATCGACGACAAGAACTACTTCGTCGGCAAGGTCACCGTGCGTAAGGACGGCGAGTTCCTCGAGGTTCCCGCCGGCGACGTCGACTACATGGACGTCTCGCCCAAGCAGGTCATCTCGATCGCGGCCGGCATGATCCCGTTCCTTGAGCACGACGATGCGAATCGCGCGCTGATGGGTGCGAACATGCAGCGCCAGGGTGTGCCTCTCCTCCAGGCCGAGTCGCCGTATGTCGGCACCGGCATCGAGGAGCGCGTCGCCCGCGACTCCAAGATCGTCGTCGTCGCCGATGACGCCGGCATTGTCGCCTCCGTCGATGCCAAGCGCATCGTCATCACCAAGGACGGCGAGCTGCCGCGCACGATCAAGACCGACGCCAAGAGCGGCGTGCACGTCTACGAGCTGCGCAAGTTCATGCGCTCGAACGCCGGCACCTGCTTCAATCAGAAGCCCATCGTCAAGAAGGGCCAGAAGATCAAGGCAGGCGAGATCATCGCCGACGGTCCGTCCACCCAGAAGGGTGAGATGGCCCTCGGTCGCAACATCCTCGTGGCGTTCATGCCGTGGAACGGCTACAACTTCGAGGACGCCATCCTGATCTCCGAGAAGGTCCTCAAGGAGGACATCTTCACCTCGATCCACATCCAGGAGTTCGAGGTCACCGCCCGCGACACCAAGCTCGGGCCCGAGGAGATCACCCGCGACATCCCGAACGTGGGCGAGGAAGCCCTCAAGAACCTCGACCACAACGGTGTCATCCGCATCGGCGCCGAGGTGAAGCCCGGCGACATCCTCGTCGGCAAGATCACCCCGAAGTCCGAGACCGAGCTCGCGCCCGAGGAAAAGCTCCTCCGCGCGATCTTCGGCGAGAAGGCCGCGGACGTGAAGGACACCTCGCTCGTGGTGCCCTCCGGCGTCACCGGCATCATCATGGACGTCAAGGTCTCCAGCCGCGTCGACTTCGAGAAGGAGAAGCTCTCTCCCTCCGACCGCCGCCGCCAGATCAAGCAGATCCAGGAAGACTACAAGACCGAGATGGACAAGCTCCGCGAGTCCCTCACGGAAGCTCTCTCGAACATTCTCCTCGGTGAGAAGATCCCGCTCGACGTCATCAATGGTGACAGCGGCGAGATCATCATCCCGGCCAACCGCAAGATCACCAAGACGCTCCTCCGCAAGCTCGCGGCCGTCTCCAAGCACGTCGAGATCGACCCGTCCCCGGTTCGCATCAAGATCATGGAGATTATCGGCTCGTACCAGTCGAAGTTCGACGAGCTCGAGGGTGACCGTGAGCGCAAGATCGCCGGCGTCGAAGCCGGTGAGGACGCCGGCAGCGGCGCGATCAAGCAGGTCAAGGTCTACATCGCCACGAAGCAGAAGCTCGAGGTCGGTGACAAGATGGCCGGCCGTCACGGTAACAAGGGTGTGGTCGCCAAGATCGTGCCCGAGGAAGACATGCCGTTCCTCCCGGACGGCACGCCGATCCAGATCTGTCTCAATCCGCTGGGCGTGCCTTCGCGCATGAACGTCGGTCAGGTTCTCGAGACGCACCTCGGCTGGGCTTGCTCCAAGCTCGGTCTCAAGGTCGCGACGCCTGTCTTCGACGGCATCCCCGAGAAGAAGGTCCGTGAGTACCTCAAGGAGGCCGGCCTGCCCACCACGGGCAAGTCCGCCCTCTTTGACGGTCGCACCGGCGAGAAGATCGATCAGCAGGTGGTTGTCGGCTACATCTACATGATGAAGCTGAATCACCTGGTGTCCCACAAGATTCACGCGCGTGCGGTCGGTCCGTACTCGCTCGTCACGCAGCAGCCCCTGGGCGGCAAGGCCCAGTACGGCGGCCAGCGCTTCGGTGAGATGGAGGTGTGGGCGCTCGAGGCCTACGGTGCGGCGCACACGCTGCAGGAACTCCTCACCGTCAAGTCGGACGACGTCCAGGGTCGCACCAAGATCTACGAGTCGCTCGTCAAGGGCGACAACACGCTGACCGCCGGCACGCCGGAATCGTTCAACGTGTTGATCAAGGAAATCCAGTCCCTCGGCCTCGACATCAAGCTGAACAAGCGCGATGCGCTCGGCAACCTCACCCAGGCTCACACGCCCTCGGCGGCTTCCGCCGCTCCGCGTGCCGCCAACCTTTAACGAACAACAGGGAACATACCGATGAGCATTCAACCCAACGAAACCGCCGGTGCCCGCGAGCGTGAGGACGCGCGTGGTGCGCTTGGCATGGACGAGAATCCGTTCGACTGCGTTTCGATCACGGTCGCTTCGCCGGAGACGATCCGCGCCTGGTCCAAGGGCGAGGTCAAGAATCCCGAGACGATCAACTACCGTACCTTCAAGCCCGAGCCGGGTGGTCTTTTCTGCCAAAAGATCTTCGGCCCGGTGCGTGACTACGAGTGCGCCTGCGGAAAGTACAAGCGCATCAAGTACAAGGACGTCATCTGCGACCGTTGCGGCGTCGAGGTCACCATCGCCCGCGTCCGTCGCGAGCGCATGGGCCACATCGAGCTCGCGGTCCCGGTCGCCCACATCTGGTTCCTCAAGAGCATGCCGAGCCGCCTCGGTCTCCTGCTCGACATGACCGCCCGCTCGCTCGAGCGCGTGATCTACTACGAGAACTTCATGGTGGTCGACCCGGGCAAGACCCCGCTCGAGCCCAAGCAGCTCCTCACCGACGTCGAGTACCGCCAGGCGCTCGACGAGTACGGTGACGATTCCTTTGTCGCCAAGATGGGTGCCGAGGCGGTCCGTGACTGCCTCAAGCGCATGGACATGGACGCGACCGTCGCCGAGCTCCAGGAGCAGATGCGCGCCACGAAGTCCAAGCAGATCAAGAAGAAGCTCTCCAAGCGTCTCAAGGTCATCCAGGGCTTCATCCACTCCAAGTCCCGTCCCGAGTGGATGGTGCTCGAAGTGCTGCCCGTCATCCCGCCGGACCTGCGCCCGCTCGATCCGCTCGAGGGTGGCCGCTTCGCGCCCTCCGATCTCAACGATCTCTATCGCCGCGTCATCAACCGCAACAACCGGTTGAAGAACCTGATGCAGCTGAAGACGCCGGACGTCATCATTCACAACGAAAAGCGCATGTTGCAGGAGGCGGTTGACGCCCTCTTCGACAACGGCCGCCACGGCCGCCCGGTCACGGGCGCCGGCAATCGCCCCCTGAAGTCCCTCTCGGACATGCTCAAGGGCAAGCAGGGCCGCTTCCGTCAGAACCTGCTCGGCAAGCGCG
>CAYWRG010000034.1:44418-44714 GCA_964460715.1 uncultured Opitutus sp. | reverse complement strand
GATCTGCGGCGGCTGTCTCGCCCTCATGGACGCCGGCGTTCCGATCGTCGCTCCCGTGGCCGGCATCTCCTGCGGTCTCATGACCGAGATGGCAGCCGACGGCTCGATCACCAAGTGGACCACCATCACCGACATCCTCGGTGAGGAAGACCACTTCGGCGACATGGACTTCAAGGTTGCCGGCACGACCAAGGGCATCACGGGCTTCCAGCTCGACCTCAAGATCAACGGCCTGCCCTTCGAGATCGCCAAGACCGCGATCTTCCAGGCGCGCGAGGCCCGCATCGAGATCCTGA
>CAYWRG010000034.1:0-44408 GCA_964460715.1 uncultured Opitutus sp. | reverse complement strand
GTGCGGGCCTGGTCGCGCTCGCTCGTTACACCGCCGAGCGAGGCCGACAATTCCTTGACCTGTGTATCGAGCTGGCGCTTGCTGTTCTCGGCCAGAGACAGGGTTTTGGCCAGCTGCGCGACGCGCGCGTTGAGATCCTCCGGACGTTGCTTGCATCGCTGCCCGCTCCTCGCGCCGACCTCAGCAAGTACGCTCCCCGCATCCAGACGATCCAGATCGATCCCGAAAAGATCGGCCTGCTCATCGGGCCCGGTGGCAAGACGATCCGCCGCATCACGGAAACGACCGGTGCGCAGATCGACATCGCCGAGGACGACTCCGGCAAGATCTTCATCTACTCCAACAACGGCGAGGCCATGAACCGCGCCATGCAGGAGATCGACTCCCTCTGCGGTGGCGGCGGTCGCGACGGCGGCGGCGCCCAGATCGAGGCCGGCAAGATCTACACCGGCCGCGTGACCGGCGTGAAGGACTTCGGTGCCTTCGTCGAGTGCCTCCCCGGCAAGGAAGGCCTCGTGCACATCTCCGAGCTGGCCGACTTCCGCGTGCGCCGCACCGAGGACGTCGTCAAGCTGGGCGACTCCATCACCGTGAAGTGCATCGGCATCGACGAGAAGAGCGGTAAGGTCCGCCTCTCGCGCAAGGCCGCGATGAAGGAACTCGAGGCGCAGAAGAACGCCCCTGCCGGTGACGCCGCCCCTGCGGCCCCGGCCGGCGATGCTCCCGCGCAGCAGTAACCTCACACCCAACAGGAAAGCCTCCTGCTGATTTCAAAGCCGCGACGGAAACGTCGCGGCTTTTTTGTGGGTCGATGGATTCAAAACGTGGCGGGAGCATCCTGCTCCCCGTTTTAAGGACGGGAGCCGGAAGCTCCCGCCACTTTGGGGTTGTCGCGGATGTAGCGGCGGATCGCCTGCATCTCCAGATCGTGGCGTACGATGTGATCGTAGGACTCGTGCTGCCAAAGCTGACCCGTGCGGCCTCGACGACGGTTGAGCTGATTGGCGGTGTAGGATTTCCAAGTATGGAGAATCCCGACAAGCCCGTGACCGGACAACGGCTTCACCAACACATGAACATGGTTGGGCATGACCACATGCTCATCGAGCACGTAGCGCTGGCCGTTGAAAAAGCCCAGCGCGGCACGGACGATTCCGGCATTACGCGGATCGCCCAGCACGCAGGAACCGCGACCCGCGTGGAGCAGCTGTTCGTAGCGTTCAGAAAAGAGTGCGTGATATTCGGCACGGTCAGCAGAGGACAGGTTCTTGAGGTCGTGGGTCAGCCGCCACTGCTCACGCTCTCGCCGCATTGCCTCCACGACGGCGCGAGGCAAGGCGTCGGCCAAGCGGAAGGTGACAAAATACCAGACACCACCTTGCTCCCAATGCGGCAGATTTCCGGCCACGCGGATGTCGATTTCCGAAAGTGGATTAAAGTACTCCCACAAGGTGGCGGGAACATCCTGCTCCCGATTCTGCGGAGGCAGGCCGGACGGCGACCCGAAAGGGGAGCTGGAAGCTCCCCCCACTATGGGAGCGAGAGCACCCGGCCCCAGAGATGAACTCGACGGCGATATCCCCATCCCCTTGGGAGATGATCCAAAGTCCACTTACATGCAATTAATTATCCTTAAACCCCAGTCTCTTACCTACATCTTATCCATCGCCGCAAAACGACGCCCTCACCGCGTTGCGAAACTCACAGCTGCAACGTCATGAACACACTGTTGGGATCATCCGTGTAGTCGCCGAAGGGAGCGCACCGCACAAAGCCCGCGCTCTCATACAAACGGTGGGCCGGCACAAAGGGTGCCTGCGTTCCCGTCTCCTGACTGAGCCGCTCGTACCCCCGGGTCCGCGCCTCAGAGAGCAAGTGCGCGAGCATCGCCCGCGCGACGCCCTTCTGCCGGTGGGCCAGCGCCGTGCGCATCGATTTCACCTCGCCATGTTTCGGTGTAAGTTCGCGCAGCGCGCCACAGCCCAGCAGATCCACACCGGACCACACCGTCCAAAACGTGATGTACGATCGCCGCAACGCCGCGAGGTCGAGCGCATGCACACTCTCCGGCGGCGAGATCGCCCGCATGTTGGCCAGGTGCTCCTCCAGCAGCACCCGGATATCAGGGCCGATCAGGTCATCACGACGGATCTGCATGCATCCACCTTCGCTTCAATGCCGCCTGATTTTTGCCGCGGAGTTCTTGTTTTCAGCACCCCAGCTCCACCGGGGTGCCTCGCCTTTCCAGTAGCAGATCGCAATCAGCAGGATGCTGAGGCCAATGATCGAGCCAACGCGCCACAGCACGTCGCTTCGGAGCAGATCCACGTTGATCGCCATCAATGCGGCGAGATAAGCACCCAGAACAACCCAGCCCTGCCAGCGGGAGGGAATACCCCAGCCCCAGCCATAGGATTTGCGTGGAAACCAGGCGTGTTCCTTGGGCAGTGGCATGATCGCAGTCCAAGGATCCGGAGAAAATCAGCCGGATGACAAGCCCCGGCGCCGCGCTTCATCGTTTCGATTCAGCACGTAGTGATGCTCCTCGCATGGCGCACCCCGGAAGATCGCCGCTGTCGTGTCCGCCCTTTTCATGCCTATCCGCTCAAGGAGTCGGACGCAGGGTTCGTTGCGGGCATCCGTGACACACCTCACCAGCCCGGCCTCCGTATGCGTGAACACGAGGTCAATCGCAGCCTGAACCGCTGCCGTCGCCAATCCGCGGCCCTGCGAGGATCGCTGCAGGGTAAACCCCAGCTCGACCCACCTCCCGTCCTCCGCGAGATGGAGCCCGAGATCGCCAATCAGCTCCGGCCGAGCCGTTTCACTGACGCCGAGCTGACACCAATGACCAGGTCGAAACAAGGGTGCCGCACTCATCGCAAGCAGGAAGGCGGTCGCATCCTCGTCACTCAACGGCCGCCAGCCTTGAAATCGTCCGACCTCCGGATCACCCCGATAGGCCTGAAACGCCGGCCGATCCGATTCCGTGAGACGGCGCAAAGTGACACGCCCTGCCACATGCGGAAGCGATGGAAATGCATCCAGCCCAGTCATGGCCGAATCCTAGCGCCCGCACCCCCACAGGCAAAGCTGCAATCCCTGCCGAACACGCCTCAAAGCGCGCCACGCTCACATTCATTGAGGTAGATGAACTCCGGCGCCTTAACCCCGGCCTCCTCCCGGATCTTTACCAGCCGCGGGGATTCGAAAAAGGCGCGGGCGGCGGCCAGCGAAGTCCACGTGGAAAAATGCACGACCCTGCGGGGTTCGCGTTCGTCGCGCAGCACCTGGTAGGAGCACTCGCCGGCCTCCCGGCGGATTCCGGCTGCACCGTCGAAGATTTTCTTCCAGGCAGCATAGTCGGCGACTTCGTGCACAATCAGAACGTGAGGCTGCATCAACCTGTCTTGGTGGCCGCCCGCGCAAGCCGCAAGCGCCGCCCTGCCCATCTACCCATCAGTCGCGCACGATTCGCGCCGGAACACTTTCAGCCCCTTCACGCCACGGGCTTCGTCGCTTCGATGACCCACGCGGAGGGATGCCCCTGGAAGCCAAACTTGGGATAATAATCCACGGCCTTGGGTGCCGCCAAGAGGATGAGCTTCGCCCTAGGGCCAAGCTTGGCCTGAGTCAGCGCGATCAGTTTCCGGCCAATGCCGTTGCGCTGGTAGGCTTCGTCAATGGCGAGATCCGAGAGGTAACAGCAGTAGGCAAAGTCCGTCACCGACCGCGCCACGCCCACGAGCTTGGAACCATCCCAAGCCGTGCAGACAAGGTTCGCGTGATCGAGCATGGCTTGAATGCAAACCCGGTCATCGATCGGTCTGCGTTCGCCGAGGGTTGACCGCTTAAGGACGTCGATGAATTCGTCCGCAGTGAGGCGGCGGTCCACGTGATACTGAATCGTCATCGATCACCGGTTTACGGGGGCGGCAACGGTCGGGCAAGCCCAGCTCCGACATCCGGGACGTAGTTTTTCGGCTCAACGCACGATCTTCACCAGCGCGGCGATGAAAGGGGTCGCAAGGAAGAAGACGGCGCCCACGAGAATAGCCGTCATCACCAAACAGCGGCTCACGTTCTCGCCGGACAGCGTGCCATCCGCCCGCTGGATGCGGTAGCCGAGCACCGCGCCCCACTCCACCGTGCGATAGGCAATGACCACGATGCCCAGACCTCCGGTTACCGCGACGAGAAGGCGTGATTCGTTCACGAACATCAGCAGCGGAGCAGCCACGAAACAAATGAAGGCGAAGATCAAACCGGCGAGCAGCGAACGGAATTGGGGAATACGCATACCGGGGTGAGAGGTCGTGGATAGAGTGGCCAATGGCGGGACGGGATGCGATCGGATTTAGTGCGTAACGCCGGGCTTGGATTCGATCTTTCCAGCGCGAGATGCATCATCCACCACCACGCGCACCGAAAGGTCCATCGGCATGTTGGTTTCCTTCATGTGGAAACGAAAACGCCACAACGTACGCCCCTCCTCCTGCGTCACGGTCGGGGTCAGGCTCCAGTAATCCACGAGCTTGCGCTCGCTGTCGGTCAACGTGCGCTCGGCCAGCGCGAGCGCCTCGGCGGTCGTGAGCTGGGGCTGAATCGGCTCGCCCGTCGCGGCCGCCCAATGGGTTTCGGACGCCCTGGGGGCTCCACCCGAGATGAGCCCGGCCAGGTTCTCCTCGACTATCCGGAGCCGTTGCCCCGCTTTTTGCTCCCGCTCAATCAGCGATGCGCGCCGGACAGTCGCTTCGGTGAACGCCCGGCTGCCGCGATCCGCCAGCGAGGCGATCTCCTTTTCGGACGCATCGAGTCGCTTCAGCAACTCCGCCCGCTCCAAACGGATCAGGTCGGCCACCTCGCGAAAGTGGTCAACCGGAGACTTCTCCGATCCGGGCGAACGCGAGACCAAGGCCAAGCGGTTCAGATCGCGCACCGAGGCAAACGCGGAAGGGTCGCCCGCCACGCCCGTGTCTGCAGCCGACACCGCCCCGCGCAACAACGACGCGGCGACCACCAGCATAAGGGAAGTTTTCATCAGGGATGTGCGCGGAGATGACCGTTGCGATCAAGCAGCGAGCAACGGCCGGCCCGGCCTGAAGAGTTTAACGTTGGAAGACCGGGATTCTTAGATCGGTTTCCGCCAAGTCGGCGCGGTCAGGCCAACGTCTGCTCCAGTTCACGGCACCGGGCGGTGCTCCGTAAACGGAGATTCAACAGGATAAGGCCGGTGGGGCCAACGATGGCCCGCAGAAGACTTTCGCCTTCGTGCAGCGCGGAGAGCCCGCTTACCAACAACACGATCACCGCCATGACCAACATCCCCTCCGCAATCCGCACGGTCCCGCTCCAGTCGCTCATCGCAACTTGGCGTTTCAGCACTTCGTCAGCCCTGCTCATGGAAAGGATGGGGGTTAAAGGTTCACGTGCGGCTCGTCCCAAGACGAGCCGGTGACAACGACGTGGGGCAACATGTGGTTTTATTGATGCAGGTCAATGGACATTACACACAACGGCTCTCCCCGAGTCCCACCGCAACAAAGGCACAGGGCCAGGGACCTCAGACCGGTCAGACCGCCGAATGAGGAGCCAAGCCACGGTTGCATTCCCCCGCGAGACCCCTTCACTGCGCGTTCCCTCGCTCATGATCGAAGTCCAGAACCTCACCCGCGTCTTTCGGACCTACAAGAAGGTGCCCGGCTTCTGGGGTGGGATCAAGGGGCTCTTCAAGCGCGACTTCGAGGAGACCGCGGCGGCCAAGGATATTTCGTTTTCCATTGGCGAGGGTGAACTCGTCGGCTTCCTCGGGCCCAACGGCGCCGGCAAGACGACCACGCTCAAGATGCTCTCCGGCCTGATCTACCCGACCTCAGGCACCGCCCGCGTCGCCGGCTACGATCCGTCCAAGCGCGAGAACGCCTACCGCCGCCTCTTCGCCCTCGTGCTCGGCCAGAAGAACCAGCTTTGGTGGGATCTGCCCGCCCAGGAGTCCTTCCTCCTTTTCCGTCACATCTACGGCCTGCCCGCGGATCAGTACCAGCAGACCCTCGACGAGCTCGTCGACCTCCTTGGCGTTCGTTCCAAGCTCAACGTCATGGTCCGCGAGCTTTCCCTCGGCGAGCGCATGAAGATGGAGCTCATCGCCGCCCTGCTCCACCGCCCGCGCGTACTCTTCCTCGACGAGCCCACGATCGGCCTCGACGTCATTTCGCAGAAGGCCGTCCGCAACTTCCTGCGCGACTACAACCGGCGCTACAAGACGACGATCCTCCTCACCAGCCACTACATGGCCGACATCAAGGAGCTTTGTGACCGCGTGATCGTCATCCACAAGGGCGCGAAGATCTATGACGGCGCACTCGACCGCCTCGAGGGCGCCGATGGCAGCCGCATGAAGATCATCACCTTCCTCCCGGCCGACGGCGGGGCCTTCGCCGACAACTGGCAGTCCCGCCACGGCGACACCAAGCGTGGCGAAGAGGGCAAGTTCATCGTCCGCGTCCCCAGCGACAAGGTCGTCGCCGTCTCCCAGGAAATCCTCACCACCGGCCCGGTGGCGGATATCACCATCGAGGACGTCCCGCTCGAGGATGTGATCGCAGAGCTCTTCGAGAAGCACTGATGCGCCTCAGGCGCGGGTTGATGGTTGGTTGTTGCGAGTTGGCGGTTCGTTCTGATTCCGCGTAATCCGCAGGAAATCCGATTCCGAATTCGAAAATCGAAATTCGAGAATCAAAAATCTTCTGCCGGCCAACGCCACGAAGGAACCAGATCGTGCATCAGCTCGGCCAGCGTCGTCTTCGCCTGGGCGATGGCCGCGGCCAGCTCGTCTCGCTCGGGCTTCGCTGCGACCGTCACGGCCGCGAGTTCCTTGGGCTCAGCTATCCGCTCGATCCGGCGTGCTTCCGGATGACTGACTTTGCCGTGACGCAGCCGCTGCTCATGCAGCAACCTGAAGTTCGTTTCCGTCAGTGATTGGTGCAGCATGCGCTGCACCGCGAGGTATTCGCCCCGGCGCAGCTTCCGCTCACTCCAGACCACATCGCACACGAACCCGTCCGCCAGCGTCACGATCGCCGCGTCGTCCAGCCGCGGGTCAGGGACCTCGCGCAGAACCTTCTGATAGAATCCGTCCCACGCCGCGGCACCCTTGAGAAAGCGATACCCCGGCCGGATGACCACCGCGAGACCCGCGAGTCCGTTCCGGACCGATCCGGGCTGACGGTGTGCGCCCAGCGCCGTCGCCAGCTTCGCCAGCCGCAACTTGAGCGCGCTGATCACCACGAAGTCGACCTCGACGCCGGGATAAAGGGCGGTCACGCGCTGAATCCCGCCAAAGGCCGGCCGCCGGCTGTAAACCAAGGGCGCCTGCCCTGGAACCAGCCCCGCCAGCCCCTTCGCGGTCGCAAACGCGGCGGGATCCGACGTGATCACCTGGAAATCCCAGTCCGAGACCTCGTCCGCCGCGTTGGCGGCACCCGTCGGTCGGACATGCGACCCGATCAAAACCACCGCCTGGATCGCCGGCTGGTTGGCGGCCCACCGGGCCACGATCTCATCGAAGGCCTTCATTCCCTTGCCCTCACCAGCGACGGAGCGAAATCAGAATTTCCGTCCCCTCGAGCCCCGGCCCGGCGTGAACCTCGCCGCGATGCAGGCGGATGACCTCGCGCGCAATGAAGACGCCGATTCGGCCCTGGTTCGGGATCGAGCCCGGTTCTGGCTCCGGGAGAATCCCCTCGAGCTCGAGTGATCGCCCCTTGATGGAAACCAGTGCCGTCAGCGCATCGCCTTCGCCCGTCGAACGCAGCTGGATCGAAAGCTCGCGCGTGCCCAGATCCGGGCGGTTTTCCGCGACGGTATCGATCATCGAGGTGAGCGCAAACGTCAGCAGCTTGGGCGTGACTCGGAGCGGAACCGCATCCGGTCCGACCTCGACCGCAACCCCGCACTTGCTGCCAACCTCGCGCAGCAGATCGCGTAGATCGACCTCTTCAGGCTCGATCTCCGTCAGATTGGCCAGGCTGCCAAGATGACGGTTCACCGCCTCAAGCTTGGCGATGTCACCCTTCGCCGCCTCCATCAGCCCCGGCGGCGGCGTAGCCGCCACGTGCCGGATGGCCGCGAGAGAAACCAGAGCGTTGCCGATCTCATGATTAAGCGTGAGCGCCAGCTCGCGCAAAAGCGTCAGGCGATCCGCCCGCGTACGCTGCGCGCGGTCATGGAGTTCGCCACTCGCCTCCTCCCAATACGCCCAGGTTCCGCCGGTCTCGATGATCGCGCCCGCACTCGCGCGAAAGGGCTGACCGACCGACGGGGAAATCCGGCGCGTGTCACGCGCCTGGCGCGCGTCGCCGATGAGCGCCCGCACTGCGAGCGGCACATTGCGCGGCGGCGGCTCGTCGGCCGCAAGGATGAGCGAATGCGGCAGGTACTTTTCGCCAATGCGCGTGCGCTCGTACTGCGACGCGAGCTGACCGACCTGCGACGACTGCGCGAGGAACTGCCGGAGCAGCCGCGCGACAAACACCGCACGCACGCGGTCCGCCGAATCATACGGCTGGCCGTCATCACGCACGCCAAAGGCAATCATCCCCACCAGACGGCCGTTGTCGTGCATCGGCACGAGCAGACGCGCTCCCCACAGGGCCAGTCGATGACGCACCGCCAGCTCAGCCACGGGGTCGGCCGGGCCGGGCCAGTCCACGCCATCGAGCACCGCGGGATGCTGCGAAAGGTAGGCAACCAGCGGATCGTCCAGCGCGCAGCTCGATTCGCCGCGATCCGCGCGGAAGCCACTACCCTCGCGCAGAAAAAAAACGGCATGCGAAGCGCGCAGCAGATGACGCGAGGCCCGGCGGAACTCGCCCAGCAGCCGCTCGCGCGAGCCGAGATTTTCCACGGCCCCCTCGAGGAAATCCCAGATCTCCAGCGTGTCCGCCCAGCCCGTCGTCCGGAACGGCGTGCGCGAACCGCCTGACTCCTGGCGCCGCGTGCGCTCCATCAGGAGCTCCAGCGCCGCGTTGCGCTCGGCCACCTCCTCGACGAGGGGGAGGAACTCCGCCAGCCGCTCGCGGCTCTCGTCATAACTCAGCAGCACGCGCGCGCGTCCGCCGATGCGCGCCTGCTCGAATGGCTGGCTGCGCGGCTCGCCGACAAAAATCGTGGGACAGCGCTCAAAGGCCGGAGCCAGCCGCAGCGCGACCGCCGAATCCAGCACGACCACCAGCGGCACTCCGGGCGGCAGCACGCCCGGAAGCGCAGCATCGACCAGCGTGATCACCGGACGGCCCGGCGCGAGCTGCGCTTGCCAGTCGGCAAGGAGCACGGGGTCGTCGGTGGCTAGTAGGTGGGTGGCTGGCATGGAAAGACGACGCGGAAAACCGCGCCAACGCCCGGAGCGGGAGGATCGAGCGTGATCGTCGCGTTAAGACCGGAAACGATGTCGTTGCAAATGGCGAGCCCAAGCCCGAACCCGGACGACTTCGTCGACTGAAAAGGTTGAAAGAGTCGCGCGCGAATCTCCGGCGCGATGCCGGGACCGTTGTCCGCGACCGAGAGCTCGAATCCTGCAGCCGTGTTGCGGGTGCAGACCTTCACCCAGCGCTCCCCCGAGCGGTCCTCGATCGCCTGGATCGCATTAAAGCAAAGATTCAGCAATACCTGCTTGGCCGCGTTCGGATCGGTGTACGCGAGATCCGGGTCCGCATCGAAGGACGACTCCAGCCGGATCGATTTCTCCGACGCCTTGCCGGAAACCAGCTCAAGACTCGCGCGCAGCACCGGATGAAGCGGCACCAGCGCCGGGCTGTACGCCCGCGGTGCGGCCAGATCGAGGAGCTGCTCGGTCAGGCGATCGATGCGGTTCACCTCGTCACCAATCAGGCGGAAAAATTTATCGCGGAATGCCTGGTCCTGATAGTGATGCGGGAGGAGCTGGACGAAGGTCTTGATCGAGACCAGCGGGTTGCGGATCTCGTGCGCCAGCGACGCGCCGAGGAGACCGACCGTCGCCAGCTGCTCGGCATGCTGCGCCTTGACCGAGAAGTGGGCGCGCGCGAGCGCGTTCTCGATGATGGAGGTCAGCTCGATCAGCTCGGTCACCTCGGGATAAGTGAACGGACGGCGCGATGCTGGCACGCCCACGCCGACCACGACGGTCACGGTGCCGCTGGCGCTGGCGACCATCGCGCCGAAGCCATGCTCATGGATGAAATCGAGAAGACGGGCGCGCTCGGCCGTGCTGCGTTCGCGCGCGAGCCGCTCGGGGGTCGCCCAACGCAGTTCGCGGAGTGCCTTCATCGGGATGCCGTCGGCCGGGATGTCGATGCCACTACCCTTCAACCGGCCCTTGTCGCCGAAGAGAATCACCGCGCGCTCCGACTTGCCCCAGCCCTTGAGCAAGGTGGTGAACGCCTGCTCAAGCCGCTCGAGGCGTGACTCCTTGCGCGCCACGTCGAACGTCGCGCGGCGGACATCGCGGCTGCTCTTCGCATCGAGCGTCAGCGCCATCTGCAGCCACGGGTTGAGGACCGATGCAAACCACAGCGCAAGGCCCACCGTGATTGCATAGGCCAGTGGATCCGGGATGATCTCAAGGAGCAGCTGGCGCACGGCCCAACCGGCGATCATCACGATGCCGACGAGCAACACGCGCTCGAGCGTGACCAGCAGCAGGTGACGCGCGTCGAACACCCGCGTCGTTGTCATCGCCCACGCAGTTCCGGCGTAGAACAGGGTGACGAAGAGCGGGGCCAGCCGCACGATCTGCGTGCTGCCCGTGAGCGCGCCGGCGGCGATGGTGCAGGCGACCGATACGACGGTTGCGCTGCCGCCCAGGAGGAGCAGCTGCAGCTCCAGCCGGCGAACACCGGTCAGGCCGCGGGCACGCCGCAGCGTTCCCGCCACCATCGCCACCCCGGCGAGGCCGAGGCCCGCGAGGTACACGTAGTAGCCGATCCCGTAGAGCGGACGGTCCGGGGTCGATCCCGGCGGGACGAACAGGGAAGTAAAAGGCAGCCACGCCAGCGCGATCGTGACGATGGCCCAAATCAGCCAGGGGCGTCCGGCAAACGGTGAACGCTCGGGTTGGGCGACCACCTCACGGGTGACCCAGAGATGGATGGGCAGCAGCGCCCCGATCACCGAGGCGATCCGCAGCCACAGCAGGCCGTCCGCACTGGTCAGGATCAGATGAAAGGATCCGAGCCACAGGCCGACGTGCACCGACAGGCTGAGAAACAGCCGGCTGATCAGACGTCCGGGATTCGACCAGCAGGCAGCGCCACCGACAATCACGGCGATGAGCGCTGCGATCAGGGCGGTCTCGTTCAGCATCGGCGCAGGAGGAGACAGGAGTTCGTGCCGAGCAGGCCGTGCCCGTTAATCAGCGTGACGCCGGAAGGCAGCCAGCGGGCCACGGCGGAGAGATTAAGCGGACAGGTGGGATCGGGAAATTCCCAGTTCACTGTCGGCGGGATAAAGCCACGACGCATGCCAAGAAGGGCCGCGCCCACCTGGATCGCGCCCGCTGCGGCGAGTGGATTACCGATGGCCCCCTTGATTGACGCGATCGGGATTTCATCGAGGCGGGAACCAAAGATCCGCCGCAGACTGACCGCCTCGGCGGCGTCGAGCTGGCGATGACCCGGACCCCAAGCACTGATCGCATCGACTTCGGCGATCGAGGTGTGCGCGTTGGCGAGCGTGAAACGAATGGCCCGCTCGAGGCCTTCACTATCATCTCCTGGCGGATTGTTGGTGAAGCTGTAGCCATCGACCCAGGCATATCCGGGGCGCGGGCTTTCCTCCGGTTCTAGCACAAACAGGCAGGCGCCCTCGCCGATCACGCCCGTCGTCCGCCAGAGATCAAAGGGCCGGCACTGCCGCTCGGGACGCTCCGGATTGCCCGGGGCCAGCCCGGCCATCTTGAGTTCCAGCATCGGATGGTAGAAGACCGGCGCCTCCGATCCGCCGCAGATGGCAAGATCCGACTCGCCCGTCGCCACCCGCTCGGCCGCCTGGCCGATCGCATCGATGCCCGAGCAGCAGGCGCCCTGAATGGCCATCGTGCGCGCGTGGTCGCCAATCTGTTCAACAATCGCGACGCCGATCGCCAGCACGGACGAGGTGTGAAACATCCGGGGATTGCCGAACCGCGGCCCCTTTTCCGCAACCGTCTGCACCGCCTTGGCCACGAGGTCCGAATCGACCAGCGACGCGCCCACCATCACGAGCGATGCCCCATCCTGGGCATCGGCAAAGGTGAGCCCTGCATCAGCCAGCGCGAGCTTGGCCGCAGCGAGCGCGAACTGCGTGTGCCGCGAGAGCCGCCGCGGATTCAGCTCGGGGAAGTGGTCCTTGCAATGGAAGCCCTTGACCTCCGCGGCCACGAACGCCCCGGCCGCCTCTTCAAAGCGCTTCACGGCGATCACGCGGCTCTTCGCCTCGACAATCCCGGCCCCGAACGCAGCCGTGCCCGTACCCGCCGGGGTGACCGGACCAATCCCGGTGATTTTGACGCGACGCCGTTTCATCCGTGGGCCGCCGGATAATGTCCGGGTGAAATCAGATTTCGCGGATCAAGCGCCTGCTTGATCGAGCGCGCCACGTTTGATCCAACCGGCGTCATCGCCTGCTGCGAAAGACGATAGGGCGGATAACCACGCTGCCGCAGGTCGGCCGTGAAGGCCTTGAGCGCGGCCTGCGCCCGAGCGGTGTCCGCATCGTCGAAGCGCCAGTTGATGACGTGAACAAGCTCACGCCCCGAGTTGAACACGCGCGTGAGCGCCCAGTCCGGCCACGCCGAGGCGCAGAGTCGCTCGATCTCGGCACTCGCCGACCACACCGGAGCGCTGACCGCATTGAAATAGAAACAACCGCGCGGGGCGCGGTCCGGGTCATCCGTCCCCACCGGCAAATCGAGCCCTGCCACCCCGGCCTGTGTGGGCTCGCCCCACGCCAGTGCCATCAGCGGACGCAGGGCGCCGAAAAATTCCGCCTTGTCGCGCAGACCGAAACGTCGGCACCACGTCTCGGCCAGCCGGAAGCGCGCGTCCGTCGCCACGCGCACCCGCACGCCGGGCGCGGCGAGACGCCGCAATTCGCTGACCGCCGCCCGCACCACCCGGGCCCGCCCGTGCAGCGCCCCAAGCGCGGACGTCTCGGCGGAAAGCGGAAAGATCCGGCGGACTTCCTCCATGGAAGGCTCGCGCCCCCAGCGCTGGCGCAGGAATCCACGGCCAAGTCCGTCAATGCGCCCCCCGCCGCCCATATGCACGGGGAGAGTGAAAAGGCCTTCGCGATAAGCGGTCACCACCGTGGCAAACACCGGCTCGGGATCGCCGCTCACCACGATTGCGGCCTCGTACTCCTGGCGTTGACGCAGGCGCAGGTGCGCGGCTGTCACCACCGCCAATCCGGATTGGGCAAACAGCGGCTCGACCTGCATGCCCGCGGGAATGACGCCCGTGGGTGAGAACCACGCCGGGTCCGGCCGGTGCTCGGAACCATCGGCGAGAACCGCCTCGAAGCCGAACAGATCCTCCGTCCGCGAGCCCGTGTAGCCCAGGCCACGTTCGAGCGCATTGCCGATGATGGTCGTCGCGGGACCCGCACCGGTCACGTTGAAGGCAAATTCCGGCGCGTGCTGGCGCAGCCAGGCATCAAGTTCCGCCTGCGTGACCCCAGCCTCGATCCGGATCGTCGCAGTATCGCGGTTAAGCGGGCCGATGGCCTTGAGGGCGGAGAGATCGACGACCACGCAGTCTTCGGCGTCTGGCAAAAAGGAGCCCATGCCCCAGTTGCGGCCGCCGCTCACCGGATGGAGCGGCCACCCGCGCTCACCGCACGCACGGACGATGGCTGCGACATCAGCGGCCGAAGTCGGACGAACCCGTCCGCGGATGCGCCGTTCACTCCGGCACAGGACGGTCGCCGTCGCGGGAAGCAGGGGAAATCCGGCCAGTTGATCCATGCCGGTCACTTCGCCGCAGGAAATTCCATGCGGAAAGTGGTGCCCCGCCCCGGGGCCGAGTCGAGGGTGAGCGTGGCGCCGTGCGCGCCGAGCAAATGACGACAGATGCTGAGGCCAAGACCAGTTCCATGCGCCTTCGTGCTGAAGCCGCCCTTGAGCGCACTCTTGGCCGTGTCCTCGTCCATGCCGGATCCGTTGTCGGTGACCTTGACCTCGATCACATCTCCGTTGCGGGCGAGCGTGACGAGGAGCGACGTCGCCCCGGCCTCGAGGGCATTCTTGTAGAGATTCTGGAACACCCGCGCCAATTCGAAGCGCGAGCCGCGCACGATCGCGCTCTCCAGGCCGCTGACCTGGATCGCCGTGTTGCTGAAGAAAATCACCTGTTTCACCTCGTGGGCGAGCGCCGCGATATCGAGTTCGATGAACTCCGGCGCCTTGCGTGACGCCTGCCGCCAGTTGTCCGCGAGATGGTGGCAGTACTCGGCGGAGCGCTCCACGATGCTGGCGTAGCCGCGCAGCTTCTCCGCGTGCTCGGGATCGTGGCGGGCGATGACCTTGGCTTCCTCCGAAAGCAGACCGGCATAGCCAATCATGACCGTGAGCGGATTGGCGAGATCGTGCACCAGTTCGACGGCGGCGCGGCCCTGCCAGATCTTGGGCTCGTTCTCCGCGATTTCGCGCTTGAGGGCCTCGGACATCTCACGCGCCTGCGTGTTGGCCCGCGCCTCCTGGCGACGGACCTGGGAAAGTGCTGCCTGCTTCCGCACCGCCTCAATCAACTCGGCGATATCCGGCGGCTTGCGCAGGTACTGGTTGGCCCCGCCCACCATGGCCTGCTGGGCCGTATGGAGCGTGCCATAGCCCGTCAGCATCACGACCGACACCTCGGCATCGATCCGGCGGATGGCTTCCAGGGCCTTGATGCCATCCATCTCCGGCATGCGAATATCGAGGATGATCACGGCGTATTGCCGCGCGCGGACTTTGGACAGGGCATCGGCCGCGCGGTCGGCGGTATCGACCTCAAATTCACTCGCCAGGGTAAAGGCGATCGACTCGCGCGGACCGTACTCGTCATCGACGACAAGAACAGCGGGTTTTTTCGAAATCCCGGTAGGTACGGGCGCGGTGTCAGTGAGCATGGCAATGCGTGTACGGCAGGCCATGAAACGGCCGCCAAAGTCTCCCCCTCAGGCAAGGGAAGTGTTTGCGAGCAGCGCCCTTGAGTGTCAAGAAGCGCCGTGGTCGGACACCCTGGCCAATATCCCTTTCCATGAGCTTCCTCACCGTCCTTTTCGTTATCCTCGCTGCCGTCGGTGGTGCGTCCGCGGCCTGGCTGGTGGCGCGCACGCGCAGCGCTGCGGCCGACGAACGGGCCCGGATGCGCACCGAGGAGGCGGCCCGCCTCGCCAGCGAACTGGCCGCAGCACGGGCCGAAGCCACCCGGCTCGGCGCCGCGCATGCCGCCCTGACCGCTGAGCTGGCCGCGGAACGCGCGTCGTCCGGCGAAAAGCTGCGCACGCTCACCGAGGCTCACGACCGCCTGACCTCCGAGTTCAAGGCCCTGTCCGCCGACGCGCTTCGCGCCAACAATGCCTCCTTCCTGCAACTCGCGCAGTCCACCTTTGAAAAGCTCCAGGAAACCGCGCGCGGCGACCTGGCCGCCCGCCAGCAGGCGATTGATACCCTCGTGAAGCCGCTACGCGAGTCGCTGGAGAAGGTCGACGGCAAGATCGGCGAGATCGAGAAGGCCCGCGCCACCGCCTACGGCGAGCTTTCGACCCAGCTCAAGTCACTCGGCACCGCGCAAACTCTCCTGCAGGCCGAGGCCGCCAAGCTCTCCACCGCCCTTCGGTCCACCACCACCGCCGGCACTTGGGGCGAGCTCCAGCTTCGCCGTGTGGTCGAGATGTCTGGCATGAGCGCGTACTGCGATTTCTCCGAGCAGAACACATCGGCCAGCGGCCTTCGCGCCGACCTCGTGGTCCGTCTTCCCGGCGGCCAGCAGATCGTCGTCGATGCCAAGGCCCCCAACGATGCCTATCGCGAGGCCGCCAACGCCTCCGACGAGACCGTCCGCGCCGCCAAGCTCGCCGAGCACGCGACCAAGGTCCGCAGTCACATCGACGCACTCGGGGCCAAGGCCTACTGGGAACAGTTCCAGCCGTCGCCCGAGTTCGTCGTGCTTTTTCTCCCCGGCGATCAGTTCCTCTCCGGCGCGCTCCAGGCCGACCCGGGACTCATCGATCGTGCCATCACGAAAAAGGTGCTCCTCGCCACGCCCGCGACGCTGATCGCCCTGCTCAAGGCCGCCGCGTACGGCTGGCGCCAGGAGTCGGTCTCCAAGAACGCCGAGGCCATCGCAGAACTCGGCCGCCAGCTTTACGACCGGGTTTCCGGTTTTGCCGAGCACCTCGAGAAAGTCGGACGCGGACTCGAGACCGCCTCCAAGTCCTACAACGCCGCGATCGGCTCCTTTGAGGGCACGCTGCTGCCCGGCGCGCGCAAGTTCGTCGAACTCGGCGCCAAGGGCGCCAAGGACCTGCCTGCGCCGACGGTCGTCGAGACCGCCATCCGCGACGTCACGCGGCGATCGTAGTGCGCCTGGCCACAGGGGTAGCCGGCCTCGTTGAGCCCGGTCCGAGATCCAAGCGAAAATCAATCAATCCCCGGGGTCAGCGACCCCGGCTACAATAGTCCTCGAGCCACGCCATCTTCTCTTCCATGACCGCCCACGTCTCCGCCCTGCACCTGTATCCGGTCAAAGGCTGCCGCGGCATCGCCGTGAACTCGGCCGAAGTCGATGCGCTCGGCCTGGTCGGCGACCGGCGGTTTCTCATCGCGGATCCCACCGGGAAATTCCTCACGCAGCGTTCGCATCCGGTCATGGCGCTCATCGGCACCGCGCTCACGCCGGACGACCTCACCCTCACCTTCAAGGATCGCGCGCCCCTCGCCGTCCGTCGCGCGCCCGATCCCGACGCCTCGCTGCTCACCGTCGAGGTTTGGAGCAGTACCGGCCTCCGCGCCGAGGACTGTGGCGACGAGGCGGCCGGCTGGCTGTCCGCCGTTCTCGGCTCACCGGTAAGACTGGCCCGCATCGGGTCCGCGTTCCACCGGCCCGTGAAGCCATCCAAGGCCCAGCCGGGCGATGTCGTGAACTTTGCTGATGGCTATCCGCTGCTCATCGCCGGGACCGCCTCGCTGGGCGACCTCAACGATCGTCTGATTGCCCAGAGCGAGGCGCCCATTGCGATGGATCGCTTCCGTCCCAACGTCGTCGTCGAAGGCGCGGCGCCCTTTGCCGAGGACACATGGCCGCGGATCCGCATCGGCAACGTGGTGTTGCGAGCGGCCGGGGACTGCGTGCGCTGCATTGTGATCACGACTGATCAGGAAACGACCGAGCGCGGCCCGGAGCCCTTGCGCACCCTCGCCGGTTACCGCCGGCAGGCGAGTGGCCAGGGTGTCATCTTTGGACAGAATCTGATTCACGAGTCCAAGACCGGCAGCCTGCGCGTCGGCGACCGCGTCGAATTGTTGTAAATCAATTTCCATCCGGGTCTTTCGCGGTTGCGAAAACACCGTTGTTTCAGCGAAATCGGGCGTGCCCTCCGATCTCGCGTCCCTCTCCACGCCATCGCTGCTGCTCGAACGCGATGTGCTCGTCGCCAACCTCGACCGCATGGCCGCCCGCGCGACGGCGCTCGGGGTCAAGCTCCGGCCGCACCTCAAGACCGCCAAATCCGCCGAGGTCGCCGCGCTCGCCGCGACCCGCGGGCCGGTCGGTGGCTTCACGGTTTCGACGCTGAAGGAGGCCGAGTATTTCTTTGCGCACGGTCACCGCGACTTGATGTACGCCGTGAGCATCGAGCCCGGGAAATTCGCGCGAGCCGCCGCGCTGATCCGCGCGGGCGCGCGTCTGACCGTGACCTGCGATCATCCGTCCGTCGCCCATGCGCTCACCCGCGCCGGGGCCGAATTCGGCGTGCGCTTCCCCACGGCCATCGAGGTTGATTGTGGCGAGCACCGCAGCGGGCTGGCTCCGGATGATGCCCGTATCGCCGACATGGCCTCGCTGCTCCACGCCGGCTCCGGAACCGAACTCGTCGGCGTCTGCACGCACAGCGGACACTCCTACGCGGGACGCTCCCTCGCTGAGCACCGCGCCGTCGCTGAGGATGAGCGCGCCGCCGTGGTCTACGCGTCCGAAGCGCTGCAGGCCCGCAACCTTCCCTGCCCACTCGTCAGTCTCGGCTCCACCCCCGTCGCGCTCTACGCCGAGCACCTCCGGGGCGTCACCGAGGTGCGCGCCGGGGTCTATATGTTCGGCGACCTGTTTCAGGCAGGCATCGGTTCATGTCGCCGGGAGGACATTGCGGTCAGCGTCCTCACCGCCGTGATCGGCCACCGGCCCGAGCGAAACGTGCTGCTGGTCGACGCGGGCGCACTGGCGCTCTCCAAGGACATCAGCACCGCCAAGCTCCCGCCCACGCAGAATGCCGGCTTCGGCCTCGTCGCCACCACGAAGGGTGACGTCGTGGCGGGACTCACGGTCGCGAACGTCTATCAGGAACACGGGCTGGTCACCGGACCGGCGCCGATTGATTTCGCCCGCTTTCCCATCGGGAGCCGCCTCCGCATTCTGCCGAATCACAGCTGCATCACCGCGTCCGCCTACGATCGCTACCATGTGCTCGCCGGCGGCCAGGTGATCGCCGACTGGCCCCGCATCAGCGGATGGTGATAACCAGAGGTCAGAGATCAGAGGTCGGAGGTCAGCCAAACCGAGACTTTTTGAACCGTAGAGGTGAGTGGATCTTGCTGGTCTCCGATCTCTGACTTCCGACCTCTCTCCGACTTACCGGTCGTGGTAGAACCCGCCGCGCAGGAGCATGACGCGGATGTGACCGGCGGGATGGGTGTCCGTGCCGGCGTAGCGCGAAATGACCGGGCAGACACCGCCTTCAAACACGTCTTCAGTCATGCCGGAAGCCGCCAGCAGACGCCCGGCGTAATACTCGGCCTCGCCCTCGGGTCCGTACGGTTTCACGTCCTCGTGCAGCGGCATGAGTTTATAGGCCTGCACGATGTGGCCCAGCTCGTGGGCAAGGATCGCGGCCGCCAGCGGCTGGCCGATGAGGTTCATCCAGGCGCGATTCATCGCGATGCCCTGGGGGCCTCCGCGCACATTCTGTTCTCCTTCGAGCGAGAGCAGCTTGAAGGGCAGGATCTTAGCCCCGTAGGTCCGGACAAAGGCTTCCATCACGAATCGCTCCAGCTCACCCAGTTCGGGCTCAGGGCCTGACATCCGCGGCAACGGCCGGTTAAGGTAAGCCGGATCATACGAGCAATCCTGCACGACCGGAGCTTGGGCGCGGCCCAGGGCGAAGGAGGCGAGCAGGAGAACGAAAGCGAGTAAGGTGCGGGCGTTCATGGGATCAAGGACGGGGTGGATCGTTTTAAACTCAAGCGGCACGCCGCAGGTCGGACCAGCGGGCGAGCAGGCCAGTCAGCTTCTCCGGCTGAACGGGCTTGGCGAGATATTCGTCCATCCCGCCAGCCAGGAGTTCCTCGCGCTTGTTCGCCCCTGCATGGGCGGTCAGGGCAATGATCACCGGCTGGGCGGAGGAGGGAAAATCCGCGCGGATCCGGGCCGTCGCCGCGGGGCCGTTCAATCCGGGCATCTCAACGTCCGTCAGGAGGACATCATAGGATCCGGTTTGCAGGGCGGTGATGGCCTCGTTGCCGTCGGACACGATCACCGGTTCGTAGCCCAGTCGACGGAGCATGCTGCGCATGACCTTCTGGTTGATCGCATTGTCCTCCGCCACCAGCAGGCGGCAGGGATGGCGGGTGGCAAATGTGGCGTCGAACACCGCCGCCGAAGTCGGGGCTTCCGTGGCCACGGACACGGCCCGCAGGGCGAGCGTGAAGTGGAAGGTCGAGCCCATCCCTGCCGTGCTCTCGACCCACATCTCGCCACCGTGCAGCTCCGCCAGGCGCTTGCTGATCGCCAGGCCCAGTCCGGAACCCCCATAGCGGCGCGTGGTGGAACGATCGGCCTGACCAAACACCTGGAAAAGGCGCCGGAGCTGTTCAGCGGTGAGCCCAATACCGGTGTCGGTGACGGAAAAATGGAGGCGCGGACGGCCCGCGGCATCGCCCGCCGGACGCACCCGCACCGTCACGCGGCCGCGATCGGTGAACTTCACCGCATTGGAAAGCAGGTTGACCAGGATCTGCCGGAGACGGGTGGCATCACCGGCCACCTGCGCCGGCACGCCGGGCGCCACGTCGATCTCGACCGGCAGACCTTTTTCCTTGGCCGCCTGCGCCACGACGCGAACCGCCTCGCTCACGACCGGCCGCACCTCGAAGGGAACATCCTCGAGCTCAACCCGGCCGGATTCGATCTTGGAGAAATCGAGCAGGTCGTTGACGACGGCCAGCAGCATCTCGCTGCTGCTGCGGATCGTCTCGGTGCAGTCAGCCTGCTCCGGCGTCAGGGGAGTGTCGCGCAGCAGCGTGGTCATGCCCACCACCGCACTGAGCGGCGTGCGGATCTCATGGGTCATGGTGGCAAAATAAAGTCCCTGGGCCGCGGTCGCAGCCTCAGCCGTCGCCCGCGCCTTGCGCAACTCGGCCTGGGTTTGCTCGAGCTCCTTGATCGTCGCCTCCTGCACGCGCGCCAGACGGCGCAGTTCGAGCGATCGCAGCACGTAGCGACGCAGCGCATTCAAGGCGGCCAGTTGCTCCGGCGTCAGGTCCCGCGGCCGGCGGTCGATGACGCAGAGCGTGCCGATCGCAAAGCCGTCGGGTGTCACCAGAGGCGCACCGGCGTAAAAGCGGATGTTGGGTGAGCCGGTGACGTAGGGGTTGCCGTGAAAGCGCGGATCAAGGTCGGCGTCGCGCACGATGAACATGTCATCATTCCCCGTTGCCACCGCATGGGCACAGAACGCCGTTTCACGCGGTCCCCCACCCGAGTCCAGGCCGACGGCGGCCTTGAACCACTGGCGGGCTTCGGCGACGAACGTAACGGACGCCATCGGCGTGCCACAGATGTGGGCCGCCAACCGCACGACATCATCATACTCCGCCTCGGGCAAAGTATCGAGAATCTCATGCGCCTGGAGAGCCGCCAGGCGACCCGTTTCATTTTCGATCAGAGGAGGCGGAAGCATACCAATAACTCACGCACCATCAGTGCGAAGCAACCCGGCGTCAACCGCCCGCGGTTCCTTCCATCGTCTCCCGCAGACTATGACAAAACAATTACAACTCCACACAAACCTCCCGTCGGTTTGACCGTGCCACGTTTTCGTGACAACGAACGGCATCCCCTGCCCCCCAGCCGTCCCGTTCCGGCCGGCGTTTCCCTGCCTCTCCCTCCGCTTCCCGTCATGACTCCCTCCTCCCTATCCCGTCCTCTCGTCCTCGCCTTTCTGCTCACCGCCACCGCGCTCACCCGTCTGAGCGCGGCCGCCGATCCCGCGACCCAGCTACGCGACCCCACCGTCCGCGCAGCGCTCGATGCGGCCCGCCGCAACGAGCCTGAGACGATCGAACTGCAGGTCCTGCTCAACGAGATCCCCGCCCCGCCGTTCGGCGAGGCCGCCCGCGCCGCGGAGGTGAAGCGCCGCTTCGAGGAACTCGGCCTCAAGAACGTCCGGATCGACAAGGAAGGCAATGTGCTCGGCACCCGTCCCGGCGAGCAACCGACCCCGCACATTGTCGTCGCCGCCCACCTCGACACCGTCTTCCCCGAGGGCACCGACGTGAAGGTTCGCCGCGAGGGCTCGGTGCTGCACGCGCCCGGCATTGCCGATGATACGCGCGGTGTCGCGGAGATGCTCAGCGTCATCCGGGCCCTCGATGAGGGCAAGGTGACGACCAAGGGCACCATCACCTTCGTCGGCACCGTCGGCGAGGAAGGCTTGGGCGACCTGCGCGGCGTCAAGGCGCTCTTCAACGAAACGCTCAAGGACCAAGTCGACTACTTCGTCGCGATCGACGGCGGCTCGCCCACCAGCATCGTCAACACCGCGGTCGGCAGCTACCGGTACCGCGTGACGTTCAAGGGTCCGGGCGGCCACAGCTACGGCGCCTTCGGTCTCGTCAATCCCACGCACGCGCTCGGTCGCGCGGTCGGCAAGATCGCGGACATCCAGGTCCCGACCGATCCCAAGACCACCTTCAACGTCGGCCGCATCGGCGGCGGCACCTCGGTCAACTCCATCGCCTTCGAGGCGTGGATGGAAATCGACATGCGCTCGGCTGACGTTGCCTCCCTCAACACGGTCCGCGACCAGATCATCACCGCGATCAATGAAGCCGTGAAGGCCGAGAACGCCCGCTGGAAGCGCGGCGAGGTCACGGTCGACATCGACTTCGTTGGCGATCGTCCCGCCGGCAGCACTGACCCGGAGTCGCCCATCGTGAAGACTGCCCAGGCCACCGTGCGCGCCCTCGGTGGCATTCCCACCCTCAGCACCGGGTCAACCGACTCCAACTACCCGATCAAGCTCGGCGTCCCGGCCGTGACGGTCGGCCGAGGCGGCGTGGGTCGCGACGGCCACTCGCTCAACGAGTCCTTTGACACGACCGATTCGTGGAAGGGTCCGCAAAACGTGATCCTGTTGATCACGTCGCTCGCCCGCTGAGCGGCAGACAAAACGTTCCGCCCGCCCGACGCCCGGCTGCCCGCCGGGCGTCTTTTTTTGGACAGAGGGAGATAACGCCCAGCTCACGCCACGGGCTCCCGTGTACGCGATCCCGTCGCGGCCGCTCCTAGAGCTTGATGTCCGGGTAGTGCTTTTTCACACACTTCGGACACAGCCCGTGCGAGAAACGAACTTCGGTGCGCTGGGAGACGTAATGCTCCACCGAATGCCATTCGCCAGCCTCGGTGCGGATGTCCTTGCAGCCCGCGCAAATCGGCAGGAGCCCACGCAGGACGCTCACTTCAGCGAGGGCCCGGTCACGCTCGGCGATGATGCTCCTGAGCTCCGTCTCCCGTTCACGCAGCGCGCTGACATCGGCCACATGCACCGAGAATCCGCGCACAACGCCGTCGAGGATGTCAGGCGTGTACGTGGCAATGCTATCGCGCGCGCCGCCCCCGGGCAGGGGAATCCGTCGCTCAAAAACCTGACGCTCACCATTCAGCGCGCGCTCGATGTAGGGCAGATTGAGCGCATAGAGCGGCCCGAGCAGCTCCTGCATGGAGATCCCGACCATCGTCCGCGGATCGCGCCCAAACCACTCGCGATACGCCGCATTGGCAAAGACGCAGCGCTGGTTTGAATCCCAATAGGCCACCATCGCGGAGATATGGTCGACCACGCGCAAGGCCACGTCGGCGGCGGATCCGCCCGCACCTTCCTTCGCATCCCGGTCCTGCTCAAGCGGCGGACCGGACGGGTGGGCGCGAGGACCGGATTCGGTCCTGGAAACGGGGCTGCTTTCAGCGTCGGAAGTCACCCTTCAATGCTAAAGTCCACGACCTCGCCCGCCAAGCCGTAAATGTCCGGCGTAATTTAAATTTCGATACAGACAAAACCGCCAAGCATTTGCTTCGCAAAGCCACCGGCCGGCGGGGCGAGGACTCGGTGGCGTCATGGACACCTCACTCGCTCTTCAGCAGCACAAGCAAGTCCGCCCGCGCGGCCCGGCGCGCCGGGCTCCACCCGGCCACGACCGTGGCGAGGATCGCCGTGGCTGCGGCCACGAGGGCGACTCCGAGATTCAGCCGGGCCGGCAGCAAGGCACCGACCGCCGGGATCAACGGCAGCAACCAGGCGGCGAGCAAACCGATGCCGGCACCGATCGCCCCCAACTTGATGGCGTCAACCAGGACGGCCCAACGGATCCGGCCGGGATCCGCCCCGATCGCAATGCGCAACGCCAGTTCACGCTGCCGCAATGTCACCAGATAACCCAGTGATGCCGCCACGCCTGCCGCGGCCAGAAGCAAGGCGACGCCGGCGAAGGTCCCCGCCACCTTGGAGGCCGCCCGCGCCGGACCCAGATCATTGAGAACCCGCTCATCGAGCGTCCGCCAGAGGGTGAAGACAACCGCAGGCTCGGCCCGGCCCAGCGCGGACTCGATCGCGCGCTGCACCGGCGCAACCGGACCTTCCACGCGCACCGCAACGAATCCGATCGGGGCATCCGGCACCTGGGCCGCCGCCCGATAAAAGATCGCCGGCGCCTCCTCGCGGATGGCGTTGAGCTTCGCATCGGCCACGACGCCCACAATGGTCATGTCCTCCTCCGCTGACGGTTCGCTGCCAAACCCGAAGCGCTGTCCGATCGGATCAAGGTCACCGAACACACGCCGTGCAAATGCCGCGCTCACCACCGCGACCGGCGGCGTGCCGGCCCGGTCGTCAGGCGAAAAGTCCCGCCCGGCGAGCAAGGTCCGACCCGCCGCCCGGAAAAATCCCGGACGGACAATGTCGCCCTGCATCGCTTGGGATCGGATCCTGGCCCGCGGATCGCGGAAGGTGATGCCGGAACTTGAGACGCTGCCGGCCAGAATGCCGGTCACAGAGAAGCCTGTATCCACCACACCCGGCACGGCCCGGATTTCGGCGTCGATCCGATCGATCAGCGCGGCCCGGTCAGCCGGTCCATAGCCGGCGGATGCCGCGTCGAAGGTCGAGGAGAGCACATTTTCTCGAGCGAAGCCGGGATCGGCCGTGAGCGTGCGTGCCAGTTCCCCGCCCAGCGTGTACGCAACCGCCACGAGCAGAACGGCGAGCGCGAGTTGGGCACCGACCAGCGCACGCCCGATGCGGCCGGCGGCCCCACGCAGGCCACCATGGCCGGCCAGTGCCACGAGCGGCTCAAGCCGGGCGATGAACACCACCGGGCCAAGACCGCACACCAACGCCGAGCCCAAGGTGAGCGCGGCCATGACCGCAAGCGGCCCCGGGGAAAGCGTGAGCTCGGCCACGGTCTGGCCCGGCGCCAGCAGGCCGGTCGCCACCGGGTAGAGCCACGTCGCCAGGATCCAACCGGTGAGGGCACCGCCCGCGCTCAGGATCAGCGCCTCGGCCAAGGCGAGCCGGCTGACCCGCCAGCGTCCCGAACCGAGCGCGAGCCTCACGCCGAGTTCGCGATGCCGCGAAAGGATGCGCACCAGAAGCAGACCGGATACGTTTGCACAGGCCAGAACCAGAACAGCCGCCACCAGCCCGCCCAAGAGCAGGCCGGTCGAGCGGAAACCCTCGCGCAGGGAGGAAAATCCTCCGGGCGCCGGTTCAATCCGGAAGGTGCGACGCGTGAACTCCACCCGGTCGGATTCCTGATCAAATGCCCCGATCAAAGCGTCGCGCTGCGGTGCATAGGCCGCGAGCAAAGCCGGCATGGGTACAAATCCCTGCCCCGCGGGAACGCGCATCATGAGGTTGAGCCACGACACGCGCTCCTCTCGCGTCCAGTCGGGGTCATTGGGCCGGTCATCACCACCCGTGGTCCAGGCATTGCCGGAGTAACGCAACGGCGTCTGCTGCACCGTTGCCAGCCAGAGGTCGCTTTGGCGGCCGACCGTGGTGGACCGGAATTCCGGCGGCAACACCCCCACGATGGCCACACGCTGACGGTTGACCCAGATCTCGCGGCCAATCGCGGCCTGCGGCGTGCCAAATTGAACGGTCGCCCACGCATGCGAGGCGACCGCCACCGCGGGCGCGCCCGGCAGGTCATCGGCCGGCTCCAACAGGCGGCCCGCCACCGGAGAGAGGCGCATCATCCGGAAAAACGCGCCAGTAACCAGTTCGCCCATGGCCCGCACGGCGGGCTGGCCATCGCGTTGCACGGTGAAGCGGGTTGGTCCCGTGAAGCCGGCAGCGCCGGCCGGGACTTCCGCGGCCAGCCGAACCGCGGTGCCGTGGCTCAATCGAACCGGCCGCGGCGCATCGCTTTCCAGCACGATGTGCAGCTCGTCCGGGTCGGGTACCGCCAGCGGACTGAAAACGATGGCTTGGGCCAGGCCGTGAATCGTGGCCGCCGCACCGAGACCCAAGGCAAGCACACCCACCACACCAGCCGTGAACAACGGGCGGCGTACCAGGCCACGCCAAGCGTGCCGGAGGTCGCGAATGAATTCGTCCATGAAGGGTAGGCCGGCCCGCTCGTGCAGGTCTTCACGGGCCCGGGTCGCGTTGCCGAAATCGCGCTGCGCCGCGCGGCGCGCTTCCTCGGGTGACAGCCCGCGGGCGCGATGATCCGCCTCGAGCTGGTCGAGGTGAAACCGCATCTCCTCGTCAAAAGCCGCCTTGATCTCACGACGGCGGACACGGTCACGCAAACGGGCGAGCCAGGTCATCATGACGATTGCCTCGTGCTCAGGCGCGCGCGCCCGACGGCGCGCCAATGATGCCCTCGACCGCCGCCGTCATGCGGCGCCAATTGCCGATCTCCGCGGTCAGCCGCGCCCGCCCGGAACGGGTAAGCGCATAGAAGCGCGCCTTGCGGTTGTTGTCGCTCACCCCCCACTCCGACGTGATAAAGCCCTGCTGCTCCAATCGCAGCAGCGCGGGGTAGAGCGTCCCCTGATTCAAGCTGAGGACATCGGCCGAAACCTGCTCGATGCGGCGCGCGATGCCGTAGCCATGCTGCGCACCGAGGGAATCCAGCGTCTTGAGAATCAGTAAATCCAAGGTCCCCTGCAGGACTTCCAGTCGCGGCAATTCGCTCATGTTGGAAAACAACAGGAGCGACCTGTTGTTTGTCAACAGGAATGCGCGTGCGGGGATTTTCGAAAATCGAGAATCGAAAATCCTATCCCGCCGGCTGCAGCAGACGGCGGACTTCGTCGAGGATCCGCGCCATGGGCTGCGTTTTCTCGAGGTAGACGATGCCTTTGGGCTCGAGCAGCTCGCGCGCGACCACCGGGTCGATCAGAACCCCGGTCAGCAGCATCACCGGCGTGGTCGGCACGAGGGAACGGAGGCTTTCAATCGTGTCGAGTCCGTCCGCCTCGCCGAGTTGGAGATCGGCAATGATCAGGTCCGGCTTGTCGCGCTCAACCACCCGGATCGCCTCGAGGCGGGAGCCAACGGAAAGGACGCGGTAACCGCTCGCACCGAGCATGTCGGCCAGCATGTGCCGGATCTCTTCCTCGTCGTCGATATGCAGAATGGTCTTGCTCATGGTGATGTCCGGTAAAGGGCTGAAATTTAGGCGGCGCTCGGAGTCGACGAGGCCGGGGTGAGTTGAAGGGTGATCACTCCGCCCACGACCTTGTCACGGTCACGGAGAGGCACACAGGAAAGGATGACGGCGATGGCGCGGCCGTCGCGCGCCAGAAGCTCCGCCGGTTGCCCGCGCAGTTCGCGGCCATCGCGGAGCGATGCGGCCAACGGATCATTGGCCCCGAAGGAATCAAGTGGGGTGGTCGCGTTCCAGCGCAGGACCGTGCCCAGCGATCGGCCGAGCAACTCAGCCTGTTCCCGCCCGCTGACCCGGAGGGTGGCGGGATTGACGCGGGTGACCTTCAGGGCGCGGGTCAGGACGAAGACGAGATCGTGGACAGAATCGACGATCAGCTGGTTGTAGCGCAGCTGGTGCTCGAGCGCCTGGTTGGCCCAGCGGCGCTCGCGATTCTCCGCGACCAGTTGGGAATTGGTCGCGGCCAGTTCGGCGGTGCGCTCCTTGACCTTGACCTCAAGCAACTCGTTCGAGGCCTGCAGGGTCGCGGCGAGCTTTTTCCGGGTTTGAAGGTCATCGCGGATGATCCACGCCACCACGCCAAAGAGGACCAGATTCACCGCGACGCCCGTCCCCACCACCCACCGCGTGGTGGACGCCTGGAGGAAGGCCTGGCGATCGCGCTCCGTCAGGAGGGTCGCCTGAAGCGCGACGAGTCGCTCGATTTCGCGGCTGATTTCTCCGACCGCCGTCGAGCCGGCATCCTCGCCCAGCAGGGCCTGGACCGAAGCCGTCTGGCTGGCCGCCCGCGCCGTTTCCACGCGCTCGGCAAAGCCGACGCGGGCACGCAGAAGCGCCTCGATGCGCTCCACATGTGCCTGGGCCGCGGCTTCATCACGGGTCAGGGCCTTTAACGTCTCCAAATGTTCATCAAGGAGCGCATAGGCTTCGCTGGAGGAGGTGCGGTCGCGCGCATCACCGGTGAGCAGGTACGTGCGCAGCGCGCCTTCGGCGGCCTGCAGGCTGGCGAAGGTGCCCTCGGCCTCATAGATCACCGCGTTGGCATGGTTCACCCAGTCGGTGCTGGCCACGGATCGGTTGAGGCTGCGCAACGCGTAGGCGGCGATGACCGCAAGGATCGCGAAGATGACCAGAAACAGACCGTAGACGCGGCGGAGGGTGTGATCTTTCACAGGCAGAGCGGGCTAGTTCCGGCCGCCGGCACGGGTCTGCCGGTCGGGATCGCGGGAAGGGGGTTCGGTTTTCACCACCGTGTAGACGATGGTTTTCTTGTCCGTGGCGTAGTCGTAGGTGAACTCCGACGCTGAAGACCAGTTGGCCTCAAACGACGCGGCCACTTTCTCCGCAATCTCGCGCAGCGTCGGGCCGCTGCGATCGAGGTTCAGAAAGTAGTTTCGACTGTTGTAATCGAGGTAGGCCTTGCTTTCGGCCACGTAGCACACGACGTGGTTGACGCGCCGCCCGGCCAGAACAACCCGAACGATGCGGGTCGTGAAATTCCGGCGGCTCAGGATGCGATCGGCGAGCAGGGCATAATCATCACAATCGCCCCGACGGCTGCTGAGAAAAACCTCCGGCCGCTGCACGTAGCTGAAAAATTCGTACTCAAACCCCTCAAACTGGTTGGCGAATCGCTTGGGCGTCATCTTGGGGTCGTTTTCAAGCTCAGGCAGGGAAACCGCCTTGACCGTCTGCGCTCCCAGCAGGCACGCAAATCCTCCGGCCATGAGGTGCCGGAAAAAAAAGCGGCGTTGGAGCAGGGAGAACAAGGGTCCTGAGCGTAGGAAGGTGGGTTGACCAAAGATGAACGCCGGGAACCCCTGAGTAAAGAATCCCGATCCGGGCGTTTGAATTGGATTCCCCTTTCATCGGCACAGGCCGGCCGGGCTTGAGCGAGGGTCAGGCGGATCCGATCAGGGATCCCGGGGTTTCGCCGGCTCGCCCGGCCGCGCCAGGACCTGCGCGAGCGCGCCCATGAGGTCGGCCTGGGAAAACGGTTTTTGCAGCAGCACATCACCCAGGCGCCGGTAGGTTTGCTCCGCCTCATTCGAGGTCCGGCGATCGGACAGCAGGCCCGAGGTCAGAATGATCGGGAGCTCCGGACGCCGCTGCTTGATCACCGAGGCCACCACATCACCGCCCGCGCGCGGCATGATCAGGTCGAGAATGACCGCAGAGAAGCGGCCGGGGTTCTCGTCAAAGATTCGGATCGCAGCCTCTCCATCCATCGCTTCGGCGACCTCGAAGCCGTGCGCCTGCAACACCATCCCGGTGACGACGCGGACATTCTCCTCATCGTCAACCACCAGAATGGTCCGACCGGCTCCCGCCACCTGAACATCCTGATCGTTCCTGGCCGGATTCGCGCGCTCCGCCTTGGAGGCCGGAATGAAGACACGGAACTCGGTTCCATGCCCCAACCGGGTCTCGACATCTATTGCGCCCCCGTGGCCACGCACGATGCCAAACGCCGTCGGCAACCCCAGGCCGGTGCCCTCGCCGCGCGGCTTCGTCGTATAGAAGGGCTCAAACATGTGCTCCAGCACTTCGGGCGAAATGCCAGTGCCGGTGTCGCGAACAAAGAACACGACGTAGTCGCCCGCGTCGATGGAGAGACCCGATACGGTCGCAAGCGCGTGCGGCAAATGTTCATCGCGGGCCCCCACCGTCAGCAACCCGCCGTTCGGCATGGCGTCACGCGCGTTGACACAGAGGTTGAGCATAACCTGGTGCAGCTGGGTCATGTCGCCCTGCACAGCCGCGAGGTCGTTCGCCAGATCCGTCTGGATGTCGATCTTGCGCGGCAGGGTCTCGCGGATGAGGTTCCGCACTTCCTTGACGATGTGCTCGGGCCGGAGGGTGGCGCGCTCGCCATCGACCCCGCGCGCAAACGTCAGGATCTGCTTCACGATGCCAGCCCCGCGCTCGGCTGATCGGCGCACCATCTCCAGCCGCTCGACGTCGTCGGGACTGGTGTAGCGAAGCTTGAAGATGTCCATCGCCATCATGATGGGCGCGAGAACGTTGTTCAGGTCGTGGGCAATGCCACCCGCGAGCAGCCCGATGCTTTCGAGCCGCTGGGTGCGCGCCACCTGGTTTTCGAGCTGCTTGCGCGCCGAAACGTCCTGCTTGATGGCCACGTAGTGCTGGATCCCGCGGTCCGGACTCATCACCGGGGCGATCAGCATGTGCTCCCAGTAGATCGCGCCGTCGCGCCGCTGATTCTGCAACTCGCCGGACCAGATCTGCCCCTTCGAGATGGTTTCCCACAGGGCGTGGTAAAAGGAGGTGCCCTGCCGGCCCGACTTGAGCACGCGCGGATTTTTCCCGATGACCTCGTCCGCAGGGTAACCGGTCATGGTGGTGAAGGCCGCGTTGACCCACTCAATCTCACCCAGGGCATTCGCCACCACGATGCCCGTGGGAGCCGCCTCAATCGCGGCCTCGAGCAGGCGCATGCGCGCCATGGAAGCACGCTCGGCCGTGGAATCACGGAAGATCACGAGCAGGTGCGAGGTGCCTCCCACCGGGATTGGCGCAAAAACTCCCTGGAGCCACAGCTTGCGTCCGAATGAACTCTCCAACTCGGTCTCGACCAGCTCCACCTTTCCCGTGGCGAGGACGCGATCGGCAATATCGATCAGGCCGTTTTTCTTCCACGACGGTGAATTCCGAAAATTCAACTCCATGACCTGCGCCATCTCACCCCCCACCAGTTTGGCCGTGCTTTCTAGAGGAACATTTGCACGAAGGATGCGACCGTCGGACGACCAAACCGCCATGCCGAGCGGAGCGTGATCCATCACCGCCTGATTGAGGGCGTACGCATCCGCCAGCGCGGACTCGGCCTGCACGCGATTGGTGATGTCGTGCACGATTGAATAGAGAAGCTCGCGGTCACCCATCCGCAGTCGGCCGCTGTACACCTCAACGTCGCGGATTTCGCCATTCGCCTGCCGGTGCCGAAACTGGAAGTGCCTGGCCTGGCCCTGGTCCACTTCGCTCATCCGATCCTTCAACTCTGTGGAGGATAGGGTGTTGATGTCGCTGATCCGCCGCGTCGTCATCTCCGCCTTCGTCCAGCCATAGTAGCGGCAGGCCGCCTCATTCGCATCGACGATCGCCCCGGTGGTCTTGTCAATCAGAAGCATGGCGACACCACTGTTGACGAACAGGCTGCGGTAACGTTCCTCGCTCACCCTGAGTTCGCGCTCCACCCTCGCCCGTTCAATCCGGGCCTCAATGCGCTCGATCCCCTGCTGGAGGTCCAGCGCCAGCTGCTGCATCAGCACGACGACGGATGCATCGAAAAATCCCGGTTCACTGGAGTAGGCCGTGATGGTCCCGCGGCGCTTCCCCACCCGCACGGGCACGGAGATGCTCGATCGAAACTGGGCCGCCCGGGCCTTTTCCCGCCAGGGCCGCATGATCTCCTCCGTCTCGATGTCGTCACAAATCATCGGCTGGTTTTCGATGATGCTTCGGCCGGTCGGCCCGCGCGATCGGGCATCCCCGGGATCAGCGGAAATCACGAGCCCGTCGAGGTATTCCCGCGAGGGGCCGGCGCTGGCCACGGGGACAACGATGAGGGAGGCCTCGTCAACCCAGCCGATGAACGCAAGCCGGAGGCCCGCACTCTCGACGAGGGTCTCGGCCATCTGCACGCACAGATCGGCTTCACCCGTCGCCGCCACCCCGGCCCGATTCGCCCGCACCAAGGCGGCGTTCATGCCCTGAACCCGCCGCAGCTGAAGATTGGCTTCGGCCAACTCGGCTTCGCGGGCTGCACTGGTCATCCGAATCCGGACCGCCATGCGCCGCGTCATGAAGTACAGCATGATCGCCGTCGCGACCACAAAGATGCAGCCCTTGAGCAGGCTCCATCCCGCCTGTTCCAGGCTGCCATGCACGAGCAAATCGGTGACGAGGATCCACCCGAAGGCGACCAGCGTGTAGGTCACCGTCAGCTGAACCGGACCAGCGGGAACGCGCGTCTTCATTCCAGGAAAAACGTGGCCATGGCGTCGCCGGTTCGCTCTACGGAGCCAGACGCGGAGCCAGCGTCCGCTTCCAGATCACGTAACCCGCCGGAGCGAGGTGCAACTGATCGCCGATGAAAAGTTCCGGCCGAGGGTTGCCCGCGGCATCGTGCAACGGCGTGTTCACGTCGACAAACAGCAGGCGCGAGTCCGTGGCGCAGACCTCGGCGACCAGGCGGTTCGCCTCGCGCATGGCTGCGCGGAAACGCTCGCGGGAGGGGCTCTCCTTGATCGAAAGAAAGATCAACCGGGTCTGCGGGAGTGCGGCGTGGAGCCGGTGGCGAAAATCCTGAAACGAAGCCAGCACGTCCGCCGGCGACTTGCCCGCCGCCAGATCATTCTCCCCTGAATAGAGAACCACCGTGCGCGGCCGATACGGGATCACGATCCGGTCAAGATAGTGCACGCTGTCCGGCAGCTGCGAGCCGCCGAAGCCGCGATTGATCACGGGCATCCCGGGAAAATCCTCCTGCAGCGTCGACCACAGGCGGATCGACGAGCTGCCGACGAAAACCACGCCGCCCGGAGCCGGCGGGTTCACGGCATCCTCCCGGGTGATGGCATCGATCTCCGCCGCCCAGTCAGCCGGCGCCGCGGACAACCCGGCAGGGATCACCAAGAGCAGAACCGACGCGACCAACAAACGAAGCGAGGCAGGGAGCATGGGGTAAGGTAACTGGGAGCAGTCAAACACCGCATCCGGGCCGGAGCGAGTGTGAATCACCCGCGCCGCCTTCGCCCGGAATCAGGACGTGGTCAACCGGATCAGCGCCAGCAGGGCCACGCAGATCACGACCGAGGCAATCAGGCCGGCGAGGAAGGGCTTGAAGCCGGTCCGCTTGAGCGACTTGAACCGCGTCTCGAGCCCCACCGCGGCCATGCTCGCGACAATGCAGATCTCCGAGATCCGCTGCGCAGCGTACGGCACGCTGAAATTCCAATCGCGGGCGCCCAGCACGGAGCCAGAGGCCAGTTCGACGCTCAGGGCAGGCAGCAGCCCGAGCGAACGCGCGAGCGCCATTCCGAGGAAACCAAGGATGAAAAGCGGGAAGAGGTTCCGATAGCGGACCTGCTTGCGCGCACCACCCGCGCGGCTTCGGGCGTACCAGAGACCGACGAGAAAGACCACCGGGGCCAGCAGGCAGACGCGGGCCAGCTTGACCACCGTCGCGGTTTCACCGGCCTCGGCGCCATAGGCAAACCCCGAGGCGATGACCTGCGGCGTCTGGTGAATCGACAGGCCGGCCCAGATGCCGAAGGCGTGCTGGCTCATCTCGAGCATGCTGGCGATCAGCGGGAGCAGCGCCATGGCCGCGAGGCCGAGCAGCGTCACGGTCGCGACACTGAACACGACGTCGTTCTCATCCGCATCGATCACCGGCGCCGTCGCCACGATGGCCGTGCCACCGCAGATCGCCGTGCCCACGCCGATCAGGGTGGCGAGCTTGGTCGTGAGCCCCATGCGCTTCGCGAGAAAAACCATCACCGCAAGCGCGAGCACCATCTCGACCAGAGTCATCAGGATGCCGCCCATGCCCACGCGCAGCACGTCGAGAAAATTGAGCCGCGCGCCGAGCAGGATGATGCCGAGGGGCAGCGCTTTCCGTGCGACCCACTTGATGCCGCCCTGCAGCGGCTGCAGCTTCAGTCCGACATTGCCGAGCACGATGCCCATGATGATCGCCAGCATCACGGGTTCGAGCGGGTGCCGCCCGTTGGCCAGCGTGAACGGCCAGACCTTGAGCGTGTTCAGGGCGAGGGCGATGATCGTCAGGCCGCCGCAGAGCGCGACGCCTTGGATCATCCCACGGCGGGTCTCGGGATGCTTTTGTGCGCCCGGAAGCTCCAGGCCCTCCATGCAATCAAGGAAATCAGCCGCGCCGTATCCCTGGGTGGGGTCTGCGGTCAGCTTGGTAGCGGTGGTCATGCCCGGGCAGCGTCAACCGGCGGGCCGGTGGCGTCAGTTCAATTCGACCGCGCCTGCATTCCGACCGGGCATCCAGCGAGGGGCCGCCGTCCGCTCCCGCGCCGGCAACCCGCCCCGGCTCCCGCCCGCGCACGACGGAGATCGCGCGTTTCCGCCACTGCAATGAGCCCTCATTCTAACAACGAGAAGCGATTCCTTATATCCACCAAAACCCGCGCCAAGATCCCGAATCCTGATCGCCCTCTCCCTGTTCCATAGGGCGATATCTCCGCCCCCATCGCCGGACCTCCCCTCCCGCGTTCGTCGCAGAAATTCGGTAACCTATCGCATTTCCCTGCGGTTATCCCCGCCGTCTCCCTCTCCCTGGGAATAGTCCAACCCGCCCCTTCCTCCTTCGTCCATGTGTTCACTCCACCGCGGTATCGCCGCGTCCCTCCTCTTTACCCTTCCCGCTGCGCTCTTCGCCGCCTCCAGCCCGGCGCTCGACGTCCGTCCCACCACGACGCCGCCGGTGATCGACGGACGTCTGGATGACACCGCCTGGCTCGACGCCGCCCACAGCGACGAGCTGCGCCAGTTCATCCCCCTCGAGGACGTGCCGCCGACCGAACGCACCGAGTTCTGGCTCACGTTCGATTCTGACTTCATCTACGTCGCCATGCGCGCGCACGACTCGGCGGGGATTGACGGGCTCCGCGCGTATTCGATGCAGCGCGACCAGGACAACGGATCCGACGACATGGTCCGGATCGTGTTCGACACCTTTCACCGCCAGAGTGATGGCTACTTCTTCGCGCTGACCGCCGCGGGCGGCAAGCACGACGGCCTCATCCAGAACAAGGACCAGTCGAATTTCCAGTGGGATGGACTCTGGCACGGCAAGGTCACGCGCGACGCGGGTGGCTGGAGCGCCGAGTTCGCCATTCCCACCAAGAGCCTGGCCTTCGATCCCGCCAATGACACCTGGGGCTTCAATCTCGCCCGGGCGTTGCGGCGCAAACAGGAGTGGATGCGCTGGTCGGCACCCATCCGCGCGAAGTCGACCACGTCCCTGCCCCATGCCGGTGAGATCCGTGGATTGACCGGCCTGCGCCAGGGCCGTGGCCTCGACTTCAAGCCCTACGCCAGCCTGACCCGCCATTCGGATCCCGCGCCCGACGAGGACGAATTTGAGTTCAACCCCGGCTTCGACGTGGTCTGGCAGGTCACGCCCTCGCTGGCCGCCACGTTCACGGTGAACACCGACTTCGCGGACGCCGAGGTCGACGAACGCCAGGTCAACCTCGGCCGCTTCTCGCTCTTCTTCCCGGAGAAGCGCTCCTTTTTCCTGCAAGACGCCTCGCTCTTCACCTTCGCCGGCATCCAGCAGGATCCGCTGCCCTTCTTCTCGCGTCGCATCGGGCTTGCGGCGGATGGAACCAAGGTTGACGTCCTCGGCGGCGTGAAGCTCACCGGACGCACGGGACCGCTGTCAGTCGGCCTGCTTGGCGTGCACACCGATGAGCATGGGGACATCAACGCAAAGACCCTCGTGGTCGGTCGCGCCTCCATCCAGGTCCTCGAGGAATCCAGCACCGGCGTCATCTTCACCCACGGCGATCCGCGCACCAACGGCGACGCCATGCTCGGCGGGGTCGATTTCAACTATGCGAACACCCGGCTCGCCGACAACCGCACGCTGACGATCCGCACCTCCCTGCAGGGCACGGATTCCGACCGCGCCGGCGGCAAGGGCACCGCCACGCACTTCTCGCTGCGTTTTCCGAACGAACCCTTCGAATCGTCGTGGTTCTACAGCCGCATCAGTGAGGACTACGATCCCGCGCTGGGTTTCGTCTCCCGCACCGGCGTGCAGAACCTGGAGCTCTGGAACCGCTACCGCTGGTACTTCAAGGATCGATCGGTCCAGCGTCTCGACGTCTACGTTGAGGGCAACCTCGTCGACGACCTCCACGGCAACCGCCTTGATCGCATGTACTGGATCGGCGGCGAGATCGCGAACCACCGCGGAGACTGGGTCGGGGCCAACTGGCAGCCCACGTCCGAGGTGCTCCACACCCCCTTCGAAATCCGTCCGGGCATCATCATTCCGGCCGGCGATCACTCCTGGGACCGCGGTCGCATCAGCCTCGGCACGACGCGTTCGCGTCCGGTCAATGCCTGGATCGACTACCGCCACGGCGGATTCTTCACCGGCGACCGCACCGACTACGCCGCCGAGCTCGGCTGGAGGCCCTCGAATCGCATCGAGCTCGCCGGTGAATGGGAACTGCGCGAGATCCGCCTGCCGCAGGGCGACTTCAACGTCCGCGTGCTCTCGGGCAAGGCCGTCTACACCTTCAGCCCCGATCTCCAGCTCAGCCTGCTCGCGCAGTACGACAACGTCTCCGACGAGTTGGGCTTCAACTTCCGCACCAAGTGGACGGTCCAACCCGGCAACGAGATCTTCTTCATCGTCAACCAGGGCTACGACCTGATGGACGATCACTTCCGTCCGACCGAAAACGAGACCTCGCTCAAGGGCTCGTGGACGTATCGGTTTTAGACCGGTCTGAAACTCTCCCGCGAATCCTCGCGAATTAGCGCGAATCTCAAACCGCGAGCGCCAATCCGCTCTTCGCGTGGATTCGCGTGATTCGCGGGCGCGCCCTCGGTCTCACCGCACGGGCGACTGATCCAACAAGCGCAGCAGCAGGAGGAGTCCCTCGAAATTCGGCGTCGGTCCATACGTGACCGTCTCGCTGAGGGTGAGGGAACCTCCGACGTTGGCGGCAAACGTGTTCCACCTCGGCAGGTCCGGTCCGTTCGGATCGCCGGTGCGGGCAAAGTTGACCCAGTATGCCATCATCTGGTTCGAAAGCGTACGGTCGATCGCCTCGAGCGGGCGGTTCTGAAGAAACGCCAGTGTGCCCAGCGCATAGGGAACCTCGGCCGTGTGGAAGGCCCCGTAGCGCACGTAGTCACCGCGCGCGGGCGGCTTGCGCTCGAACGAGTACACATAGGCCCGCCGGCCGGCCCGGGCCTGGAGCATCGCCCACTTGAAGCCGGCCACGCCAAAGGTTTCGTCACGCGAAAACGCACGCTGCGAGACGCCGGCTTCGCCTTCGTTCTCCGCCGGGTACTGGCGGAGCACCGCGAGGGCATCCGCCCCGAAACGCGACCGCAACTGCTCGCGGTAGACGGCCGCCGAGACCGGGGCGGCTCCACGGGTTTCGTCGGCATTCCAGCCGGTCAGCAGGTCAATCTCCAGGGGCGGTCCGTCGGCATAAAGATCGGGCACCGTCTCGGGCAGCACATAGCCATCGACCACCGGAAAGAAGCGGCCACGCAGCGCCTCAAGGATCACCTCCGCCGGCCGGGCGCGCAGTTCAGCAAGGGATTTCGCTCCCGCCGCGTTCATCATCGCCAGCCCGGACTGCTCGGCCGCAGCCCGCTCGACGGTGCGAAATGCGCCTTCGCGCACGAGCAGGGATCCGCTCTCCGCGATCACGCGACGGAACAGACCGCGGGCCAGGGGCGAGCCCGCCAGAGCGCTGATGCTCATCGCTCCCGCCGACTGCCCCGCGACGGTGACATTGTCCGGATCGCCGCCAAAGATCGCGATGTTGCGTTTCACCCATTGGAGCGCGGCGAGCTGGTCCATCAGCGCATAGTGACCCGAGGCCTTGTTCGGCGATTCCTTGGTCAGCTCCGGATGCGCGAAGAAGCCGAACACCCCTACGCGATAGTTGATCGAGACAAAGACCACGCCGCGGGCCGCAAGCGCCTCGCCATCATAGATCGGGACATTGCTCCCGCCGGTGCCGAAGCCCCCGCCGTAGATCCACACGATGACCGGCCGCCGCTCCGACGGGGCCTTGGCGCCCGTCCAAACATTGAGATAAAGGCAGTCTTCGCTGACCGGCTGTGCAGGGATGAGAAATTCCTGCGTGTAGACGCCGAAGGGGCGCGGCATCGGTTGCATCGGGCTCGGGCCGAAGGCGTCCGCCGGGCGGACCCCGGCCCAGTCCGGCGCGCGCTGCGGCTCCTTCCACCGCAGATCGCCCACCGGCGGCGCGGCAAACGGAATGCCCTTGAACGACATCACGCCGCCATCGGTCGAGCGGAGACCCGCCAGCAGGCCGTTTTCGATCCGCACCACGGTGGGAAATCCCGGCTCGGCGGCGCGCACCCACGCGGGCAACAGCGCGAGGACAAGGATCAGGGCGGGACCAAACCAAGAGGAACGAAAGGGCTTCATGGGAACGCGGCGGTCGCAGCGCACAACCCGGCGAGGCTGGTTGTCCGGTCGGACGGTTGCAACTTCAACCAGCCTCACGGCGCGGGCGCCACGCCCGTGCCAAAACCGAGCGCCATCCAGGTCAGCGGCGCGAGCACCAGCAGCACGAAGACGTAGCTGCCAAACAGGGCGCAAATCCAGCGTGGAGGTGGGAAAAGCTTCTTCACCTTGATCCATGCGTCCCACACCGCCGCCGGGAGCTTGTCGCGATTCACGGCGGTGACTGCCACCGGCGTGACGCGCCCGAGCATCGTCCGCAGGTGCTCCACCTTTGGCTCGGTCAGGGCGCCGCCCGCAAGCACGGGATCCGATCGCAGCGCCTCGATCGCGACTGCCATGCGGTAATCCGACCGGATCGTCGTCAGCATGAGGACAATCACCACGCTAAGGATGTAGAACTTGCTCACCACGATGAGAGCGGAGAGCAGCACAAGCGCGACAATCTTGAAGATGAGCTCGGCTCGCGGCCGGCGCGAGAACAGGAGTTCGTTGATGAAATGCCCGCCGTCCAGCGGCACGAGCGGCATGAGATTGAACAAATTCAGGTACAGCGAAATCCAGGCGAAGGACACCCACCCCTCCACGCCGGTGACGTGCGCCAATCCGGCCGCCACGAGCCCGCCGAGCAGCCCGACCAGCGGGCCCGCGAGGGAAATGGCGGCGATCTTCCCGGCATCGAGGTCGTCGGGGTCGCCGCCGGCCATGCCGCCGATGAATGGAATGAACATCATGCGCAGGTCCCGGTAGCGAAACAGCCGCATCGCCAGCACATGCCCGGCCTCATGCACGAAGATCGCCGCGAGAAAGGAGAGCACGTACGACAGCTCCCAGCGCAGCACGCCGAGGCCAACGAACACGAACGCGCTCACCACGAGAACGATCAGGGGAGCATAACCGGCCGGACGACGGCGCGTGCGCAACACCACAATCGCTGCCAGAATTTCAGAGGCGGTCATCGAAAGGTCCCGCCTAGCGGGTTCGCCGCACGCCGGCCGGAGTGTAGGTCAGGCGGGAGGGAATGCGATCGGTCGGAGCAAAGGTCTCCTCCATGGTCGCGGAAAGGTGGCCGGGATCCGGCGCGACAAACCGCACCCGGATCGAAACCTCTGTGCGAAAGAATCCCCGCGACGTGCCGGGCACCACAATCCGGAGCGGTGTTTTGCCCTGCGGCACGCCGTCGACCACCACCGTTCCGCCCGTCGGCTCGGATTCGACCCAGATCGCGTAGGCGCCCGCCGGGGGCGGCTCCGCCTTTCCGACCGACGCAGTCGCACTGCGCTGGCCGGCCGGAGTCGGCGGACGCGTGGCGCAGCCGGCCAGCGCGACGGCGAGCAGGGCGAATGGAACGAAGGCAAAAAATTTCATCACGGATGACCGGCAACCACTGACTCGAGAAAAGCGGCGAGGTTCATTCCCTCATTCCTCCGCCCGGTGACGACGCGACGCCTTGCGGCCCGCATGGTGGCGCTTGTCAGCCAGCATGCGCTTTTTTTGGGTCCGGCTCTTTTGCCGGGTCTGCCGCCGGGCAAGTTCGCGGTCCGCCTGGGCCCGCGCCGATACCAGCCGACGCTGGTCCTCGAGGCGGCGGCAGAGCTCAACCCATGCCGTATAACGGTTGGCCGACTGGGAACGCTCCTGCTGGCAGCGGACTTCTGTGCCGGTGGGCAAGTGGCGCAGACAGACCGTCGACGAGGTCTTGTTGATCTTCTGTCCCCCCGGACCCGATCCCCGGACAAAGCGCTCCTCGACATCGGCCAAGGCGACGCCGAGCGCGGCGAGGCGTTCGAGGATGGTCGGAGGCAAATCCATGGCGGGAAGAGAGGTGCCTCAAAAGCGCGTTCGTCGCAAGTCGCCAGACCGGGCCCGGATCGGGCTGACCGCGGGTCAAATCCGGCAAATCGTTCTCGTTCGTCGTGCTCCTGCACGAGAACGATTCATAACCGGGCCAAGACCGGTCGGCCGTGGCAGCTCAGCCTCCTGACGGCACAGCGCGTGCTCCCGCAAAGATTTTACGATCCGCCCGGTCCCGCCTTCATTGATTAGGATTGGTAAATCCATGTTGCAGCCTTTGCTCTCAACGAAACACTTGGGCGTCCGTCGAGTCCCAGTCACGGCCCCTTCACCCTCTTAGCATGATCACCGGTCCCTCTTGGTCCCAGAAACTTCGCGACGAAATCGGCAAGGCCGTCATCGGCCAGGATGCAGTCATCGAGCGCATGCTCGTCGCCCTGCTGGCCAATGGCCACGTGCTCCTCGAGGGTATGCCCGGCCTCGCGAAGACGCTGCTCATCAAGTCCCTCGGCACCGCGCTGGGCGTCCAGTTTGAGCGCATCCAGTTCACGCCCGACCTGCTGCCGAGCGACGTCGTCGGCACGATGATCTTCCAGCCCAAGACCGGCGAGTTCACGCCGCACCGCGGCCCGATCTTCGCCAACATGGTCCTGGCCGACGAAATCAACCGCGCCCCCGCCAAGGTTCAGAGCGCGCTGCTCGAGGCCATGCAGGAACGTCAGGTCACGATTGGCGGCCTCACCCACCCGCTTCCCAAGCCGTTCTTCGTCATGGCCACGCAGAACCCGGTCGAACAGGAGGGCACCTACCCGCTCCCCGAGGCCCAGGTTGACCGCTTCCTCTTCAAGCTGCTCGTCCGCTACCCGTCCCTCGACGAGGAGGTCACGATGATGCGCCGCTGGGGTCAGGTCACCAAGTCGCCCGCCCTCGTGCCGGTCTCGTCCGGCGAGGAATTGCTCGGCCTGCGCCAGGCAGTCGACCAGATCCATGTCTCGCCTGCGGTGGAGTCGTACATCCTTTCGCTTGTGCGCGGCACACGCGACCTCACCACGCCGGACACCAAGGGTTTCCGCCTCCTCACCTTCGGAGCCTCGCCGCGCGCATCCCTCGCCCTCTTCCAAGCCGGTCGCGCGCTCGCGTGGCTGCGCGGCCAGGACTTCGTCAGCCCGAGCCTGCTGCAGGATGTCGCACCGGACGTGCTCCGTCACCGCATCGGCCTGACCTACGAGGCCGAGGCGGCCGAGCAATCCGCCGACTCCATCATCACCCAGGTGCTCGACCGGACGCCCGTCCCCGCCGCTTCCTGAGTGTGACCACGTGGTCCCCGCCCCCCCCGGTGGGGTGAGCGGCTGGCGAATACGGATTATAATAACCCCTGCCAGTCGTCACCACCACCACCACCACCGCGGTTCTCCGCCAGCTTGAGTGGCGGGTGCGTCATGCCGTGGAGAACGTGCTCAGCGGCGAATACCGCTCGGCCTTCCGCGGGCGCGGAATGGAATTCGATCAGGTCGTGAAGTACACCTTCGGCGACGATGTCCGCGACATCGACTGGAACGTCACCGCCCGTCTCGGCGAGCCCTACCGCAAGAAGTTCGTCGAGGAGCGCGAGATCACCTTCATGGTCCTGTTCGAGGACTCCCCCAGCCTGCAGTTCGGCTCGGGCGCGCAGTCCAAGCGCGAGGCCCTGATCGAGCTCGCTGGATTCGTCATGCTGCTCGGTGCCGTGAATCGCGACCGTGTCGGCTTCATCCACGCCTCGCCCGACGGTTATCTCTTCCGCGAGCCGGTCCGGGGCCGCGGACAGATCATGCACGCCGCCGCGTCGCTCATCGCGCAGCCCGCGCCCGATGTCGCCACCTCGACCGGCGCCGATGCGCAGATCCCGTGGCGCCTGCTGATCAAGGCTGCGCCCAAGCACAGCATCCTGATCTGGCTCGGCGATTTCCCTCCGCGCGTGGCGCCCGAGGCCTGGACGTTTCTGCGCCGCCGCTACCAGACGATGGGCTTCCGCGTCGACGATCCCTGGGAGCGCGAGCTGCCCACGGGCGAACGCTTCGCCGCCTACGATCCGCTCGCCGGCCGCATTGTCACGCTCGACGGCTCCTCCTCGGAGCGCGCCGCGCACGAAGCCTGGCGCCAGGAGCGCGAGAACGCGTGGACCTCCCTGTTTCCCGACTCGCTGAGCCGGCTGGTCGTGGGCACGAACGAAAACCGGCTCGAGGCCCTCGTGCGGTTTTTCCACCGCCGGATGAACGCAGCCCGCTGAACGACCATGGGTGACTTCATTTTCAAGGATCCTGTCTGGCTGCTCGCGCTGCTGCTCATCCCCTTCGTGATGTGGATGCGCCGCCGTCGGGCCGTGCCGGTGCTGCTGGTCCCGTTTGCCGCCGCCTGGCACCGGCCCTCGCTCGCGCGCTCGGCTCGCTGGCCCGCCGGGCTGGCCGTGTTTGGCCTCGTGCTGCTCGTCCTCGCGCTCGCCCGCCCGCAGAAGGTCGAGGATCGCCGCGAGATCCGCGCCGAGGGCTATGACCTGATTCTCTCGATCGATCTTTCCGGTTCGATGCTCGCCGAGGACTACGAGATCGGCGGCCAGCGCATGAACCGCCTGCAGGCGATCAAGCCGGTCATCCAGTCGTTCATCAGCGAGCGCCCCAACGACCGCATCGGCATCGTCATTTTCTCGGGCCGCGCCTACACGCTCGCGCCGCTGACCTTTGACCATGCCTGGCTCGCGAAGCAGATCGAGCGGCTCAAGATCGGCCTGATCGAGGACGGCACCGCGATCGGTGACGGCCTCGGCGTGGCTCTCACGCGGCTGGAACAGGCCGCGCGCACCCAGGGCGGCAGCCGCAAGGGCGCATTTGTCATCCTCATGACGGACGGCGCCAACAATCGCGGCGCCCTCACCCCGGAGCAGGCAACCGACATCGCGAAGAGCCGCGGCATTCCGGTCTACACGGTCGGCGCCGGCCGCGACGGCATGGTGCCGTTTCCCGTCTTCGACGACCAGGGGCGCATCGTGACCTATCGCCGCATGATCTCGGATCTCGACGAGAACGCGCTCCGCGCCATGTCGAACGCCACGGGTGGCCGCTACTTCCGCGCCGGCGACGAGCGCACCGCGATCGAGGCCTTCGAGGCGATCGATCAGGCGCAGAAAATCGAGTTCCAGGCCAAGTCCACCCTGCTCTCGACCGAGCTCTTCCACTGGTTCGCCGGTCCCGGCCTCGCCGGCCTGATGATCGGCGCCATCGCCTCGCGTTCCCTCGCCCGCAAGGAGGCCGTCGCATGACCTTTCACTGGCCCCACGTTTTCTGGCTGCTGCTGGTTCCGCTCGTCTTCGCCGGATTCGATCTCGTGCGCCGCCGTCGCGCCGCCCAGGTCCCGCATCCCAAGATCCTCCGCGCCGTCGCCGATTCCGCCGGCCTTGCGCTGGCCGACAACGCCACCGCGCGGCCGCGCTCCGTGCGCTTCCGCTGGCGGCTCTGGCTCGGCCTCGTCCTCGCCGTCACCGCCGTGGCCCGCCCCCAGTGGGGCCGGCTGGAGGAACCCGTCTTCGACCAGGCGCGCGAAATCCTGATCGCGATCGATCTTTCGCGCTCGATGCTGGCCGACGACGTGAAGCCGAACCGGCTCGAACGCGCCAAGCTTCTGATCACCTCGCTGCTCGAACGCCTTGAGGGTGAGCGCGTCGGCCTGATCGTCTTCGCCGGCACCGCGTTTCTCCAGAGCCCGCTCAGCGCCGACTACGAGATCCTGCGCGAGTTCCTCCCCGAGCTGGATCCGAACTACCTGCCCGAGGGCGGTTCCAACTACACCGCGCTGATCGACAACGCACTCACGGCCTTCGGCCCGGAAAAGAGCGCCGATCGCTTTCTCATTGTCCTCAGCGACGGCGAATCGACGACCGAGGACTGGCAGCAGCGCGTCCCAGCCCTTGTCGAAAAGGGCGTGCGGGTCCTCAGCCTCGGCATCGGCACCGGTGCCGGCGCCATGATCCCCGACTCCGCCGGTGGCTTCGTGAAGGATGACCGCGGCGCCGTCGTCCTCTCCCGCCTCGGCACCTCCACCCTGCAGGAACTCGCCCAGAAGACCGGCGGCGTCTACACCGACGCCAGCACTTGGGTCGACCTCGCGCAGATCATCGCCACCACGGTTGAACGCGGCAAACAGGGCGACTTCACCGACATCCAGCAGGATCAGGTC
>CAYWRG010000033.1:15588-47656 GCA_964460715.1 uncultured Opitutus sp. | reverse complement strand
GAGCCGGTCTCGGTCTGCCACCACGTGTCGACGATCGGGCAGCGCTTCTTGCCGATGAGCTTGTGGTACCACATCCACGCCTCGGGATTGATCGGTTCACCGACCGAGCCGAGGAGGCGCAGGCTGGTGAGCCTGTGCTTGAGGACGTAGTTGTCGCCCCAGCGCATGAAGGCGCGGATCGCGGTCGGCGCGGTATAGAAAATCGTGATCCCGTGGCGGTCGATCATTTGCCAGAAGCGATCGGGCTCCGGCTGGTTGGGGGCGCCCTCGTACATGAAGACCGTGGCGCCATTGGAGAGCAGGCCGTAAACCACGTAGCTATGGCCGGTGATCCAGCCGATGTCGGCGGAGCAGAAGTAACGGTCGTTCTCCTTCAGATCGAAAACGTAGTGTGAGGTCAGCTTGGCGCCGAGGAGATAGCCGGCACTCGTGTGGAGCACGCCCTTGGGCTTTCCGGTGCTGCCACTCGTGTAGAGAATGAAGAGCGGGTGCTCGCTGTCGAAAGCCTTCGCCTTGTGCTCATTCGGGGCGCCGTCCCAGGCGTCCTGCCACCAGACGTCGCGGCCCTCGACCATCGTTACGGGGTTGCCGCAGCGCTTGAGCACCATGACCGTCTGCACGCTCGGTGCGCCTTCGACCGCCTTGTCGACATTGGTCTTGAGCTCAACGACCTTGCCGCGGCGCCAGCCGCCATCGGCGGTGAGGACGAGCTTGGCCTTGCAGTCGTTGAGGCGGTCCTTGATCGCCTCCGCACTGAAGCCGCCGAAGATCACCGTGTGCACGGCGCCGATGCGAGCGCAGGCGAGCATGGCCATGACCGCCTCGGGCACCATCGGCATGTAGATCGCCACCCGGTCACCCGCGACCAGGCCCATATTCTCAAAAATGCGGGCCAGACGGCACACATGGAAATGCAACTGACGGTAGGTGATGGTTCGGACATCCCCAGGTTCACCCTCAAAAATCAGCGCCGCCTTGTTCTCGCGGGCTGTCCCGAGGTGACGGTCGAGGCAGTTCTCGGCCACGTTTAACTTCCCGCCCGTGAACCACTTGGCGTGCGGGGCCTTCCAGTCCAAGACCTTTTTGAAGGGCTTGCGCCAGACGAGGTGCTCCTTCGCCTGCCGCCCCCAGAATTTTTCTGGGGTGTTGACAGACTCGGCGTACAGCTTCTTATACGTAGCCAAGCTTCCAAGGTTAGCTTGGCGCTGAAACTCGGCCGAAGGCCTGAAAACCCGGTTCTCCCGGGATACTGAGGTAATCGTCTGGTCCGTCACGTGAGTGGCTGATTGTGGGGTTAAATCTGCGTGTGCAGTCAGAATGCACCGCATTTATCCCGTCCGAAGTTTTGCGCGTCAAGCGTCGTACCCGGCTTCCCGCTGCCAATTTACATCTTTTCGTATCATGGATAAAACCCCCACGTCCACGCCCGCCGAGTCTGCGCCGGCGTCCACGTCCCCCGCCCCGGCGGCGGCCGCTCCCGAGCGCCCGGAAAACGTCATTCGCGTCGAAGGCGTGCTGGACATCGACCTTCAAAAGGGCGGCAACGGCCAGCTCCTCGACATGTCCAAGTTCGGCAAGCGCCGACCGACCGATCCCTTCGTCCCGAAGGAGCTCATTCGCCGCTTCAAGCTCAAGCAGGGCAGCGTCGTCGGCGGCACCGCCTACCCGGCCGAGGGCAAGTTCCCGAATCCGAAGATGAAGTTCATCGAGACGGTCGACGGCCTCACGATCGATGAGCGTCGCGCCAAGCTCGACTTCACCGCGCTCACCACGGTTTCGCCGCTTGAGCAGATCAAGATGGAACTCAAGGACGGCCGGCTCACGACCCGCGCGGTCGACCTTTTCTGCCCAATCGGAAAGGGCACCCGCGGCCTCGTCGTCGCCCCGCCCCGCACGGGCAAGACGACCCTGCTGCGCGACATGGCGCTCGGCACGCTCCAGAACAATCCGGAGTGTCACGTCATGGTCCTCCTCGTCGACGAGCGTCCCGAGGAAGTCACCGATTTCAAACGCAGCGTGCCGGCCGAGGTCTGGGCCTCGTCCAACGATGAGAACGTCGACAGCCACATCCGCGTCGCGGACATGGCGATCGAGCGCGCCCGCCGCCTCGTCGAGGTCGGACGCCACGTGGTCCTCTTTCTCGACTCGCTGACCCGTCTGGCCCGCGCGCACAACACGCTGCGCAACAGCGGTCGCACCGGCTCCGGCGGTCTCGATGTCCGCGCGCTGGAAAAACCTCGCCAGTTGTTTGCATCCGCCCGCAACACCGAGGAAGGCGGCTCGCTCACGATCGTGGCTTCCATTCTCGTCGAGACCGGCAGCCGCATGGACGATGTCATCTTCCAGGAATTCAAGGGCACCGGCAACATGGAGCTCGTCCTCGACCGCAAGTGCGCCGAGATGCGCCTCTGGCCGGCGATCAACATCGCCGCCTCCGGCACCCGCAAGGAAGAGCTCCTGATCGACGCCAAGAAGCTCGAAGGCATCCATTTCTTCCGCCGCGCCCTGGTTTCCCAAAAGATCGAGGAAGCGACCGATACGATGATCGCCCGCCTCTCGAAAACCAAGACGAACGACGAGTTCCTGAAGCTGATCGCTCGCTGAGCGGCCATCCGGGAAACTTCACCCTTGCCCACACCGCGAAAACCCTGAACAAAATCACCTTCCGTCGCGCGCGCGGTGTGCCGGCGGGGATGTAGCCAGCAAACCCTCACGCATGCACAGTTTTTCCGAGCAATGTCTCGATATGGCCCGTTCGATGTTGGGCCATAACCTCGACTCGATCCAGCCCGACGGCACCATCCTCCCCGCCCCCGGCGAGGCGCCCCGCCCCGACGAACCCGGCCACGTCGCCTACGCGCTGGGCGAATACTACCGCGCCACCGGCGAAAGCACCCTCAAGGGGTACGACCTCGTCGACCTCGCGGCCCGTTGCATCACCGCGCAGATGTTCACCGAGCCGGCCGCCGAGAACGGTCTCGCCTACGCCTCCCTCGGCCTCCTCTGCTTCGGCCCCTCCAAGGACCGCAATCCCGTCTGGGAACGTCTTGTCCCCGAGACGCAGGAGCGCATCGACAAGTCCCTCCTTCACCGCAGCGACTACGACAACCACTGGCAGGCCTTCAACGTGGCAAAGGCCGTGGCCCGTTTCAGCTTCGGCCTCTCCAAGAAGGACGAGACCTCGCGCCTGATCGAGCGCATGTGCGACCGGATCAACCAGACGAGCTCCAACGGGTTCTTCGACGATTCGACCACCGGCCTCGGCGGTAATTTCAATCTCTACGGCGTGATGACCTTCGTGTTCATCCGCTCGGCGCTGCAGCTCCACGCCAACAGCGGCGTGCGTGACCGCAAGCTCCCCACCCTCCGCACCTACGCCGAGAAGTACATCAAGATGATGCCAGATCTCGTGCGCGCGGACGGCCTCGGCTGGGCCTTCGGCCGCGCCGCGGGCGCCTACGGCCAGATGCACTGCATCAGCCTGGTGCTTCAGGGCCTGCGCGACGGCTGGATCGCCGACGACCAGAAGCCGAAGTACTACGATCTCCTGCGCCGCTTGTTCGTGTTCTTCTACCAGACCTATCTGGACCAGGAGCACGGCTTCCTCGATCTCCGTGACGAGGAGCGCACCGCCTACAGCCAGCACACGACGCGCATGGCGAATTTCGACGCCGCGCGCTACCTGTGCCAGTGGGCCCGCCTCGCGAAGACCATCCAGATGCCCAGCGGCACGCCCAAGGCCGAGCCCCTGCGCACCACCGGTCGCTTCGTCATCTTCGACAAGTCCAACCGCAAGGAGCAGGGTGTGTTCCTCTACCGCGATGCCGAGAGCGGTCTGCATGCGCAGATCCCGCTGATCAGCGCCGGCAGCAAGCTCACCGCCGACTCGCTCTCCTTCCCGCATTGCCCGGGCGTGTTCGACTGGCCCAACAACATCTACGCCCCGGTCATGCTCCCCGAGCTGACCTTCGGCGACCAGGTCACGCTGCCTGCCTTCTACGGCAAGAACTGCGTCACCGGCCTCGGCCTGCGCAACAGCTTCTACTTCCGCTACGACCAGCCTGAGCTGATCAACACTAAGGAAGAGTTCGTCAAGGGTCTGGGCAGCGTGAAGGTCCAGTGGAACTTCGCCGGCCCCAAGATCAGCTGCGAATTCGCCTACACGGTGAAGCAGCCGGTCACGCTGGACAAGTTCCGCTACCTCCTCGTCATCGCGGCCCCGCACTCCAAGTACCACGTCAGCGGCGCCCTCGCCCTTGGTGCGCAGGGTCTGCGCTGCACCGTGAGCAAGGATGACTTCCAGGCCGTCTGGCAGGAGACCGAGGTGGTCACCGCCGACCCGACCTACCGCACCAACTACGGCAAGATCCACTACCTGCAGCACCTCGTGCGCGATCACCCCCTGATCATGCGCCCGGGCAATGTCTACCGCCTGGTGGTGAACTTCGAGCCCGACGTGGTCCAGGTGGATGGCTGACCGCGCGCGCAGCGCGCGGAATGCCCAATGCTCAATGTCCAATGCCCAATGAAATGAGCGCTGACGCCAACGCCACGCCTACTCCTTTGGTTCGTCCATTGGTCATTGCTCATTGGGCATTGGTCATTTCCTGAGCGATGTTATCGCGAAGGATCATTCCCTGCCTCGATGTGACCGCCGGTCGCGTGGTCAAGGGCGTCAAGTTCCAGGAACTGCGTGACGCCGGTGACCCCGTCGAATCCGCCCGTGCCTATGACGCGCAGGGTGCGGATGAACTCGTGTTCCTCGACATCACCGCGTCGAGCGACAACCGCGGCATCATGCACGATGTCGTCGCCAAGACCGCCGAGCAGTGCTTCATGCCGCTCACGGTCGGCGGCGGACTGCGCAACCTCGATGACATCGAGAAGATGCTCAAGGCTGGCGCAGACAAGGTTTCGCTCAACACGTCGGCGATCAAGGACCCTTCGCTGATTCGCGCAGCCTCCGAGCGTTTTGGCGCGCAGTGCATCGTCGTCGCGATCGACGCCAAGGCCGAGCCCAACGGCACGTCCTGGCGCGTCTACACCCACGGCGGCCGCAACCCGACCGAACTCGACGCTGTCGCCTGGGCACGTCAGGCGGTTGAACTCGGCGCCGGCGAAATCCTGCTCACGAGCATGGACCGCGACGGCACCAAGGTCGGTTACGATGTCGGCCTGACGCGTGCGGTCAGCGACGCCGTCAGCGTGCCCGTGATCGCGAGCGGCGGCGCCGGCGAGCTGGCCCATTTTGCCGATGCCCTCGATGCCGGCCGCGCCAGCGCGGTGCTCGCGGCGAGCCTGTTTCACTTTGGCACGCTAACCATCCCGCAGGTGAAGGATTACCTCGCCGGGCGGAATGTGCCGGTCCGGCGCTAAGGCTGGCGTTTACGCCCGGGATCAGGCAGGTTGGCGGAAGAGAACGCGCGGGACCCAAGCGGCCCGCACGGGTCCTAGCGTCCACCCCACCGCCATGAATGTATCCCGATCCGCCCTCGTTTGGGCTTTGCTGGCCATGACCGCCCTTTCCGCCGCCGAACCGATCACCTCGCTCAAGGCCCCTTATCCTGCCTTTGGCCAAATCGAGCGGCTTGATCCCGCCCTCGACGCCCTGCTCGCACCGGACGCCACGATGGTGAAGCTCGCCGAGGGTTTTAACTGGTCGGAGGGCCCGGTCTGGATGAAGCAGGAGCGCCAACTCGTCTTCAGCGACGTCCCGGAGAACATCGCCTACCGCTGGCGCGAAGGCCAGGGCGTCGACATTTTCCTCAATCCGAGCGGATTTACCGGCGACGCGTACGACGGCCGCGAACGCGGCTCCAACGGTCTCGCGACCGACCTCGAGGGTCGACTCCTCCTCAGCCAGCACGGCAACCGCCAGATCGCACGGCTCAATCCCGACGGAAAGACCTTCGCGACCGTCGCCGACCGCTACGAGGGCAAGCGCTTCAATAGCCCCAACGACCTCGTCGTCGACCGGCGCGGGAACATTTTCTTCACCGATCCGCCCTACGGGCTTGGGCCAAGTTCGCCGGTGGAAATCGACTTCCATGGTGTCTACCGAGTCACCCCCGCCGGGGTAGTCACCTTGGTTTCGAAGGAATTGGAGCGCCCGAACGGCATCGCGCTTTCCCCGGACGAGAAGACGCTGTACGTCGCCAACTCCCACGGGCCGCGCCCGATCATCATGGCCTTTGATCTCGCCACGGACGGCACCGCCGGACCAGGCCGCGTGTTCTTCGACGGCACGGAGCTCCGCAAAACCCGTCAAGGCGCCTTCGACGGCATGCGCGTCGATGCCAAGGGCAATCTCTGGGCGACCGGGCCGGGAGGCGTGCTCATCATCAACGCGCAGGGCAAGCACCTCGGCACGCTGCTCACCGGGCAGAACACCGGCAACTGCACCTTCGGCGAAGACGGCTCGGTTCTCTACATCATGGCCGATATGTACCTCGTCCGAATCGCGACCAAAACCCGCAGCCAGGGCTTCTGACGGCGAAACGCAGGGGCCTTACGGCGCGACCGGAGCGGCCGGCGGCTCCGCCGTGGGCTCGCTCTTCGCCTTCGGCGAGCCCACCAGCACGCTGAGCTGGGCCTGCACCGCCATGAAGAATTCGGGGCTGAGTTCGCCCGCGGGCACCTCGTACATCTGCTTGGTGCCGGCATGCTCGTAGAGATTGCGCGAACCGTCGGCATTGCGGCCCTTTGGTCGCAAGAGGCGCTTGCGCTCGAGCATCAGCGCCAGGAACTGAACCAGGCGCGTGCTCTCCTCGTTCAACTCGGACGAAGGATCGGCGAGGGTCAGGAAAAGGCTCTCGGCGGTGAGCTTAAGGTCGCGCTCGGTCGTATCACCCGGCTTGCGGGGCTTGAAGGCATGGACCCAGCGGCAGGCGACGAAACCCGACGGCGTGAACTCGGCCGCCGACGTCTCGAGCACATCGTAGCGCATCACCTCGGAGCCGCTGGCGTTGCGCACCAGGTGGCTGAGCACCCGCTGCCCCTCCACAAAGGGCTGGCCGGTGCCAAAGCAGGTCTGGGCAAGCGGCTGTAGGTTCATGTCCATGGGCTTTCTTGTTTACTTTGCCCCCACCACGACGCTAGCAAATTTGCGCACCGCACGCATGAACGGACGCCTTATCGCCATCGGCGACATCCACGGCTGTCACCAAGAGTTTGCCGAACTCCTTGAACGGATCGAGTTCTCCAAGGAGGACCAACTCATCCTGCTGGGTGACCTCGTGAACCGGGGGCCCGATTCCTGCCGCGTGATCGACCTCGCCCGCCAGCACCGGGCGATTTCCCTGCTCGGCAATCATGAGTTGAGGCTCCTCAACTACCGCAAGACCGGCGACAAGGCCTTCCTCAAGGAAACCGACGAGGACACCCACCAGAAGCTCCGGCCGGAAGACTGGGCCTACCTGGCTGAGATGCCCCTCACCCACTACATCGAGGAGCTCAACATCGTCTTCGTGCATGGCGGCTTCCTGCCCGACGAGCCGTGGCAGAAGCAGCCCGCCAGCGTGGTCACGCGGATCCAGGTCATCGACAAGGACGGCAAGGCCGCCAAGCGGGCCGACGGCGAGGATCTTCCGCCGTGGGCCGATCTATGGAGCGGCCCACCCTTCGTCGTCTACGGGCATACGCCACGGCCTGACATCTACAAATTGAAGTGGTCCGTTGGCATCGACACCGCCTGCGTCATGGGCGGCCACCTGACCGCCTACATCCTGCCCGAAAAACGGTTCGTGCAAGTGAAGGCCCGCCGGCGCTATTATCCCTGACGCGCCGAGCCCGGCGCGCCTTAGTCCCGTCATGGCCAACCCTTCACCGATCAGCGGCGTCCTTTTGCTCTGCCTCGACCTTCAGGCGCCCTTTCTCGGCGTCATGCCCGACGGCGATCAGGTGCTGAAGCGCTGCCAGTTCGCCGCAGCGTCAGCGCACGGCCTGGGCATCCCGGTGGCCTTCACCGAGCAGGTGCCGCAAAAACTTGGACCCACCGTGCCTGAGCTGCTCGCCAAAGCGCCGGGCGCGCCGCAGTACGGGAAAACCACCTTCTCGGCCCTCGCCGATGACGGCATTCGCGACGCGGTCCGCGCCTTCGACGTCGACCATCTGCTCCTGTGCGGACTCGAGACACCGGTCTGTATTTATCAGACGGCCCTCGACGCGCTCGACCAGCAGTTCCAAGTCACGCTGCTCAGCGATGCGATCACCGCCCGGCGGGCGCGTGATGCCGCGGCGGCCACCGACGCGCTCATTCGGGCCGGCGTTCATGTGCTGCCCTCCGAAACCGTGTTCTACGCGCTGCTGCGCGACGCCCGTCACCCTTTTTTCAAAACGTACACCCAACTCGTGAAAGACCATGCCTGACGCTCCCGCCCCGATCGCGGTCCGCGACCTCAAGACCCTCGACAGCGCCCGCCCGTTCGCCGCGGTTCTGCTCGTGCGCCGGCTCACGACAAAAACCGCGTCGAACGGCAATCCCTTCCTTTCGGTCGAACTCGGCGATCGCACGGGTTCCTTCTCCGCCACGATCTTCGGTGATCATCCGCAGTTCGATTTGCTCAAGGGCCTGCCCGAGGGCTCGGTCATCAGGATCGAGGGCAAGGTGGAGTTCTACCAGGGCCGCCTGTCACCGCGCATCGGAAAGCTCGAGGCCTTGGACGAGGTTGCCCTCGCCGAACCGGGCATGCTCGAGAACCTCGTCGAGATCACCCCGCTCGATCCGGAAGCGCTCTGGACCGAGTTCAACGCGCTCATCGATGGCATCAGCCACGACGAGCTGCGCATGACCACCCGCGGTGTGTTCGAGGAGATCGGTGAAGCCTTTCGCGTCGCGCCCGCGGCGATTGCGATGCATCATGCCTATCGCCACGGCCTGCTTGAGCACACCGTGCGCATGGCCCGCGCCGCCAAGGCCCTGCTCCCACTTTATCCCGAGGTTGACCCCAGTCTCGTGCTCGCCGGCATCCTCCTGCACGACACGGGCAAGGTGATCGAGTACGAGGGCACGCTGACGACCAAGCGCAGCCGCAAGGGCATCCTGCAGGGCCACGTCGTCCTCGGCTACCAACTCGCCCGCAAGCACGGCATCAAGGCCAAGCTCGACGGCGGCCGGCTTGAGCGCCTCGAACACATCATCCTGAGTCACCAAGGTGAACCTGAGTGGGGCGCAGCCGTCTACGCCGCAACCCCCGAGGCCGTCTTCGTCTCCATGATCGACAACCTCGACGCCAAAATGGGCATGGTCCAGCGCGCTCTGCGTCAGGCCACCGAGGACGACGAGTTCTCCGAGCGGCTGCCCGGCTTGAGCACGCAGCTCCTGACGCGGCCCATCTAATTTTGCCCGCCTGCGGTTGGCTGGACACGCCCGCTCCGAGCGCGCGAGGAATCTCCTGCTCGCCGGCTTGCTTAACGCCCACCGCCGCGTTCCCTCGCCTCTATGACCTCACTGCGCCGTTGGGCCAGCGCCCTGCTGGCCTCGACCTGCATCGCCCACGCCCAGCCGATCGCGCTGGATCCCGTTTTCGTGACGTCGGGACGCACCGGCGAGAGCGCGGCAACCCTTCCGTTTGCGCATGTCACCGTGCCCGGCGACGCGCTTCGGGGCAGCCCCGCCGTCACGCTGGATGGCGCCCTGCGCGGCGTGGCCGGCTTCAGTCTCTTCCGTCGCACCGACAGCCTGGTCGCCAATCCCACCGCGCAAGGCGTGTCCTTGCGCGGAATCGGACCCAGCGGTGCCAGCCGCTCACTCGTGCTGCTCGACGGCGTGCCGCTCAACGATCCGTTTGGCGGCTGGGTCACGTGGAGCAAGGTCCCCGCCGACTCGCTCGCCGCGGTCGAACTCGTGCCCGGCGGCGGCGCCAGCGCCTGGGGCAATGCCGCACTCGGCGGTGTGGTCCAGCTTCTGTCCGAACAGCCCGACGCCGCTCGCACGCGCCTCTCGGCCTTCGGCGGGAGCTTCAGCACCTATCGCGCGGAAGCGCAGCTGAACCAACGTGCAGGCACGGGAACCGTGCAGCTCCTGGCCCGCTACGCGTCGACGGACGGCTTTTCCACGGTCGCCCCCGGGCGCCGCGGTCCGATCGACATCCCAGCCACCAGCGAGTCCCGCTGGGTCTCGGCCCGCTGGCGCCAGCCGGTCGGCGAAGGTCGCACCGTGACCGTCACCGCCCGCTCCTTCGATGAGGCGCGTGGCAACGGTACGCCCTACCAGGCCAATTCAACGCACGAGCAATTTGTCTCGGCCGAGTTCGACTCGACCGCCCGCGCCGGATTCGCCTGGTCCGCGCGCGCCTACGTTCAGAATCAGGGCTTCGCCAGCACCTTCAGTTCGGTCAACAGCACGCGCACCGCGGAAACGCCCGCCAGCGATCAGTTCGACGTGCCCTCCACTGCGGGCGGCGTGGCTTGGACCGCCACGTGGTCTGGCCACGACGGCACACACACAACGGCAGGCGCTGACGCCCGTGTCGTCCACGGCGAAACCCGCGAGGCCTCCGCATGGGTGGGCAATGCCTTTACCCGCCAGCGCTACGCTGGCGGACGTCAGGAGAACGCCGGTCTCTTCGTCCTCCATCACCGAACGTTGCGACCTTCGCTTCACGCCACCGCAGGCCTGCGAATCGACGCCTGGCGCGAGCGCAACGGCCATCGGCGCGACACCTTGAACGGTGCTCTCGTGGCCAACGATCGTTACGCTGACAGCGACGGCGAGGAATGGAGCCCCGGCGCGGGACTGGTCTGGCAAGTCACGCCACAACTCCGGTTGACGGCCTCGGGCCAGCAATCTTTCCGCCGTCCGACCCTGAACGAACTCTACCGTCCGTTTCGCGTTGGCAACGTGATCACTGATTCCAACCAGGCCCTCGCCACCGAGCAGGCCACGAGCGGCGAAATCGGTGGGCGCTTCGAGCAGGGAAATCTTTCGCTCGAGGCCTCGGCGTTTCGCACCCAGCTGGATGATGCCGTAGCCAACGTGACCCTGGCGCGCGGACCAACTACTCTGCCAGGCATCGGATTTGTCCCCGCTGGTGGCGAAGGCCGCCGTCGCCTCAATCTCGACCGCTCGCGCGTCGACGGCGTCTCCGTCAGCGCACGCTGGAATCCCGTGCCCGCCTGGTCGCTCTCCGCCCAGTACGTCTGGAGCGATAGCACCATCGAGCGCGCGAGCGTCTCCCCTGGCCTCGTCGGCCGTCGCTTCGCCCAAGCGCCGGAACACACCGCCCTTGCCGGGGTTGCCTGGAAACCGCTGGCGTCGCTCACGCTCAACGCCCGGGTCCGCTGGATCGGCGAACAATTCGAGGACGATCTCAACACCCTCGTTCTGGCCAATGCGACGGTCACGGATGTCTCGCTCGAGTACCGCGTCTCGACCACGACCAGCCTGCACCTCTCAGCGGAAAACCTGACCGACGAACGGATTGAAACCGGGCGCTCGGCCGACGGCCTGGTCAACGTCGGCACCCCGCGTCTTGTCCTGATCGGCTTCCGCTACCAGCGCTGAACCGATCGGATCATGACCGCCCGCGAATCACGCGAATCGGCGCGAATTCAGAACAGACAGGCTGCCACGGAATAGCCTGAACCCGGACAACTGATCGTGACTCTGTTTCCGTGTGTTCGGTGTATTCCGTGGTGATTCCCTCCGAATTCGCGCCGATTCGCGGGAAACCGCTGATGTCGGTTAACTTCACTTGCGACTGAGCGGCAGCGAAAACCCAAACGTTGCACCCTGCCCGACCGTGCTGCGCGCCCAGATCCGGCCGCCGTGGTCCTCGGCGATGCGCCGGCAAATGGAGAGTCCGAGTCCGGTTCCGTGCGCCTTGCCGTGCGTGGCAAATGGCTGGAAGAGCCGCTCCGCGACCTCCGGGGCAATCCCGGGGCCGGAGTCGGTCAACTCCGTGTGGAGAAAGTCGTCCTTAACCTCCGTCGTGATGGTGATCACTCCGCCCTGCTTGCCCATCGCATCCACCGCGTTGCCGATCAGGTTGTGGAAGAGGCGCGGCAGACGACGTGCATCGATCTCAACCTCGATTTTTTTCGCCGGTGGCGTGATGACAAGCCGGACCTTGCGCTCCGCCAACTCGTGCTGGAGGTCCGCCTCAATCCCGGAGAGAAAGTCCGCATACTTCACCTTGGTCGGCACAAATTCCTGCTGGCCGGTGCGCGTGAACTCGATCAGCTCGTGGAGCATCGAATTCATGCGCTCGACCTGCTTGAGAATCGTCTCCTGCACCCGTTGGCGGGATTCCGGCGCTGCCTCCGCCCGGCCGGCCAGTTCCGCGGCCAGCGAGATGATGGCGAGCGGATTCTTGAAATCGTGCACGGTTGAGCGGGCCAGCCGGCCGACGGTCGCCAGACGCTCGGCCTGCAGGATATCATCCAAGTAGCGGCGGTTGAGCGTCCGCATGCGACCCGAGAAATCACGGATCAGGTCAAGCGCGAGCCGGGGCTGCTGATGCAGCAGTCGCAGCAATTCGTCGCGGCCAAGAAAGATCGCGCCCGTCGCCACCTCCGCACTGGCCGAGGCCGAGCGCGGCGCATCGTCGAGCACCGCCATCTCGCCAAAAAAATCTCCGGGACCGATCGTGGCGAGCAACCGCGCCCCTTCCTCGCCGGCGGCCGCCTCGATGCGCACGCGGCCTGATTCCACCAGATAAAAACCATCGCCGGGGTCTCCGGCAGAAAAGATCACCTCTCCAGCCGAGAAATCCCGCCGCTGCCCCACTGCCTTGAGTGCGCGCAATTCATCCAGCAGCACGCTGGTGAAACGGGAAACGGACTGCGTAGACATCCCCGCACTCTGGAAAACACCCGCTCGGAAGCAAGTCGCGGATTACTAGGGGATTCCACTCAAGCGAGGGATTGGATGATCTTCACGATCGGCAGGAAGAGCGCGATCACAACCGTCCCAACCACCATCGCCATGAAAACAATCAATGCCGGCTCAAGGAGCGCGGCGACGGCGTCGACCGCCCGGTCAACCTCGGCGTCGTAAATATTCGCCACCTGATCCAACATTTCAGGCAATCGGCCGGATTCCTCGCCGACCTCGATCAGCCCGGTCAACAACGGCGGGAACAAGCGCGCTGCGATCAAGGGGCGGGACAGCGGTTCCCCGGCCGCCACGCGTCCGCGGGCGGCCTGCAGGACCGCGTCCACCCGCTCGTTACCCGCGGTTGTGCCGGCAATCTCAAGCGCTGTCAGGATCGGCACACCCGAGGTCAGCAACACCCCAAGCGTCCGCGAAAACCGCGCGATGGCGGCCTTCAGACAAAGGTCTCCCAGCAACGGCACACGCAGCAGCAGCGCGTCCCAGTGACATCGCCCGCGCGGAGTCCGCAGCATGAGGAACAAGCCTGCACCCAGAACCGCCAAGGTAAGGCTGACCGCCAGCGCATGAATCTGGAGAAAGCGCGCGCTGGCAATGACGCTACGCGTCAACAGAGGCAGCGCCTCGCCTCGCAGCAGGCCCGAAAACACCGACTCAAAGCGCGGAACGACAAACACCATCAGCGCCGTGACAATCCCGGCCGCCACCGTGCCCACGACCGCCGGATAGATCGACGCCGCCTGCACCCGCCGGCGCAGGCGCTCGGATTTCTCCTGCAGGCCCGCCAGCCGATCGAGGCATTCGTCCAGACGCCCGGCTGCCTCGCCCGCTTTCACGATGCTGACAAAGCGCAGGTCGAAAATCCGGGGTTCACTCCGCAGCGCATCGGAAAAACTCCGGCCTGATTGAATCGATTCGCCCAAGCTGAGCACCACGGATCGCCAGTGAGGGCGGTGATCCTGCCGCGCGATCAACTCAAGCGCCCGGAGCAAGGGGACGCCGGCCCTGAGGAGGGCCGCCAGTTGTCGCGTGAAATGCAGGCGCTCTTCCCGCCGGCTGCCGCTCATCCAACTCCGTCGACCGGCAGCCGCTTCCGGCGCCGCCTTCACCGCCGGATCAATTTGAAAGGGAAAGAGCTGCTGCGTCTTGAGCTTGAGCACCGCCTGCTCCGGAGTCGGCCCGTCGATCCGTCCGCACTGCTCGCGGCCGGTACGGGCGTCGATCGCGCGATAGGCATAGGTCGGCATGGTCAGCTCGCCTTCAGAGCACGCGCAAGACATCGGCGAGGGTCGCGGCCCCGGCGCGCACCAGACACGCGCCCTCGGCACCCAGTTCGACCATGCCGCCGTCCCGGGCAGCCTGACGCAGATCGGCCGCGCTGGACTCAGCGGCAATCGCATCCCGCAGCCCGTCCTCCACCCCCATCCACTCGTAAAGCCCCACCCGACCGAGACTTCCCCGTTGCCCGCACCGCAGGCAGCCCCGACCAACGAAATGAGCGTCCTGCTCGGTCAACCCCAACCGCCGTCCTCCCGCCTGCCCGGCGGGCGCGCGCTCCCGGCAATGCCCACAGATCCGTGGCACGAGTCGTTGCGCGACCACACCCTGCAGCGCCGCAGCGATCAGGTACGGTTCGATCCCCATGTCGACCAGCCGGGCGACCACGCCGACCGCATCGGTCGCATGCAGCGTCGTGAGCACGAGATGGCCGGTCAGCGCCGCCTGCACGGCCACGCGCGCGGTCGCTTCATCCCGGATCTCCCCAACCATGATGACGTCCGGATCATGCCGAAGAAAGGCCCGCACCGCAGCGGCAAATGTCAGGCCTGCGGCTGGGGAAATCGCGATTTGCGTGACGCCGTCGACTTCATATTCGACCGGGTCCTCCACGGTGAGGATCTTCCGATCGAGCGTGTTCAGCATCTCCAGCGCCCCGTAAAGGGTGGTCGTTTTGCCGGACCCCGTCGGGCCGGTCACCGCGAGCAACCCATGAGGTCGCGCCAAAACGCGTTCGATTCCCACTCTCGCCGCCGGAGACAGCCCGAGGTCGGCCAGGCGTCGCCCCTGGGACGGGGTATCCAGAACGCGGACCACCACCGATTCGCCAGCTTGGGTCGGCAGCGTGGATACCCGCAAGTCCACCGCCCGCCCCGCGCTGCGCACCCGGATTCGACCGTCCTGCGGCCGCCGTGACTCCGCGATATCGAGCCCAGCCAGGACCTTGATCCGCGAGATCATCGGCCCGGCTTGGTCCAGCGGAGGAGACGCCAGCTGCGCCAACGTGCCATCAATGCGCATGCGCACCTGAAACTCTCCCTCAAACATCTCGAGATGCAGGTCCGACGCTCGTTCACGCACCGCCTGGCCCAGCAGGTCATCCACCGCCTTCACCAGCGGCACCGCCGCCTCGATCCTGTCCTCGTGAACGGATGACTCCCGGGCCAGCCCCGATCCCACTCGATCATCTGCCCGGCCGTAGTAGCGATTGACCAAAGTCTGCACGGCGTCCGGATCCGCGACATACGGGACCAGGGCGCGATCCATGGCCTGCGGAAGCTCGATCGCGATCCGCGGATCGAACGGATTCACGAACGCGATCTCCACCTTCCCGGTCGCACAAGCGAGCGGCATGACGCCGTAGTGACGGGCGATGGCCGGATCAATCGAGGCAACGACGTCATCCGGCACGCGCGTCGGCAAAGGATCGATGCATCGCCACCCCAGGTGCCCGGCAATCGCCGCCAGCACCTGTGATCGCTGGCCTGGCTGCACGTCGGCAGCCCAGCTTAGGCCGACGCGGCGATCCCCAGCGGCGACGACCGTCGATGACAGCCCATTCCTTTCCAGCAAGGCCAGCACCGTCGAAGCGTGAGGTTCAAACATGCGGATGCCCCAAACCATCACGGTCGGAATGCGCCGTCGGGCGGGCGCATGGAATCCGATCAGACCGCGCTCCGGCGTAAACGCTCGAGAGCCATTAAAAACCCGCAGCCCGCGGCAATTCAGCGGGCCGGCGGCTCGCACTTCCGGATCCAAGCACCGGGCTCAGCGAGCCCGGCTACACGGACTTACAGGTCGCGCAGCTTGATTCCCATGCCGAGGAGCTTCTCGCGCATGACCAGCGGGTCCTGCGCCTTCTCCACCGCCTCGTCCGGCGAGACGAGTTCGCGGTTCACCAGGCTCATCAAATGGGTGTCCATCGTGATCATGCCGAGCGCCGCTCCCGTCTGGATGTCCGAGTTGATGCGGAACGTCTTGTTCTCACGAATGAGCGAAGCGATCGAGGTCGTGTTGACCATGATCTCGTACGCCGCAATGCGGCCGCCGCCGATCTTTTTGCAGAGCACTTGGGAAATGACCGCCTGCACGGACGAGGCCAGCTGGGTCCGGATCATGTCCTTCATGTTGGCCGGAAACGCATCGACGATGCGATCGATCGTCTTGGCCGCGCCGTTGGTGTGCAGCGTGCCGAAAACGAGGTGCCCGGTTTCGGCCGCGCTGATCGCGGCCTCGATCGTCTCCAGATCGCGCATTTCACCCACGAGAATGATGTCGGGGTCCTGACGCAGCGCGCGGCGGATGGCCTCGGAGAAGCTCGGCACATCCATGCCGATTTCGCGCTGGGTCACGATGCAGCGCTTGTGGGGATGATAGTACTCGATCGGGTCCTCGATCGTGATGATGTGACCATCCCGGTTCTCGTTCACGTAGTTGACCATCGACGCCAGCGTGGTCGATTTACCGGAGCCGGTCGGGCCAGTGACCAGGATCAACCCACGCGGACGATAAAGCAGTTCGCGAATCTTATCCGGTAGCCCGATGTCGCGCAGACCAAACATCTTGTTGGGAATCTGGCGCAGCACCAAACCGTAGTTGCCCTTGGCCTTGAGCACCGAGACGCGGAAGCGCGCCTTGTCCATGTAGGCGAAGCCAAAATCCGCGCCACCCTGAAGCTTCACGCTCTGCTGGTGGCTGTCGGGCGTGATGGACAGCATCAGGCGTTCCGTGTCCGCCGCCGTGAGCTCCGGTCCCTCAATCGGAACCATGCTGCCGCTGATACGCAGCGTGGGCGGCTGGCCAACCTGACAGTGCAGGTCGGAGGCGTTCTGGTCGACCACCAGTTCCAGCAGGTCGTTCATTTCGTAGCTCATGGGCGTCAGGTCGGGGCGTTGAAATCAGGGAGAATCTTCGGTGGTCACGGCAATGACCTCGTCCAAGGTTGTGAGACCGGACGCCGCTTTGCGAATGCCATCTTCGCGCAGGGATCGCCAGCCGCGCCCCTGCGCGAGTGCTCGCAACCGGCCGGCCGCGGGACCCGCCGCGACCGCCGCAGCCACCTCGGCATCCACCGGCAGAAATTCAAACAACCCGATTCGTCCGCGATAGCCCGTTCCCCTGCACGCCGGGCAACCCACTCCGCGACTCCAGCCATCCTCCGGCAGATCGGGAAAACGCGTCAGCAGGCGCCGTTGGTGGGCCGCCGGCCTCGCCGGGATCACGCAATGCCGGCAGACCGTCCGCACCAGCCGCTGGGCCACCACGCCGCGGAGGGCACTCGCCAGCAGGTTGGGCCGCAGGCCGAGTTCCGCCAGCCGCGTGACCGCGCCGGCGGCATCCTCGGTGTGGAGCGTCGAAAACACCAGGTGGCCGGTGAGCGAGGCCTGCAGAGCGATCTCCGCCGTCTCCGCATCGCGAATTTCACCGACCATGATGACATTGGGCGACTGCCTCAACATCGCGCGCAACGCCTGCGCAAACGTCATCCCGGCTTCCGGACGAACCGGAACCTGGTTCACCCCGCGCAGAGGACTCTCGATCGGATCCTCCACCGTGATGATCTTGCGGTCAGGGGCGTTGAGCCGCTGCAGACAGGCGTAGAGCGTCGTGGTCTTGCCCGATCCCGTCGGACCAGTGACAAGGACGAGGCCGTCAGGCCGGTCCATGAACGCATCCAGCGCCTCACGCTGATCCGTCGTCAGGCCGAGCGTGTCGATGGACGGTCGCTCGCCCCGGTCGAGCACGCGCAGCGCGAGACTTTCGCCATGAACGGACGGCAAGGTCGACACCCGGAGATTCACGTTTCCACCCGGGGCGGAGAGCGACAGACGCCCATCCTGGGGCACGCGCTTCTCGTCGATCAGGAGACCGGCCATGATCTTCAGCCGCGAACTCACGGCCAGTTGCAACGGGGGCGGCACGCGCGGCCCCTCCTGCAGGTTCCCGTCGATGCGATACCGCACGCGGGTCCGTTCGGCCATGGGCTCAAGGTGGATATCCGAGGCGCGGCGATCGAACGCCTCGCGCAACATCCCGTCAACCCACGTCACCGCGGCTTCGGGACCGGTGGCAGGCTCGGTATCCGTCTCATAGTGACGACGCAATGCCTCGCCCAGGTCCGCGGCCGGCGCGAGCACCGATTCGACGAGGCACCCCAGGCGCAGCGTCAGTTCATCCACGCCCTCCGTGGCGAGCGGGTCAGCCACCGCCACCCGCAGAATGCCCGCGGTAAAGGACACCGGCAGCACGCGGTGGCGAAGCGCGAGCGCCGCTGGCACGAGCGCCAGCACGTTGGGTGCGACCCGCAGCGTCCGCACGTCCAGACTGGCGAGCCCGAACGCCCCGCCCGCCCCCACGGCGCTGGAAGGCGGCGGCGTGGAGAGGGGATCGGGGCTCACGGCGGGAGGGGGGATTCCGGTGGCGACGGGCCTACCGGTTCAGACTCATGAGGAACTCGGCGTTCGACTTGGTCTTCTTGAGCCGCTGGATGAACATCTCCATCGCCTCCACCGGCGGGATGCCCTGCATCGCCCGGCGCAGGCCGTAGACGCGAAGCATTTCCTCGGGGTGATAGATGAGTTCCTCCTTGCGCGTGCCGGAACGGTCGATGTTGATCGCCGGGAAGATGCGCTTGTCCGAGAGGCCGCGGTCGAGGTGGAGCTCCATGTTGCCGGTGCCCTTGAATTCCTCGAAGATGACCTCGTCCATGCGCGAACCCGTGTCGATCAGCGCGGTGCCCAGGATGGTGATGCTGCCGCCACCCTCGATGTTGCGGGCCGAGCCGAAGAAGCGCTTGGGCTTCTGCAGCGCGGTCGCCTCGACACCGCCCGACATGATCTTACCGGAGTTAGAAGCGAGCGCGTTGTAGGCGCGGGCCAGACGCGTGATCGAGTCGAGCAGGATCACGACATGCTGCCCCTGCTCCACCATGCGGCGGGCCTTTTCACAGACCATCTCGGCCGCGTGGACATGGCTCTCGGGGGCCTCGTCGAAGGTCGACGAAACCACCTCGCCCTTGGTGTGGCGCTTGAAGTCGGTGACTTCCTCGGGGCGCTCGTCGATCAGCAGGAGGATCAGCTTCACCTCCGGGAAATTGTGCGAGATCGAGTTGGCAATGTTCTGGAGGAGGACGGTCTTGCCGGTGCGCGGCGGCGCGACGATCAGGCCGCGCTGGCCGAAACCGACCGGTGTGAGCAGGTCGACCGAGCGCATCGAGATGTCCTTATGGATCTCGGTCGCTTCAAGCAGGATCCGCTTGAGCGGATAGTAGGGAACCAGCTCCTCGAACGGCGTGACCTTCGAGATGTCCTCCGGCGCGCCGCCCATAACGGAGCGCACGGCGATGACGGCCGGGCAGCGGTCGCCGTCCTTCGGAGCCACCACCACGACCTCCACCTGGTGGCCGCGCTTGAGTCCGTAGCGGTTGACCAGCGACTCCGGCAGGTAGGCGTCTTCCGGGTACAGGCGGTAATTCACGTGCTCGTGCACGATGAACCCGTGGCCGTGATCGGTGAGGTCGATCCAGCCGCGGTCGATGATCAGGCGCTTCTCGGCGTCCGCGTGCTTGAAAATGGCCTCGAGCAGCTGGAGACGATTGGGGACGCCCTCGATCTTCACGTTGGCCTGACGGGCGCGGACGTTAAGCTCGGCCAAGGTGCTGCCGTAAAGCTCGTCGAGGTAAAGGGGTTCGCCCGTAAAGGTGGCGGCGAGCGCATCAAGCGCGGCGACGTCCTGGAAGCGGGCTGGATCCGGCAGGTCGCCATGGCGCACCGGGGCGAGCGTCGGGGGCGGCGGCTGCGGTGGATGGCGGGGCTCGTTGTGGTGCGAATGTCCGCCACCACCACCGCCACCGCGGTTCTGCTGCTTGTCCATCCACTTCTGGCGCTTCTTGTCCTTCTTGCGCTTCCACCACGGATCGCGGTCGGAACTGGCCGGGCCGCCGTTGCCTCCCTGGCCCTGGCCGCCACCCTGGCCCTGGCCGTTGCCGTTGCCCTGGCCACCACGGTTGTCGTCGGATTCACCCGATGGGGCGGCGCCGTCCTGGCCACCGGAGGATGCGTCGGCATGACCGCCCTGGGCATCAGCCGCAGGCGTTTCAGCCCCGGCCGCATCGTCGCGACCGCGCGGGGTAAAGACCTCGCGTTGCTCGGACACCGCGTGCGGCGGTGGCGGAGCGGCTTCGCGCACGGGCTCCGGTTCAGGCGCGCGCGGCGGAGGGGCCGGCGGCGGAGGCGGGGCCTCGAAGGCGAGTTCGGGCGCGGGTGCGGCGGCAGCCGCGGCCTTCGCGCGCGAGGTCGTCTTCTTCGTGGTCTTGGTGCGGGTCGTCACAGCGCGCTTGGCGGCCGGCTTGCGGGCCTTGGCACCTGATTTGGACGCGTCCGCGCCGGAGGTATCTGAATCTTCCATGGTAGGGTTTAAGTCAGCCGGGTTGACCGGCACAAAGAGGCAGGGGTTCAGCGAACCGCCGCAAATGCCGGAGCCGCCAGCAGCCGATCCACTTGGGCGCGGAGAAACTCCACGGATCCGTCGTTTAACAGCACGTAGTCGGCTTGCTCAACTTTCTGGGCCAAGGGCAATTGCTTGGAAATTCGCTGCCTGGCGAGCGCATGGGAAATACCGCGCTCCTCCAACCGGGCAATCTGCTGAGCGGAGGATGTGGTTACGCAAACGATGAAATCAAACCAATTCTCCAGCCCCTGCTCGAACAGCAGCGGCACCTCGAAAACCCAGGAAACCCCGCGCGCTTCATCCAGAACCTGCCGCCAGCGGGCGTAGACGCGGGGGTGAACCAGCGATTCCAGCCAGATCCGCGCCTCGTCATCGCCAAAAACCCGGTCGGCGACCGCCGCCCGGTCCACCACCCCGCCCGGGGCCACGGCCTCACCCCAACGGGCGCGCAGAGCGGCCACGACCGCCGGATCGGTCAAAACCTCGTCCCGCACCACCTGGTCGGAGTCGAGGCGACGAAAGCCGCGGTCGGAAAAGAGACGAGCCGCGGTCGATTTTCCACAGCCCATACCACCCGTAAGTCCAATGATCATCAGCGAAATGTCGCGAATCAGCGCCGAAAATGGGCTTGCGAGGCCCTCATGCCAATAACTATCCCTCATATCGCTCTTTACGCCGTGCCGCGGCGAAAAGCGTCGAATGTTTCCCTCCATCGACACCAAAGATCCGGTTGCCGTGGCCGCCTTGGTGCGGAGTACGTACGAACGGCTCTACCCGGCGGGCGATTTTGCGCCCATCGCCACGCTGTTCGCGGACGTGACCGACATGTTCGCCGGCAAGTACCTCGACTACGGCGCGATCGACCTCACCTACCACGATTTTCAGCACACGCTCCAGGCCACCGTCTGCATGACCGAGCTGGCCCAAGGCCGGCATGACGCCGGGGCGCAACCGGCGTGCTCCGAGCGCCAGTTCCTCCTTGGGATGACTGCCGTGCTGCTGCACGACACCGGTTACCTCAAGCTCCGCTCCGACACCGCCGGCACCGGCGCCAAGTACACCTACACCCATGTGCTGCGGAGCTGCGCCGTCGCGGCCACCTACCTGCCGACGCGCGGCTTCACCATGGACGACCTCGATGTCGTGCTCGGTGCGATCCGCTGCACCGGCCCGACGTCCAACATCCGCCGGCTTCACTTCAAGTCGGACGGCGACCGGTTGATCGGCTGCTGTGTCGCGACGGCCGACTACCTCGGGCAGATGGCGGCGGACGATTACCCGGACGAACTGGCGATGCTGTTTCGTGAGTTCACTGAATCCGACGATTACCTCCACGTCCCAATCGAGCGCCGCCTGTTTAAGTCGGTGGATGAGATGATCGCGAAGACGCCGGCCTTCTGGCGGAAGCTGGTGTTGCCGAAACTCGAGAACGAATTCGAGTCCGTGTACAAGTTCCTCGCCCGTCCCTACCCCGACGGCCCCAATCCGTACCTTGAGGCGATTGAGCGCAACCTCGCCCGGATTCAGAAACTGGCCGAGGCCTAAGCGGCGGAAGGCTCGCCCGCGGATCCGCGCGAATCGCCGCGAATAGCTTTTGAGAACGGCGCCGGTCTGCAGATGGGTGAGCTGGGCATCGGGATCTACAGGTTTTCGTGGGGTTTTCCGGCCTGTGTGGATTGCCCGGCGCCAGTATCGCAAGGGGCGGGACGAAATCTCCTTCTCCCGCGCACCGCCGATCCACTTCACGCCGCCGCATGCTCGCGACCATTTTATCCGCAGCTCTCCAAGGCATCGAGGCGGAGCCCGTGCACGTGGAGGTCAATTCCGGCGAGCGGGGTGACCCCAAACTCATTTTGGTCGGCCTTCCGGACGCCGCCGTAAAGGAGTCTGACGACCGGGTGTCGTCCGCACTTGCCAACAGCGGCTTTCAGATGCCTCGGCTGCGCACGACGATCAATCTTGCGCCCGGACATCTGCGCAAGGAGGGGCCATGCTACGACTTGCCTATCGCCCTCGGCATTCTCGCTGCGACGGCCAAGCTCCCGCCCGATGCAGCCAAAGGCTACCTTGTGGCCGGCGAACTCAGCCTCTCTGGCGCAACCCGCCCCGTGCGCGGCGCGCTCGCGATGGCCCGGCTGGCTCGCACGCTTGGTCGGCTCGGCGTGCTGCTGCCTGCCGCGTCCGCGCGCGAGGCGGCGCTGGTCGAGGGGGTCTGCGTGTACGCGATCGATTCGCTCGACCAGGCCTTTCGTTTCCTCTCCGGTCAGACCGTGCTGCAACCTGTACCCCATGCTGAGGCGGTGGCGGTTACGGCGGTGCCCGACGAGAGCGTGGGCGATTTTTCGGAGATCAAGGGCCAGCACGCCCTGCGCCGCGCGATCGAGGTCGCGGTGGCCGGTTCGCATAATATTCTAATCATTGGACCACCCGGTTCCGGCAAATCGATGGTCGCGAAGCGCGTGCCCACCATCATGCCGGCGCCTACCCTGGACGAATCGCTGGAGATCCTCGGCATCCATTCCGCTGCAGGCCAGACCCTAGGCGGCAGCGCGGCGGTTCTTGGACGGCGTCCGGTGCGCGCGCCACATCACACCATCTCCGATGTCGGCCTGCTCGGCGGCGGCACGATTCCCGGTCCAGGAGAAATCTCACTCGCCCACCACGGCGTCCTCTTCCTCGACGAACTGCCCGAGTTCAAGCGCAGCGCGCTCGAGGTTCTCCGCCAGCCATTGGAGGACGGGGTCGTCAGCATCTCGCGCAGTGCGGGCAAGGTCACCCTGCCGTGCAGCTTCATGCTGGTCGCGGCGATGAACCCCTGTCCCTGCGGCTACCTCGGCGATTCGAGGCACGAATGCCGCTGCTCGCCGTCGCAGATCCAGCGCTACCGGGCACGGATCAGCGGCCCGTTGCTCGATCGCATCGATCTCCACGTCGAGGCGCCTGCGTTGTCGATCAATGAGCTTCGTTCGGCTCAGCCGGGCGAGGCTTCAGCGCCGCTGCGGGCGCGCACCGAGGCGGCACGCCAGCGCCAGCGCGCCCGCTTCACGAGGACCCACACACCGGCGAATGCCCGCATGACTCACGCCCAGATCCGCACGCACTGTGCGGTGGATGCGGCGCTCGGTGACCTCCTCCAGCGGGCGATGGAGGAACTCGGCCTTTCCGCGCGCGCCTACGACCGCATCCTCAAGGTCGCCCGCACCATCGCCGATCTCGCGGGAGCGGAGAAGATTGAGGCGCCGCACCTACTCGAGGCCATTCAGTACCGGTCGCTGGATCGGACGGTGTTCTACTAACCCCGGCATCGATGGAGGCGCGGCGTTTCGGCAACCGGCGGGCCTTGAGCCGGAATCGCGGTCGCTGATTGGGTCCCCAGTTGTCACAATTCCGAAATATGCCGACGACTGGTGCGCCGGCCGTAAGATCAAGGCTGTACTCGGCTTTATGCCGGGTTTCTGGACAGAATAATCCAATCAGGCGAGCACACTCCCCCACCCGCCGTTTCATTCTACTGAATCGGGCTCAAATCGGCACAACAACCCTCCGTGGTCCGACCCTATGGTGATCACCGCTCGCACGCCGGCGCATCCCATGAAGCGACTTCGGTTCCCTCATCCACGGCAAATGTCTGAGGGAAGGCGTCGATGTGCTCACGCTCGCGGGATTCCGTCGTCGCCGCCACCGCGCGGACTGAGGCGGAGTCATTCGGTTGACTGTGGGCCAGCAAGCTGGCCCGCGTTTGGTGGACGCCCGCTGGCGGGTTGGCCTACCGTTGCGCTTTTCGTCTCGGAAATCTCGGAGAGCGCGGAGCCAACCACGTGAGTCCGGCTAAAAATCGCCACCTGCGGCGGCCGCGACCGCTTCGCGGGCAAGGTGTGCGAATCATCACCGGCGCTCTTCGCGCCCCCCCGGCTCAGTCGGAGAATTCGCCCTACCACATCCCACTCAGCCGCAACTGACCGGGCGGGTCACTTAAACTCACGTTCGAGCGTCGCAAATTCGCCGCGCTTGTTGATGAGAAAGTTACGGGCTTCGATGGTCCAATCCTTGTTCTTCTTCGGCGCATTCGGAAAGCGGCTTCGGTAGGCATCGAGGTCTTTGATCAGTTGGTCCGCCCCCACCAGGCCGCTCTTCATGGCGCCCACGGCCATTTCCTTGTAGTTGCGCGCGATGTTCAGGTAATCGCGATCGGCGGTTCTCTGGCTGCGCAGAACTTCATTGGCCTTTCCCATGTATTGGACCATGCCCGCCTCGCTTCCCTTGATACGCTCCTGCATTTGGGTGAAGCGGGTGTAGAGGCTCTCGAATTGCGCGACCATGTCGGCCTCAGCGGCGCGCTTTGCGGTGAAGGCCTCGGTCAGTTTGCTGTATTCCGCCAGCGCGCGTTTGACGCGGTCGGAGTTGGGCTCGAGTTCGTAGGCCTTCATCAGCCACTCTCCCGCTTCCTTATAAAGTTGGGCGATGTCCTCGAGATGCACCTGCGCGTCGCCGCGGGAGCGCAGGATTTCCGAGACCTGGAGCGCGGCGAGAGCGCCGAAAGCCTTGTCCTTGGCCGGATCGTGATTGCGCGCGATGGCGCGCATCGCCTGCTCGGCCCCGAGCCCGATGACGCCGGCGTGCACGTGATAGAGCAGACGCAGGTTGCCGGGATGGGCGCGCAGCAGGCTTTCCAGGTAGTCCTTGTTGCGGAGGCGCACCGGATCGGTGCCGGCCACGTGGGACGGGATGAAATCGAAGACCGCGGCGAGGAGTCGGCCTTGTTCGAGCGCGTAATCGCTGCGCACGAAGACGGCCTTGAAGTCTTCGAGGACTTGGTAAACGCGGGCGGGGTCGCGGCCTTCCTCGAACTGGCTGCGGGAGGTCCGCTTCAGCGACTGCCACACGCGGGCGTCCTTGGGTGTCTTCCGGTAGGCTTGGAAATAGCTGTCGAAGGCGGCGGCCGGGTCCTCCTTGAATTCGTAATACTGACCGCGCAGGAGAAGCGCTTCCGGATGATCCGGGACGAGCTCCAGCGCGCGATCGATGTCGAGCTTCATCGCTTCGAAGGTCTCGGTGCGCGACGTGGGCTCGATCAGCGAGTGAAGCAGGAGGGCGCGCCGGACGCGCAGCTCGGCGTTGTCGGGGTTCAGGTCAATGGCGTCGTTGAAATTTTCCAGCCCCCGGATCGGCTGTTTCAATTCGATAAAGATCAGGCCGCGGACCCACCGATATGTGCTGCTCTCCTGCTCCAGTTCGATGGCGGCGTCGGCGTCTTCCAACGCCTCCGCGGGACGCTTCAGCGTGCGCAGGACACGGGCGCGGTTGTAGAAGGCCTTCGCCAGTTTCGGATCGTGCTGCACCGCAGAGGTGAAGTCGGCGAGGGCGGCGTTGTTGTCCTTCTTCCACTCGAAGTTCAGCAACCCGCGCAGGTTGAGCGCGGTGGCGTTGCGCGGATACTCGCCGAGGAGCGCGTTCACCGTTTTCCACGCCTCGTCGAACTTGCGCTCGAAGTAGAGCAGGCGCCCCTGCTCGAGCAGGGCGTCTTCGTTCCACGGCGAGCGTGCCAGCACGACAGCCAAATCTGCGCGGGCCTGGTCGAACTGGAGCTGGTTGTTGGCCAACCGCGCGCGCTCGATCAGCGCCGCATTGTCCTGGGCAGGGGCGAGAAGCGCGCCGCCTGCGCAACAGAAGACGACCAACAGGGAATGCCGACATTTCCTGGGCAGGGAAAAATGCATGGGCGTTACGTTGGAAAGCTTCCACCTCCGAATCAAGGCATGAACCGGCGCAGAGCTCACCACCCAGACAGGGACAGACCCACCATGGGCTCGCAGCGCTAAGTCAGCTTGTAACCCTCGGACTGGCGCTCCAACTTTCCCGCTGCCCCTGAAGCGCCCCTTCCCCTTCCCAGGCTTCAGCCCCATCCCTCAACCCGCCCTCCCCATGCGCCTCCTCACGCCCCGGCTGGTCCCTCTCCGCCTTCCCTGTGTCGCCTCGGCCCAGGGCTTTGTCGCCGGAACGCCCCTGCCCGTCCGCGACAACGTCAAGACCTACGGCAGCTTTCTCGCCGCCGAGAGCGTGACTTACGACGCCCAGAGCGATCGCTACATCGTCGTCAGCACCGGCGTGCGCAATGCCGCGATTCCCAACGACGGCTACATTTCCCTCCTCCATCCGGATGGCAGCGTCCACACGCTCAAGTGGATCGCGCCCACCGCCAACAACGGCATCACGCTCAACGATCCCCGCGGCAGCCACATCGACAAGGGCACGCTCTACATCGCCGACATCGACACCGTCCGGATGTTCGACCTTGCCACCGGCGCACCCAAGGGCAGCCACACGATCCCCGGCACGCTCCTCCTGAACGACCTCACGGTTGCGGCCGACGGCACGATCTACGTGACCGAGACCGGCAGCGCCGATGTGGCCACGCACAAGGTCTTCAAGATCACCCCCGACGGTCAGTCTGCCGTCTTCGCCTCGGGCCCGAAGGTTGCCCGCCCCAACGGCATCGCACTCGACAATGACGGCAACCTTGTGGTCGTCGTCCTCGGGACCAATGAAGTCCTCACCTACTCCCCTGCCGGCGAACTCGTAAAGACCGAGACCTCGACCGACGCCGGCAATGACGGCATCGCGATCCTCGCCGACGGCACCAAGCTCATCTCCAGCGTTCAGCGCGGCACGATCGCCCGCATCCGCCCCGGCCAGCCCGCTGAATCCATCGCCACCGGGATCCCGAACGCCGCGTCCATGGCGTACGATTCCAAGCGAAACCAGCTCGTCATCCCGCAGAACCAGCAGAACGCCGTCACCATCCTGCAACTACGCTGAGACGCGGCGGCGAGAATCAATCCGCCCGCGCGCACGGATCCGCCGGACACAACCGATGCAGGTTCCCCGGGCCCGTTCCCTACGTCCCCTGGGTGGTGGCGTCACCACCTGGTTGTTCCTGGCGATCCAGGCGAGTGCCGCCGTTTCCGAGCACCGGGTCGAGGACCTCTTCCGTCCTTTCCTGGCCGAGCAGGTCACGCTCTCGCCGGACGGAAGACACGTCGCTTACACGCAGCACTCCGGACGAGACCTGAACATTGTCATCCAATCCCTCGACGGTCCGCCGCGCCGACTCACGATCAATGCAGACGAGGATTTGGTGATCGCCAATTCGAAGGAGCGCCGGCGGGCCGAACTCCGCTTTTTGCGCTGGGCCACAGCCGATCGCCTGGTCTTTGCCCCGGCCGTGCGCACCTTTGCGGCGGCCGTGGCCGCGACTCCGCCTCGACAGACACTCGGGACCTTTGATGTGTCATCCGGCTCGGGTTTCTCCGCACTGTCGACCTCAGATCCGGAGACCGCCGGCATGACCCGCACCGGAGCCATGCCGCCCTCCGTTTTTGCACCGATCATGGCGGTCGATGCCGACGGCAGGAACGCCCGCACGCTCGCCGAGGCCCGAGACTTCGCCAGCATGGAAGGTGGCTACGACGGCTCGCAACCGATTGATGTCCGCACGCCGATACCCGAGATCCTCGGCTTTGCCTCGGGAGATTTCAAACACCTGCTCGTTCGTGTGCCCGGCTTCGGCGGTAGTGAGCCGGTCCCTTCACGGGTGGTTCGCCTCAATGTGGACACCGGCAAACTCACCGCGTTGTCCTCCGAGTTCGCGCCAGGAAGGCCCCTCCATGATCGACAAGGCCAGCCTCGCTTCCTGACCGAAGGCGGGGCCGATCGGCGCCTTGCGCTCAGCTACCGCTACCGTACGCCGGACGGCCGGAAATGGGAGCGCCTCACCGAGTTGGCTCCGCCCGATTCTCCGGCCGCCCGGTTCGCGGTCGAACCTGCAGGCTATTTCGGCGAACGTGCCCGTCCGCTCGGCTTCGCCCACGAACCCAACCAGCTCCTCTACACCGCCAATCTTGGCCGCGACACCAACGGGATCTACCTCCTCGACACGGCCACGATGCAGCCGGGTCGCTTCAAGCTCGAGCACCCCACCCGCGATCTGGCGCCGCTGGCCCGGGACGCTGGTGACGAGCCTCTGGTCTTTGACGATCGCCGACAACAGTTCGTCGGCGTGCGCACGGTGGACGCCCCCGAGCTGACGGTTTGGATCGACCCGCAATTGGGTGAACTCCAGCGCACCCTCAATGCGCAGTTTCCTGACCGTACGGTGAGGATTCTCGAGTGGGACGAGGCGCGTGCGCGCTTCCTCGTCCGTGTGACTGGAGGCGCGATGCCCGGCCGTGTCTTCGTGCTCAAGACCGCCGAGAAGAATCTCTTCGAAATCGCGCGCGCAGCCCCGTGGGTGGACGACACCACACTCAACGCCACCCGTTACGTCGAATTCCTGGGACCCGGCGGCACCCCGCTCAGCGGCTACCTCACCCTACCTCGCACCCCGCGGATCAAGCCCATCCCTCTGGTCATCACCTTTGCAAGCGGGCTCCCGGCGCAGGCGCACGCCGAGTTCGATCGCGAAACTCAGGTCCTGGCCGATATGGGACTCGCGGTCTTCAGACTCAATCAGCGCGGCGTCAACGGCCGCGGACGGGCGCAGCGCGAATCCCTGTCGAAGGGAATCGACCTGGCGGCGGTCGACGACGCCAGCGCCGCAATCGAATGGGCGGCCACGCAGTTCGAACTCGACCGGCGGCGCATTGTCGCAGCCGGCGAAGGGTTCGGCGGCTACCTCGCCGTGCGGGCAACGCAGCTGGCACCCGACCGCTTTCGGGCCGCCTTCGTGACCGCGCCCGTGCTGGAACCCGCGCTCTGGACCAAGCCCACCGATGTGGAAGCCGACCTACCGACGTTCCAGCAGGAGGCCAACCGGATCTTCATCGCAAAAACCGTCTCCCGAATTGAGGACCTCGCCGCGACCAAACTGCCGGACGGCCCCGGACGAGCCATCTTCGTCGTCTACCACGCAGCGCGCGGCGACGTGATCGCCCAGGGTGTGGGCCGGCTCAGCGGCCAGTTGCGCTCGCGCGGGATTCCCCATGAGACCCTGGACGTGAATGAGGACTACTTCCTTGGCCTGCCTAAAGCGCGAACCCGAGTCTACCAAGCGCTCGACGAGTTCCTGAACCTCAACCTCTACCAGTTCGACGTGAAGGTGGGGCCGACTGAGGTCGTGAAGTAGGCGTCCCGGCTCCGTTCGCTTCGCGGAGCGACCGGTTACTCCAGCAACCGGCATCAAGCCGTAAAACCCCACCCCGGCCTTGCTCCGGGCCGGAGTCCTGTTTCATTCGCCCCATGATCAATCGCCTCGCCAGCATAGGCTTAATCACCCTCATCGGCCTCACGTCCTCGCTCCGCGCCGCTACGTCCCTGACGATGGCCCAAGTGGAGGCGATGTACAAAGACGCCCCGATCGTCTTCGACCTGCCGTTCTACGAGAACTCGGTCGACGCCCTCAAGCAGACGGAAAAGGAAACCCTCGCCGCCGCCGATGCCGCCCTGAAGGCGCTCGTCGCGCAGGATCCGGCGAAGGCCACGCTCGCCTCCACCTTCAAGGCATTTGACCGCATCGTCGGCAACGTGACCGACACCTCGCAGCGCGTCGGTCTCGTCCAGGGCACGCATCCGGAAAAGGCCGTGCGCGATGCCGCCGCCGAGGTCGATGTCGCCCTCAGCTCCTGGCTGATCGCCCTCGAATACCGCGAGGACATCTACCGCGTGCTCAAGGCCTTCGTCGACACGAAGCCCGCGCTCGCCGGCCAGGACCGGCGCAACGTGGACGAAACCATGCGCGACTACCGCCGCGCGGGCCTTGAGCTCCCGGCCGACCAGCGCGCCCCGATCGAAGCCATGCGCAAGACCCTCACCGAGCAGGTGACGAAGTTTCAGCAGAATATCGCCGGCGCGTCGTCCGCGCTGACCTTCACCGCCGCCGAGCTCGACGGCGTGCCGGACAGCTTCCTCAGCAGCCCCGGCGTGAAGCAGGACAACGGCACCTACAAGGTCATGGCCAACGTGACCTGGCACTATGTCGCCGTCGTCGAGAACGCGAAGAATCCCGAGACCCGCCGCAAGCTCGCCCACGCCCGCGGCCAGCTGGCCCGCGAGGAGAACCTGCCGCTGCTGACCGACATGGTCATGCTTCGTGCCAAGATCGCCCAGGCGCTTGGCTACAAGACCTGGGCCGACTACCAGACCGAGACCCGCATGTCGGGCTCGGCCGCAACCGCCCTCACCTTTGAGAACGAGCTCGTGGCCGGTCTCGAGGGCAAGATGAAGCAGGAATGGGAGGAGCTGCGGCAGACCAAGGTCAAGGAGACCGGCAATGCCAGCGCCCAGCTCGAGGCCTGGGATATCGCCTACTACACCAACCTGCTGACCAAGGAAAAGTACTCGATCGATACCGACGCGCTCCGCGTTTTCTTCCCCTACGATGCCACGCTCGCGGGCATGTTCCGCATCTACGAAAGCATCTTCGGCCTCACCTTCGCCGAGGTCCAGCCACCGCAGATCTGGTTCCCTGACGTGAAGCTCTACCTCGTGACCGACACGGCCACCCGGCAGCCGATGGGCATGTTCTACCTCGACATGTTCCCACGCGAGGGAAAGTACAACCACTTCGCCTGCTTCGGCATTCGCGACCAGCGGACGCTGGATGACGGCCGCACGGTGCTGCCCCTCGTTTCCCTTGTCTGCAATTTCCCGCCGCCCAAGCCCGACCAGCCGTCGCTGCTCAGCCACGACGACGTCGAGACCCTCTTCCACGAGTTCGGCCACGTGATGCACAAGATGCTCGGCCGTTCCGACTACCAGCGCCTCTCCTCCTTCGCCGTGCCGCGCGACTTCGTCGAGGCGCCCTCGCAGATGCTGGAAAACTGGATCCGCGACAAGAAGGTCCTCGATACCTTCGCCGCCGACTATCGCGATCCGTCCAAAAAGATCCCGGCCGACGTGATCGAACGCCTCAACGATGTCCGCAAGGCCACGTCCGGCATGTTCTACCGCCGCCAGCTGTCCTACGGCCTGCTGGACCTGACCCTCCACACCCTCCCGGTCTCGGACGTGCGGCCGGACGTCAACGCCCTCGCCAACGGCGTGCTCGCGCGGGTCTCGTATCCGCCGATCCCTGACACGGCCTTCGCCGCCTACTTCGGCCACCTCGCCGGTTACGACGCCGGTTACTACGGCTATCTCTGGGCCCTCGCGATCGCCACGGACCTCGCGAGCGTGTTCGAGTCCGCGCCCAACGGCTTCATGGACACCTCGGTCGGCATGCGCCTGCGCAACGAGATCTACGGCGCGGCCAACACGCGCGATGTCAACCAGTCGGTCGAGGCCTTCCTCGGTCGCCCCCGGTCCATCTCGCCCTTCCTGAAGTTCCTCGGCGCCACGCCGACGTCCCCGGGATCGAACTGAGCGACGCGACTTCGCCCACCCCGCCATTTCAGCGGATCAACGCGGATTGATGCCCGGCTCACCCCGTGCGTCGATCCGCGTTTTTATGTAGCCGGGGGGGGCGCGCCCCCGGGGGGGGGGGTTTTAAATGCCAAAAACCCCCCCCCCCCCCCCCCC
>CAYWRG010000033.1:839-15578 GCA_964460715.1 uncultured Opitutus sp. | reverse complement strand
CACCCTCCCCGTGGTGGTCGGCGGCCTGGCCATCGCCGCCGCGGTGGTCGTGAACAGCCCCCCCGACTCCCCCCCCCCCCCCCCCCCCGGCCCCCGCCCCCGCCCCCCCCGCAACCCCCCCCCCCCCCCCCGGGGGCCCCGGCCCCCCCGCTACAGCATCGCAGCCCCTCGCTTCCCGATTGTGTATCGGCCGAGCAGGTTTATCGTCCTCTCGTGCCTGACGCCGATCCTCCGCCCCGGAAGTTCACGTTCAAGGAGCGGACCTTCGAGTCGATCAATCCGCCGGCCGGCACGCCGACGACGGTTGATTCGATTGACCTCACGGCACTGATCCGGGCCGCGAATACGCCCGGCACGCCCGAATCCGGCTCACCGCCGCCCCCGCCGATCCCTCCACCCAACAATGAGGTGCAGGCCCTCCTGCGGGCCAACGAAGCCCACGAAAACGCCGCGCGCCTGCCCGCCCCGCCCCGTCCGGCCAGGGCCCCATCGAGGCGGAAGCGCGACTACTTCCTCACCCTGATCGTCGGCAATCTGCTTCTGGCGGCCTCGGTCGTCATCAGCGGCAACAACGTTGTCGTCCTCGCCTACGGCGCCGCAGGCATGATCGTCCTGACACTTGGCCTCACCTGGATCATGTGGTTCGTCATGGACGACTACTGAGCCGCCATCCACGAAGGGCGTTTCGGGTATCCCGGTCTTGCCTGAGCAATCCGGACCCACAAAACCTTCCCTAAAACTCGCGCTTGACGCGGCGCAACAAAACCGAACTCTCTACCGCTCCACAGCCGCCCTCATCGTCTATCGGTTAGGACATGAGATTCTCAATCTTAAAAGCGGGGTTCGACTCCCCGTGGGGGCACCAATCTTAAAAGCCTATCCTAAAACAGGATAGGCTTTTTCATGCCCTACAAGAGCGGACCGAATCGCGCGGCGCTCAAAGGGCGCTCAGATTGCGGTAGGCATTGAGTGCCTCGTCCGTGACCGCCTTGGCGTCGTCCATCTTGAGGCCATTGGCGGCAAGGTCCTCGGTCGTCGTACCATAACTCCCTCCACCCTGCGGCAGCCCATGCCCAGCGGAGTGGACGATTCCCGCCGTGAGGCGCAAGATCCGCCCGAGCGGGGTCTGGTCGTCGACCGTCGCCGCGATGATCGTGTCCGGGAAACCCCAGTGACGGAAGACCACCTGATTGATCTGCAGGTGAGTGTAGCCGAAGGTGTTGTTTTCCCACGATAGGAGGTCCCCATGGCCCGACTCGCTGTAGGTTTCGTGGGCGTAGACGTTGCCCGAGCCGGCACGATCCAGGAGGACCATGCCAATGGTGCTGAGCAGACCCGCAGTGTACGCGATCCGCCGCTCAACCCCCACCCGCCGTGCGATGGCTTCGGCCACGAGGCCGGAGAACAGATTGTGCGTGGAGAGCTGGGCTGCGCTCCAGCCGTAGCTCTTGAGCTGGTTGGATAGACCTTGATTCGCGACCAGGCCAACGAGACGGAACACCTCGCCGAAGCCCACGCGCTGGAGTGCCTCCTCAATGGATCCAATCGAACCAGCCGCGCCATAGGCCGGGCTGTTGGCAATCGAGAGAATGCGGGCCGTGAGCGCGGCATCGCGACGCAGCAGCGCGGCGATCTGCGACAGGCCTGAGTTCACATCCGTCAGCATCGTGTGAAGGCGCGACATGATCTGGGGCGCAGCAGGGAGACTCTTGGCGGCCGCGAGAATATCCTGCTCGGCAAGGGGCTGGGTAAGCATACTTACCGCTATCGGCACTTCCCGCCGGAACGTTAGGAGGTTCGATGCGTCCCTCCCCCAATCGTTCCCGTTCTTCGTTCTCATTCCCGTTCTCCCGGCTTGTGTGGGGTCGGGTTGGGTCCAACCGGACCGATCCAGAGCGAACGAGAATGATGACGAGAATGAGAACGAGACCTAGCCAACGGCGGCGTTGCGACGCGCGTTCATCGTCTCGCTCAACTCCGCGGGCGACGTGCCGATGCTGAAGCAACGACATCGCCATGAAATCGACCGCCACCCTCACGGACATCACCGAGCGACGCCAGCGCCTGACGGCGAACTGGTTGTCTGGCCGCATCACCACCCGCGAATTCCACCAGCGTCTCTTCACCCTATGCCGCCACCTCGTGGTGCCGCCGACCGGACGAAAGGCCTGACCATGGTCACCATCGACAACACCTCGCCCAACGCGGCGATCAAATTTGCGCGCTGGCTGGCCACCCACCCCATCCGCCAAAGCTTCACCGTCGGGCCCCGGCGCCCGGCGTGGATCGGCAAGACCCGCCCCCGCGTCAAGGCCCTGATCGAGACCGTGCGCCCCGTTTGATCGGGCCGGTTTGATGCGGTGCGCCGACGGCCTGGGACGAATCGTCCACCCCGCGGTTGCACCGGACGCAAAGCAAGGTAGGCTCCGCGTCATCCACGCAGCCGTGCCTCGCCTTCGCCTTTTTTTCTCAGCTTTGCTCGTTCTTTCCGTCGCGGGCGTGTCGCTGGCCCAGTTCTTCCGCGACGCCCCCGGCGGGTCGTCATACAGCCGCCTCGAAGGCGGCGGTGTGGTCAATGAGGATACGGTGCGTACCGCCCGCGAAACGCTGTCGCACAGCATCACGCTGCCCTCGTGGACGAACACACCGGGCTTCGAACAGGACGTCTTCACGTTCGCCCGCATCATCTTCAAGTCACGCCCCGATCTCGGCGAAGGCATCGGCCGCGGACGCCGGCTCGGCTGGTGGGTCGACTACCCCGATGCTGACCTGAATCTCTCCTACCGGCTGCGGCAAATGACGTCCATCATGGTCGATCCCGATGCACGCACGCTCAAGCTAACGAATCCCGATCTCTTCAAGTTTCCGCTCATCTTCATGGAGCATGTCGAAGGCATCATGCTGAGCGAGGAGGAGACGGAGATTCTCCGCCGCTACCTGCTCTCCGGCGGGTCGCTGCTCGTCACCGACTTCTGGGGTACGGCCGCCTGGGAGCATTTTCGCACCGAGATGAAGACGGTGCTGCCCGAGTACGACTGGATCGAGCTGACCACCGATCACCCGCTCTTCCGCAGCATTTTTCCCCTGGAGGTGCCCATGCACAAGCTGCGCGTGCCCACGATGCAGTTCTGGAATCCCGACTCCGATCCGGATGACCCGCTGTCCGAACTCCAGTACCGGGATCGCGGCTACGGGTCACTCGACATGAAGATCTGGGCCATGCTCGACGACCGGCAGCGGATCATGGCGATCGCCGTGCATAACTCCGACATCAGCGATGGCTGGGAGCGTGAAAGCGAGAACGAGACCTACTTCAAGCAATTCTCCGAGTCACGCGCCTACCCGCTCACGATCAACATCATCTTCCATCTGATGACGCATTGAGCGCGCGACGCACGGGCTGCGCCAGCCGCCCTCCAAGACCACCGCGGCCATCAGCCCTCGCGCACGATCAGCGTCTCGGTCCCGATCGTGACCTTGTCACCGGCTATCAGCTTCCGCCCGCGTCGCGTCTCCACGGTACCGTTCACCTGAACATCCCCCGCGACGACCGCCTCCTTGGCCTCGCCCCCGCTGCCGAAGAGGCCGGCGAACTTGAGGAACTGGGCGAGTTCGATCGGAAAACGGGAAACCGCGACGTCACGGGCGCCTGAAGACGAAGACTGCTTGCTCATGTGCCCAACCCAAGCGCGGGCTTCGCTCCGAGTCGATCCCGCAAAGACAGCTCCTGGAGGCCGGACTGTCCTCCGGGCTGCGAGTTGCACCCAGCCCCGCTCGACGTTTGAGTGCCAGCATGCCCCGCCTGGTTCGTTTCTTCCTCGCTCTACTCTCCGTCGGGATGCTGCTGACGGCCGCGTCGGGAGCCGAGTCCACTCCGCCCGTTCCCGCCGCGGCCCCCGGCGTCCCTACGCTCTACCTCGCCGGTGACTCCACCGCCGCCAACGGCAATCCGGCCGCGGTCGGCTGGGGAAAATGGATCGGCGAGTACTTTGATCGCGACCACCTGATCGTGCAGAATCGCGCGATCGGCGGCCGCAGTTCGCGCACCTTCATCACGGAGGGCCGCTGGGAGCGCCTGCTGGCCGAGCTGAAACCCGGAGACTTCGTCATCATCCAGTTCGGCCATAACGATGGCGGCCCGGTCAACGATGCCTCCCGGGCCCGCGGGTCGCTGCCCGGACTCGGGGAAGAGACCGAGGACATCGACAATCAGGTGACCAAGCAGAGGGAAACGGTCCACACCTACGGCTGGTATCTGCGCAAGATGATCGCTGAGTCACGCAGCCGCGGCGCCATGCCGATTCTGATGACGCTGACCGCGCGACGCGCCTGGCGCGCCGACCTTAACGGCGAGGGCAACGGGAAGTTCAACCAATGGATGCGCTCGCTCGCCGCAAGTGAAGGCGTACCGCTGGTCGACCTGACCAGCCTGATCACGCAGCGCTACGCGCGCATGACGCGCGAGGAGGTTGACGCCCTTTTTCCCGCGGACCACGTGCACACCGGCGAGGACGGCGCCCGGCTCAACGCCTACCTCGCCCTTAGCGGCCTGAAGGGCTTGCGCGAACAGAAGCTCATTGCCGCGCTCTCCTACCCCGGTCGATCCGTGCCGACCGCTGAGCCCGCGCGGGTTTTCGTTCCTCCGCAGCCCCCGGATCGCGGCTGGGATCGCGCGACGATGCGCAGCTGGCTGAATCTGCCCGCTCCCGCCGACCCGAAGCTGCCCAACCTCGTCCTCATTGGCGACTCCACCGTGCGCAACGGCCGCGGCAACGGCTACGACGGCCAGTTCGGCTGGGGGGATCCGCTTCAAAACCATCTCTACCCCGCCAAGGTCAATCTGGTGAATCTCGCGGTGGGCGGCACCGGCGTGCGGACCTTTCGCTCCACTTATTGGCCCGACGTCCTGCACCTGATCAAGGAAGGCGATGTGGTGCTGATCCAATTCGGCCATAACGACAATGGCGCCCGCGGCGCATTGCCCGGCGTCGGCACGGAGACCGAGGAACGCACGGATGCCGCCACGGGCTCCACCGAGACCGTGCAGACCTTCGGCGCCTACCTGCGGACGTACATCACCGAGATTCGCGCCCGCGGCGCGACGCCTGTTCTTTGCACCCTCGTCCCGCGCAACCGCTGGACCGAGGGCAAACTCAACGCCGACGGCGGTCACGCCGCCTGGACGCGTGCGATTGCGGCCGAACTTGCGGTTCCGCTCGTTGACCTCAATGCGCAGCTCAGCGCCCGCTACGAAGCGCTGGGTGAGGAAAAAACCACCCTGCTCTTCGCCGACCGCACCGTGCACACGAACTGGGACGGCGCCGTGCTCAATGCCGAGACCGTGGTCGAGGGACTGCGCGCGCTCGTCGACAATCCCGCGGCCGCATTCCTGCGTCCGGAAGTACGCTGATTTCAATCTGTTCGTACATCTTCAAAAACGAACCGGAGATCGCGCAGAGCCGCAGAGGCGCAGAGAAAACAGCCAAACCGTTCTTTTAAGCACTGTAGATGATACGGGCATCAAGCCGCTCCGGTCTGAACTGACCTCGGACTTCTTCTTTCCTCTGCGGCTCTGCGCGACTTCTGAATTGGCCTGATTTCGTTGCCGGCCTACACGCTGCCCGGCGAGGAGACCGCCACCCGGCGATCGGTTGAGCGGAACAGCATTCCCGCGCCGCCGGCGAGGCCACCGACGCCGGCGATGATCCACCACGCCGCGCCCAGCTGACCATACATCCACGGTCCCGCGCTGCCCACCAGTCCGGCCAAGCCCCAGACCGTGCCAAAGACACCGAAGTAGCGGCCGCGCAGCGCCACCGGGGCCAGCTCGCTCGCATAGCCCGCGGCAATCGGCAGCGAGATCATCTCGCCGAAAGTGAACACCGCCATCGCGAGCAGGCATTCGGTCAACGAGTCTGCTCCGGCAAACGCCGCACAACCGAGGCCCGTGACCGCAAAGCCGGCGACCAGCACCGGGCGCGCCGGGAAGCGCCGGACCAGGTGCGCGAGCGGGAGCTCGAAGCACATGATGAGGAATCCATTGAAGCCCATCGCCACGCCGTAGGAAAACGTGTCCAACCCGCGCGCGGTCATGTGCAGACCGAGCACGGTGAAGACCTGCATGAATGCGACCGCCATGAGCAGCATGCCAACGTAGAGCTGCACAAACGGCCCATTGTGCCAGGCATCGCGCCCGGCTTCGGTCCAGCTGCGCAGGATCACGCGCGGCGACGACACGCTGCCCGTGACCGTGCGTAATCCGTGAGGCAGGAAAAGCAGCGCAAGCGCGGCAAAGACGAGCGTGGTTGCCGCATCACCGGTGAAGATCAACACCGGTGAGACGGCGTAAAGCAGGCCGGCAATGGCTGGGCCCGCCGCAAAGCCGGCGTTGATCGCGAGCCGCAACAGCGCATACGCCGTCACGCGTTGCTGCGGCGTGACGAGGTCGGACAGCAGCGCGTTTGCCGCGGGGCCGAACATGTGCGAGAAGAACCCGTGGGTCGCCGCCATGACCAACAAGGCGTGCAAGTTCGGAGAAAAGAAGATGCCCACCAGTGTGAGCGCCCCGCCGACCAGCGCGGCCACGATGGTGTTGCGCCGCCCGATCGCATCCGCGAGGTAGCCGCCGGCAAAAGGTGCCCCCAGGTGTCCGACCGCGATGGCGCCGAGCACCAGTGTCACGTCACCCAGGCCAAAGCCGCGCCCCGTGAGGTAAATGGCCAAAAAGGGATAAACGAAACTCCCCAGACGGTTCACGAACTGCCCGCCCACCAGCACCCACACCCCGCGCGGCATGATGCGCAGGTCGGCCAGAAGTTGGGTGATGAACGGTCGCATGGGAGAATATCGGCAGGGATGCGCTCAGCACTGACAACGGACGAACGCTTCGGGATTTCAACTCCGCCCGGTTCGGAACCCGGAGGCAGGGATGCACAGCAATCGATTTCGGCGGGGGTACAGTCTTGAGGTGTGGCTGGGCTCGCTGAGCCCGGCGGCTGAACGGCTGCAGATCACAGCGGACCGTGGTCAGCGACCGCGGCTACAAGACCCAAAAAAACCCGCACCGGGACCGGTGCGGGTTTCGAAAAGGAACGAGTGATTCGCTCCCGCCGGCTTAGCCGAGGATCTCTTCCGGCTTGAAGAAGCGGGCGAGCTCAATCTGGGCGTTCTCGTCGGTGTCGGAGGCGTGGCAGACGTTCTTCATCATCTCGGTGCCGAAGTCACCGCGGATGGTGCCCTTGGCGGCCTTGCGCGAGTCGGTCGGCCCGAGCAGGTCGCGGACCTTGGCCACGATATTGTCGCCCTTGAGCGCCATGATGAGGACCGGACGCGAGCTCATGAATTGCTCAATTTCCGGGTAGAAGGGCTTCGAAGCCACGTGCGCGTAGTGCTCGCGCAGGACGGCGGACGAGAGACGGATGAGCTTGGCGCCCACGATCTCGAAGCCCGCTTTTTCAAAGCGATCAACAACGGTTCCGACATGCTTCTGCTCCATGCAGTCGGGTTTGAAGATAACGAACGTTTTCTGCATAAAACACCTATTGAAGGTCGTTCATACGGCGATGGGAAGCCTGATTTTGGACCGTAAGTCCCTGCAAATGAGGCTAGACCGAAACTTCCTGCCGGGCCCTTTCCGCCAGAGCGGTGGAAATGTAGCGTTCGCCGAAGCTGCAACCCACGGTGACGATCAGCTTGCCGGCGTACTCCGGACGCTTGGCGAGTTCCATCGCGGCCCACACATTTGCTCCGGTCGAGATACCGGCAAGAATGCCGTCCTGCAGGGCCAGTTGCCGTGCGGTTTCGAAGGCATCCTCGTCGTTGACCTTGATCACCTCGTCGATGATCGCCGTGTTGCAATTCTTTGGTATGAAGCCCGCGCCGATCCCCTGGATCCGATGCCGGCCCGGGCGACCGCCAGAAATGACTGGGGAAGCCGTCGGTTCGACCGCGATGCTCTTGATCGCCTTGCGCGACTTGATGACCTCGGAGACGCCCGTGATCGTGCCGCCCGTGCCCACGCCCGCGACAAAGGCATCGATCTTCCCTTCGGTCGCGCTCCAGATTTCCTCCGCCGTCGTCCGGCGATGAACCTCCGGATTGGCGGGATTCTCAAACTGCTGGGGCATAAAGCCACGGTCACCGTACTGGGCGAGAAGTTCGGTCGCGCGACGAATGGCGCCGGGCATGCCCTCGGCTCCCGGCGTCAGCACAATCTCTGCGCCCAGCATGCGCAGGAGGACGCGCCGCTCGAGTGACATCGTCTCTGGCATGGTCAGGATCAGCTTATAGCCACGGGCCGCACAGACGAACGCCAGCGCGATGCCGGTGTTGCCCGAGGTGGGCTCGATGACGACGGTACCCGCCTTGATCAGACCATCGCGCTCACCAGCCTCGATCATCGCCATGCCGATGCGATCCTTCACGCTTGCGAGCGGATTGAAGAACTCCGCCTTCACGTAGATCGAGGCCGGGAGACCGGCCGCAATCCGGTTGAGCTTGATCAAGGGCGTGTTGCCGATCGTCGACACGATCGTCGGATAGAGCTGAGATGACATGGGTTTTGTTTACTATGCCACTTCACTTAATCAAGTAAACAGCGGTCTACGGATCACGGCTCCGTGAACGTCGCCGCTGTCAGCGTCGTCGCCATGCACGAAGCCAGCGCGAGCCCCGACACCGCCGCACCCTCGACGCGCGGTCCGCCAAAGGCATCGCCACAGAAACCCAGCGAAAGCTCGGGCAGCCAGACATAGGGTTCCGGGTGCGTCGCGCGCGGCTCGCTGAACTTCCAGCGATGCAGCGTGGTTGAAACGAGCCCGGATCCACCCAACCACGGCGCGAGTTCGGTCGCCAGCAAGGCAGCGACTTCCTCCACCCCGAGCCCGTAGTGCTCCGCCGCAAACGCCGGCGTGGTGTGCACGGTGAGCGCCGCGGGCGCACCGGGCGAGATCCCCTTGCGGGTATTGTCTGCAATCCAGCGGATCGAACCCGAGGAAGGAGCGATGCCCTCAACCGGAACCGCAGAGGGACCGTCGAGCACGCAGAGCAGCGCGAGGCAGGGATGGTAGGTGAGGCGCGCGAGCGACTCGGCCAGCCCCGGCGACAACACGCCGGCTTCGAGCAACGCGAGCGACTGCGGCACGGGCGCGGTTAGCACCAGACGCTCGGCGCGGATCACCCCGTGGTTCTCGATCTCAATCTCCCAGCAACCGCACGCGTGACGGACCGCGCGGGTCACCCGATGCTCGCGCTGGATGTCGAGCCCCTCCGCCAGGGCCTTGGGCATGGCGGTCATGCCAGTCGCGCCGATCACGCGCTCCCCGATTCCACCCGGCCACGCGGTGGCCAGACGCTGCGTGCGCCAGCCCTCGACCACGGCGGCAAAGCGCTCGTCGCGGACCGTGAAAAACTGCGCGCCTTGATCGAAGACCGACGGACCCACGCGCTTGGTCGCGAGCCGTCCCCCCACCCCACGGCTCTTCTCAAGCACAACGACCTCGGCGCCGCGCCCCTGCAGCTCGCGGGCCAGCAGCAGCCCCGAGATTCCCGCCCCCACCACCACAATCGTCTTGTTCATAGTGAAACCGTTCGGCCGAGCATATGCGTCAATGCGGCGAAAAGCGAACGATGGCGGTACACGTAGCCGAGGGCGAGGGCCTTGGTCGGCTCCACCCGCGCGCTGCTGAGCAGGAGTTCCTGCGCCATCTCGCCCAGCCCGAGCTTCAAGGCCCAAGCCGGTGTCGGCAAAAAGGCCGGCCGCCCCAGCACGCGACCCAGCACCGAAGCAAACTCACGCTGACGCATCACCTCGGGTGCAACGGCGTTCACCGGACCGCGCCACCGCGCGTCCGTCATGGCCGCGAGCATGAGTCCGTTCAAATCATCCGGGGTGATCCACCCGGTCCATTGCTGTCCGGATCCCAGCGGCCCGCCCAGTCCACAGCGAGCCAGCGGCAGCAGCCGCGCCAAGGCCCCGCCCGCCGGCGTCAGGACCATCCCGGTGCGCAAGGCCACCGTGCGTACGCCGATCGCCTCCGCCGCGGCCAGCTCCGCTTCCCAGGCCTGACAGACTTCCGCCAGAAATCCGCGGCCGCCCGCCGCCGACTCGTGGAGAAGCTCGTCGCCGCGGTCACCGTAGAAGCCGACGGCGGACGCATTGATCAAGACCTCAGGGCGATCGGGCAACCGGGCCAGGGCTGCGACGAGCGTGCGCGTGCCATTCACGCGGCTTTCCAGGATCTCGCGCCGCCGCGGCACCGACCAGCGACCGTCGGCAATCCCCGCCCCCGCAAGGTTAACCACCGCGTCAATCCGACCTGCGCCTGTCAGATCAATCGCGCCCCGCACGGGATCCCAACGGGCCTCATCCGGTCCCGCAGCCGCCCGGCGGACGAGACGGACCACCGAGTGTCCCTGAGTGGTCAGCAGCGGCCCAAGTGTCCGCCCAACAAGTCCCGACGCGCCTGACACGAGCACCCGCAACGGACGCACACCGAACCGGCCGTTCGCCGCCTCGAGGTCCGCTTTGGTCACCGCATGCCGATAATCAAACATCCGCTCCAAGCGTCGCCTCACCATCGGCGCAGCGAGCGCGCCAGCCGCACCACCTGGCAAGGCATAGCTGATGTCATCCACCAGGATGCTGGCATCGGGCCCGTCGGGTTCTACCCGGTGCAGATGCTCCCAATGCTTGAACGGGCCCCGCCGCTGCCGGTCGCGGAACTGCACGCCGGCCATATAGTCGCCATGCACCACGTCCCAGCGCAGCCACACCGGGCCTGCCTTGGTGCGCAACGAAACGGTGGCGCCATCGCGGATGCCGCCCGAGCGCGCGATCACCTCGACCTGCTCCCACGGTGGCTGCAGCCGTTCAAATGCTCCGGGACGCTCGTGCCACGCAAAGACCTCCGCGGAGGGACGGGCAATCCGAATGCGGCGGGTAAGTCGGTGCAGAGTCATGGCAGAGTGGCTTCGACAGGCAGACGCCCTTTTCGCTTTCGGCAAGCATCCGAGCAATATCTGACCTCGTCCCAACAGCGCTCCCATTTTTTCCGCCAGGCAAAGGGACGTCCGCAAACGATGCAGTCCTTCTGTGGCAGATCGGCTTTCTTTTGCATGCGGGCCATTGGGAGAAAAGCGTTCAGCTGGCCGTCAGTTGAGATCAAGTTCACCCGGCAGCCCCGCGCGCGCCGGAGCGCCACCGTGCTTTCGGATTGCCTCCGCCTGGGCCTGGATGGCGGTCCGCTCGGCATCACTCAATCGCTTCAGGTTCTTCACCTGAAGCGCCATGCGCTGATTCACCGCCAGAACGCGCTCGTGTCGCAGCAAAAAATCCCAGTACAGCGTGGTGAACGGGCAAGCCGCGGCGCCCGTGCTCTTCGCGGGGTCAAAGCGACACCCGACGCAGTGATTGCTCATGCGCTGGATGTACTTGCCGGTCGCGACATACGGCTTCGACGCCATGATCCCGCCGTCCGCGTACTGTGACATGCCCAGCGTGTTCGGGAGTTCGACCCACTCGACCGCATCCACATAGACCGCGAGGTACCAGGCATGCACGTGCTTCGGATCCACCCCGAGCATGAGTGAATAAAGGCCCGTGACCATGAGACGTTGGATGTGATGCGCATAACCGAGCTCGAGCGTCTGGCCGATCGCGGCCCTGAGACAGGCCATCTCACAGTCACCCGTCCAATAAAAGTCCGGCAGCTTGCCCTCCGCCTTGAGCGCGTTGCGCTCAAGATAGCCGGGCATGTGCATCCAGTAGACGCCGCGCACATACTCACGCCACCCGAGGATCTGGCGGATAAACCCCTCGGCCGACGCCAGCGGCACGCGTCCCGCCTTGTACGCCGCCTTAGCTGCGGCCACAACCTCACGCGGATCAACCAGCTTGAGGTTCATCGCCGCGGAGAGCCGCGAGTGATAGAGCCACGGCTCGGCCGACCACATGGCATCCTGATACCGGCCAAAGTCCGCGAGCCGATGTGTGATGAAGTCCTTCAGCGCACGCCGCGCCTCGTCGGGCGTGACCGGCCAATCGAACGCGTCCAGTCGACCCGGATGCTGCGGAAAGCGGCGCGCAACCAGGGCGAGCACGTCGCGCGTCACCGCATCCGGCGGAAACGAGACGGGCGCCGGAACCTTGCCCGGTCCCGCGCGACCGAACGCGCCGCGGTTGTCATGATCGTAGTTCCACTCGCCTCCCTGCGGCCCGCCTTCGGCGTCGAGCAGGATGCCGTGCTTGCGCCGCAGCTCCCGGTAATAAAACTCAAGCCGCAGCTGCTTCCGCCCGGCGGCGTGCGCCCGGAAGTCCTCAAGGGTGGCGAAAAAATGCCGATCGGTGCGGACCTCGAGCGGGAGTTCCGCCGCCTCGGCAACCGCTTCGATCGAACGGGCGACCCGCCAGTCGCCGGTTTCGGTCATGATCAACCGCTCCGGCTTCAAGCGCGCGACCGCCCGCGCGAGTTCGCCAGCCAGCGTTCCCGCGTTCCCGGCCGCATCGAGTTCCGTGTAATGGACGACCCGGCCCGCGGCACGCAGCGCGTCGCGGAAATGGCGCATCGCGGCGAGGAAGACCGCGATGCGCGGACGCGAGGACCAGACATGAGTCGACTCCTCGGCGACCTCTGCCATCCAGACCGCATCGCGACGCGGATCAAAGCCATCGAGCGCGCTCGAGCGCGCGTCGAGCTGGTCACCCAGAACGAGAATGAGGTTGCGCACGGAGCTCACTCGCCGGCTCCGTCGGCGTCGGGACGCGCACCGCGCAGCTGCTTGAACGCGGCCAGCGCCTCGGCGCGGGCAGTCGCGTGATCGACGATCGGCTCGGGATAAGTCCGGCCCAGATCAACGCCCGCATACTCGAGCACATTGGCTGGCGCGGTCCAGGGTGCATGCAGGAACTTGTCCGGCAGACGTGCGATTTCAGGAACCCATTTGCGCACATACTCACCCTTGGGATCAAATTTCTCGCCCTGCAGCACCGGGGCGAAGATGCGGAAGTACGGCGCCGCGTCTGCGCCGCAACCCGCGCTCCATTGCCAGCCCAATGTGTTGGCGGCGAGATCGGCGTCGACCAGCGTGTCCCAAAACCACGTGGCTCCATGGGTCCAGTTGAGACGCAGGTGTTTGACGAGAAACGAGGCGACGATCATGCGCACGCGATTGTGCATCCAGCCCGTGGTCCAGAGTTCGCGCATGCCGGCGTCGACAATCGGGTAGCCGGTACGCCCGCGCTGCCAGGCACGCAGCCGCAGCCCCTTGGGATCGGACGCCCAGGGAAACGCCTCGAACTCCGGACGCAAAGGACGCTCGGGCGTCGAGGGAAAATGGAAGACGAGATGATGCGAGAATTCGCGCCAGCCGATCTCGCTGAGGTAAACGCGCGCGCCATTGTTGAGCGGGAAAACTCCGGACTCGCGCGAGAGCCCCTGCACGGCGGCCCAAACCTGGCGCGGACCGACCTCGCCGAAATGCAGGTGCGGCGATAGCCTCGACGTTCCCGTCACCGACGGCACGTTGCGATCATCGGCGTAGGCGGTGATCGTTTCGGCGACAAAGGCCTTGAGCCGTCGGCGCGCCCCCTCCTCGCCCGGCGTCCACACCGGCGAGAACCCCGCGTCCCATGGAATCGACGGCAGCAAACCGAACGAAGCAAGGGTGCTTCCCGCCGGCCACTTGGCCGGCGACGGCAGCGGCCCCGCCCGCAACGCCACGGGCGCCGGGACCGGCAGGGTCAGGCAATGGCGCCAGTAAGGTGTGAAAACCTGAAACGGACGGCCCTGCTTGTTGGTGATCGTGTGCGGCTCGAAGAGCAGGCTGCCGTTGAAGCTCTTCGCTTCTAGGCCGTCGCTGGTCAGCACCGTCTTTACGGTGGAGTCGCGGGCGATCACCGCGGGCTCATAACGGCGGTTCCAGTAAACGGCGCCCGCCCCGGTCGAAGCGGCGAGGCTGCGAAGAATGGCGAGCGCACCGCCTCGCGCGAGGATCAGTCGCGATCCGCGCGCTTCCAGCGAGGCCTGCAGAGCGGCGAGAGAATGATGCAGCCACCAGCGCGACGCTCCCCCGGCGGCCCAGCGCCCCTCGCCGTCGTCATCGAGGATGTACACCGGAATGACCGGCCCACCCCGCGCCACCGCCTCAGCCAGGGCGGTGTTGTCCTGCAGGCGCAAGTCCTGGCGGAACCAAACGATGGTGGGACGTGCGGTCACGGATTTCACCTAGACCCTACGTCTGATCGGCGCAAGCGGACGCAAGGGATGGCCCCCTTATTGCCAAGGTCAGGGACCCGCTCGGGACTGTCGCTGAGACGCGGAGATGGGAACAACGCCCCAACGCCAGACCCCAGCCCACCGCGGCCAGCTAACGCCTGGTTACTTGCCGATGCCGTGGGCGCGGAAGCCCAGCGTCTTCAGCTTCGCGAGGTCCGTGATGTTACGGCCGTCGAAGAGAAAGGCCGGTTTCATCATACCCTCGTAAACCCGGGCGTAGTCGAGTGTCTTGAACTCGTCCCACTCGGTAACCACGGCGACCGCATGGGCGCCCTTGGCGGCCTCGTAGGCGGAATTCACGACGGTGAGACGCGAATTGGTGACGCCCGCGCCCAGGACGCCGGGCGCCTTGAGCCGCCGCATGGCGATGGTGAAGGCCGCGAGGCCCAGGTAGGCTTCGGTCTTGCCACCCCCCGTCGGGAAGAAGAGCAGGTCGGCCGTCTCCCGGTCGGGGTGGCGACTATCC
>CAYWRG010000033.1:0-829 GCA_964460715.1 uncultured Opitutus sp. | reverse complement strand
GAATTCACGACGGTGAGACGCGGGTTAGTGACACCCGCGCCGAGGACATCGCGGATGATCTCGGCCGCGGGAACCTTGGGATCGTACACCACCACATTGGCCTGCTCGGCGAGCAGATCGCGGCAGACGCTGATCGCGGCCGACTCGCGGGTGTCGTTGGTGTCCTTCTTGAAAGCAAAGCCGAGGACGGCGATGCGCTTGTCGGCGACGGTGTTGAAGAGCGCCTTCACGATGCGGCCGGCGAAACGCTGCTTCTGCCAGTCGTTCATCTTCACCACACCCTCCCAATACGACGCCACCTCGGGCAGGCCGAAGTGCTGGCAGAGGTAGACGAGGTTGAGGATGTCCTTCTGGAAGCAGGAACCGCCAAAGCCGACCGAAGCCTTGAGGAATTTCGGGCCGATGCGGCTGTCCTTGCCGATCGCATTCGCCACCTCATCGACGTCGGCCCCGGTTGCTTCACAGAGGGCGGAGATCGAGTTGATGGAAGAGATGCGCTGCGCCAGAAACGCGTTGGCGACGAGCTTGGAGAGTTCGGACGACCAGAGGTTGGTCCGAATGATCCGATCGTTGGGCACCCAGCGGCCGTAGACCGACGCGAGGCTCTCGATCGCCTTCTCGCCCTCCGGCGTGCGCTCGCCGCCGATCAGCACGCGATCGGGATTGTGCAGATCGACGACCGCGGTGCCCTCGGCGAGAAACTCGGGGTTCGAGAGGACCTGGAACTTCAGGCCGCGGGTATTGGCGGCGAGGATGGTCTGGATCGCCTCGGCGGTCTTCACCGGGATGGTCGATTTTTCGACGATGATCTTGGACGACGTCGCGACCT
>CAYWRG010000032.1:24316-50876 GCA_964460715.1 uncultured Opitutus sp. | reverse complement strand
TGGCCAAGGGCGACCGGCTCGCCGTGCTCGGAGCCAGTGGCGGCGGCAAGACCACCCTGGTGCGGTTACTCGCCGGGCTGGACATGCCGAGCAGAGGGAGAATTGCGCGCGTTCCCGGCATCCGGACGGCGATGGTGTTTCAGGATCTCGCTCTGTGGCCCAATCTCACGGCGTGTGACAACGTCGCCTTCGCGCTCCCGGGCCTGCCGCGTGCGGAGCGACATGAACGGGCGCTCGTCGCGCTCGCCGCATGCCGGGTCGCAGAACTCTCGGGCAGAAAGCCGGGCTCCCTTTCGGTCGGGCAACAACAGCGGGTGGCTCTCGCTCGTGCCATCGCAGCGCGCCCACACCTGCTGCTGCTCGATGAGCCATTCTCGAATCTCGATCTATTGCTGAAGCAGGAGCTGATGGCCGAAGTCGCGCGAACGGCCGATGAACTCGGTGCGGCGGTCGTGCTGGTGACGCACGATCCGCTGGAGGCGCTCAGCCTTGCCCGTCGCGCCCTCGTATTGGAGGACGGACGCCTGGCGGAGGCCGGCGAACTGCGCGCCCTGCTGCAGAATCCGCGCTCACGCCTGCTCCAGGCGTTCGCCGGACAGATCGGGGGCTTGGCCGCAACGCAGTCCGCGCCCGTCAACTGATACGGACGTTCCTGAACTGCACACGTTGTCCCGAATACGCCTGGAGCCCTATGTAGCTGGGCACCTTGGCGGTGCTCGCCACGCCTCGGCCGGCGTGTGGGTCCGCGAAACTCGAGACAACGTCGCCATTGAGTGCAACCGTGTAGTCCTGTCCTCGGACACGAGTTACCATCATGTCGAGAGATTATGTGGCACAAACCGCCACACGCGGCGCTCCGGCTGAAGCAATGAGTGAATCGGCCTTGCTGGGGGGCCAAACCGAGTCTTCGCCCGGTGCAGTCACGTGGTGGGTCAGGCGTGGGTTCCCGAGAACGCCATCACCCCTTTGGCGCCTGAATTCGAGCGCCAGCTGAGTGATCGCAAAGCCATTTAAACCGGCCCTTGATAGGGTCGGTGCTAGAGCGCTATCCGGAAATTGATTGTTCGGGCGGTCGCCGATCTTGCCTGCGATTGCTCGACTGGAGCAAATGACGGGATTCGTTTTCCGGGAGCGATTCGCTGCATTCGAGTGCAATAGCGATTCGCGATCGACGCGAACTCTACGAGCTGCGCCTGCTCCGGTAGAGTGGCCAGGCGACCCAGTGTCCGGATATTGAAATACCATGCCCCGCTGGCAGTGCCGATTTTCGCAAGATAGTCCTGAATCGGTGGAGCCAGGTCGAGCAATCTGAGGATGCGAGTTACCATCGCCGGATCGACACCAATCCGCGTGGCCAGCGCGAGTCGGTTTGCGACGGTGCCGCCGTCGAGCATCCGCTGCCATTTCCGGGCGCGAACAATCGGATGCTCCATCTCCGGTTTTTCCGCGCGAGGCATCCTCACCCTTTCGCTCAAACGCACCGTCTGGCTAAACGGAGTAATGAGAGTGATTTCGCCTTTGCTGGCGTTCTTAAAATCCACCCGGGCATCTAGTCCGAGACCACGCACGTGGGGCGTTGGTGTCGGCACGCTACTCCCGGACGAGATGCGTTCTCTCAGGCCCTCCGAGAGATCCGCCTCGCGAAGCTTTAGCCGAAGCTCCATGGTTCGATCGCCGTTCTCCATCGAAGACTCAACGCCGGAGCGCTTCCGGGATGATTGGGCGATCCGCCGCACATCGACTCGTTCGATGAATAGGCTTACTAGCTCCTTTTGCTCCGCGGGAGTGAGCGTGGGCAGAAGCCGGCTGAATTGGTCCAGGTTACTCCGCACGCGTGTCTCCTCCATGACCATGGCATCTACCGCCGCCAATTCCTGCCGGAGTTTTTCGTGTTCCACACAGATCCGACGGCGATCCTCGCGCAGTTCCGTAGCGCGACGCACAAGAGCGTCTCCGAGGACATCCACACCACCCTTGGCAATCGCATCGGCGCAGTTGCTAAGCTGTTTTTCTACGACTGCGATAGCCTGCTTTTTCTTTGCAAGCTCGGAACGCAATTCCACCGCATCACGGCGCTGAGTGCTTCGAGAAACATCGATGATTTCCTTGATGATTGCCGGGTGCTTGGATGTCTCACCCAGGATGGAAACAACGGACTTTTCTAGCGCATCTGCGGGAAGCCGACCTACCGAACACGGTGCCTGTGACTCCCTCAACACTGAAGAGCAAGCATAGTAGCGATATTTCGCCCCGTTGACGCTCTTCTTGCCGCTGTCGGTCGGCACCAGCGCCCGGTTACAGGCCGCGCACCACGCGATGCCTTTGAGCAAGTGATTGTGAACATCACGAGCTTGGAACGATGGATGTGCAACGGACTGGCCCGGCCGTTCCTTGGTTTCCGCAACCGCGGCGTTGGCCCTTTCCCATAGGTCGGCATCCACCAGCGGCTCGTGCTTACCGCTGAATTCCTGACCTTCGAACTTCACCGCACCGCGGTAGATGGGATTGCGGATCAGCAAGCGAATCCCGTCGGAGCGAAAGAGACGCCCCCCGACATTCTCGGTTGTTCCGTCGCGACGTTGCATGATTCGCTGTTTCGTTCGATGACCCTCGGCGTTCAGGGCGTTGGCGAGATCCGTGAGTGATGTCAGCTTGGCGGCCTCGGAGAAGATCCGTTTTAGAATCGCGGCCTCTGTCGGGTGCGGTAGCAGCGCCTGGGTATTTTTGTCGTAGGCGTAACCGTAGGGCACTGGCCCCCCGTTCCAATAACCCCGCTTGGCCTGCTCCCTCATCTTGAGACGGGTCTTCTTGGCGGTGTTCAAGCGCTCGAACTCCGCGACGCTCATCATGATGTTGTTCTTGAGCCGTCCTTCGGGCTCCAGCTCGGAAATGTTTTCCGTCGCGCTCTCGAGCCGGCAGCCGTGCTTCTGGAGAAACGCGCGGAATGGTCCCCATTCGTCCATATTGCGGGAGACGCGCTCCAATTTGAAGATCAGCACGACCTTTACCTCCCCGGCGGCGATCATTCGCTTGAGTGCCTGAATCCCCGGCCGGTCCATGGTTCCGCCGGAGTAGGCGGCGTCCGTGAAGGATGCGACCTCATACCACCCCTCGGCAGATTGCTTGCGGATATGGTCCCGACAAACGGCGGCTTGGCTCTCGCAGGAATCGAAGCGACCCCCGACTTGGTTGTCCGTTGAGACGCGGGCATAGATCGCGACGGGCACCCGTGCCGAACCAGAGTTTTCGGGCTGCTCCCTGCGTGGCATGATCAGTTCAGATCGATACGGCCCAGTGGCGGCTCGCGCTCATTCAGGCGATAGACCAAGGTGCGGGTCTGACCGTGGCTCACGATTCGCCGAGCGTGGGTCAGCGCCTGCAACACCCTGAACGTCCCCGACCGAGACAACCCAAGTGAGTCGCGAATGTTCGCGGGCGAAGATTGCCCCGTGACGCGCAAGAAGCGGAGGACGCGTTCGCTGTCGGGAAGATCCGTCTGGATAGCGACCGGGTCGGCCGCATCTGCTGCGGTTGATGCTTCGTGCTCTGGCGACGGTAGCGTGGACTCAACTTCGACGATGGCCTTGTGGACTAGCTCCGCGATTCGGCGTCGCCTCCGTGGACTGTCTATCATAACGGACATGTTCGGCTGGGCCTCCATTTCAAACGGCGACCCGCAACTTGCGTCCCGGCTTCGAGGCAACATTCGATACCCTTGACGGAGCTTCAATCGTGATGGCCGGCTCTCCTTCGGTGGGAGCGACGACCGGAGCATCAGTCGACAATCCTTCTGCCTTCTGGCTTTTGGTGAGATCCAGCGCTTGGACCAACTCCGCCTGGCGGGCGACGACCTCGTGATACCTCGTCTCGTGCTCGAAAGGACGGTCGGTCAACGCGGTGTAGTCCGCGAAAGCCTTGCGTGACTGGGCGAGTTGTTCGCGGCACCGACCGATCCGCTCCTCAATGGAGCGCGCGGCGTGTTCCAGCGAGCCGATGATGCCGGCGGGACTAGCCGAGCACTGCCGTGCCCCTCGTCGCCACCGCGGCGAAATGGTCGACGGGACTCAGTTTAGAAGCAGGCTCGAAGGCGTGAGCGGCAGCGAACCTGACGATGTGCTCGGATGCGCCGCTGCCGTCGCGCACAAACGCGCGGGCCGCGTCAAAGGCCGGTAGATCCACCGGGGCACCATTCGCCGCAGCCAGATTGAATGCTGCCTTCGTGACTGCCCGCAGGTGAGGTAGGCCGCCAAAAGCAAAGGTGAGTTTGACGACATCCTCGGTCTCTGTGCGGGTCGAAACCGAGTGTTTTCGTAGGGTTGCCTCGTCGATCTGCGCGTTGGGCAATTGCTGCTTCAGTAGATGCAGTGCCCAGCCCGCATCCCTCGAATCGCGCATCAAGATTTGCACCATTCTGGCGTTGTCCGAATGCGGTGCGACTTTGACCTCGGGCTGATTGAGTTGGAGCACACCGCCAGGCTCCAACGCCACACTTTTCCCTTCGAGTGTTGGCAGGTCCTTGAGCGTCGGCGCAGGATAGCCCCTACCAGTTTCGTGGTCGAACAGGTTGCGGAAGGACTTAAGCCTGTTGGCAAGTTCCAAGTCGATGGTCCGGCCGAAACCGTCCTGCTCCCGCGAGCACACGATCTGGTCGGATTGCCATCGGGCTCCGAGGGAATTCTGGAGGATGTGCTCTCCCCCGGCAGTGGAGAAAGTTACGCCACAGTATATGCACTTCGGCATGGGTCGGTTTTCCTGCGTCTTCTATCCGGGCGAGCCGCTCCAAATCAAGCACCTGCGGGGTGCATCGGCATAGCTGCGGCCACGAAGGCGTGGACCTTTTGTCGGCGCTCGCGCGATGTAAATATGACGGCTCGCACCGGTGAAAAGCAATCTGTGGTAGGGCGGCTTACCCAAAACCAAGCTTGTCAGGACCCGATCAATAGCTAAGGTTGAATCAACCTTTTCGTCATGCCCAACCAACTCTCCAAGTCCAAGCGCCGCCAGAGCCTGGCCGAGCACGAAGCCGTGTTGACGGCTTTGACGGAGATTGCGCGTCGGGAAGACACCACCGTCATGGCCTTGCTGCGCCGTGCGGCCCGACAGTTGGTGCGGGAAAAAGCCTCGGCACCGGATCTGCGGCTGCGCGAGTTGGTGCTCACCAAGGCACCGAAGATGCCGGCTCGCTTCAAGACCCCCGCGCAGGTCGCGCGCTTCAAGCGTGCTCAACGCGAATTCGATCAGGTGCTGCTCGATCTGGCGCTCGTCAGTCCCCAAGCCATCCAGCAGCGCAATTCCGTCGCACCGGCGTCCCGTCCGGTTCGGATGATCAGTTTCCACTCCGCCCATGCCTCCGCTGCCGTCTGACGCCGAACCGAGGCCGCCGGAGGACTTCGCCGGGTTGCTGGCGACCAAGGAACCGGTGCTTTTGGTCGGTGGTCAGGCGGTCAATCTCTGGGCGTTGTATTACCACTCGCATACCGCGGAGCTGGCGCCGTTCGTGTCCCGCGATGTCGACGTGCTCGGTGATCGTGAAACGTTGACGGCGCTGGGACAAGTTGCCGGCGCGAAGCCACAGTTCTTCCCGGTCAAGCCCCCGACCAATGAGGTCGGGGTGGTGATCGCCAAGGACTCCCAGGGGTTGCCGCTCCTGATCGAGGTGCTGCGCTACGTGCATGGCGTTTCCAACGAGGAACTGCGGGAGCCGGTCTACACGGTCGCGTTGGGCAACGTGCAGGTGCAGGTGCCCAGCCCGATCGCGCTTTTCCAGGCGAAGATCGCCAACGTCGCGGACCTTGCGCAGTCCGGCCGTCAGGATGCCCGGCATGTGTTGATTCTCGCGCAGCTACTGCCGGCCTACTTACGGGATTTGCAGCGAGCCGCCGTTGCGGGTGGAATGCCGGAGCGCCAATTGATCGACTACCTTGAGCGCTTGCTGGGGGTGGTCACCACCGCGAAGGCCAAGAAGGTGCTGGAGACCTTGAAGATCGATCCGGCAGGGTTGTTCGCCGGCCTCGGAGATCAGAAGTTGCCGAAGCTGGCCGCGTTTCTGGAGAAACGGCTACCGCGGGTCCTGTAGGGATTAGGCGAGCTGGTTCTGGCCTGTTTTTCCGAGGGGCAGCGGCTCCGCGCGGTCTTGTGCCGCCACCACCGCGTTCAGGTGCACGAGCAGTTTCCGCATCACCGCGACCAGCACGACGCGATACGGCTTACCGCGGGCGCGAAGGCGCTGGAAGAACGGAGCCAGGACCGGGTTTATTCGGGAAGCATGGAAGGCGGCCATGTAGAGCGCTGCCCGGGCGAGTATCCGACCGCCCCGGATGGACCGGCGACCGGTCTTGATCCCGGAGTCGTGGTTGATCGGAGCCCGGCCTACCAGCGCGGCGATTTCGCGCCGGCTCACATGACCAAGCTCGGGAACCTCGCTCATCAACTGGAGCGCGCTGATGGTTCCGACCCCGTCGACCTGAGTTAGCGCAAGGAATCGCTTTCGGAGTTTCGGCGTTCGCTTCACGTGTTTGACTGCCACGGCCTCAAGTTCCCGTCCCTCGATTTCCAACGTCCGCACGAGACGATTGGCCCCTCGGATCAACGCCGGGCCCTCCATTGTTTCCAAGTGATGCTTCTGCACCTTGGTCGCCTCGATGATCTGCTGTCTTCGCCGGATCAGTCGACGGAGGCTCTCCAACTTGGGATCGATCTGCACCGTCGGTTCCGGGCGGAAGGTTTTCCCGAACAGCGATAGCATCGCGGCATCGATCTTGTCGGTCTTCGCCTCCCGTCCGCGGGCCTTCGCAAATTGCCGCACCTGGTAAGCTGAGACGATGCTGTAGGCAAATTTCTGGGCCCGCAGAAATTTCACGAGCTTTCGCCCGTAGCTTCCAGGTTCACAAATGAAGTGTGGCCGGCGGCCCCGCTTGGCGCTGAGTTCAACCAGCTTCCTATGGCCGGAAACCGTGTTGGAGGTGCGGAACGAGGTCCGGCTGGCCGAAACATCCAACCACTTTTTCCCGATGTCCACGCCGACGAAGGTCGTCGGCTTTGTGTTCGTGTTTTTGCGTTTCATAGAGATGGGCAGCACGGATCACCTGCTCGCGCGGGAGGTGAATCTCCCGAATACCTTGTCGATCTCGTGCTGCTGGTCGCTTGCGCACTGCGGAAGTGGTCAGGACCCCTTGCTCCTGCGGGCTTGAAGCCCCGGATTGCTGCCGGTCTCAGGCCGCCACCGCTAGCGCACGCTGACCTTTCATTGGCGGGACGACGCAACCCGTCCAAGTGCGCCGGACTACCGTATATTCGGTAGGAGCGCTCTCTTGCCTTGCGGAAGAGACGACCGCTCTGGCTGGTGACGGGGCAGGACGCGGGCCGTGATGAACGGTGACTTATTTCGTTCCGCAGCGTAAAAGTGGGCAGCAATGATCATTGGTCTGCACGGGCGGTTACGCCCTAACCTTGTCGATCTCATGCTGCTTTCGCTCGCGCCCTCTGGCATAGCTCGAACCCCTTGCTCCCGCGGGCTTACCGCCCTGGATTGCTCTCGGTCTTCCGCTACACGCCCGGGCACTTGCTGAGGTGAAAAGTGAGCGGACGCCCATGTCGGTCCAACGACATTCGTCTACCGTGTTTTCGGTAGACGCTAGTTCTTGATCCATGGACACCACCTGCGTTGCAGAAAGATGGATGCCGTGACAAAGGAGGACTGCCCGGGGCCGCGATTGTGTCTATGCCCGTCAAGCTCCTCCTCGCTGCGCTGCGGTCCAGCTTGACGGGCAGAACGGAGAGCGGCGGTTCCGGGCAGTCGGGGTGTGGCTACTCAGCTTCAAACGGATTATGGAAAAGCGACACCTTGCCGAGCTTGCTCGTCGCGACAACGCGCATTGCCAACGAGCGCCATCAGAAGATCACTTCGTGTGATTACCCGCTGGTTTTGCACAAAGATCATCGCTCGTTGCACCTGCTGTTCGCCGGCCATGCGAACCAGCGTGAGATGGTGGAGCATGTTTTGAGACTCACCGCGCAACGCGGAATCAACGTATCCGGCTAGAGCGCGGTTCACCGCGCTCTGCTCGGGAAGGGAGGCGCGTGAGTGCTCCCGTTGCGCCATAGCACCCGTGGCCCGCAGGCTGATAGCAAGGAAACGATTCATTCAGCCTCACTCTGTGGATGAACTAGCCGGGTGCTGGTCGCTTGCTTCTGGTCAGGGACAGCATGGCGAAAGGACAACATGCCCAATCATACTCCATGATTGGCCGGATAGCGAAGAGTGATTGACCCGATTGCCTCTGTGCGGAGTCAAACGGCTGTCGCAAGCGGCGGGGGATATCGGTGCGTGCCGGACAATAATCCCCCCAACGGCCTGGCCGGCCAGTCGGTTAGCCTTGCGCCCGATCAGGAATTGTCGGCGCGCTGGCTTAATCGCGCTTTGTGGGCACCTTGGTTCTTGTCGTCGCCGACTCCGCCGAATCCGGTGGGAGTGAAAATATCTCAGGTGTGCTCTGGAGCCTGTGGGCAATGTCCTCTTCATCCCCACAATTATGCATCACTCCCAAACCACCCCTTCGTCCTCTGGCGCTGAGAGCCGTTCGGGCGATTTACGATGGGGGATCTACGTTCGAGCCGGGTTGATCCTCCCTCCCCCGGCATATGGGGTCAGCCCAGTCGCCCGCACCGCTAGAACGCGCAGCCCCGACAGTCATAATTGAGATACATGAACACACCCAACTCCCCGGTTCCGCTGAACGACACCCGCGGCTCTTCTCTGGCGATCAGCGTGACGCGTGAAATGCTGTTTGCCCGCACCCGCGAAATGGCCGTAGCGGCCGGTCGGAAGCCCCTGCAGATAACGCAGCGCGATTACGAACAAGCGCGGGTCGAACTCACCGGCGAGTTCGACATGGAAAGGCAGGAGGCCGTGCTGGACGCATCGTCTGGATTGGCGGAAAAGGCAAACAAGGTGGCCGACTGGGAAAACGAAGGAGGCGCCATGGCTCCGGGCCGGGCACGCGAGGAAAACCCAGCATCATGAAAGATCTGAACGAGCATGGTCCCGGTTGCCGCTGCTTGATCCGGCTTTGGGAGAATGAGGGGCGGGCAACCCTGTCGGACGAAGCCTTCATCAACCGCTACCTAGAGCGCTACCCGGCCTGGGCCGCGCAACCGGGGCTGGCCGACGATCTCACGCTATTCGAGATAGCCAAGGATCTCGGCCTCGCGGCGGGCATCACGGTGAGTCGGGACTACCCCCGTGTCACCCGCGCCTTTCTGGCCGGCGATGCGGTGCTCGTGCGCACCGGATGCAGCCCAGTTCCGACGCTATCGCAGAAGGACGACGAGGAGCATGTGCTCTTGCTGAGCGCGATCGACGAGGGTGGATTCACGCTCTGGCGGCCCTTTCGTAACGGCAGCTCCGATGTGTTGCCGCGGGCGGCACCGATGTGGTGGGAGGCCTGGTTCGCCGTCGGCCTCATCTTGCACAAACAATTCCCCGGAACCGTCCCTCGTGGCGACAAGGCGACGGTCGTCGCGGATCCAATGATAACCTCCTCGCGCTGACTCCCGTTCCCGCCGCGACCTTTTGCCCCCAATTCTTCTTCAATGCCTGCCAAACAAATCCTCTTCGCCGACAACGCCCGCCTAAAGATCCTGCGCGGCATCACCCTGCTGGCACGGGCGGTCAAGGTCACGCTCGGTCCCCGGGGGCGCAATGTCGTGATCGACCATGCGCCCGGAGCGCCCACGGTGACCAAGGACGGCGTGACGGTTGCCCGAGAGATCGAGCTGCCCGATCCCTTTGAAAACATGGGCGCGCAACTGGTGCGCGAGGCCGCCTCCCGGACGTCCGATGCCGCCGGCGACGGCACGACCACCGCCACCGTGCTCGCCGAGGCGATCTACCGTGAGGGCCTGCGCAACGTAACCGCTGGCGCGAATCCGCTTTACCTGAAACGCGGCATCGATCGGGCCGTCGCCGCCGCCGTCGCCGAACTCGCGCGCCTCGCGCAGCCGGTCGGGGACCGGGCGGAAGTCCGCCAGGTCGCCAGCCTCTCCGCCAACGCGGACGACACGATCGGCGACATCATCGCCGACGCCATGGACCGCGTGGGCAAGGACGGCGTCATCATGATCGAAGAGGGCCGGTCGCTTACGACCATCCTCGAGGTCGTCGAGGGCATGCAGTTCGACCAGGGTTACCTGTCACCGTATTTCGCGACCGATCCCGAGCGCATGGAGGCCGTGCTGGAGGAACCCTACGTGCTGGTGCACGAGAAGGCCCTCTCGAACCTCCATGAGCTGCTGCCCCTGCTGCAGGCGGTGGCGAAAAGCCGCAAGCCGCTACTCGTGGTCGCCGAGTCCGTTGCGGGCGACGCGCTCGCCACACTCGTGATCAACAAAATGCGCGGCATCATCCCCGTGTGCGCCGTGCGCGCTCCAGGCTACGGAGATCGCCGCAAGGCTGTGTTGCAGGATATCGCCGTTCTCACCGGCGGGCGGTGCATCACCGACGACCTCGGCCTCGTTCTCGCGAACCTGACGCTCGCGGACCTCGGCCGCGCAAAACGTGTGACGGTCGCCGCCGAGTCGACCACGATCCTCGTCCACGGAGGACCATCCGTCGCCGTGCGCCAGCGATTGAAACAGCTTCGGCGCGAAATCGACGAGACCGATTCGGATCACGACCGAGGTCAGCTGCAGGAACGCCTGGCGAATCTGGCCGGCGGCATCGCGGTGATCCGTGTCGGTGCCGCAACGGAGGTAGAGATGAAGGAGAAAAAGGCGCGCGTGGAGGACGCCCTGCACGCAACGCGGGCCGCGGTGGCCGAGGGCATCGTAGCTGGCGGCGGGGTGGCATTGCTGCGCTGCGCGGCGGCGGTCAACGCGCTAAACCTCGGAGGCGATGAGGCGATCGGCGCGCAAATCGTGCGTCGCGCCATTGAGTCGCCGATCCGGATGCTGTGCGCCAACGCCGGCGTCGAGGGTGCCGTGGTGGCGGCGCGCGTGGCCGCCGGGCGCGGCAGCCAGGGCTACAACGTCGCCACGGGCGAATACGAGGATCTCGTGAAGGCTGGCGTGGTGGACCCCGCCAAGGTCACGCGCCTCGCGCTGCAGAACGCCGCTTCAATCGCGGGCCTGTTGCTCACCATCGACTGCATGATCACCGACCAGCCGGAGGCGGGCGCCGGCCCGGGGTCACGGCGTTCGGAGAGGGGAGGATACTGATGTCCGGCCGCAATCATTTTTCCGCCGGCCTCGCGCCGATGCCCAAGCATCACCGTGAAACTCCGATCATACCGAGCCAGCAGGCCGTCACGGGCGCGCTCAGCATCTTCGTGGACGGTTGCCTGAAGTCGGATGTGCGGCAACAGTTGTTCGGTCTTGCCGTCCTGAGCAGCGCCACCGCGGATCAGGTTCATGCCGCGATCCCGTCCGTGGGGGCCATCCATGGCGTCGCACCGGCGGAGGTCCTCGCGCTGTTCGACCGCGAATAGATGTCATCAAGAAAATGAACTTATGCAAAAAACCAACAAATCCGTGGCCAAGCGCTTCAAGCTCTCCGCTACCGGCAAGCTGCTCCGCCGCACACCCGGATTCCGTCATTTGCTCGCCGCCAAGAGCACGAAGGCCAAGCGGCGCGCTTCCAAGGACAAGCTCGTCGCGCCTGGCCATGCCGCCATGCTGAAGCGTTGCCTGCCCTTTGGACTGTGACCCGCGCACCCATGAAAGACGAATACGTCCTCCTGGCCCGCGAAGTCATTCCGGATCCCTACATTCTGGTCAACGTCGTTTCGCGCCGCGTGAAACAGCTGCGGCGCGGCAGCCGTCCTCTGGTTGAATCGCTGGAAAAGCTGTCTCCCGAGGACACAGCCCTGCGCGAGATCGCAGAGCGCAAGATTGGCTACGAACTTAATTCGGAATGAGGTGACGGCGCTCCACCCGGCGAAGCCCCTTCGACCGAGTCAGGGTTTTACCGACGAGGTCTAGAGGGAAGTTGCACTGCGGCCTCTGCTCCGGTTCGGGCCGTATCCTTCGCGAAGCCTCTGACGGATGCTGCGCACCGATATCCGCCCCTCGGCAGTGAGTCGTTGTTCTGCCAGCAGCCATATCGCCATGTCGTTACCCGCCGGAGAGCGTTGGCTTTGCCAGATGGTGCGCGCGCGTCTGCTGATTGATTGGTGACTGGGAGTTGGGCGGGGGGAGAACCCGAGTGACGCGGGAGTGAAAGTGACGTTGGAATACATTAACACAGCGTATTCAGTTCTGCCCGGATAGCGAACAGTGGTGCTGAATTCAGATTGTAGCCCTCTCCCTGCTCACGATTGAGTTTCGTGGCCCAATCGGGGCGCACGCACTCCTTGCTTCCGTATGGACCTTGGCCCGGACATAAAGCGGTCCGTTCCTCCGATCTGCCGTTAGGGGTAATGAAGGAATTCGCTAGGGGCTGTTTTTTTGAAGCGAATGGAGCGAATCCACCGCGCCAGAATGACCGATGCCTCGCTGGATTCGCTCCAGTGTTTTGACCAAGCTGGTTAGTCACCGAGGGAAATGTCTCGGAAAACAGTCTGATTCGCTCCAAAAAGTTCGGAGTGCCGTCCACCACGGGCAGCCAAGGGATGGGGGCGCGCTGAGGGTCTGCACTCTTTTAGAGGAGCGGCCGCGCAATTGGCGACGGTGGCCTTCTCACTGCACCGGACGACGAGGAACTTGGGGCAACAACCCTGCCGCGGCTTCATCCAGAAACAGGTGGGCGCGGGGATGCTGGCGCAGCAGCGTCGCCGGGCAGGCGGGGCTGATCGGGTCGAGGAGCGTGGCGCGAACGGCCGGGGCCTTGCGCGCGGTGGGAACGATGCAGGCGAGGAGGCCGGCGGCGGCGAAGACCGGGAGCGTGAGCGTCAGGGCGTATCGCGGGACTGCGTCGACACTCGGAAAGCAGCCGTCGTTGACCTGTTGCTGGCGGCAGATCGGGTCGAGCTCCACGATCTTCACGCGCACCGGATCGGCGAAGTCGGCGACGGGCGGGTCGTTGAAGGCGAGGTGGCCGTTCTCGCCGATGCCGAGGCTGATCACGTCAATCGGTTCCGCCGCGAGTGCGGCGTCGTAGCGCCGGGCCTCGGCGGCGATGTCGGCCGCTTCGGCCTGCAGCGGGTGAAACGCCGCCACCGCAACGTGATCGAGAAAGTGCGTCTGCAGGTAGTGACGAAAACTCTGCGGATGCGCCGCGGTGAGTCCCACGTAGTCGTCCATGTGGAAGACGTGAACCCGGCTCCAGATCTCGGGCTTCGCGCGCGCCAGAGGGATGAGCGCCGCATAGTAATCATCCTGCGACGGCGCGCAGGCCATGACGATCCGGGCGCGGCCGTGGGCGGCGACGACACGTGCGAGCTCGTCCTGCACGAGGCGCGCCGCTGCCGCGCCCATCATGCGACGATCCGCATGGATCGTGGTGTGCGGCCGATCAGGGAATGTAAGCGAACGGGGTGGGGTGTTCATGGAGCGCTTGGCGCAGGGCTGAAGGAGCGAAGCAAATTTTCGCCGGATTGCCCGCTCATAGTTCGCGCCCAGCGCGGGATTGCCAACGAATCGGACGATCCCTGGCCTTATGGTCAAAGTGCTCGCGGCACACGGGTTCACGTCCAAGGATCGGTCACGTCGTCGGCCGTCTACCCCTCTTCGCCATGATGTTTTCGTCTCCTTTGGCTCTTGGTGCGCGCATGCCCATCGCCGTGCGCCTCGTGCTGGTCTTGGGCCTTGCCGCGTCGGCTTGGGCGCAGCGTCCGAACCCGGCCGGTGTTGGCGATGCGAGCTCCCTCGTGCTTGAGGATGCCGCGGCGCGGGCACGCCTGCCCGAGTTCATGGTCATCCCGGCGGCCACGGCTGACGAGCTCACGCCCGCCGCGCCCGTGGATGCGACGGCGTTCACGACGTGGACGCGGTCGCTTGGCGACGAGGGTGCGCGCCGCTACTCGTCGCTGAACCAGATCAACAAGGCCAATGTCCATCAACTCGAGGTCGCCTGGACCTATCGCTCGGGCGACGGCGCGGCGAACATCCAGGCCACGCCGATCATCGTGGGCGATCTGATGGTCATGCCCACGCCGGGGAACGCGATCGTGGGTGTGGATGCCGCCACTGGGCGCGAGCGCTGGCGTCGGCCGATCGTGGGGCTGGGACGCCGCCTGCAGGACGTGCCGGCGCGGCGCGGGCTGGTCTACTGGTCCAGCGACGAACGGACGTCGGCACGAATTCTTTTTGGAGCCGGGGATTTCATCTACGCGCTCGATCCGGGCACGGGCGAGCCGCTTGACTCATTTGGCGAGGGCGGCCGGACGCCGATCCCGACGGGCGCGACGACGGCGGGTGTGGTGTATCGCGACGTGTTCATCACCACCGGACTTAATGGCGACGTCTTCGGCTACGACGTGCGCACGGGGGCGCCACGTTGGCGTTTCCGTTCGGTGGCGCAAGGCACGGATTTCGGCGCGGAGACCTGGGACGATCCGCAGGCCGGGGCCAACGGCTGGAGTGGGCTGTCGCTCGACGAGGGCCGCGGACTGGTCTTCGTCGCGCTCGGCGCGCCGCGACCAGACATGGTCGGCGTCGATCGGCACGGGGACAATCTGTTCGCCAATTGTCTCCTGGCGCTCGACGCCGTGACCGGCGAGCGCCGCTGGCATTTCCAGGATGTGCGCCATGACATCTGGGACCTCGATGTCTGCGTGCCGCCGAACCTCGTCACGATCGAGAAGGACGGACGCCGGATCGATGTCGTCACCACCGCGTCGAAGGCCGGTCATCTGCTGCTCCTCGACCGCACCTCAGGCAAGCCGATCTTCCCGCTGCGGCTGCGCCGCGCGCCGGTGTCGAAGCTGCCCGGCGAGCGCACCGCGCCCTACCAGCCGGATCCGGAATTGCCGGAGCCGATCTCGCGCATGGAATTTCACCCTGACCTGATCACCGACCGCACGCCCGAGGCGCGGGCCTTCGTGGAAGCGGTGGTGGCAAAATCGACCTACGGTTTCTTTGAGCCCTTCAGCCCGGGCGTGCCCAACCTCTTCATCGGCAGCCGTGGCGGCGCGGAGTGGTCGGGCGCGGCGGTCGATGTGCCGACGGGGCGGCTCTACATCACCTCCAATCGCTGGGTGTCACGCATCACCGTGTTGCCCAACGACGACAAGGAGCGCGATCCGCGTTTCCCGCCGTCGGCGGGTGAGAAGCACTACCAGCAACACTGCGCCGCGTGTCATGGCCCCGCGCGCGCCGGGATCGGCATGGTGCCGCCGCTGCTGGGCTTGAAGCACCGCATGAACGATGCGCAGGTCCTCGACCTCGTGACGAATGGCCGCGCCGCGATGCCGCCGAATGTCACGCTCACGGTCGCGGAGAAGACCGAGCTCCTCGATTATCTCTTCCGCCGTAACCAGCCGCCGTCCCGCGCAGGCGGGGGTGGGCCGGGCGCCGCGCCGGAACCGAAGTACCTGTTCAATGGCTTTCAGTTTCTCGTCGACCATGAAGGTTATCCCGGGATCAAGCCACCGTGGGGCCTGCTGAACTGCTATGATCTGAGCACGGGCAAGATTCTCTGGCGCGTACCCCTGGGCGAGCTCGAGGAGCTGACGAAGCAAGGCGTGCCGCTGACGGGTTCGCAGAATCTCGGTGGAGCGTCCGTGACGGCGGGCGGGCTGGTATTCGTCGCGGGCACGCAGGACGAGCGCCTGCGTGCGTTCGATGCGGATACGGGCAAGGAACTCTGGTCGGCGAAGCTGCCCTTCGCCGGGACGGCCGCCCCGGCGATCTACGAAGTCGATGGGCGTCAGTATGTCGTCATCACCGCGACCGGCGGCGGCCGCGTGGGTGGGGCGTCCGGCGTCGGCGACGCGTATGTGGCGTTCGCGCTGAAGCGATCGTTGTAGCTGGCCTCGCTGAGGCCGATCTCAGGCCGCGCAAACCGGGTCTCGCGCAGAGCCGCAGAGGCGCGGAGAGAGGAAACAGAAGTCAGAGGTCTGGGATCAGAGGTCAGTTTGATTCCTGCATGGTCTCCGATTCTCTCATCATTTTGTCAGGGATTTCTCTGCGCCTCTGCGTCTCTGCGCGATATCCTGGATCGAGGTTTGGGTATTACGACCGCTCAGGCAATCATCTCGGGCTCGAGCACCTTCTCGACGAGTTTGCCGGCCACGAGGCTGACATGGTAGCACTTCGCACCGGCGCGGGCCGATACGACGCGGCGGACCTCGTTGTCCTGAAAATATAGGCCAGCGTTGTTGTCGCACGCATAGCCGGCCTTCATCTGACCCGAGCCGATGAGCTTTTCGTACTGCGGGCGGCGGCCCGGCTCGGCGTCGTAATGGGGCGCGTGGCTGCCCTTGAGGAAACCGAGGCACTGGACGATGGAGAGTTCCTTCGGGCGCGAATCCGTCGTGCCCTCCTCGAACCAGCAAAGCGAACCTGCGCTGGCCCCGCCGAGAACGATGCCGCGGTCCCACGCCTCGCGCAGCACGACATCGATGCCCTGGGCCTTCCAGATGGCCTGCTGGTTGAGCGTGTTGCCGCCCGAGACGACGATGGCGTCGACCGAGAGAAAAACGTCCTCCCAGCTTTTGGACTGACGCGTGCTCGCGATGAAGCTCTCCTGCATGGACGGCTCGACGTTGAGCGGGGCGCAGTTGCGGAAGAAGGCGAGGGTGCCGGTAGCCGAATCGGCGGAGGCGGTGGGCAGGAAGCAGATCTTCGGGCGTGCCTTGCCGGTGAGCTCGGCCATGTAGCGGATGAAGGGCGTGTTAAAGCCGCCGCCGGCGATGAGGATCTTGCGCTTTGGGTTGCTGGCCGCCGGGGCGGTGGTGCCGGTCGCCTGGGCGAAGAGCGGGTTTGCGGTCATGGTGGTGGCGGCGAGTCCGACGAGGGACGAGGCGAGGAAATCACGACGTTTCATAGAGGAAGGAATCCAGAGTGAGGTGAAGATGACCGGGGCCGCTGGGGGAGCGGAGGGGAGTGGCTTGAGTCCAGCAGGTTGTGGACCGAAGGCGAACTTCAAGCGGCCGCGGATTGCGGGCGGCATCCGCCGGGTTTTCACCCGCAGGATGCGTGATGGCTGCGCCAAGCCGCTTGCATTTGCAGCCAAGTAAACGAGGCGTGAGGCATCCGAGACCCTCGCCAAATCGTAGCTTTGACTGCGAGGTCAACTCCCTTTCCTCTGGAACGGTTCATTCGACGGATGCTCTCTCCCTTTCTCCACGATCGCGCTGCTCTCTACGTTTCCGGTGCCCTGTCCGCCCCGGAGAGGGAGAATTTTGAGCTGATCCTGACCTTCAATGAAGAGGTTCGCGCCTTGGTCACGAATTTGGAGGAGGCGATGGCTGCCGCGGTGGTGACGGAGATCGGGACAGGTATGGCGCCGCCGACGACGCTGAAGGCGCGTATTCTCAACTCACTCCCGGCTCAGCCCACCACGAAGGAGCCGCCCGTGGCCGTGGTCGTCACGGATGCCGCTGGCATCACGCAGTGGGTCAACCCGGCATTCACCGCGATGTGCGGCTACACGCTGGACGAACTCAAGGGACACAAGCCCGGCCATCGTCTGCAGGGACCTGAAACGGATCGGGCGGCACTGGCCCGGATTCGTAGTGCGGTGCAGGCACGGCAGCCCTGTCGCGAGACGCTCGTCAATTATCACAAGAACGGCACCCGCTACGTCGCGGACGTGGCGATCGCGCCGGTGCTCGACGACGACGCCCAGCCGGTCTGGTTTGTGGCGCAGGAGCGGTTGGTCGCCTCGGCTTGAGCGGCATTCGGTTGGCAATAAATCGGGGGTTTCCGCCAAGGCGTGCGGAGTCGCTGGCTGCGGAATCGGGCAAACTGCCGACGTGAATACGGTCCTCGCTTCGGCTTATCCTTTCCCTAGTTCAGGGGCGGCGTGCGCAGGCGCAACGCCCGTCCAAGTCCTTGGTAACCAAGGCTCTATTGGGCAAGGCGCGGGTGGATTTCCGTGGGCAGCTCTGGGGTGTATCTCGGTGGTGTTTTTCGCTTCCGTAAGCTACTTTTAACCATCTTTTTGTGGAAGGAATCTACTCGATTTCACGCCTGAAGCTACGTCTTTGGATATCCAGTTTGGCCTATGAATGACGAATACTACTCATGGCACCCGCAGCGAACAATCGACATACTGATCCCATGAACAGCTCAGCTTCCCCGTCCTCCTCCAAAATCGGCGTCCTCCTCGTGGAGGACCAGACGGCCATTCGACAGATGCTCGCCTCCTTCGTCGCCGCGCTGCCGGGCTTTGCCGTGATCGGTGAAGCCAAGGACTGTCAGCAGGCGCTGACGCGCATCCGCGAACTGCGGCCCCAAGTGGTGGTTCTTGATTGGATGCTCCCGGACGGCACGGGTCAGGAAGTGCTTGGTGCGTTGCGTGACCAGAAGCCCGCGCCTGAGGTGCTGGTGTTCTCGGCCAATACGACCGAGCTCGCCGTTCGCACCGCGCTTTCGCTGGGCGCCCGTGGCTACATTGAAAAGACCGCGAGCTTTGAAGATTTCACCACCGCGCTGCGCCAGGTCGCCTCCGGTCAGGTGTACTTGGGCACGGCGGTTTCGGCCGTGGTCCACCGTCTCGTGCGCAACCCGCAGGCCGCGGCGTGCAGCGTCGAGCTGTCTCCGCGCGAGAACGACATTCTGCGTCATGTGGCCGAGGGGCTGTCCTCCAAGGAGATCGCCACCCGTCTCGGCTTGAGTGTGCGCACGGTCGACAATCACCGCGCGGCCGTCGGTCGGAAGACCGGGCTCCACTCGGTTGCGCAGCTCACGCTTCACGCCTACGAACTGGGCCTGGTTTCGCTTCCCGGCGGACAGCGATCGGCGGCCGTGTCATGAGCTCCGCGCCCACCCGGGTCCTGGTTGTCGACGACGACCCGGGCATTCGCTTCTACCTCCACGATCTTCTCGATCGGATGGACGGGATCGAGGTGGCCGAGGCCGCCGATGGCCCGGCCGGGCTGCAGGCGGCCCGCGATTTTCATCCGGACCTGGTGCTGCTCGATCTGATGATGCCGGGTATGACCGGCATTGAAGTCTGCCAGCGTCTGCGGGCGGAAGAGGGAACCCGCGACGTGCCCGTGATCGTGTTGTCGGCCGCGACCGATTCCGAGCATATGCTGGCGGCGATTGATTCCGGCGCGGAGGACTTCCTGCCCAAGCCGGTGTCATCGACCGAGCTCCGCGCCAAGGTGCGCACGCTTGCCCGCCTCAACCGCGTGCGTGTGCTCGCGACCGAGCGGCGCCGGCTCGACTGGCTCCTCGATCATTCCTCGGAGGCCATGGTCGTGATCGGCTCCGACGGCCGGTTGCGCTACGCCAACGCACGGGCGACCGAACTGCTCGGGCTTGCGCCCGGGTCTGAGGTCGTGGTGGCGGAAAGTCTCTCCGCGCATTTCCAGGTCGATCCGCCCGAGGCGTGGGCCTCGCTTGCCGCGGGCGGCGCCGCCGACGGTGGTCGCTTCACCCTGCATCGAGCGGAAACCGCGGCGGCGCCGGCCCGCTGGCTGGCGGTTGAGGTCTGTGTTCCTCATGAGGCGGCCGACGGCGCTGTGCTGCTGCGCATCGCGGACACCACGGAGGAGGTCCGCCGGCGGCTCGACACCTGGACGTTTCAGAAGCTGATCTCGCACAAGCTGTCCACGCCGCTGAACGGACTCGGTCCGATCTTCGAATTTCTCGATGAGAGCGGTTCCTTTGCCGCCGATGCCGAGGCGCAGGAGATGCTGCAGCTCGCCCGCCAGAGTGCGGAGCGGCTGCAGCAGACGATCGCCGGCGTGCTCCGTCACCAGGCGGCGATCGTGGCGCCGGGCCGCGGTGCGCTGGCCAAGGACATCCGGCGCGAGCGTCTGGACACGATTTTCGCCTCCGCGGTGAAGAATGCGGGCTTTGCCGGGGCGGTCACCTGGACGGCCGGTCGTGAACACGAGGTGGCTTGGGCTGAAACCCTGGAGCTGGTGCTCACCGAGCTGCTGACCAATTACATGAAATTTAGCCGGGCGACGTCCGAGGGCGTGCAGGCTGACTTTTCGCCGGGCGGCAACGGCCGGGGAACGTTGCGGCTGGCCGCGGCGGGTCCCGATCTGCCGCCGGACGTGATCGGCCAGTTGGGCCGTCCTTACGTCCAGCTGGAGAAGATGTTCACCGGTGAGGTGCCGGGGATGGGCCTGGGGTTGGCCACGAGCCGTGAGCTTCTCCGCTGGCGCGGGGGTGACCTGCGCTTCGGCTCAGCGCAACCGTGGACCGGAAGCGGCCTCACCGTGTGGATCGACCTGCCGGAGGCCTCTCTGCCGTGAAATCCTACGAACGACTGACACATCTGGCGAACGAGGCGAGCGCCGTGGCGCGGGAGGTCGCGCTGGCGGCTAACCGCCGCGAGCGCATCCTGCTGGCCACGGGCGAGGCGGCGGGCTCCGTCGCGGGGCAGGTGCTGGGTCCGGCCGCGCTGCAGGACATGCTCGGGATCCTGGGACGCGCCACTGACGTAAGTCGGGTCTATCTCTTTCACATTCACGGGGCCCCGGGTGGAGAGGAACTTGCCTCCTCGTTCAGCGAATGGTGCGCACCGGGCATCAGTCCCCAGCACGACAACCCGGCCCTGCATAACATCCCCCTGCGGGCGGCGGGCTACTCCCGCTGGCTTGATCTTTTGCACAAGGGTGAATTCGTGGCCGGTCCGGTTGACGGGTTTCCGGTCGAGGAACAGCCCGTCTTGAAGGAGCAGGGGATCCTGTCTCTTCTGGTCATGCCGATCCAAACGCAGCTCGGCCTGTGGGGCTTCATCGGTTTCGACGACTGCGCGGTGGCCCAGACTTGGCCGCGGGACATTGTGAGCTGCCTGCAGGTGGCAGCCCGCGTTCTCGGCGCCGCGCTCGATCGCTCGGAGTACCGCCGGCGCAACGAGGTGCTCCTGACCGAGTACCGCGAGGTGCTCGCCTCGATCCAGGATGTCGTCTTCAAGATCAACGAATCGGGTCAGCTCATCTATATCAGCCCCGCGTGGACGACCGTGACCGGCCGCACGATCGAATCGAGTCTGGGCCAGAGCTGCCTCGACCTGGTGAAGCCGGAATCGCGTCTCCACGTGACCGAAAGCCTGCGGCGCCTCACGAGCGGGGAGATGTCCAGCGTGCGACTGGAACTGCCGCTGGCGATCCGGCAGGGCTGGGTGCAGGTCAGCATGAGCCGCATCGTCGGGAGTGAGGGACAGGCGAACGAACTGGTGGGAACGCTGACCGACATCACCGAGCTCAAGGCGGCGCAGGACGACTTGTCGAAGGCCCGCAGCGAAGCCGAGTCCGCCAACCGGGCGAAGAGCGAATTCCTTGCGACGATGAGCCACGAGCTGCGCACGCCGCTCAACGCCGTGATCGGGCTCTCCGAGTCCATGATCGAGGCGCTGCCCAAGGTCGATCCCGAGCGTGCCCGCCGCTACCTTGGCATCATTCACCAAAGCGGCCGGCAGCTGCTGGCCCAGATCAACGACGTGATCGATCTCGCCCGGATCGACGCGGGCAAGATCGAGATCGCGCTCGAACCCGCCGACCTGGTGCGGATCGCAACCGATACCACGGAAGGCTGTCGCAAGGAGGCCGAGGCGAAGGGCATCGAACTGTCCTGCCTGCCGGCAACCGGGCCACTGGTCGTCCTCGCCGACGAGCGGCTGCTGCGTCAGGTTTTTCGCAATCTGATCGGCAACGCGATCAAGTTCACCGAGGCGGGCGGCCGGGTTGCGGTGGTGCCGCAGATCACCGCCGGCCGGATCCGGGTGGAGGTGCGCGACACCGGGATCGGCATCCCGGCAGACAAGCTCAACCAGCTCTTCAAGCCCTTCACCCAGATCGATTCCTCGCTGGCCCGTCGCCACAACGGAACCGGCCTCGGGCTGGCGCTCGTTGACCGCATCGTCCGCCTCAATCGTGGCGTCGTGTTCGTCGAAAGCGTGGTCGGGCGGGGCAGCACCTTCACCGTTGAATTTCCGCAGCATATCCGCACTGAAACGACGCGGGAGCCCCGGGCGCGCAGTGTGCTGCTGCTCGACGATGATGTGCGCCAGCACACCGTCGTCGGCGATTTTCTTGGCGACCAGGGCTTCGCCGTGACCTGCCTGCATGACGCACCGGAGGCGCTCCGCCAGGTGGAGAAGAATCCGCCGGGCGTCGTGGTGGTCGATGTCCGGCTGGGCGCGGTCAGCGGGCTCGACGTGATCGCGGCCATGCGAAGGATGCCCGGTGGCGACAGCCTGCCGATTCTCGCCCTCACGGCGAGCGCCCTGCCCGAGGATGCCGCGCGGTGCCGTGCAGCCGGGGCCAGCGACTTTCTGGGCAAGCCAGTCGAACTCTCCCTGCTGCTCGCCCGCATCAACGCCCTCGCCGGCCTCTCCCCATGAAGTCCCAGATCCTTATCGTCGACGACGATCCCGTGAATCGGCTGACGCTCGAGGCCATCCTTGGCAGAGAGGATTACGACCTCTCCTTTGCCGCCGATGGCACCGAAGGTCTGGCCTCCGCGCGGCGCCTGCGACCTGACCTCGTCCTGCTCGACGTGATGATGCCCGGTCTTGACGGCTTTGCCGTCTGCGAGGCGATCCGCGCGGATCCGGACATTGCGCGCCTGCCGGTGATCATGGTGACGGCCCTCGACGACTTTGCCTCCCGCGTGAAGGGACTGCGATGCGGCGCCGACGATTTCCTGACCAAGCCCTTTCAACGCGACGAGCTCCGGGCCCGCGTCGGCACGGTCGCCTCCCTCAACCGTTTTCGCACGATTGAGAACCAGCGCATCCACCTCGAGCGGGTGGTGGCCCTGGCTCCGGCGGCGATCTTCGTCGTCAATGCCGAGGGGATGGTCGCGACGGCGAACCGCCTCTCCGAGTCCTGCTTCGGGGCGATGAACGGCCGGCCGCTCCGCGAATGCATCGACCCGCGCGCGCTCCCTGCTGTTGCTGGGGCGATTGATGATGCGGCCTCGGGGCATGAGCCGGAATCCCCGCGTCAGATCGAGATTACCGACGCAGCCGGCGCCGCCCGCTGGTTCAGCGTCCGCGCCAGCCTGCTTCCCTCGGGAGAGAAGAACGACAGCCTGATCGTCTTCGCCGACATCACCGCCGAGATGCGCGCGCGCCGGGAACTTGAGGAGATGAACCGCAACCTCGATTCCCTGGTGCGCGCCCGCACGGCGGAGTTGGAGGAGGCCAACAGCCTGCTGATGTCCTACGCGAGCTTCGTGTCCCATGATCTCCGCAGCCCGCTTACCGTGATGAAGGGGATGCTCTCGCTCATCACCGGCGGCGTCGCGCCGGTCTCCGGCGATGCGGCCCGCTTCGTCAAGATGGCCTACGATGCGTCGCTCACGATGGAGCAGATGATCACCAACATCCTCGAGTTGGCGAAGGCGGAGTTCTCGGGGCATGCCGGGCACCCGCCTCCGGTCGATCTGAAGCCCGTGGTCCAGCGGGTGCAGATGCATCTTCAGACCGCCTTCATGCGCGTGCCTTACCAGTTGACGATTGGACCACTGCCGGCCGTTGCGGCGAACCCGGCCCTGCTTGAACGCGTTTTCTACAACCTGATCGGCAATGCGATCAAGTATTCATCTCATCGTGACAAGCCTGTCATCGAGGTGGGCGAGGTCATGCACGAGGGCGTCCCGGCGATCTTTGTGCGCGACAATGGCGTGGGTTTCGACAACCGCGATGCCGACAAGCTCTTCCAGGAGTTCTCGCGACTCTCGAGCGGCAAATCGAAGGAGGGGCTGGGCCTCGGACTTTCCCTCGTCTCCCGTCTGGTCAAGCTGGGTGGCGGCCGCATCTGGGCCGAGGGACGGGCGGGTGAGGGCGCCACGTTCTTCGTGCAGTTTCCGCCGCCGTCCGCAGAGGTCACACCGGCGGAGCCAGTGGACGCCGGCGCGCGCCGATGAGCGATTCCGCTCCATCCCGTCCGCATCTGCTGCGGGTCCTGCTGGTCGTGCTGGTCGCGGTCGGGTTGAACTCGCTGGGCATCACGATTGCGGGCAACGCGATGATCTTTGCCGGATCCTTTGCGTACATGGCGCTGGTGTTCCTGCTGCCGTGGCGTTGGGCCGTTCCGGCCGTCGCGGTGGCGGTGCTGCCGACCTACGTCATGTCGGGCTATCCGTACGCCATGATCGTATCGATCCTCGAGGTGCTCTGGCTGGCGACACTCTTTCGTTTCACCCGGCAGCGTGCGGTCCTTCTGGACCTGACCTTCTGGGTCGTGATCGGAATTCCCTTCAGCATCTGGCTGATGCTCGATGTCAGCGGATTCCCGACCGAGATCGTGCTGTTGCTGACGTCAAAGCAGATGCTGACGCAGCTGCTGGCAGTCGCCTTCGGGCAGTTCGTCGTGGGTTACACGCCGTTTGTTTCCTACCTTCGCCGCGAGCGCAGCCGGAGCCGGCGCCTGCGCGATCTGGTGTTTAACTACGTGTTCGTCATGGCGGCGGTGCCCCTGGTTCTTGTGGCGGTCGGTTTTTCCCAGATCGTCAAGGTGGCGGCGGACCGCGCCGATCAGACGGAACTGGGCGAGGCGGCCGTGCGCGTTGGGCGTGAGGTCGATAAGTTTATTAACGTCCACCCTGAAAACCTGGAGGCGGCGGCCCCCATTATCGAGGCCGGCGCCGGCGGCCGGCCTGAGGCGGTTCTCGTCGAAACCCAGCATGCCCATTCGGCTTTCCTGACCATGCTGGTGGCCGACCGCGAGGGCCGGATCGTTTACGCTGCGCCGGAGGAGTTGCTCGAGCGCGCCCGGGGCACATCGATCAGCGACCGGGACTATTTCCGCAACGCGAAGGAGCAGGACCGCTCCCAGATCTCGGGCGCGTTTCGCGGGCGTGGCTTTGGCAACGACCTGCTGGTGGCCTTGAGCGCACCCTTGCATGACGCCGAGGGCCGTTTCGCCGGCGTTGTGCAGGGCGCAGTGGAGCTTCAGCGCTTTGGCCGCCTGGCCGCTGAGGCCGGACAGCTCGAGGAGCTTCAGTTCGTTCTCGTCGATGGGAATGGCCGCACGATCTACTCCGGACCGGATATCGGCATTTCATCCCTCGGGCATTTGCGACACCACGCGCTGGCCGCATTCCTCCACGACCTGCCGGCCGAGGCGTTGGTTTTCAACCAGCCCAACCGGCATGGCGTCCTGCGCGCATGGAAGGCCGTTGGGACGCGGAGCGCCAACACCGGCATCCTCGTCATCGCGGTTCGTCCGCAGCTCACGGGACTTTCGCAGCGGACGGATTTCTACCTGCTGCTGGTCGGGGTTGTGATCGGAGTCTTTGCGACGGCTTCGGTCGTTGGCCGCGTTGCGGCGAATCGCCTGTCCGCCCCGCTCGAGCATTTTTCGCGATCGACCGAGGTGCTCGCCGCGACGGGCGAGGTTGGCACCATCGCGCCGCCCGGCGGAGCCTCGCCGCCGCAGGAGATCGAGCTCGTCTACACGGCCTTCAACTACCTCGCCCTGAGCCTGCGGGAGAGCTATGATGAGCTGAAGCGGAACAACGCGGTGCTCGACCAGCGGGTCGTGGACCGCACGTCCGAACTCAAGGCCGCCTATGACTCGAAGTCCGCGTTCCTGGCGATGACCAGCCATGAGATTCGGACGCCGCTCAACGCGATCCTGGGCTTGACCGAGGCATTGCTGGAACAGCCGCTGCCGCCCGCCGCGCGCGAGCGCCTGCAGACCATCCGCAGTTCCGGCGTGCTGCTCATGGAGGTTGTGAATGACCTCCTTGATCTTTCCCAAGCCGAGGCAGGCCGCCTGGTGCTGCGAAGCGGACGGGTTGAGATTGCCGAACTGTGCCGGGACATCGGCCGCCTCTTCAGTGCCCGCGCCGAGCGGCAGGGAATTTCGCTCCGGTTGGAACTCCCGACGGACGGTCCCGTGTGGGTGGAGACGGATGGAGCCCGACTGCGTCAGGTTTTGATCAATCTCGTCGGCAACGCGCTGAAATTCACCCACGAGGGGTCGGTTGTTCTGCGGTGTGAGGCCATGCGTGAAAAGGATCGGACGAGGGTTCATTTCACGGTGATGGATACCGGTCCCGGCATTCCGGCCGACAAGTTGGTGCGGCTTTTCGAGCCGTACTACCGCGGCGATGAGGCGCGCGTTCAGAGCGTGGTCGGCACCGGGCTTGGCCTGCCCATCAGCCAGAGTCTGGTGACGCTCCTCGGCGGCGACCTCAAGGTGAAGAGCACCCTTGGCCGCGGCACCGAGTTCTTCTTCGAGCTGCAGCTCATGGCGGCGGAGCCGCCGGAAACGGTATCCGCGGCGGGTGGCTCGACCGGGACCAGTCCGGGCTTTCCGGAGCTACGAATCCTGGCGGTGGACGACAACATCGCCAACCAGGAGGTCATGCGTGCCCTGCTGGAGGACCGTTGCGCGCGGCTGGAGGTGGTGGGATCGGGCCGCGAGGCGATCGCCCTCCTCACGAAGGAAACGTTCGACGTCGCGCTGGTCGATCTGGAGATGCCCGGGATCGACGGCACGGAAGTGGTGCGACAGATCAGGGCCCTGGGAGACTCCGCCGCCTC
>CAYWRG010000032.1:23642-24306 GCA_964460715.1 uncultured Opitutus sp. | reverse complement strand
CGCCCTGGAAGAACATCCTGCTGAGCCTCCGCGCGCTGCCGGATCTTCGCCGTGTCCGCCCACCCGCGCGATCAGATCCGCGAGCGCTGCAGCGGGCATGGGTTTGACGGCTATGTCGAAAAGCCCCTGAACCGCCAGGAGCTCATGGAAGCGATCGCCTCCACGTCAGCCCGCTAGCGGGCGCGGTCGTTCATTTCGCCAGCACGAAGGGCTGGTACAGCGCGGCCTGCGCGGGCGGAAAGCGGCCCTGGATGTAGACGCCGTCGTCCCGCTGCTCCTCGAATTGAACATGCCCGATCGAGTGCAGCTTGGCCACGATGTCGTAGCGGGCGTGCGGCACCAGCAGTTCGATCGCCCCGAAGGCGTCGGCGATGAGTTCGATGCAGCGATCCTGGAGCGCATCGAGACCGTGGCCGGTGCGGGCTGAGATGAAAATCGCGTCCGGGGCGAGCCGGCGTGCCTGGCTGATCTGCTCGGGGGTCGCGGCGTCGACCTTGTTGAAGACGGTGAGCATGCGCTTGTCGCCCGCGGCGAGTTCGTTGAGCACCCTCATCGTCGTCTCATGGTGCGCCTCGAGATTGGCGGCGGTCACGTCGAGCACGTGGATGAGGAAATCGGCGATGATGGCCTCGACATCGAGGCCAAGCGCCGCATCGCCCGCCAT
>CAYWRG010000032.1:22765-23632 GCA_964460715.1 uncultured Opitutus sp. | reverse complement strand
GCAGCTTCTGGTTCCCGTGCAGCATCAGCTGACGCGTGGTCGGGTCGAGCGTGGCGAAAAGCTTGTCCTCGGCCATGACATTCGCGCCAGTGAGGGCATTGAGCAGGGAGGACTTGCCGGCGTTGGTGTAGCCGACGATCGCGGCCGTGGGCACGGGTACGCGCTGGCGCTTCTGGCGCTGGACGCCGCGCTGCTTGCGCACGTCGATCAACTCGCGCTTCAGGCGGGTGATGCGGTCGTTGACGATTCGGCGGTCCTGCTCGAGCTGGGTTTCGCCTTCACCGCTCATTCCGCCGCCTCCGCCACCACCACCGCCGCGCTGGCGGGACAGGTGGGTCCAGGCGCGGGTCAGACGGGGAAGCGAGTACTCCATGCGCGCGAGCGCGACCTGGAGCACGGCCTCGCGGGTGTGGGCCCGGTCGGCAAAGATATCGAGAATGACTTCCTCACGGTCGATCACGGCGAGACCGGACAGCTTTTCCCAGTTGCGCTGCTGGGCTGGGGTGAGGGATTCGTCGATCACGATCAGGTCGGCGTTGGCCGCCTTGGCCTGATCGATCAGCTCCTGCGTCTTGCCGCTGCCGAGCAGCGTGGCGGGAGTGGGAGCGCGGAGATTGACGAGTGTGGGCTGGACGACGGCGATACGTAGGTTTTCCACCAGCTCCTCCAACTCAGTCAGCAGCTCCTGACCTTCCCCGGGCGTCATCTTGGGTGTTTGCACGCCGATGAGAAAGGCGCGTTCGCAGCGCTTGGAATCCGTCGCGGGAATCTGGTCGAGAAAGTCAGCCATCAGGGAAGGAGACCCATGGGCCTAATGACCGCGGGAGTCAAATCGGAGGCACGGAGCTGGTCGCAAGAAGGCGCAGA
>CAYWRG010000032.1:10800-22755 GCA_964460715.1 uncultured Opitutus sp. | reverse complement strand
CCAGCAAAAAAACCCTAACATAACTTTCCACCCCCCCCTTGTGTTTTTTTTGCGCCGCCGGCGCGCCTTCTTGCGGCCAAATGGATCGATAGAAATGTCGCTTGGCGGCCGGCTTGGTTGGCGGTTGGCTTGCGCGTGTGCTGCCGCTGCGTCTCCTCGCCTTCGTCTGCTTTTCGAGCGTTGCTGCGTTGGCGGCGCAACCGGCGGCGCCGTTCCGCCATGCTCCGCTCGGGGTTCGCGATGGGTGCTTTGTTGAATCCGTCGCCTTCTATGATGCGCTGCGGGAGCGGCAGGGTTCGGCGGCGTGGTGCCGGATTCTGCAATGGGGGGCGAAGGAGGAGGAGGAAGTCGTCGTGGGCCACGCAGTGGCCGTGTTCACGCATCAGGGGAAGCTCTGGGGCTGGGATGTGAACTTCGGGTTCGCCCCGCTGCCGGTCGAAACGGCGCTCAAGGAGCAACCCGAGGCTGTCGCGCCGCCGATGACCGCCAAGTACCCGGCGATCACCGCGCGGTATCCGCTCTACCGTCACGACTTCGAGCAGCAACCCGATCCCTCGCCGCCGGCGGAGATGGCGCTTTCCGACAACGTGGCACTCCGCGAGGCGTCGCGCGTCGCCGCGCGCCTGGCGAGGCACCGTCCGGTGAATCTCGTCGAGTACACCTATGTGCGCGCGGGTCAGACGCTCACCGGGGCGGCCTGCGTCTTTCTTTTTCACGGACGGCTCTGCGTCTATGTTCCTGGTTACGGAACCGTCCCGTTCCGCGCCCGCGCGCTCAGCGTGGACAACCTCCGCCAGCTGCAGCAGGCGCTGCGCACGATCCATCCCGGTGCAGGCAACCTCAAGGCGCTTTAGGCGCGCTGCCTTTTCAGCTTCGCCAGCGCCTCTTCGCCGAGGGGGCCGCCCTTGACCTTCAGGCTCTCCGCAAATTCGTCGGCGAAGTCGCGCTTGTGCCGCGCGTTGATCCACGCGGTGATCAGCATGGCGATCAGGGCTCCTGCCGTCGCGAGGGCCATGTCCTTGTGCGCGTCCCAGACGTCACCTTGCGAGCCGAGGTAGGCAATGCCGAGGTCACCACCGAAAAATTCGGCCGCGATCCATTCGAACAACTCGAAGAGCATCGACGTGCTCATCGTCAGGTCGAGCGGCAGAAAGTAGCCCCAGAATCCGCGCACCTTGGCGACGCGGACAAAGAGTTCACGAATGGGGTAGGCGAGGAGAAAGCCGTAGAGGAAGTGGACGAGCCGGTCGAAGTGGTTGCGCTCCCAGCCCATCATCTCATTGAGCGAAAAACCGAAGGTCTCGCGGGTGAAGCGATCGTAGGGCACTTCGGCGTACGTCCAGTGCGCTCCGGACTCGTGCAGACAGAGAAACAGGAAAATCAGCGTGTAGCTGAGGCGCGAGAGAGGCAGCCAGCGGTAGGTCGCGACGAGGTAGCCGACCGAAAGAAAAACGAGGATATTTTCCAGCCACCACGCATGCGGGTCCAACGGGCGATGGGCCGAGAAGGCGAACAGGATCGCAAAAAGTCCGCCCAGCACGGCCACGTAGTGTCTACGAGGAATGGCGGTCAGCATAGGGGGATCCTCCATGGACCGCTGACCTGTAAGCAAGTTCCTACTCGACGGCGAACCGATATCCAGCCCAGGGGTTTTGTAAGGAGAAAGGGTGGCGTGGTGGGTTCCGGCTCTCCTTTCTTGCGCAGAGGCGGGTCAGCCAACCGCCGAGGAGCGGTGTCAATGCGGTGACCAAACTTAGAAAGAGGGCAACGAGCAGCCAGTCGTGCAGGTTCATCGCCGCATCTCTCCGCCAACCGCCCTGACCGCTTAATCAAGGAAAGGCCCGGAAGCGTTTAGAAAACATGAACGGAAGATATCCGATCCGATCTTAACCACGGATGAACACGGATGGACGCGGATTCTGATTAGATCACTGCCTCGGATTGCATCCGTGTCCATCCGTGGTTTAAACCCGCTGGTTCTCAGGCCAGGGCTTCCTTGTAGTGCCGGCGGCACAGCGGCACGTAGCGCTCGTTGCCGCCGATCTCGACCTGAGCGCCTTCCTTGAGGCCTTTGCCATCGGGGCCGGTGCGGAGGTTCATCGTGGCCTTGCGGCCGCAGTGGCAGATGGTTTTGAGCTCGATCAAGTCATCGGCCCAGGCGAGCAGTTCGGCGCTGCCGGGAAAGAGCCGGCCTTGGAAATCCGTGCGCAGTCCGTAGCACAGCACCGGGATGTGGAGTTCGCCGGCGACATCCGTCAGCTGCCGCACCTGCGCCGGTGTGAGGAACTGGGCCTCGTCGACCAGAACGCAGGCCACGGCGGTCGCCGGCTTGTGCTTGGATTCGATGCGGGCGTAGAGATTGTCCGTCTCGCTGAACGCCTCGGCCGGCGCGCTCAGGCCGATGCGCGAAGCGATCCGGCCGATCCCGGAACGCTGGTCGAGCGCAGGCGAGAACAGCAGCGTGCGCATGCCGCGCTCCTGGTAGTTGTAGCTCGACTGGAGCAGGACCGTGCTTTTGCCGGCGTTCATCGCCGCATAGTAAAAGTAAACCTTGGCCATGGCGCGGAACCGTGGCGGGAGCGGCGCACCGAGGCAACCGCGATTGGCTCGGGAACCGCCGGGTGGCGTCAGTGGTCCGTCTGGGCACTTGTCATTTCCCTTTTCCGCGCCACCGTGCGGCTCCCTATGAATTTTTTCCGCCTCACTTTTCCTCCGATCAGCGTGGATCTCGGCCTGCTGTTGCTGCGAGTTGGACTCGGCTCGTCGATGTTGGTCCTCCACGGCTGGGGCAAACTGATGCGGCTGGTTGATGGCAACCTCGCGTTCAGCGATCCGATCGGCCTCGGGCCCGTGCCAAGCCTGGCGCTGGCGGTGTTTGCCGAGTTTCTGTGCTCCCTTCTACTGATCGTGGGTTGGTCCACGCACATCGCCGCGCTCGCCGGAGCGGTGACCATGGCCGTCGCGTTCAGTTCGGCGCATGGCATGCGCCTGACCGGTGAGGGCAATGGCGAACTGGCCTTCATCTACCTCATCGGCTACGTCGGCCTCTTCTTCGCGGGTGGCGGCCGGTTCTCGTTCGACGGCCAAGCCAACGCACGGCGCGCGAGCAAGCTGAAGCCGGCGAAGAAGTGAGGACGCGTCAGCGCGTAAAGTCTAAATCCTAATTCCTAAATCCTAAAACCAGCGGGAAGGCATCGCCCCGTGGAACTTGTTTGTCGGTTCCGTCATGCGACGGCCGATGCGGAGGTTAGGATTTAGTGCCTAAGATTTAGGATTTGTCGGCGCAGCTTTAGCTGCGCCGGCTAAGCACCATCTTCTCATAGTCCTTCACGAGCGGCAGCCAGGCGGGGCCGACGGGGACGTTGGCGCGGCGGCAGTGTTCATCCCAGACTGCGCCGAAGGGCAGGCTCTTGAGTTCCTCCAGCAGGGCTAGGCGCGAGGTGTTGTCCCCGGCGTCCTCGAAGGAGCGGAGCTTGGCCGACGGTTCGAGCAGGGCCCAGAGGAGGGACTTGAGCGTGCCGCGCACGCCGATGACCCAGGCCGCGACGCGGTTGATGCTCGCGTCGAAGAAATCGAGGCCGATGTGCGTGCGGGCGAGGAAGTCGCCGCGGACGATCTCCTCCATGATGGCGCGAGTTGGATCATCGAAGAGCACGACGTGATCGCTGTCCCAGCGGACGCCGCGGCTGACGTGGAGCAGGATCTCCGGCACGAACTGAAGCGTGGACGAAATCTTGTCGGCGATGCCCTCGGTCGGGTGGAAGTGGCCGGCGTCGAGGCAGACGAGGATCTTTCGCGAGACGGCGTAGCCGAGGTAGAACTCGTGCGAGCCGGCGACGTAGGACTCGGAGCCAATGCCGAAGAGCTTCGACTCGACCGCGTCCAGATGATGCTTCGGGTCGAGCCTTTCCGCGAAGACGGCGTCGAGCGAGGCCTCAAGGCGCGCGCGCGGGCCCTTGCGGTCGGCGGGGAGGTCCTTGGAGCCATCGGGGATCCAGACATTGGTCACGGTGGGCGAACCGAGGCGACGCCCCATCTCGGCGCCGATGCGGCGGCAGGCCTTGCCGTGGTCGATCCAGAACTGGCGCACGGCGGGATCGCGATGCGTGAGCGTCGCGCCGTCGTTGGCGAGCGGGTGCGAGAAGTAGGTCGGATTGAAGTCGAGACCCATGCCCTGCGCCTTCGCCCACTGGATCCAGTTCTCGAAATGGGCGGTCGTGATTTCGTTGCGCTCGACCTTGTGGCCGCCGAACTCGGCGTAGCACGCGTGCAGATTCAGGCGGTGCTTGCCTGGGACCAGCGAGAGCGCGCGATCAAGGTCGGCGCGGAGCTCGTCCGGGGTACGGGCCTTGCCGGGATAGTTGCCGGTGGCCTGGATGCCGCCGCCCGTGATGCCTGCGCCGGGATTCTCGAAGCCGCCGACATCGTCGCCCTGCCAGCAGTGCAGGGAAACCGGGATCGTCGCGAGTCGCGCGAGCACGGCCTCGGTATCGACGCCGAGGGCGGCGTAGCTTTCACGGGCAAGGGCGTAGGCAGAGGAGCTCATTGAAGATCAGACAAGGTAACCACGGAGCACACGGAATACACGGAAAGTGAGAATTGAGCCGATCTGCGGATTTTGAATTCCGTGTATTCCGTGTGTTCCGTGGTCAATTCTGGGCGGTTAGAAGTCGAACTGGTTGATGTTCGATTTGTTGAAGATGAAGGGCTTCCCGAGGAGGATGCTATCGCCCTGAATCTCGAACTGTCCGAGAGAGCCACCCGCGAACGTTTTGTCACCGGGCTTGAGTTCGCCCTTGGCGAGCGCGACGGCGGCGCGGACGGCGAGGGAGCCGAGGTCCTCGGTCTTCCAGAGGATGACGCTCTCGGTCACGCCTTCATTGACGTAGCGCTTGTTCTCGTTGGGCAGACCGAGGCCAATGACCTGGACCTTGCCGGTCTTGCCGGCCTGCTTGACCGCCTCAGCCGCGCCGGGGACGGCGGGCGAGCAGATGTTCATGATGAGCTTGAGATTCGGGTTGGCGCTGAGGAGCGCGGTGGCCTCGGCCTGCGCCTTGTCCTTGAGGTCGTCGCAGGGGCGGAGCGCGACCATCTTCATGTTTGGGTACGTCGAGGCGCGGCGGGCCTCGATGTGCTTCTGCCACTCGTTCATGTTGGCGGCGGTGAGGCTGCCGGTGATGATGGCGAACTCGCCGGCGTTGCCCATGAGGCGGGCGGCTTCGTCCATCAGCGTCTGGCCGATGCCCTCGGCGGTGGCCTGGTTGACGAAGAACGTGCGGGCGTCGGGAGCGGCGTCGGAGTCGTAGGTGATGACCTTGATGCCGCGCTGCTGGGCCTTGCGCAGGGCGGTCGAGATGCCGTCGCGGTTTTCCGCGGCGGCGGCGATCACGTCGACGCCGAGGGCGATCCAGTTCTCGATGATCTCGTTCTGGCGCGCCGGATCGGGATCGGTCGGGCCGTCGAAGAGGAGATCGATGCCGAGCTCCTGCGCGGCCTTTTCGGCGCCGGCTTTCACGGAGATGAAGTAGGCGTTGCCCTTGGACTTCGGCAGCAGGGCGACGGTGATCTTCTTGGCGCCGGATGCGCCGGCGGTGGTGGCCTCGGGGGCCTTGGAGCAACCGGCGAACAGGAGACCGGTGGCAAGGAGGAGGGTCAGGATGCGTTTCATGAGGGGGGAGGAGGGGCGGGGTTGGCCGGAGTGAGGGCGGTGGACTTGGAAGAGGGCGCGGCGCGGCGGGCGCGGAAAAACTGCAGGAGAGGTCCCGCGGACAATGCGAGCAACAACAGGGCGCCTGTCAACAGGCCGGCCGCCTCGCGCGGCAGGCGCGCATGGACGAGGCCGTTGTTGAGGACAGCGATCGCGGCCACGCCGAGCAGCGTGCCGTGGATGCTGCCGATTCCGCCGAAGATGCTGGTGCCACCGAGGACGACGGCGGTGATGGCGAAGAGTTCATAACCCGTCCCGGCGTCGGCGCGGGCCTGGCCGAGACGCGAGGTGTAGATGATCGCGGCCGCCGCGGCCATGACGCCGGCCAGCACATAGGCGAGGGCGAGTCGGCGCTCGACCGGGATGCCGGCATAGCGTGCACCCTCGGGTGAGAAGCCGATCGCGCGGAAGGAACGTCCGAACGTGGTCCGGTGCACGAGCAGCCACATTCCGGCCGCCGCCAGGATGAACAAGGGCGCCTGTGCGGGCAGGCCCAGCCAGCGCTCCTGGCCAAGGAAGAGGAAGGCCGCGGGAAAGTTGGTGAACGTGTCGACGCCGCGCGTCACGGCCTCGGCCAGGCCGCGGAAGAGCGAGTACGTGCCGAGCGTGACAATGAGCGGAGGCAGCCGCAGGCGAGTGATGAGCGAGGCGTTGAGGAGACCGGCCAGCGCCCCGAGGGCGAGTGTGCAGGCCGCCGCGACCGGGATGGGCAGGCCGGCGTCACGCCAGAGCTTGCCGAAGGTGATCGCGCACAGCCCGAGCAGCGAACCGACGGAAAGATCGATGCCGCCGGTGAGGATTACGGGAGTCATCACGAGCGCGAGCAGGCCGATCTCGACCGTGTGACGGAGGATGTCGAACTGGTTGTCGAGCGTGCCGAAGCGCGGCCCGACCGAGTTGAAATAGAACCACTCGAGCAGCAGCACGGCTGCGAGGAGGGTTTCGTGACGGAGAAAGGCGCGACGAAATTTCATCCGGTCCGCTCCTTTCGCAGGCGCAGGCCGTCACCGACGACGGCGAGCAGGATGACCGCGCCCTGGATCGCCTTCTCCCAGTACGCCTGCACATGAAGATGGGTGAGGGCGGGGGCGATGCAGGCGAGGAGGAGCAGGCCGGCGAGGACGCCCCAGAGCCGGCCACGTCCGCCGGAGATGGCGACACCGCCGACGACGGCTGCGGCGATGGCCTTGAGTTCGAGGCCGGTGCCGGTCTTGGGATCGACCTGCGGTGACTGCACGAGGTTCATCATGGCGGCGAGTCCGGTCAGTCCACCGAGCGCGACGAAGGTGAGGAAGGTCACCAGACGCGGACGAATGCCGGCGAGCCGCGCGGCCTCGGCATCGGCCCCGACCGCATAGACAAAGCGGCCGGCCGCAAGCCGGCGCAGCGCGTAGGCGAGCAGGGCGACCATGACCACCGACGAGAGGACGAGGACGAGTTGCCCGCTGGTCTGGGCGAGCCCGAACCACTGCAGGTCGGGCGGCAGGTCGACGAACTGGCCCTGACGCCACCAGCGCAGGCCCTCGCGCCAGGTCACCATGGTAGCGAGGGTGACGACGATGGACGGCAGGCCGAGTCCGGCCACGAGCGCGCCGTTGACCGCGCCGAGCAAGGCGCCGAGCAGCATGGTTGCCGGCAGCACCAGCAACGGAGGCCAGCCCTCGGCGGCGAGGAGTCCTGCCCCGACACTGCAGACGGCGAAGAGCGAGCCGACCGAGATGTCGATCTGGCGGCTGATGATCACGATTGCGATGCCGCAGGCGACCAACAACGCGGGCGCTTCGCGCGTGAGGAGCGAGAGCAGCGGCTGCGGCTGGAAAAACGCCGGAGCAAAGACCGCCAGCGCGGCCAGCATCAGCACGAGCACGCCGGCGACGGAGAGTTCGCGGAAGTGACGCATCATGGCGAACAACCTCCGGACCGGATTGCTTGAACAGGAGGGAACGGAGTTAACGGAGAGAAAACCGGAATCTCTGTTCTCTCTGTTTCCTCCTGTGAAAAAACGGTTGGGGACGAATTCATGCCGCATTCCCCTTTCCGGCCTGACCCAGGGCGGCGGCCATGACCGTTTGTGCGTCGGAGCCGCCCGGCAGCAGGGCGGCGAGCGTGCCGGCGCGCATGACGCCGATGCGGTCGCTCATGCCGAGGATTTCCGGGAGATCGCTTGAGATGAGCAGGACCGCGAGGCCCTCCTTGGCGAGGCGGCGGATGATGCGGTGAATCTCGCTCTTCGCGCCGACATCCACGCCCTGGGTGGGTTCATCGAGGATGAGCAGCTTGGGCTTTGTGGCCAGCCAGCGGCCGAGTGAGACCTTTTGCTGGTTGCCGCCGGAGAGGGAGCCGCCTGGGGCGTCGGGGCCGTCGGTCTTGATCGCGAGGTCGCGGATGAACTCGAGGGCGAGATCGCGTTCCGCCTTCGTGCGCAGCCACGAGCCGCGGAAGAGCGTGCGGTGGATCGCCATCGAGAGGTTTTGTGCAACCGGCAGTTCGAGCACGACCCCGTGACGGCGGCGGTCCTCGGGCACGTAAGCGATGCCGTGGTCGACGGCGTCGCGCGGCGAGCGCAGCGACAACGTTTCGCCATTCAGGCGGATCTCACCGGCATCGGCGGGCGTCAGGCCAAAGATCACGCGGGCGAGCTCCGTGCGCCCGGCGCCGACCAGACCGGCGAGACCGAGGATTTCACCAGCGCGGACCTCGAGGCTGACATCGTGCACCCCGGATGCAGCGCAGCCGACGGCGTTGAGTGAAAGAACCACGTTGCCGGGGACGGATTCGGAGGGCGGATAGACTTGGGCGACCTCGCGTCCGACCATGAGCCGGATCAGGCCGGCCTCGTTGATGTCACCGACTGCGTGCGTGCCGACGCTCTCGCCGTCGCGGAGGACGGTGACGCGGTCGGCGAGGGCGAAGATTTCCTCGAGGCGGTGGGAAATGTAGATGACGCCCACGCCGGCGGCACGGAGATCGCGGACCACGGCGAAGAGGAGATGCTGCTCCTTGTGCGTGAGCGAGGCGGTGGGCTCGTCCATGATGACGATGCGTGCGCCTGAGCCGAGAGCGCAGGCGATTTCGACCAGCTGCTGCTCCGGCATCGAGAGGCGACGCACCTCGACCTCGGGATCGATGGCCGCGCCGATGCGCTTGAGCAGGGCGGCGGCACGGTCGCGGCGCGCGGACCAGTCGATCCGCCGTAGGCCGGTGGCGGGTTCGAGGCGCAGGGCGATGTTTTCCGCGACCGTGAGTTCAGGGAAGAGCGCGGGCTGCTGGTAGATGCAGGCCACGCCAAGGCGGCGGGCGGCGTCGGGGGTCAGGCCGGCAACGGTCTGTCCGGCGAGCGTGATCGTGCCGGAGTCAGGGGCATGGGCCCCGGTCACGACCTTGATCAGTGTGCTCTTGCCGGCGCCATTTTCACCGAGCAGGGCGTGGACTTCGCCCGACCGAAGATCGAAGTCCACCCCGCGCAACGCGCGCACGCCGGCATAGGCCTTGGCGATCCGGTGGAGTGCGAGAACGGCTTCCGACATGCGCTGAAGAAAAACGGGGTGAGGGGAGACTGACGAAGGACCCGGCAAACGGGTGAGAGCAAGGTTTCCGGCGGGTCGACCGGTCCGCAAGTGCGAATCGGACGATCCGGCACCCTGCGTTTACCCGTCATCCGGCGAAACCCCAAAGTCACCGGGACAGTCCGCATGCCCTGCTGCGCCGCCACCAACCCGGTGTCACGCAATACGTGACACTCGGGCTGAGGTGCGATTCTCGGGGTGTCTCGACCGGGCTTTGTGAGGGAGGGCGTTTCCTCGGGGAGAGGCGAGTTTACTCGGTCACAGCCACGGATCCCGCCAACGTCGAACGTGTCACGTATTGCGTGACACCGGTTTGGAGGTGCGAATCTCGAGGCGGGAGCGACAAAACAAGTTTGTGCCGGGGCGGGGGAGCCCTAGTCACGGTGGGCATGAATCGGACGGACCGGCTGGTGGCGATGGTGATGTTTCTCCAAGGGCGGCGCGTGGTCCGGGCCGAGGAATTGGCCGAGCATTTTGAGATCAGTGTACGCACCGTTTACCGCGACGTCGGGGCTTTGAGTGAGGCGGGTGTGCCGGTGGCGGGCGAGGCCGGGGTGGGGTACAGCCTGGTCAAGGGCTACCATCTGCCGCCGGTCATGTTCACGGCGGAGGAAGCCATGGCGCTGGCGGTCGGCGAGGACTTGGTGAGGCAGTTCACCGACCGCTCGCTGGCCACACCGATGGCGTCGGCCCTGTTGAAGATCCGTTCGGTCCTGCCGCGCGATTCCCAGGACGACCTCGATCGGTTGGCGAAATCGACCGCGATCGAGGGGCGGGCGCGCATGCCCCCAGAGCTCGATCGCCGGCTGATGCTGCCGCTGCAACAGGCGATCGTCGCGCGCCGCGTGGTGCGCATGCGCTACTGCGCGCGCGGGGCCGGGGAGACGGCGCGCGAGCTCGAGCCGCTTGGCGTGGTGCGCTACGCCGAGGCCTGGTACCTGGTGGCGTGGTGCCGGCTGCGGACGGATTTCCGGCACTTCAAACTTGAGCGTATTCGGGAACTCGAGATTTTGCCCGAGCGCTTTACCCCGCGGCCGGGGTTTTCGCTCCGCGAGCACCTCGACGAAGGCATGGCGAAGGACAAGTGGCTCTCCGCCCGCGTCTGGTTCTCGGACCTCGCGCTCGACCGGGCAAGGCGTGAGAGCTTTGTCGGCCTGACCGACGAAAAGCGGCTGCGCGGCGGGGCCGAGGTGACCATGCAGACGCATTCCTACGAATGGCTCGCGCGCTGGCTGCTGTCATTCGGTGACCGGGCCGAGGCCGTTTCGCCGCCGGAGCTGCGCCGCGAGGTGGCGACGCAGGCGCAGGCCATCGCCGTGCGCTACGGCGAAAAAACCTCCTGACATACTGCTGTCACAACGGGGTGGTAGGATGGGGGAACTTCGCCGCCCATGATCACCATCAAAGACATCGCCTTTACCGGCTACCCCATCACGGACATCGTCCGCGCCCGCGCTTTTTATGAAGGCGTCCTCGGTCTAAAGACCGGTGTGACCTTCGAGCATGAAGGCAGTCACTGGATCGAGTACGACATCGGCACCGCCACGCTCGCGATCTCCAACATGTCAGCCGACAAATGGAAACCCTCGTCCGATGGTCCGTCGGTTGCGCTGGAGGTGGTGGACTTCGATGCGGCGATCGCGCACCTGCGCGAGTATCGCGTGCCGTTTGTGTTGGAACCCATGGACAGTGGTGTGTGTCGCATGGCGATCATTGCCGATCCTGACGGCAACTCCCTCGCGATTCACCGCCGTGCTGGTTGAACCGCGAACCCACCCCGACCATGACCTCGCTCTCACTTGAACCACCGGTACAACCGGTTTCCGCTCCCTCGCGGGCGTTTTATCCCGGGATTGTCACCGGCTGTTTCTACGACACGTGGGACTTCTACACCACGCACCTCGGCTTCCGCACCCTGGCCGAGCACGACACCTATGTTCACCTCGTTCATCCCGATGGACCACAACTTGGGGTGCTGCGCGAGGAAACCGACGGTCAGGAATCCGAGCTGATCTGCGCGACCCGGGGCACCGGTTTTTGGATCAATCTGCAGGTGCCCGACGCCGACGAGGCGTATACCCGCCTGAAGGAGGCAGGCGTCCCGATCGGTCACCCACCCGAGAACAAACCTTGGGGCGAACGCCAGTTCCTCATCCGCGACCCGAACGGCGTGCTGTTCTACCTCGCGCAGAAGCTCTGACCGAGGGAAATCCGAATGACGAAGCCCGAATGCCGAATTATGCCCCGGCAGCAACTTAGTGCTGTGATTCGTCATTCGGGCTTCGTCATTCGGGTTTAGCCTCCTGGTTCCTCCGGTAAAATCTCTGTCTCAGGGGTTGCGGCTGGCCGGTTGGACCCTCCATTCTGGCGGGCTTCATGGCGCTTTTCAGTCTACTCGAGGTCTCCCACGCATTCGGCGGTCCACCCGTCCTTGACCGGGTCAATTTCCAGGTCGATGCCGGCGAACGGCTCTGTCTGGTCGGCCGCAATGGCGCGGGCAAGTCGACCCTGATGAAGCTCATCGCGGGTGAGGTGAAGCCCGATACCGGCCAGGTCTTCCGCCAGCCCGGCGCCGTGTTTACCCGCCTCGTACAGGAGATCCCGACCTCGATGGAGGGCACGGTCCACGACATCATCGCGTCGGGCCTGCGGCCCAATGACGACCATCATGAGGAGGACTGG
>CAYWRG010000032.1:0-10790 GCA_964460715.1 uncultured Opitutus sp. | reverse complement strand
ATCGAGCGGCTCCAACTCCCGCCCGGGGCCTCGTTTGGTGAACTCTCTGGTGGTCTGCGCCGCCGCGTGCTGCTGGCGCGCGCCCTCGCCGGCCAGCCCGACCTGCTCCTGCTCGACGAGCCGACCAACCATTTGGATATCGAGTCTATTCTCTGGCTCGAGGACTTCCTGCTGTCGGCCAAAGTCACGCTCTTCTTCGTCACGCACGACCGTGCCTTTCTCAAGAAGCTCGCAACCCGCATCGTCGAACTCGACCGCGGCATCCTCACGAACTGGGACTGCGACTACGACACCTACCTCGTCCGCCGTCAGGAGCGGCTCGAGGCCGAGGAACGCCAGCAGGCGCTCTTCGACAAGAAGCTCGCGCAGGAGGAAGAGTGGATCCGTCGCGGCGTGAAGGCCCAGCGCTCGCGCGCCCAAGGGCGTGTCCACGCGCTTCTGGCCATGCGCGCCGAGCGTCGCGCCCGTCGCGACAAGACCGGCAATGCGACGCTGCGGCTGTCTGAGGCCGAGCGCTCCGGGCTCAAGGTCATCGATGCGGAGAACGTCAGCTTTTCCTATCCCGACGGCCGCGTGCTGGTGAAGGACCTCACGACCACGATCATTCGCGGCGACAAGATCGGCCTCATCGGCCCCAATGGCGCGGGCAAGACCACGTTGATCAAGCTCCTGCTCGGCCAGCTCAAGCCCACGAGTGGCACGCTGACGGCCGGCACGAACATGGAGGTCGTTTACTTCGACCAGTACCGCGACCAGATCGACGACAACCGCACGGTCGCGGACAACATCGCGAACGGCAACACGACGGTGACGGTCGACGGACGCAGCCGTCACGTCATCAGCTACCTCCAGGATTTTCTCTTCACGCCCGACCGCGCCCGCACCCCGGCGCGCGTGCTCTCGGGTGGTGAGCGCAATCGTCTGCTCCTCGCGCGGCTCTTCACCAAGCCGGCCAACGTCCTCGTGATGGACGAACCGACGAACGATCTCGACGCCGAGACGCTCGATCTGTTCGAGGACCTGCTGGTCGAGTTCAAGGGCACGCTGCTGCTGGTGAGCCACGATCGCGACTTCCTCGATGAGGTTGTGACAAGCACGCTCGTCTTCGAAGGCGATGGCCGCATCGGCGAGTACATTGGCGGTTACGCCGACTGGGTCCGCGACAAGGAACGGGCGGCGGCAAAGGCGAAGCTCACCCCGGCCGTCCAGCCCAAGGCGATCGCCGCGGCGCCGAAGGCCGCCAAGGCGGCGCCCGCGCGCAAACTTTCGTCCAAGGAGCTGAAGGAACTTGAGGCCCTGCCGGCCCGAATTGAGGCGCTCGAGCAGGAGCAGACCACGCTCGGCGCGAAATTGTCCGATCCGGCGTTCTACAAAAACGAGCCCGGCAAGTTTGCGGAGGTGAAGACGCGTCTGGATGCGATCGAGCGCGAGCACGCCGTGGCCTTCGCCCGCTGGGAAGAGCTCGAGGCTGCGCGCAACGGCTAAGGCTGATGTAGCCGGCCTCGCTGAGGCCGGTCTGCGAGGTCGATCTGTGTAGCCAACAAACGGCTCTCGATCCCCGGTTTCAGCGAGGCCAGCCACATCAGCTAAACAGCCTGTGGCAACGCTTGCGCCGTCGCGGTCCGGTCGCTTGGCTGGGTGTGACCAACCCCGGTCCCCTGGCCAACCCCGCCCCGTCGATGCTTTCACGCGCCACGCTGCCGTCCTGTCATTTTGAACATGTCCCGATCGCCGTGTTTACCGGCAGTGTTGAGGCATCCCGAGCGGTGGCCGCCGAAATCGCGGGTCTCATCCGTGAGCGTCAGCGTGAGCGCCGGCCCTGCGTGCTGGGCCTCGCGACCGGATCCACGCCGGTCAGTGTCTATGCCGAGCTGGTCCGTCTGCATCGCGAGGAGAACCTGAGTTTCGCGGGGGTCACGACCTTCAACCTCGACGAGTATTACCCCCTGTCGCCCGACCACGCGCAGAGCTATCGGCGCTTCATGCGCACGCACCTCTTCGATCACGTCGATCTCGACCCGGCCCGGACCCACCTGCCGCTGGGCACGGTGGCGAAAACCGAGGTCGATGCGCATTGCGCGGCCTACGAGGAAAAGATCCGGGCTGCGGGTGGCATCGATTTTCAGATTCTGGGCATCGGTCGTACGGGACACATCGGTTTCAACGAGCCCGGCAGTCCGCGGCATTCGCTGACCCGGCTCGTCACGCTCGATCCGCTGACGCGGCGAGATGCAGCCGGCGATTTTGGTGGTGACGAGCATACGCCGCGGCATGCGCTGACGATGGGCGTGCGCTCGATTCTCCAGGCGCGCCGGGTGGTCCTGATGGCCTGGGGCCAGCACAAGGCCGACATCGTGCGCAGCGCGATTGAGGGTGAGGTCGGACCGCAGATCACGGCGTCGTTTCTGCAGGAACACCCCCACGCGCTCTTCGTGCTCGACGGTGCGGCCGCGGGGTCGCTCACGAGGAATCGCGCGCCATGGCTGGTGGGCCCGTTGGCCGACCAGGGACTGACTTGGGACGAGCGCATGACGCGCCGGGCGATCCTGTGGCTGTCGCAACTGAAGAAAAAGGCGGTGCTCAAGCTGACCGACGACGACTACAACGAGGCCGGGCTGCAGGACCTGTTGCGGGCGCACGGCTCGGCCTATGAGGCCAATCTCGTGGGATTTTATCAGCTGCAGTACACGATCACCGGCTGGCCAGGCGGGCGGGATCCGGCGAAGACCAAGCCCGGTGACGCGCCGGTTCGGCCGTTGCGCGCGAGTTCGGCCGGAGTCTTTCCCAAGCGGGTACTCGTGCTATCGCCGCATCCGGACGATGACGTGATCTCGATGGGCGGCACGCTGTGCCGGCTGGTTGACCAAGGGCACGAAGTCCACATCGCCTACGAGGTGTCGGGTGCCGGCGCGGTGCCGGATGAAGCCCTGTGGCGCATGTTGGCCTTTTCCGATGGCGCCGGGCTCGGCGCGGGTGAAGCGGGGCGCGCGTGGCGCGCTGCCTTCGAGCGGGGAGCTGTGCCCCCGTTGACTGGGGACGTACTGAAATGGAAGGCGCTGATCCGGCGGCTCGAGGCGATTTCCGCCGCTCAGGTCTGCGGTGTGCCGCAGGAACGGCTGCATTTCCTTGATCTGCCCTTCTACCAGGCGGCGCCGCGCCTGCGCCGCTATGGCGATGCGGATATCATGGCGATGTCCACGCTGCTGAACACGGTGCGACCGCACCTGATTTATGCGGCGGGTGATCTTGACGATCCCCATGGCACGCACCGCCTTTGCCTGCGGGTCCTGCGCGACGCGTTGGCCCTTTCGGGGCATGAGAACTGGATGCGTGACGCCGAACTCTGGCTCTACCGCGGGGCGTGGGCGGAGTGGCCGCTCGACGAGATCGACCTCGCGGTGCCGTTGAGCCCGCAGGAAGTGCTGCGCCGTCGGCGGGCGATCTTCCGTCACGAGACCCAGAAGGATCAGGCCCTCTTCCTTGGCGAGGACCGCCGCGAGTTCTGGCAGCGGACCGAGGACCGCGGCCGTCGTCTGGCCCAGGCCTATAACGCGCTCGGATTGGCGGAGTACGAGGCGATCGAGGCCTTCCGCCGGTATGCGCCGGAGGACTTTGTGCGGACCGCCGCGCTGTAGAACGATTCAGATTGAACTGTAGCCGGGGTCGCTGACCCCGGGGATCGATTTTCTTCCTCAATCTATTCCGGACCTGGGTCGGCAACCCCGGCTACAGCTTTATCGGAAGCGCTTGCGCCGCCTACCTGCGAGGCGTGCCGGTTCCCAGCAGAGTGTCGCGCAAGACCTGACACGTCGATCCGTGCATTCGCGGGAATAATGGCGGTGCGGGCGTCATCATAATGATACACACTGGTTGGCGGGACGCTTTGACTTCGGGCGACCAGCCTGTTGGATCAGCAGACCGCGTGCCTCCCGCGAATCGCCCCATGCCTGTCTCTTCTGTGTTTTCCTGTCGATCGGTCGTGTCCGCCATCCGCTCGCGTGGCTGGCTTCCGCTTCTGGGCCTCGCCCTGATTGCCGGGTGCAAGGAGGCGCCGCCACCGGCGACGGGCGGCGTGGGGACCTCGGCGATCATCGTTGAGGTGCGCAAGGTGCAGCCGCAGGCGTTCCGGGAGACGATTTTTGCCACGGGTACGCTGCTTGCGAACGAGGTGATCACGCTGCAGACCGAAACGGCCGGCATCGTGACCGCGATCAACTTTGAAGAGGGCCGCCCGGTGAAGGCCGGTTCAGTCCTTGTGGCGATGGACGACGTCGAGCTGCAGGCCCGGGCCTCGCGGGCCGAGGCGGAGCTTGAACTCGCGACCGCCCTGGAGAAGCGCCAGCGCGAACTGAGGCAGGCCAGCGCCGTCAGCAGCGCCGACTATGATCAGAGTGCGGCCCGGCTGGCCATTGCGCGGGCCGATCTTGAGTTGGTGCGAGCCCAGCTGGCCAAGCGCACCATCCGCGCGCCCTTTGACGGGGTGATCGGTCTGCGTCGGGTGAGCGTCGGCGCCTACCTCACGCCCGGCACGTCGATCGGCACGCTGCAGGACCTCACGTCCCTGAAACTCGATTTCAGCGTGCCTGAGCGTTACTACCCCTTTCTCAACGCGGGCCGCGAGGTGAGGTTCCGGATGTCCGGCCGCAACGATGTCTTCACGGCACGCATCATCGCGGTGGAGCCGGCGGCCGACCTGCCCACGCGCTCCATCCTTGTGCGCTCGGTCCTCGCCGCGAACGATGCGAGCCTCCTCCCGGGCGCGTTCGTTGAGGTCGAGGTTCCGCTGGAGGAAATTTCCAACGCCATCATCATTCCCCCGATCGCCCTGGTCCCGGGTCTGAGCCGGCAGGTGGTTTTCGTGCACCGCAACGGCGTGGCGGAGGAGCGTGAAGTCCGGCCCGGCATGCGGACTTCGACCGGCGTGCAGATCCTGGATGGCCTTGCGCCGGGTGATGAACTCATCACCAGCGGCGTGCTCCTGCTGCGCCAGGGCCTGAAGATTCAAACCCGGCCGGCGGCGGCTGCGACGACACCCCAGACATGACGCTCTACAAGCTGAGCATCGATCGCCCGGTCCTGGCCACGGTGATGTCCGTGGTGATTGTGATCTTTGGCCTGGTTGGCTTCAACCGGCTGGGCATCCGCGAGTTTCCTTCGGTCGATCCGCCGATCATCAGCGTGACCACCAGCTACACCGGCGCCCCGGCCGAGGTCATTGAGTCGCAGATCACCGAGCAGCTTGAGGAGGCGATCAATTCCGTTCCCGGAGTGCGCACGCTCACGTCCACCAGCCGCGAGGGTCAGAGCAACATCACCGTCGAGTTCAATGTTGGTGAGAATCTCGAGATTGCGGCCAACGACGTGCGCGACAAGGTCGCCAGCGCCCGCCGCAACATCCCGGCCGACGCCGATCCTCCGATCGTGCGCAAGGCCGACGCCGACAGCCAGCCCGTCGTCTTCATTGCCGTCTACAGTCCGCAGCGCGATCTGTTGGAGCTGTCCGATATCGCCGACCGCCGGTTCAAGCCGACCCTGCAGACGATTCCGGGCGTGGCCGAGGTTCGCATCTGGGGTGAGAAGCGTTTTTCGATGCGCCTCTGGCTCGACCGCAATCGCCTCGCGGCGCACAATCTGACGCCCATCGACGTACGCAATGCGCTCGATCGCGAGAACGTGGAGCTGCCCTCCGGACGCATTGACGGCCAGCAGGTGGAGCTGAGCATCCGCACGGCCAGCCGTTTCAGCCGCGCCGAGGAGTTTAATGACATGGTGATCCGGGCGACGGCGGGCCGGGTGGTTCGCCTGCGTGACGTGGGCTACGCGTCCGAGGCGCCGGAGAACAATCGCAATCTGATGAAGCGCAACGGCGTCCCGACCGTGGGTGTCATCCTCAGTCCACAGCCCGGAGCCAACCAGGTCGACATTGCGGACGAGACCTATCGCCGGCTGGAGCTGATCAAGCGCGACCTGCCAGCCGACATCGAGGCGCAGGTGGGCTTTGACAACACCCAGTATGTGCGTGCCTCGATCATCGAGGTGCAGGAGACCATGCTGATCGCGCTCGGACTCGTGGTCATGATCATCTTCTTCTTCCTGCGTTCCTGGAAGTCCACGATGATTCCGGCGCTGGTGATCCCGATCTGCCTGACCGGATCGTTCTTCATCATGTACATCGCAGGCTACAGCATCAACGTGCTGACCCTGCTCGCCATGGTGCTGGCGATTGGCCTGGTGGTCGATGACGCGATCGTCGTGCTGGAGAACATTTTTGCCAAGATGGAGGCGGGCATGTCGGTCATCGAGGCGGGCGTCGAAGGCACGCGCGAGGTGTTCTTCGCGATCATCTCGACCACGGTGGCGCTCGTCGCGGTGTTCCTCCCGATTCTTTTTCTCGGCGGACTCACCGGAAAGCTTTTCCAGGAATTTGCGGTGGTGCTGGCGGGCACGGTGGTGATCTCGGCCTTTGTCGCGCTCACTCTGACGCCGATGCTCTGCACACGTGTGCTCAAGGGGCACGCGCACTCGCGCTTCTACGACCGCACCGAGCCTTTCTTCCGTGGCATGACCACGCTCTACCGTCGTGTGCTCACCGGTTTCATGCGCCGGCGCTGGCTGGCGATGGTGATCCTGCTTTTGACCTGCGGCGTGGCCTGGCTCGGCTATGGACGGTTGAAGAGCGAACTGGCCCCGATCGAGGATCGATCGCGCATGCGCGTGACGATCACGGGGCCCGAGGGTGCCAGCTTTGACTACATGCTGAACTACATGGACCGGCTGACGGAGCGGATCATTGCGGATCTGCCCGAGACGACGTCGATGATTGCGCAGACCGCGCCCGGCATGGGGGGTACGGGCGTCGCCAACACGGGTTGGTTCCGCTTGTTCTTCACCGAGCCGGATAAGCGCGAGCGGACGCAGGCTCAGCTGGCGGCGGCGATGCAGAAGATCGGCACGACCATGCCCGAGGCCCGTGTGGTTGCGGTGCAGGATGCGACGATCAGCGTGGGCGTGGGCGGCGGTGCCCGCCTGCCGCTTCAGTTCGTGATCCAGGGCCAATCGTTTGAGCGCATCCGCGAGGCGCTGCCACGCTTCCTCGAGAAGGCGGAGGTCAATCCGGCCTTTGCCCGCGTCGACGTGGACCTGAAGTTCAACAAGCCGGAGGTCCGGATCGACATCAACCGCGAGCGCGCCCAAGCCCTCGGCGTTTCGGCGCGCGACATCGGGCAGACGCTCAATCTCGCCTTGGCCGAGCAGCGTTTTGGTTACTACCTGCGTGAAGGCCGCCAATACCAGGTGATCGGGGCGCTCGTGCGCGAGCAGCGCGATGAAAACCTCGACCTGCGCAATCTCTCGGTCCCGAGTTCCAGTGGGGCGCCGGTGCGCGTGGACAATCTGGTCAGTCTGAGCGAGCGCATCAGCCCGCCGCAACTGCTCCGCTTCAATCGCTACGTGGCGGCGACCGTGTCCGCCTCGCTCGCGCCGGGTTATACGCTGGGGCAGGGTGTTGAGGCGATGCAGGCGATTGCGCGGGAGACGCTGGATGAGACCTTCAAGACCGACCTGGTCGGCGAGGCCCGCGACCTGCGCGACTCATCTTCGGGCACGTCGTTCGCGTTCATCTTCGCTCTCGTGCTGATCTATTTCGTGTTGGCCGCCCAGTTCGAGAGCTTCCGCGATCCCCTGGCGATCCTGCTCACCGTGCCGCTGGCCTTGGCTGGTGCCATCTGGGCGTTGGTCGCGCTCGGGCAGACGATCAACATTTTCAGCCAGATCGGCATCATCATGCTGGTCGGACTGGTGACCAAGAACGGTATTCTGATTGTCGAGTTTGCGAACCAGCAGCGCGAGAAGGGTATGGGTCCGATGGAGGCCGCAATCGAGGCCTCGGTGGCGCGTTTTCGTCCGGTGCTGATGACCAGTCTGGCGACGATGCTCGGCATCCTTCCGATTGCGCTGGCGCTCGGTGCCGGTGCGGAGAGCCGCCGTTCGATGGGCATCGCCGTGCTGGGTGGCCTCGCGGTTGGCACGGCCCTGACGCTCATCGTCATTCCCGCCATGTACACCTTCATCACCCGTCGCGGCCGTCGCACGGTCTCGGCCTCGGATGAGGCAGGTGGTGCGGTGGCTCATCCGGCGCCGATCGGGAAGTAAGGCGTGGCTGCCCGCGGAACACGCGCAAGGACGCGAAAAAGAGATCAAGGTAGGGTTGCCACCATCACGGGGCCGGTCTGAGGACGGTGATGGCAACCCGTGTGTCCGCGTGGACACCGGGAGCTATTGCGGTCGGATCCGCGTTCTTCCGCGCATTCCGCGGGCACCAACGGCTCGAATGAGGGTCCATCGCCTTGCCCGCTGGATCCAGCCCGGTGAAGGCTCGTTAAAACCTCAATCGGAAGGCATCATCATGAATCAATTCACCCTGAAGGGAAATTGGAACATCGCCAAAAGTAAGCTCCGCCAGAAGTACGCCAACCTCACGGATGACGATGTCGCCTATGTCGAGGGCAAGGAGGAGGAGCTCTTGGGACGCCTGCAAAAGAAAACCGGCGAGACCCGTGAGGACATCGAACGCGACATCAAGGCGATGCTCGGCTGACCGCGTCTGGTGTAGCTGGGGTTGTTGACCCCCGGGGCGATCCCGGACCGGCCTCAACGAGGCCAGCGACACCAGGCTGGCGCAGGTTACTCTCGAATGGGCTCGGCCTTCGCCTCGGCGAGCAGGGCCTGCAGGTCCAGACGTTGCGACGTCATGGCCAGCGTGCCATCCGGCAGACGCGGCCAGTCGGCCTCGGGGCGATCGCGGTAGAGCTCGATCCCGTTGCCGTCGGGGTCACGCAGGTAGAGCGCCTCGCTGACGCCGTGGTCGGAGGCACCCTCCAGCGTGACACCGGCCGTGATGAGGCGTTTCAAGGCGTCGGCGAGTTCCGCCCGGTCCGGGTAGAGAATGGCCACATGGTAGAGCCCGGTCGTGCCCGGGGCTGGAGCTGATCCGCCTGCGCTTTCCCACGTGTTGAGTCCGATGTGGTGGTGGTAACCGCCAGCGGAGATAAATGCCGCTTGGCGCCCGTAGCGCTGAGTCAGTTGGAAACCCAGGACGCCACAGTAGAATCCTAGCGCACGCTCAAGATCTGCGACCTTCAGATGCACGTGCCCGATGCGCACGCCGGGGTGGAGAGGAGTTGTCATGATGGTTAACTTTATATGTAACTATAAATGTTACAATAAAAATGCACAGTTTCTAACCCAGCCTTTAACCATTGATCCGAGCTTATCTTCACTGATGTCGGGTAAATCGATTCCCCTCATCGTATCCCCCGCTTCGGTGATTCAGTGAAAACAAGTGCGATAAGTGGTTGCCCTTCTGTTCCGCCTGTTTGTCGGGCTGTTGTATACCCACGAGCTTAAGCGGGGATTGCCAGACTGGCTTGGGACCGGCTGAGTCGCCGGTTCGCATGTCCCTGTCTGCCCAGAGCTCAAGCGCACCTGTCCTGTCGGCCTCCGTTCATCGGCGGCTGGTGGTCGTCCTGGGCGCGCTGACCACGCTCGGTCCGCTGGCGATCGATATGTACCTGCCGGCGCTGCCGTGGATTGCGCGGGATGTGTCCGTCGACCTCGGTACGGTTCAGCAGACGCTGTCGATTTTCATGGTGGGGGTGGCGCTGGGGCAGGCCTTTTGCGGACCCCTGGCGGATCGTTGGGGGCGGCGGGTGCCGCTGCTGGCCGGCATGGGCGTCTTTGTCGTAGCGACCTTCGGCTGTGCGCAGGCGGAGTCAATGCCGGCCCTGCTTGCCTGGCGGCTGCTCATGGCGCTGGGCTGTTCCGCGAGCATGGTCATTCCGCGTTCGGTGGTGCGCGATCTGTTCGATGAAAGGGAATCGGCGCGGATGTACGCCTTGTTGATGTTGATCCTCGGCGTCTCGCCGATCCTAGCGCCTACGCTGGGCGGTCTTCTGCTGGATTGGACGGGCTGGCGCGGAATTTTCTGGATCCTCGCGGCGATCGGCGTGGGTTCCGGCCTCGCCGTGTGGCGCTGGCTGCCGGAGTCGCTGCCGGTGGAGCGGCGCTCGCCGGTCGGAATCCGGCTGGCGCTGAAGAACTACGCGAGGCTCTTTTCGGACCGCCGCTTCATCGGCGCCTCGATGGCCGCCGGGTTCACGCTGGGATCCCTGTTCGCCTACCTGTCGGCCTCCTCCTTTGTCTTCATCGAGCTGCACGGTATGACGGCGCAGCAATACGCGATCGTATTTGGCTTCAATGCGAGCGGGCTGATCGGAGCCTCCCAGCTCTGCCGCTGGTTGCTGAAGCGTCACACTTCGCGGGCCGTGCTCGCGGGGGCCTTCACGGCGAATGCGATCGTGGGCGGGCTGCTGGCGGTGGCTGGGGTCACGGGCTGGGGCGGGCTGCCGGTGATGATCGGTCTGCTCTTTCTCATGATGACCGGCTGCGGCTTTATCTTTCCGAACATCGCGGCGCTGGCGATGGCCCCCTTTGGCGCGATGGCGGGCAGCGCGTCGGCGTTGCTCGGCACGGTGCAGTTTGCTCTCGCCGCCGCCTCAGGCGCCGCCGTCGGCTCACTGCACAATGGGACGGCTCTCCCGATGGCCTTCGGCGTCGCCACCTGCACGATCGCCGGGTGGGTCGTGCAGCGGACGATGATCCGGTGAACCTGAAACTTGAGACCTGAAACCTGAGTTGGTCGGAGAATGCAAAGGCGATTGATTACGCCTGCTCCGAGCGGTACGGTTTCAGGACATGGGTGACAGGTCATATTCAGGACATAGGTGACACAC
>CAYWRG010000031.1:47871-51441 GCA_964460715.1 uncultured Opitutus sp. | reverse complement strand
AAATCAAATCAATCCAACTTTCCCCTTGATTGACCGCATACCTGTTTTTCGTGGCTAACCGGCTTGAACCTCTGACCGCATCTTGAACGCCCCTCCAATGATCGCGAAGGCGACGGCGAGAGGCACATACGGCAGGATTCCGCGGCCGAGGACCATCGTGGCAACCCACGGCAGCAGGCCGACCACGATCGCCAAGGCGATGTAGGTTTTGGTCGACTGCAACCAAGCGTAGGGGAGGAAATGCCCGCCGACCACCGCCGCGAACGCGACCGGCAGCAGCGCGTGGTTCAAGGTCAGGACCAGGATCACGGCGGGTAAGGCGATGACCTGCGTCATGGCGAGCTGGATGACGAGTGGCAGGAGCGGGTTGTCCTTGGCGAGCTTCGGGTAGCCGAGCGCACGCTCCAGGCCGAAGGCCAGCGGGAGTGTCACGCCGCCCTGAAAGAGCAGGGCCCAGGCTCCGGCCTTGGAGCCCAGCACCAGCCCGATGATACCCGCGGCGAGCCAGCCGAGGCCGTTGGCGATCAGGAAGGCGAAGCCGCCACCGGAGCTGCGGCGGATCTCGGCGCGGGCGCTGGTCAGGGAGTGCATGGGCGCTAAAAAGCCCGGCCAGGATCGGCGGATCAACCCTTACTGGGATGGACGGTTAACGGAAAAGGATGGGCGGCATCCGGGCGGATCGCCCGGACGTAGCAGTCATGATCGTCGGTTTGGCGCCAAAATCGTTCTCGTTCTCATCATCGTTCTCTTTCTCCCGTTCCAGGGCTGCGATGGCCAAGCCCGATCCCGAGAACGAGAAAGTTGACGAGAACGAGAACGAACCGAAGCCAGATCCGGACTGTCATTCACTCGCCCTTCGTTCTGATGGAATAGGCTTACCTTTCTGCGCTCTCATGACAGGCTCACCTGTCGTTCAACCCCACCGCGTCATGCTCATTCGCTCCAAGAAAGACTGGGAACTTCCGGAGTCGGCGGTCACCGCCGAGGATCTTTACCGCCGTCGCAACCGCCGTGATTTCCTCAAGCACCTCAGCCTCGGCACCGCAGGCGCGATGCTCGGCGGGCATTCGCTCTTCGGCGCGAGCGGCGGCTTCCCGTCGAACGCCAATCCCGCCTACGTCGCAGGCGATCTCAAGGTCACCCCCTACGAGCTGATCACAAGCTACAATAATTTCTACGAGTTCGGCCTCGATAAGGCTGATCCCAAGGTGAACGCCAACATGGGTTGGATGACCGAGCCGTGGACGGTCGAGATCGGTGGCCAGGTTCGCAACCCGCTGAAGCTCGACGTCAATGATCTGATCAAGCGCGTCGGCGGCATCGAGCAGCGCGTCTACCGTCATCGTTGCGTCGAGGCCTGGTCGATGGTCGTGCCGTGGGACGGGTTTGCGCTCTCCAAGCTGGTCGCGCTCGCCGATCCCAAGCCGGAGGCGAAGTTCCTCGCGATGACGACGTTCCTCGATCCGAAGAACGTGCCGGGCCAGCGCACCGACAATCTCGACTGGCCCTACGTCGAGGGTCTGCGCCTCGACGAGGCGAACAACGAGCTCTCGTTCATTGCCACCGGCATCTACGGCCGACCGATCCCGAATCAGAATGGCGCGCCGCTGCGTCTCGTGGTACCGTGGAAGTACGGGTTCAAGGGCGTCAAATCCATCGTCAAGTTCGACTTCGTCGCCCGTCAGCCGAAGACCACTTGGCAGACGATGGCGCCGCAGGAGTACGGCTTTTACGCCAACGTGAACCCGAAGGTCGACCACCCGCGCTGGTCGCAGGCGACCGAGCGGGTGATTGGCACGGGGTTCTTTGCCGGCAAGCAGGAGACGCTCATGTTCAACGGCTACGAAAAACAGGTCGCGTCTTTGTACGGCGGCCTCGATCTGCGCCGGAATTACTGAGGGTTGCCCGCGAATCACGCGAATCGCCGCGGATCCGATCCGGATTTAACCACGGAATACACCGAACACACGGAAACCGCATCAGGGTTCGGAATCCCTTCCGTGTATTCCGTGTTTTCTGTGGTAATCAACTTCTGTGATTCGCGCTGATTCGCGTGATTCGCGGACGCCATTTTTCTCCTGATGTCCTTTCTCGAAAGACTCCTGCGCTCAAAGGCGTTTGTCGTGACGCTGCTGGTCCTGCCGGGGCTCTGGCCGGCGGTGCCGATCGTGCGGCAGGACGCGAGCGTCCTCGCAGATCCGGGCAAGTACATCCTGCACCACCTCGGCTTCACCGCCTGCGTGCTGCTCGCAATCGTCCTGACGTTCACGCCGCTGCGCGTTGTCTTTCCATCTTCAAAACTGGCGCAGACGCTCAATCGCCACCGGCGCCTGGTCGGCGTCACGGTTTTCGTCTACGCGGCGCTGCACCTGACCATGTACCTCATCTACGAGGGTGGCTTTGGCACGCTGATCAACGATGTGGCCAAACCCTTCATCACGACCGGCCTGGTCGCGTTCACCCTGCTGCTGGCACTGGCGGTCACGAGTTTTGACCGCGCGATCAAGCTCCTGGGCGGCAAGCGCTGGAAGAACCTCCACCGGCTCATCTATCTGATCGCCCCGCTCGCGGCCTATCACCAGATCGCGGCGCGGAAGATCTTCCCGACCCAGGTCATCTGGATCTTCGGCCCAGTGCTCGTCCTCCAAATTCTGCGGATTCGAAAGCGGGCTGCAAAAAAGACTGAGCCGATCCAAACTTAGGCCCGCGAATCACACGATTCGGCACGAATAGCAGAGTTTATCACCACGAAATACACGGAACACACGAAATAGATCCGGAAATCTGGGCTCGGTCCCTTTCGTGTATTCCGTGTATTTCGTGGTTACCCGGTTTGAATTCGTGTCGATTCGTGTGATTCGCGGGTGGTCACTCCGGGTGGTTTTTCCTTAGCACGCGCCCGGGGCGCGCATCGAGGAATTCGCCGCCGCGAATCACGGATTGGCCGTTGACCAGCACCTCGACCATGCCTTCGGCGTAGCCGTGTGGCTTTTCGTAGGTTCCGGTTTCGCGCACCTTTTCCAGGTCAAAGACGATCACGTCCGCCATCGCGCCGGCGCGGAGCACGCCGCGATCCGGCAGGCCGAGCACCGCCGCGGGCAGGGCGGTGGCACCGTGGATGGCCTGCTCAAGCGAGAGCGTCTTCTCGGCGAGCACGTATTTTTGGATGCGCCGGGCAAAAGGTCCGTAGGCGCGCGGGTGAGGTACGCCTTCGCCGAACACCGCCACCGAGCCATCGGATGACGCCATCGTCCACGACTGGACCATGAACGCCTTGATGTCGGTTTCGTTCATGTTGTACGACACGATGCCCGGGCTGCCGCGACGGAGCAGGTCGATCGCCAGATCCACGGGATCCATCAGGCGCTCGCGTGCGAGCGCGCCGAGACGTTTGCCGGTGACGGACGGGTCGGGCGCGTAGTTGCCGAGCTGGATGTTTTCGGGCCCGGCGCGGCGCTTCAGGTTCTCGACCATCTCGCGCCGTATATCGGCGAGGGTTTCCGGGTTTTCGAAACGCTTGAGCAGGGCCGGGGGGGGGGGGGGGGGGGGGGCGCCCGGGGGCGGGCGCGC